>JALORN010000034.1 GCA_025458905.1 Steroidobacteraceae bacterium
TCGAACTCGATCGAGATGGTCGAGCTGATGTTCGGCGCCGGCAAGGCCGGGGTGTCGGTCGTGCCGCTGAACGTCTCGGTCAGCGACGCGGCGGTGGCCGCGATGCTCGCCGACAGCGGTCCATCGGCGGTCGCGGCCTCCGGCGAGCACTGCGCGCGCATCGACGCCCTCGGCGGCACCCGTGCGGCGCGGCGCATCGGGCTGGACGTCCCGTCCGGCGGCGGCTGGCTGGACTTCGCCTCGTGGCGCGACGCGCACCCCGCGAACGCGCCCGAGGTGCGGATCGGCGCCGGGGACGAGTGCAACATCATCTACAGCTCGGGCACCACCGGGCTGCCCAAGGGCATCGTCCACACCCACGGCTGTCGCCTGAACTGGGCGACCGACCTCGGCCTCGCACTGCGCTACCACTCCGGCGCCGTGACGGTCTGCTCGGTGGGGCTCTACTCGAACATCATGTGGGCCTCGATGCTGGCGACGCTGCTGCTGGGCGGGACGCTGGTGGTGCTGCCGTCGTTCTCGCCCGCCGCGCTGCTCGACGCGATCGAGCGCCACCGCGTCACCCATGGCGCGTTCGTGCCCGTGCAGCTGCAGCGACTGCTGGACGCGGACCGCTCGGGGCGCGACCTCGGTTCGCTCCAGACCCTGATGTGCTGCGGTTCGCCGCTGCCGCCGGCGGTCAAGCGCGCGATCCCGCGTGCGCTCGGCTGCGCGCTGATCGAGCTCTACGGCCTCACCGAGGGGTTGATCACCACGCTCGACCCGGAGGACCTCGATCGCAAGCCCGACTCGGTCGGCCGGCCGATCCCGGGCCAGCGGCTCGAGATCCTCGGCGAGGACGACCGGCCGGTGCAGCCCGGCCTGCCCGGGGAGATCGTCGGGCTCGGGCGGCTGACCATGCTCGGCTACCACAACCGTGCCGATGCGACCGCCGAGGCGACCTGGGTGGATCCGCAGGGGCGGCGCTGGCTGCGCACCGGCGACATCGGGCGCTGCGACGACGAGGGTTTCCTGTATCTCGTCGATCGCAAGAAGGACATGATCCTCTCCGGCGGCCAGAACGTGTACCCGGCGGACCTCGAGGCGGTGCTCGCCGGGCATGCCGAGGTCGCCGAGGTCGCGGTGATCGGCATCCCCGACGAACGCTGGGGCGAGACGCCGCTCGCGCTGGTCGTGGCGCGGCCGGGCTCGCCGCTGCAGGCCGGTGCGGCCGGGCAGCTCGAGGCGCTGCGCCAGTGGGCCAACGCGCGGCTCGGCCGCCAGCAGCGGATCGCCGCGCTGCGACTGGTCGAGTCCCTGCCGCGCAACCCGAACGGTAAGATCCTGAAGCGGGAGCTACGGAAGGCATTCGCCCCATGAACGACACCTCGCTGCACCTCGAGCATTTCGTCACCCTGCGCGACGGACTCAAGATGTACTGTCGCGAGTACGGCGCCGCCCACCGCGCCGGTCCCGCGGTGCTGTGCCTCCCGGGGCTCACCCGCAACTCGCGCGACTTCGAGTCACTGGCGCGCGGCCTGTCGGACCGCTGGCGCGTGCTGACCCCGGACCTGCGCGGCCGCGGCCGGTCGGACCATGACCCGAACTGGCAGCAGTACCAGCCGATGACCTACGTCGCCGATGTCGGCGAGCTGCTGCAGCAGCGCGGCGAGTCGCGCGTGGTGGTGATCGGCACCTCGCTCGGCGGGCTGGTCGCGATGCTGATGGCGGCGCTGAACCCGGCCGCGCTCGCGGGCGTGGTGTTGAACGACGTCGGCCCCGAGATCGACCCGGCCGGCATAGCGCGGATCGCCGGCTACGTCGGCAGGCTGCCGCCGGTGCGCAGCTGGGAGGAGGCGGCCGCGCAGGCGCGGCTCGTCAACGGCGCCGCGCTGCCGGACTTCACCGAGGACGACTGGATGCGCTTCGCCCGGGCCGCCTATCGCGACGACGGTGCCGGCCGGCCGGTGCTCGACATGGACCCGCGGATCGGTGACGCGATGCGCGAGGTGCCAGCGGGTGCGGCGCCGGATCTCTGGCCGCTGTTCGGACTGCTCGCCAAGGTGCCGGCGCTCGCGATCCGCGGTGACACCTCCGACATCCTCTCGGCGGCGACCTTCGCGAGGATGGCGCAGCTCAAGCCCGACCTGCGCACGCTGGTGGTGCCGGGCCGCGGTCATGCGCCGACGCTCGACGAGCCGGTGTGCCGCTCGGCGATCCGCGCCTTCCTGGAGTCGATCGCTTGAGGTGCGCCGCGACGGCGCGAGGCCTGCGCGCCGTGGCAGCCTGTGTCGTCGCGATCGCCGCGGCACCGCTGCCGGGGCGGACGCCGGCGGCGGTCACCGTCATCCCGGTCTCGCGGCTCGTACTCGACGGTCGCAGCGACGACCTGCTGACCGCGGGGCTCGGCCTCGAGGGACTGCGCGCGCCTGCGCCACCGGGCTTCGCCGACGCAACGCGGCCGACGCCGGTCGAGCTGCGGCGGCGGGCCATCTGGTCCAACTGGCGCGGGCTGGTCGATCTCTCGCCCGACGGCGGCGCCGGGCGACTGTTCGGGCCGCGCGGCGCGGAGCGCATCGCGGGCGTCGAGCGGCTCGGCGCGCTGCGGCTGCCGGACGCCGCCGGCGCGGATGCAGTGCTGCTGCAGGTCCCGGCGGCCTTCGATCCGCGCGATCCCTGCCTGGTCGCCGTCGCGTCGTCGGGTTCGCGCGGCATCTACGGCGCCTTGCCGACGGCGGGCGAATGGGGCCTGCGCCGAGGATGCGCGGTGGTCACCACCGACAAGGGCACCGGCAGCGGCTTCTACGACCCGGCCGGCCGACGAGGGATCCGGGTCGACGGCACGGCGACCACCGATCCGGGCGACGCGCTCGCCGGCTTCGTGCCCGTGCCGCTACCGGATGTCGCCGCCGACGAAGCCCCCTGGCTGCTGTCGAAGCATGCGCATTCCGGTACCGACCCCGAGCCCCTGTGGGGCCTGCGGCTGGTCGAGGCGACGCGCCTCGCCTTCGCCTGGCTCAACGAGGAATATCGCGGCCGCCTGGCGCGGCCGCTCGCGCCGGCGAACACGCGCGTGATCGCCGCGGGCATCTCGAACGGCGGGGCGGCCGTGCTGCGCGCGCTCGAGCTCGACCGCGGTCCGGCACGCGCGCGCTGGTTCGACGGCGCCGTGGTCGCCGAGCCGAACGTGGCCGTCGCCGCGGCCTTGCCGAGCCTCCTGCTGGCGGCTGGCGGGCCGCGGCGCGAGCTGGCCGTGCGCGGCCTGCTCGACTACGCGACCCTGCACGGCCTGCTGCAACCCTGTGCGATGCTCGCGGAGCCCGATCCCGCGGCGCCGCTGGCCGCCGTCACGGCCGGCGGGCGCGCCACCTGGGAGGCCTGGTGTGCCGACCTCGCGGCGCACGGCGAGGTGGGTGGTGCCGGCGCGGCGGCGCAGGCGGCGGATGCCCGCGCGCGGCTGCTCGCCACCGGCATCGAGCCGGGTGCGCTCGCGCTCGGCCACGTGAACGTGCAGTCGCAGCTCTGGCTGTCGATCGCCGCGACCTACGTGCAGGCCCACGGCCGGGCGCGCCCCGAGGAGCGGCCCTGTGGCCTGGCCTTCGCCGCCCAGGATGCGGCCGGCCGGCCGCGCCGGCTCGACGACGCCGAATGGGCGAGGCTGTTCGCCGACGCGGTCGGCATCCCGCCGACCGCAGGCATCGGCATCGTTCGCGTCGACGGGGCGCCGGCGGCGACGCCCGCGACGCTGCGCTGCCTGCGTGGCCTGGTCCAAGCCGCGCTGCGCGGCGACGCTGGCGCCACCGCGTCGCCGGTCGCCGCCGACCTCGCGGCGCGGTTGCGCGCCGGCCTCGATGCGACCCAGGTGCGTGCCGACCCGGGGGCGCGCCCGGTGCTGCTGCTGCACGGGCGGCTCGATGGGCTGATCCCGGTCAACCACTCCACGCGGCCCTACTACGCGGCCGCGAGCGCCCGCGCGCCGCGTGGCGCGCTGCGCTATTACGAGGTCGCCCACGGCCAGCACTTCGACGCCCTGCTCGGGCTGCCCGGCTTCGCGGGCGCGTTCGTGCCGATGCAGCCTCACCTGCTCGCGGCGCTCGACCTGATGGACGCGCACCTCGCGCGCGGCGCCGTGCTGCCACCGAGCCAGGTGCTACGCTCGCGGCCGCGCCGCGCCGCGCCGGCCGGTGGCCTCGGGCCGCTCGACGCGCGCCACCTCGGCGCGATCGCCCCGCGGCCCGCGGCGGGCGACCGCATCGCGGTGCGCGCCGGCGTGTTGCAGGTCCCGGACTGAAGGGGGAAGGGGTGGTTCGATGCTGAGCCTGCTCGGCCTGCTGCTGGGCCTCGCGCTGCTCGTCTGGCTGACCATGCGCGGCATGGAACTGCTGGTGGCCGCGCCGCTGTGCGCGCTGCTGGTGGCGCTCGCGTCGGGCTTCGCGCCGTTCCCGCAGCTCGCGGCCGAGGGCGCGCCGAGCTACACCACGGCCTACATGGGCGGCTTCACCGGCTTCGTGCAGGCGTGGTTCTTCATGTTCCTGCTCGGCTCGCTGTTCGGCAAGGTGATGGAGGCGAGCGGCGCGGCCGACAGCGTCGCCGAGTGGATCGTCGCCCGGGTCGGTGCGCGCCATGCGATGGCGGCGGTGGTGCTCGCCTGCGCGGTGCTCACCTATGGTGGCGTCAGCCTGTTCGTGGTGGCGTTCTCGGTCTACCCCATGGCGCTCGGCCTGTTCCGGGTCGCGGGCCTGCCGCGCCGCTTCATCCCGGCGGCGCTCGCGTTCGGCTCGGTCACCTTCACGATGACCTCGGCCGGCTCGCCCGAGATCCAGAACTGGATCCCGACGCGCTTCCTCGGCACCACGCCGTATGCGGCCTGGGAAGTGAGCCTGGTGGTGGCGGCGACCATGGCGGCCTGCGGCTATGCCTGGCTGCAGTGGATGGCGAGCCGCGCGCTCGCCGCCGGCGAGCGCTTCGAGTCGCGTCCCGACGATCCGCGCATCGAGGAGCGCGAGCGGCCGGCGATGTGGCGCGGACTGCTGCCGCTGCTGGCGGTGCTCGGGGTGTCCTTCCTGCTGCACGACCGGTTGGCCGAGTCGGCGCTGATCGTCGCGCTCGGCGGGGGCGTCGCCGCCGCGATCCTGCTGAACTGGCGCTTCCTCGAGGGCCGCCTCGGCGCGTCGTTCACCAGCGGCGCCCTCGGCGCGCTGATCGCGATCGCCAACACGGCGGCGGTGGTCGGCTTCGGCGGCGTCGCCAAGCTCACCAGCGGCTTCCAGGCTGCGGTCGACGCGATGACGCACCTGCCGGGCGAGCCGCTGGTGGGCGCCGCGATCGCCGTCAGCGTGATCGCCGGGCTCACCGGCTCGGCCTCGGGCGGCCAGACCATTGCGCTGCCCCTGATCGCGCCACACTACCTCGACCAGGGCGTCGATCCGGAAGCGCTGCACCGGGTCGTGTCGATCGCCTCCGGCGGGCTCGACTCGCTGCCGCACAACGGCTACGTCGTCACGACCGTGCGGGCGATCTGCCGCGAGTCCTTCGCCGCGGCCTATCCGGCGATCGGCGCCCTGACCGTGGTCGTGCCGATCCTCGGCACGGTGTTCGCCGTGCTGCTGCTCGGCGCCGGATGAGGGGCGCGCGGGGCCGGTAGCCGGGCTCGCGCTGCCTCCGGGCCAGGCCCGTGCGCGGGAGCGCAGCGGGTCGATGCCTACGCGCGGTCCCGCGGCCTCCGCGTCGCCGGCCGTCCCGTGCCGGCGTCGCCGGTGCGGTCGTCGTCGGCAGCGTCGGCAGCGTCGGCGGTGTCCGGGGTGTCGGGCGGTCGCGGCGCGTCGGCATCGTCGGCCAGCGACGACTTCACCAGGAGCTGCGCGCTGACGGGCGCCGTGACGAACAGGAACAGCGCGACCAGCAGTTCGTGCAGGCTCGGCGCATGCTGCAGCGCCGAGAAGAACAGGCTCGAGGCGCACAGGATGGCGCCGACACCGAGCGTCGTGGCCTTGGTCGGGCCGTGGAGCCGGCGGTAGAAGTCGCCGAGCTTCGCGAGGCCGAGCGAGCCCACCAGCGCGAATGCGGCGCCCGTCACCAGCAGCGCGGCGATCGCCCAGTCGAGCGCGGTGGCGGCCGGTTCAGTCAAGGATGTCTCCCCGCAGCCTGAACTTGGCGAGCGCGACCGTGCCGAGGAAGCCGAGCAGCGCGATCACCAGCGCGGCGTCGAAGAATGCCGGCTCGGCGAAGCGCACGCCGGCCACGACCAGCAGCGCCAGCGTGTCGATGTACAGCGTGTCGAGCGCGAGGATCCGGTCCTGGGGCGAGGGTCCGCGCAGCAGCCGGTACAGGCACAGCAGCAGCGCCGCGGCCAGCAGCGCGATCGCGACCTCCGCAGCGGTGGCGACCACGGGGCTCACGGCAGGATCTCCGCGAGCGGACGCTCGTAGCGCCGCTTGAGCTCGGCGACGGTCGCGGCCTCGTCCTCGACGTCGAGCGCGTGCACCAGCAGCCAGCGCCCGTCCGCGGTGACGTCGGCCGACAGCGTGCCCGGGGTCAGGGTGATCATCGAGGCGAAGGTCGAGACGGCATAGCGGTTGCGCACCGTCAGCGGCACCCAGATGAATCGCGGGCGCAGCGCCGACTCGGGGCCCAGGATGCGCGCCGCGACCTGCAGGTTCGCGACCACGATGTCGCCCAGCAGGGTCAGCAGCAGGCGCAGCGCGAGCAGCGGGCGCCGCACCACCAGGTCCGGTGGCCACAGGCCGCCGAGCAGTGCGGGCACGACCAGCCCGAGCAGCAGCGCGAAAGCCACGTGCCCGCGACTGGCGGAGCCGTTCAGCACCAGCCAGGTGACGAAGACCAACAGGCCCCCGAGCGGCGAGAACCAGCGTCGCTTCATCGGGACCGCTCCGGCATCGACCCGGCCGGCACCGGCGCAGCGGGGCGGCGCACGGGCTGCTGGCGGAGCACGGCGTCACGGTAGGCGCCGGAGGCCGCGAGCTGGCTGCCTGCCGCGGCGAAGTGCCGCGCGAGCGGCCCTGCCAGCACGACGATCGTGGCGCCGGCGGCGACCAGCAGCGCGATCGCCGAAAGCGCGCCGGCACCGGCGGATGCGACGCCGCCCCCGACGGCCGCGCGCCCGGCGTCCTGCGACTTCCAGAACAGGCGACTGCCGGCGCGCGACAGCGCGACCACCCAGGCGAGGCTCGCGCCGAGCACCACCAGCCAGGCGGCCGCGGTGACGCCCTCGCCGCGGACGCTGTCGAGCAGGATCGCCTTGGCGACGAATCCCGAGAACGGCGGCAGCCCGGCCGAGGCGAGCGCGCAGACCACGAACAGCGTGCCGAGCAGCGCGGCGGCCGCCGGCCGCGGCCCGGCCTCGAAGCGGTCGGCGAACTCGGGCCCGCGCGCCGTCGCCAGCAGCCCCGCGACCAGCATCAGCGCGGCCGCGGCGAAGGTGGCATGCGGCAGGTAGAACATCGCGGCGCCGAGGCTGCGCGGCGTGCCGACGCCCACCAGCAGCAGCACCGTACCGGCCGAGCCTGCGATCATCCACGCTGCGAGGGTGCGCAGGTCGCGGGCCGCCAGCCCGGCGAGCGCGGCGAACGCGAGCGTGCCGAGGCCGATCGCCACCAGCAGCGGCCCGAGCACGTGCTGGTAGCTGCCGTCGCCGTACACCAGCGTGCCGACGCGCGCGATCGCGTACAGGCCGACCTTGGTCATGATCGCGAACAGCGCCGCCACCGGCGGCGGCGCGGCGGCATAGGTCGAGGGCAGCCAGGTGCCGAGCGGCAGGGCCGCCGCCTTGATGCCGAACGCCACCAGCAGCATCAGGCCCGCCGCCTCGACCAGTGGCCGGTCGGCCCCGGGAACCGCCGCGGTCCGCGACGCGAGGTCGGCCATGTTGAGCGTGCCGAGCACCCCGTACAGCAGCGCCGCGGCCATCAGGAACAGCGCCGAGGCGAACAGGTTCACCGCGACGTAGTGGACCCCCGCCCGCACCGAGTCGCGCCCGACCGTCGACACCAGCAGCGCGTACGAGGCGACCAGCAGCACCTCGAAGAACACGAATAGGTTGAAGAGGTCCGCCGTCAGGAAAGCGCCGTTGAGGCCGGCCAGCTGGAACTGCAGCAAGGCGGGGAAGGCCGGCTGCCGCGCCGCGAGGTCGTCGACCGCGGCGAGCTGGCAGGCGATTGCCACCAGTGCCGCGACCACGAGCATCGTCGCCGAGAAGCGGTCGACGGCCAGCGCGATGCCGAAGGGCGCCGGCCAGTTGCCGGCGAGGTAGGCGAGCACCGTGCCGTCGGCGGTGCGCGTCGCCAGCGCCACGGCGCAGGCGAGCACCGCGAGCAGCACCGTGAGCGAGAGCGTGCCCGCGAGCGGCCCGCCGCGGCGGCCGAGCGCGAGCAGCAGCGCGCCGGCGAGCAGCGGCACGACGACCGGCAGCATCGGCAACTGCGCAGCGAGCGAGGACGGGCTCATCGCGGCGACCCGTCGACGTGGTCGTCGTCGTGCTCGAGGTGGCTGCGGACCGCGAGCGCGAGCAGCACCGCCGTCATGCCGAAGCTGATGACGATGGCGGTCAGCACCAGCGCCTGCGGCACCGGGTCGGCGTGGTTCGCGAGGCTCGGGGTCAGGGCCGGGTCGCGCAGCAGCGGCACGGCGTCGACCCGCAGGCGACCCATCGCGAACACGAAGAGGTTGACCGCGTAGGAGAGCAGCGTCATGCCGAGCACGACGTCGAAGGTGCGGGCGCGCAGCACCAGCCAGGTGCCGGCGGCGGCCAGCAGGCCGATGCCGCTGGCGAGCAGCAGTTCCATCAGCGCGCCTCCAGCCGGCCGAGCGCCGTGAGCGCGAGCAGCGTCGCGCCGGCGACGGCCGCGAACACGCCGAAGTCGAAGAACACGGCCGAGGCGAGCGAGGCCTTGCCGAGCAGCGGCAGCTCGCCGACGAAGTAGTGGCTGGTCAGGAAGGGGTGCCCGGCGACGAAGCTGCCGAGCCCCGCGAGCGTGGCGATCGCGAGCCCGCCGCCGGTCCAGCGCAGGGCGTCGATCCGGGCGTGCGTCTCGACCCAGTCGAGGCCGCGACCGAGATAGGGCACGAGCAGACCGAGGGCGAGCGTCAGGCCGCCGATGAAGCCGCCGCCCGGCTCGTTGTGGCCGCGCACGAAGAACCAGGCGGCGACCACGGTGGCGAGCGGCAGCAGCACCGGCCCGACCGTCTCCAGCAGCACGGGGCGCACGCCGGCTGCGGGCGTACGCGAGGTGCGCACGCGGCCCAGGCCCGTCAGCAGCATCGACACCACCAGGGCCGCGACGCCGAGCACGGCGATCTCGCCGAGGGTGTCGAGCCCGCGGAAGTCGACGATGATCACGTTGACCGCGTTCTCGCCGGCCGCGCCCGGGATCGCGTTGGCGAGGAACCAGGGCGCGATGGACTCGCCGGGCCGGCGCAGCATCACCGCCAGCGACAGCGCGCCCACGCCGAGCCCGATCGTGCCGGCGAGGAGCGCATCGCGCCAGCCGCGCAGGCGCCCCGCCTCGGGGCGCGACGCGCGCGGCAGGAAGAACAATGCGAGCATCGCCAGCACCACGGAGGCGACCTCCACCAGGATCTGCGTGAGCGCGACGTCCGGCGCCGAAAGCAGCGCGAACACCAGGCTCACGACGAGCCCGGTCAGGCCGACGAACACCATCGCCGTGAAGCGGCGCCGGTGCCAGGCCACCGTCCCGAGCGCACCGAGCGTGCCGAGCAGCCACACCAGCACGGCGAGTGGCGGCGGGACGAAGCCCGTGGTGCCGGTGCCGGCGGCGTCCGCGACCGCCCCGATCCAGGGGAGCGGCAGGCCGCGCAGCAGCAGCGGCGCGGCGAGCGCGAGGGCGAACGCGGCGGCCGCGAGGCCGAGGTGGCGTTGCAGGCGGGTCGGGGCGACGGCCTGCGAGAGCGCGCGCGCGCCGGCGAGCGCCGCGCCGAGCAGCGCGTCGAACATCTCCTTGCCACCGCGCGGCAGGTGCACGTGGTCGTGCAGCCGGTAGATCCGCTGCAGCGAGAAGTAGAACGCCGCGCCTGCGGCCAGCGCGAGCGCGCTCATCGCCAGCGGCAGGCTCAGGCCGTGCCAGATCGCCAGCGAGTACTCCGGCAGCGCCCCACCGACGACCGGTGCCGCCGCGACCTCGAGCACGCCGCCGATCGTGGCAGCCGGCAGGACGCCGACCAGCAGGCACAGCAGCGCGAGCACGGCTGCGGGCACCATCATCCAGAACGGCGGCTCGTGTGGCGACTTCGGCAGGCCGCGTGGCTCGCCGTTCCAGAACACGTCGTGGATGAAGCGGGTCGAGTAGGCGACCGACAGCGCGGCCGCCAGCGTCGCCAGCGCCGGCACGACGACCCGCAGCACCGCATGCGACTCGATCTGCAGCGTCTCGGCGAAGAACATCTCCTTCGACAGGAAGCCGTTCAGCAGCGGCACGCCCGCCATCGCGGCGGAGGCGACGATCGCGAGCACCGCGGTCACCGGCATGTACTTCCAGAGCCCGTTGATGCGCCGCATGTCGCGCGTGCCGCACTCGTGGTCGATGATGCCCGCCGCCATGAACAGCGACGCCTTGAACGTCGCGTGGTTGAGGATGTGGAACACGGCCGCGACCGAGGCGAGCCGCGTGTCGAGCCCGAGCAGCATCGTGATCAGCCCGAGGTGCGAGATCGTCGAGTAGGCCAGCAGCCCCTTGAGGTCGTGCTGGTAGACCGCCGTCCAGGCCCCGACCACCAGTGTCGCGAGGCCGACCAGGGTCACCACCAGGAACCAGGCCTCGGTGCCGGCGATCGCCGGGTGCAGGCGCGCGAGCAGGAACACGCCGGCCTTCACCATGGTCGCCGAGTGCAGGTAGGCCGACACCGGCGTCGGCGCGGCCATCGCCTGCGGCAGCCAGAAATGCAGCGGGAACTGGGCGGACTTGGCGAACGCCCCGAGCAGCACCAGCGCCAGCATCGGCAGGTAGCCCGGGTGCGCGCGGATCGCCTCGCCCGAGGCCAGCACGACGTCGAGGTCGAAGCTGCCGGCCATGCGACCGAGCAGCAGCGCGCCGCCGAGCAGGCAGAGCCCGCCGGCGCCGGTGACCGTCAGCGCCATCCGCGCGCCCTGGCGCGCATCGTCGCGATGCTGCCAGTAGCCGATCAGCAGGAACGAGGCGAGGCTAGTGAGCTCCCAGAACACCACCAGCAGCAGCAGGTTGCCGGCGAGCACGACGCCGAGCATCGCGCCCATGAACAGCATGAAGAATGCGTGGAAGCGTGCACTCGGCTCGTCGTCCGACAGGTAGTAGCGCGCGTAGAGGATCACCAGGACGCCGATCGCCGCCACCAGCAGCGCGAACACCAGCGCGAGTCCGTCTGCGCGAAAGCCGAAGTCCGCGCCCTCGAACGGCAGCCAGGGCCAGCCGATCGCCACCACCTCGCCGCCGAACACCGCCGGGACCGAGAGTCCGAGCAGCGACAGCACCGCGAGCGCGAGCGCGCCGGCGATGCCCGCGACGGCGTCGCGCGCGTGGTTCGGCAACGCGAACAGCGCCAGGCTGCCGAGGAATGGCAGCGCGACCGCGAGCAGCAGGTTCATGCGGCCGCGTCCCGGCCGGCCCGCCACGCGCGGGTGAACGTGACCAGCAGGGTGAGCGCGGTCAGCGGCAGCACCACCGTTCGCATCACGAGCGAGTAGGTGACGAGCGCGTCGTGCTCCTGGGAGGCGAGCAGCAGCCAGGCGGTGTAGGCGGCGTAGTAGCCGAGGAACACGGCGCCTTCCCAGCGGGCGATCGAGCGGCCGGTGAAGAACACCGGCAGGCAGGCAACCGCCACCGCGAGCATCGCCGGGATGTCGAACGCGAGCATCGACGGCGCCACGCCGAGCGGCACGTCCGAGATCGAGGCCGACAGGCCGAGCACGCCGAGGATGTTGAAGGTGTTGCTGCCGACGACGTTGCCGACCGCGATGTCGCGCTGGCCGCGGATCGCGGCCGTGACCGAGGCGGCGACCTCCGGCAGGGAGGTGCCGGCCGCTACGATGGTCAGGCCGATCACCAGCTCCGAGATGCCGACCGAGCGCGCGATCGTGGTCGCGGCCTGCACCAGGAAGCGCGAGCCGAACACCAGCAGCACCAGGCCGGAGACGATCAGCACCACCTGCAGCGCGATGCCGCCGCGCGAGCCGGCCGCGGCGGCGACGTGGCCCTCGGCCGCGTACTCGTCGCGCGTCGCCTGCGTCTCGCGCCGGCTCTGCCAGATCAGCAACACCGTGTAGGCCGCGAGCAGCGCCACCAGCAGCAGGCCCTCGGCGCGCGTCACGCCGCGGTCCCAGGCCATCGCATACAGCAGCAGCGAGACGCCGATCATCACCGGCACCTCCTGGCGGATCATCTGTGCGTCGACGACCAGCGGCACGACCAGCGCAGAGAGGCCGAGGATGAACAGCACGTTGAAGAGGTTGCTGCCGACGACGTTGCCGAGCGCGATGTCGACGTTGCCGGAGGCGACGGCCTGCACCGACACCGCGAGCTCGGGGGAACTCGTCCCGAAGGCGACCACGGTCAGGCCGACGACCAGCGGCGAGATGCCCAGCGCGAGCGCGAGCTTCGACGCGCCCCGTACCAGCAGCTCGCCGCCGGCGACGAGCAGCGCGAGGCCCGCGATGAGCAGAACGATCGTCATGCCAGCCTCCTTGCCGAGGCGCCATTATCGCAGAGCGCCGGGTGCGCACCATAGGCGCACGCCGGCGCGGGGTGCGGCCGCGCTCAGTGCGCAGGCGCACCGCTGCCGTCGGCCGCCGGCTGCGTACGATGCAGCGCCCAGGCGACGAGGCGCGCGAGCAGGCGCTCGCGCGCGTTCGCCGGACGATCGAGCGCCATGCGCCGCAAGGCTGCGAGGTCGTCCGCGCGCCCGCGCCCGCGCTCGAGGCTCGCGGCCGCGACCGTGCGGATCCGGCCCCACGGGGTGGCGGTCGCCTCGCGCAGGTGGCGCAGCGCGCGGCCGAGCGCGACCTCCTCGGCGGTGAGGTCGGTGCCGAAGGGGAGCTCGGTGAAGAGTCCGGCGCGCCGGTGCGAGGCGAGCGCACGGTCGAGCCGTGCGGGGAAATTCTGGCGGAACGCCTCGGGAACCCGGTGATCGCGTGGCAGCTTGCGCGCGGCCTTGGCGGCAGCGAGCAGCTCGGGCTGGAAGCGCGAGTCGGCGACGTTCAGCAGCGCGGCGACGCACTCGGCGTCGGTGCGGCCGCGCAGGTCGGCGATGCCGTACTCGGTGACGACGATGTCGCGCAGGTGGCGCGGGATCGTGGTGTTGCCGTAGCTCCAGACGAGGTTGGAGCGCGTCTGCCCGCCCTTGGTGCGCGTCGCGCGCAGGCATAGGATGGAACGTGCGCCCGGCAGCGCGTGGGCCATCGCGACGAAGTCGTGCTGACCCCCG
Source organism: Steroidobacteraceae bacterium (assembly GCA_025458905.1). Lineage (GTDB taxonomy): Bacteria > Pseudomonadota > Gammaproteobacteria > Steroidobacterales > Steroidobacteraceae > UBA964. The sequence continues at coordinate 13,408 of JALORN010000034.1, forward strand.
ACCCCGCTGACGACCCGGCCGTCCTCGAGCGTGTCGGAGATCGCGGCGCCGAGCAGCGTCGACATCATCGTCGTGTTGACGAAGCGTGCGTCGCGGCGCTGCAGCACGCGCAGCTCCGCGTCGGCACCGTGGAGCTGGTTGATCCGGGAGATGCCGCGCATGTCGAACTGCCGCAGCTCGCGCTCGGGCATCCCGCGCAGCGCGGCGTAGAAGCCGCGCGGGCCGAGGAAGAAACCGGCGTGCAGCACGTGGCCGTTGCGCAGTTCGCGCCCGAGGCAGCTCGCGGCCAGCGCCGCCACCGCGCGCGGGTCGGCCAGGTCGGCCTCGATCCACTCGCCCTCGGGCGAGCGGATGCGCCCGTCCCGCCACTCGCAGTCCTGGCGGAACACGCCGAAGTGCCGCAGGTGCACGAACTGTGCCGCGTCGAGCCGCGGCCCGACGCCGACGTGCGGCAGGTCGCCGAGGATGCGGGCGTCGAAGCGCTCGGCGGCCTGGCCGCTCGCGATCAGCCGCGACAGCGGCAGCGAGTCGTAGACCCGGCGGCGGAGGATGCCGGCGCGATGCAGCTCGAGCATCTGGTCGACGAACATCTCGGTCGAGGCGAACAGGCCCTCGTGGAAGGCCTCGCGTCCGCCCTCGGCATCGACCAGGCCCGGCACGTTGCGCTCCGTGCCGACGTCGCGCAGCGCCTGCGCCCAGGCACCGTTCTGCTGGTGGCGCAGCAGCAGCGCATAGCAGAGCGCGTCGCCGAGCTCGCCGATGCCGATCTGCAGCGTGCCGCCGTCGCGGACCAGGGCGCTGACGTGCAGCGCGATCGAGTGGTCACCCCGGGACAGCGGCGCGTTCGGCGGGCCGAACAGCACGCCGTCGTCGCGCGGGTCGTCGAGCACCGCGTCGAAGGCGTCGGCGGGCAGCTCGGCGGAGCCGTACATGTAGGGCAGCTCGCCATGGACCGAGGCCATCACCACGATCTCCCGCCCGGCGCGCCGCGCGGCCGCGAGTCGCGGCAGCAGGTCGAGGGTGACGTCCGGGTTCGCGCCGAGCGAGTAGCGCGTCTCGCCGCCGACGGTGCGGCGCGCCACCAGTTGCGCGACGACGTTGACGCCGCGCGCGGCGAGGTCGCGCGCGACCTGGGTGTAGTTGGCGCTCAGGTAGTGCTGCTGCGAGTGCTCGACGTCGAGCGCCGCGCCCGGCTCGAGGTAGAACTCGATCACGCGCACGTTGGGTGGTACTGCGCCGGCGCGCATGGCGGCCGCGTACTCGGGCTCGCGGTAGTCACCGAACACGCGCTCCAGCAGCGGCCCGGCGTAGCGCCGCTCGAGCTCGCTGCGCGCCGCGGGGCGGCGCAGCGTCAGCGCCGTGACGATCGTCAGGTCGAGCCCGGGGTCGCGCAACGCGCGGCGCCAGAACTCGTCGACGACCGGCACGGGCTTGCCGATGCCGATCGGCACGGCGAGCACGACGCGGCGGCCGACGCGGCGCAGCGTCGCCTCGACGCACTCGCCGACGTCGTCGTAGGCGGTGGGCATTCAGTCGAGGAAGTCGTAGCGCCAGCGCCCGCCGTGCGAGCGGATGCGCCCGGCGGTCGGCGCAGGGAAGTGCGCCGGCATCACGATCGTGCCGGTGTCGGCGTGCGCCGCGACGAACCGCCGCCGGGTCGCGGCCGACTGCACGCGGTCCTCGCAGAACGCCGCCGACCACTCAGGGTGGGCGACCTGGATCGGGTGGTGCAGCACGTCGCCGCAGAAGACGCCGCGCGCGCCGCGCGAGGCGAGCTGGATCACGACGTTGCCGGGCGTGTGCCCGGGCGCGGGCTCCAGCCGCAGGTGCCCATCGACCTCGTGGCCGTCGTCGACGATCACGGCCTGCCCGGTCTCGACCACCGGCAGGATGCTGTCGGCGTAGGCGCCGTAGCCTGCGCCCTGCGCGGCCTCGAAGCTGCGGCGGCGGTGCTCGAACTCGGTGCGTGCGAACACGTACTTCGCGTTGGGGAAGGTCGGCACCCAGCGGCCGTCCACGAGGCGCGTGTTCCAGCCGACGTGGTCGGCGTGCATGTGGGTGCACATCACGTAGTCGACCTGCTCGGGCGCGAGCCCCGCGGCGCGCAGGTTCGCGAGCCACGGGGTCTTCAGCCGGTGGAAGAACCTGTGCCCGCCGCGATCCTTGTCGTCGCCTATGCAGGTGTCGACCAGGATCACGTGGCGCGGCGTGCGCACCACGTAGGTGTGGAAGTCGAGGAAACCGACCCCTGCGCGGGGGTCGGCGCCGAGCTCAGCGAACCTCGGCTCGAGCCAGGGGCGCGCCGCCTCGAGCACCTCGCGGGCCGCCGCGGCCTCGGGCAGGAACTCGGCGAAGGACATCGGTACGCGCAGCGACTCGACGACGGTCGAGACACCGACGGCTCCGATCGACAGTGGCTTCATGTTCTTTCCTCGGGCGCAGCCTCGCTCGGCCGGCAGCGCAAGGGTACGCGTCCGGCCGCTGCCCTGCAGGGCGCCGCCGCGCCGTATCCGCCCGAGGCCCTCCCCCAGGGTCCGCCCGCAGGCCAGACGAGGAGCGGTGGCGGCTCCCGTCGCTGCGGCTGGCTGCTTAGCATGGGGGCCGCCCCATGCGGGCAGGAGGCTCTCGTGACCGCCATCGTCGACCGCCGCTTCGGACCGGTGCGCCTCGCGCCCGGCTACACGGCGATGAATGCCACGACCTATGTGTTCGCCGCATTCGTCACCATCGGCATGCTGGCCTTCGTCAGCTTCATCCAGCCCTACCTCCTGAACGCCAACCTGCAGATTCCCGACGGCCAGCAGGGTCGCGCGCTCGGCATCCTCGGCTTCAGCAACGAGGTCGTGTCGTTGCTGCTGGTGGCGCCGATCGGCGCGCTGGCGGACAAGGTCGGCCGGCGGCCGATCTATGCGCTGGGCTTCCTCTGGCTCGCCGCCGGCTTCTTCCTCTACCCCCTGGCGCGTACCTTCCCGCAGCTGGTCGCCTGCGCACTGTTCTTCTCCGTCGGCGTCTCGGCGGTGGGCTGCATGCTCGCCACCGTGCTCGCGGACACCCCGAGGGAGGAGTCCCGGGGGCTGCTGGTCGGCCTCACGGGCTTCTGCCAGGGCCTCGGGGCGACGCTGGCGGTGCTGGTGCTCGGTCGCCTGCCGCAGCGCCTCGCGGCCGGCGGCATGACGGCGGTCGAGGCGGGGCGCGTCACGCTGACGATCGCTTCGGCCATCTGCCTGCTGACGGCCATCGTCTGCTGGCTCGGCCTCAAGCGCGGCACACCGAGCCGCATCGGCGAGCGCGTGCCGCTGGGGGCGCTGCTGCGCACCGGCATCGCCGCCGCGCGCGCCAACCCGAAGATCTGGTTCGCCTACCTGCTGCAGTTCGTCTCGTTCGCCGACCGCATCGTGATCGGCACCTTCTTCTCGGCGCGCCTGCAGCAGGCCGGCATCGCCAAGGGCCTCGACCCGGCCGAGGCGATCGCGATGGCCACCAAGCCCTATGTGATCGCCAATGCGGCCGGCCTGGTGTTCGCGCTGGTGTTCGGGCTGCTGCTCGACCGCATCAACCGCATCACCGCGGGGGTGGTGGCGATGGCGATCGCGGGCGCGGGCTACATCGCCGGCGGCTTCGTCGGCGACCCGACCGCGCCGCTGATCGTGCCGGTGGCGATCCTGCTCGGCTTCGGCCAGATCTGCGCCATCATCGCCAGCCAGACGGTGCTCGGACAGGAGGCCCCGCAGGATGCACGCGGCGCCGTGTTCGGCCTCGCCGGCATCTGCGCCTCGCTCGGCATCCTGTTCACCACCTCGGTCGGCAGCTGGCTCTACGACGTCGTCGGCAAGGGCTCGCCGTTCTTCCTGATCGGTGGCGTCAACGCCTGCATCATGCTGTTCGGCCTGTTCCTGCTGGCGCGCGGCTCCGCCGCGCGAACCGCATCGCCCGCGTGATCGCCGCCGAAGTCCTCCTGATCCTGCTGCTGGTCCTGCTGAACGGCTTCTTCGCACTGGCGGAGATGGCGCTGGTGTCGGCCAAGCGCGCGCGGCTGCAGGCCGCGGCCGAGCGCGGCAGCCGGGGGGCGCGGATCGCGCTCGAGCTGCTGGAGGACTCCACCTCGTTCCTCTCGGCGGTGCAGGTCGGGATCACGCTGATCGGCATCCTCACCGGCGTCTACAGCGGCGCGACCTTCGCCGAGCACCTCGGCGCCGACCTCGCGGCGCGCGGCATACCGGCCGAGTATGCCGAGGAAATCGGCTTCGCGGTGGTGGTGCTGCTGGTCGGCATGGTGTCGCTGGTGTTCGGCGAGCTCGTGCCGAAGCGGATCGCGCTGACGCACGCCGAGGGGCTCGCGATCTCCGTCGCGCCGATCATGAAGGTGTTCGCGCGCGCGATGGCGCCGCTCGTGTGGTTGCTGCGCGCCGTGGTCGACGGCGTGCTGAAGGTGCTGCCGGTGTCCTCGGCGCCCCAGGCCTCGGTGACCGAGGACGAGGTGCGGGCCATGGTCGCCGAGGGCACACAGACCGGCGTGTTCCTCGCCTCGGAGCGGCGGCTGATCGAGGGCGTTCTGGCGCTCGCCGACCGCAAGGTCGAGTCGATCATGGTGCCTCGCCAGGACGTGCTGTGGCTCGACCTCGACGAGCCGCTCGATGCGCTCTGGCAGCAGGCCAAGCAGAGCGGCCATGCGCGCTTCCTCGTGGCGCACGGCTCGCTGCAGGAACTGCTCGGCATGATCACCCTCGCGAACCTCAGCGAGGCGCTGCGCCGCGGGCGGCTCGAGCCGGAACGCGACATCGAGCCACCGCTGCACGTGCCGGTCGGCATCTCGGCGCTGCAGCTGCTCGACCAGTTCCAGAAGTCGAGCTCGCACCTCGCGGTGATCACCGACGAGTACGGCGGCATCGAGGGCGTCGCCACCCCGATCGACATCCTGCGGGCGATCGCCGGCGAGCTGCCGGACCTCGGCACGCGCGAGCGCGCCGAGGCCTTGCGCCGCGAGGACGGTAGCTGGCTGGTCGACGGTCACCTCTCGATCGAGGACCTGCAGCAGCGGCTCGGCCGGCGCGACATGACCTCGCGCGGCGGTGAGTACCACACCGCCGCCGGCTTCGTGCTGGCGCGGCTCGGGCGCATCCCGAAGGCCGGCGACGTGCTGTCCTGGCGGGACCTGCGCATCGAGGTGGTCGACATGGACGGGCTGCGGATCGACAAGGTGCTGGTGGCGCCGGCGGGGTCGCCGGCCACGCCGGATCCCGGCGCGTAGGCAGCCGCGCGCCGACCTCCCCGGCAGCCTGCGCCTGTAAGGATGCACAGGCAGTTCGTGGTGCTGCCGGGCGGCTTGCGTGCAGGCCACACCCAACGGTACGTTAGGGACAGAAGAGGCGGGATCAGGGAGATCACCGTCCCACGGGGAACCACCATGGACGAACGGTCAGCGTACCGTTTCGAACCGGCGATGCTCGCCGCGCCGCGGCGCGCCGGCATCAGCGCGATCATGCGGATCCGCAACGGCGCGGATTTCCTGCGGCTCGCGATCGAGAGCCACCTGCCGTTCTACGACGAGATCGTCGCCTGCTACAACGACTGCAGCGACGCCACCGAGGACATCCTGCGGGAACTCGCCGCGCGCCACCCCGGGCGCGTGCGGCCCCTGCACTACCGGCCCAAGGTGCACCCGCCCTACGGCGCGGCCCACGACCGGACGCCGACCGAGTCGGTGCACTCGCTCGCGAACTACTACAACTGGGCGCTGTCGCATGCGCGCTACGCCACGGCGGTGAAGCTCGACGACGACCACCTCGCGATCCCCGGGCCGCTGGCACGTGGCGTCGCGCGGATCCGCGCCGAGCAGGCGAGCGGAATATGTCGCCTGTATACCTTCTCGGGCGTGAACCTGGTGCGCGGGCGCGGTCACTCGCTCGCCGTCTATGGCAACCAGCCGCTGGTCGGGACCGGGGACATCATGTACTTCCCGGTCAGGCCGGACATCCACTTCCGGCAGACGCGGCGCTTCGAGTACCTCGCGTTCACCGGCAAGGTGCCGCTGAAGTCGTACATGGGCTTGCTCTACTTCCACCTCAAGCACGTCAAGCCCGACTACGGCTTCGGCAACCTCGAGCCCGAGCTGCGGCGCCAGGCGACGCGCGAGTTCCTCGAGACACTCCAGGTCGTCGGCATCGACGAGTTCCGTGGTGCGTCGTACCAGCAGCGCCTGCGGCGCAGCCACAACCGGCTGGAGTACGGGTTGCGCACGAACCGCGTGGTCGAGCGGCTGGTCCGCGCGCTGTCGGGGCGGGAGCCGCCGCTGCGGATCTCGCGGCTGCGACGGCTCGCCGAGGACGTCGCGCAGATCGACTGGGACCGCGACCTGTTCGCGCACCTGCCCGACTCGACCGCCGCCGCGCCGGCCGGTTCGGGTGCTGGTTCCGGCGACGCCCGCGTCGGCGAGGGGCTCGTCCCGAGCCCCGCCTGATCGCGACGCGGCGGCGCCCTCGGCCGCCCACGTCGCCTCACGGCAACGGATCGCCCAGCAGCAGCAGCGGCGTCCCCTCGGGGGACTCGAGCAACGCATGGCGCGCCGGGTCGAGCCCGCGCGGCAGTTCTTGCTGCCGCAACGCCCCGAGATCGCGCAGCCGGCCGAGCCGCGCGGCCAGCTCCGGCGTGGTGAACACCAGCATCGGCCGGTCGAAGGTGCGCGGCCGGTGCAGCGCGAGCGGCAGGTCGTTGCCCGCGAGCGGCCGGTGCAGCCACGGTGCCTCGGCCATCTCCAGCGCGACGTAGCCGAGACGCTCCCAGAACGCCGCGCTGGCGTCGAGGTCGGTGGCGGGCAGGCTGAACGCCTCGAACCAGCCACAGAGCGACTGCTCGCGGGGCGCGCGCGTGGCCGGGAAGTAGGTGCGCGCCTCGAGCACGGTGACCATCTGGCCGGAGGGATCGCGGAAACCGATCTCGTTGAAGCAGTGGTCGCCGGTCTTGGCGAACGCGAGCTCGATGCCGAGCGCAGTGAACTCCGGGATCGCCGCTGCGATCCCGGCGCGTACGGTCGTGACGGACGGCGACGGGAATCGGTACTGGTGGAGGCCGAGGAACACCCGGCCGTCGGTCAGCACCCCGTACGGATGGGGCCAGGTGTCGCCGGTGCGGCACTGGCTGAAGCCGAGCGCCTCGTAGAAGTCGACGGACGCACGGATGTCGGCCGTCGTGATGCTGATCTCGTGGAACCGGCCGAGCAGCGAAGGGGCGGCGTTCATGCGCCGAACATACGGAAAAACAGGCCGGGCACAAAATCCGGGCGAGGAACCGGAGAACTCAGCGGGTCGCGGCGGGTACGCCCAGCCAGCCGACGTTCACCGGGGTCCAGCCCTGCAGGTGGCGGACGACCAGGTCGGCGAGCGCGGTCGCGTGGGACGGGTGTGCATTCAGCGCCGGTACGTACTGGAAGTTCGTGCCGCCCGCGGCGAGGAAGCGCTCGCGGTACTCGATGTCGACCTCCTCGAGGGTCTCGAGGCAGTCGACCGCGAAGCCCGGGCAGGCCACGGTGACGCTGCGGATGCCGCGCTTCGGCATCGCCTCGAGCACCTCGTCGGTGTACGGGCGCAACCACTTCCCGGGGCCGTAGCGCGACTGGAACGACAGGCTCCAGCTGCCCTCCGGCAGGTTCAGTTCGTCGGCGAGCAGCCGCGCGGTCTTCTGGCACTTGCAGTAGTACGGGTCGCCACGCCGGAAGTACTTGTCCGGGATGCCGTGGAAGGACAGCAGCAGGTGCTCGGTGCGGCCGTTCAGCGCCCAGTGGTCGGCGACGCTCGCGCGCAGCGCCTCGATGTAGCCGGTGTGCTCGTGGTACTCGGACACGAAGCGCAGCTCGGGCAGCCAGCGCCAGCGGCTCAGTTCGTCCGTGACCTGATCGTGGACCGCGCCGGTGGTCACGCCACAATACTGCGGGAACATCGGCACGACGAGGATCCGCTGCGCGCCGGCGTCGCGCAGCCGGCCGAGCGCCTCGGGCACGCTGGGGCTGGCATACAGCATGCCCATCTCGACCGCGATCGGGGCGATCACGCGCTCGCCGAGCCGCGCAGCGAGGCGCTCGCGCAGCTGCGCCGAGTACGCCAGCAGCGGCGAGCCCTGGTCGGTCCAGATGCTGCGGTACTTGCGGGCGCTGCGGAACGGGCGCGTGCGCAGGATGATGCCGTGCAGGAGCGGCAGCCACAGCACGCGCGGCAGCTCGACCACGCGCGGATCCCCGAGCAGGCGGCCGAGGAAGCGGCGCACGTCGGCCGTCGAGGTGGAGTCGGGGGTGCCGGAGTTCACCAGCAGCACGCCGATGCGCTCGGGCGTGTCGTGGTCGTACTTTGAGGAGCTGAGGTAGCGCAAGGGCACTCGGCCTCGGGCGGGGCGGCAGGTCCGCGCGGTCGGCAACATACCCCAGCACGCCGGCGCGCTGCCAGAGGTCCGGTGCGCCGAGGACCGCGACTGCGGAAACTGCGGATCGATGCGGTGTGAACGCCAGGTCACTCCCGGGCGGGCGTCTGCGGGCGGCGACGGCGACGTCCGGCACCGGCCGTTCCATCGCGACGGCGCCGGCGTCACGCCGGCCGCGGGGCGGGGCTCGCCCCCGCCTCAACCGGCGAGGCCCGCCTGGTCGAGCACGAATGCGTATTCCTCGGCGATCTCGCGGTAACGCTCGAAGCGCCCGCTCTTGCCGCCGTGGCCGGCCTCGAGGTTGATGCGCATCACGAGCGGGCGTGTGTCGGTCCTGGTCTCGCGCAGCTTCGCGACCCACTTCACCGGTTCCCAGTACTGCACCTGGCTGTCCCACAGGCCCGTGGTCACGAGCATCGCGGGATAGTCCTGCGCGGCGACGTTGTCGTAGGGCGAATAGGCGAGCATGCGCTCGTAGGCCTCGCGCGACTCGGCCGGGTTGCCCCACTCGTCGTACTCGTTCGTGGTGAGCGGGATGCTCTCGTCGAGCATCGTGGTGACGATGTCGACGAAGGGCACGTGCGCGACCAGCGCGCGGTAGTCGCCCGGCGCCTGGTTGGCGATCGCGCCGACCAGCAGGCCGCCGGCGCTGCCGCCCATCGCGAACACCCGCTCCTGCGCCGCCCAGCGGCCGCGAACCAGGAAGCGCGTGACGTCGACGAAGTCGTCGAAGGTGTGCTGCTTGTCGAGCAGCCGCCCGGCGTCGTACCACGGGCGGCCGAGCTCCTGGCCGCCACGTACGTGCGCGATCGCGTAGACGAAGCCGCGATCGACCAGCGACAGCACGGTGGAGCGGAAGGTCGGGTCCTGCGATGCGCCGTAGGCCCCGTAGCCGTACTGGTAGAGCGGCGCGGTGCCGTCGAGCGGAGTGTCCGCGCGCCACAGCAGCGAGACCGGGATGCGCGCGCCGTCGCGGGCCGGCGCCCACTCGAGCGTCGTGCGGTAGCGCGCCGGGTCGAAGTCGCCGAGCACCGGCTCGCGCTTGAGCAGCGTGCGCTCGCCGGTGCGCATGTCGTAGTCCCAGGTGGTGCCGGGCGTGGTCATCGACGTGTAGACGAAGCGCAGCAGGTCGGTGCCGGTCTCGTCGCCCGCGCCGAGCGCCATGGTGTACGCCGACTCGTCGGCGTCGATCAGCCGGTCGACGCTGCCGTCCCAGGCCCGCACCCGCAGCTTGCGCAATGCGCCGGAGCGTTCGCTGACCGCGATGAAGCGGTCGAACACCTCGAAGCCCGAGACGAAGGCCTCCGGCCGGTGCGGGATCACGTCGCGCCAGGTCGAGCGATCGCCCACGGTGGCGACCGGGGCCTCCATGATCCGGAAGTTGGTCGCCTGCCAGTTGGTGCGGATCACGAAGCGCTCGCCCAGGTGCTCGAGCTGGTACTCGTGGTCGCGCTCGCGCGGCAGTGCGACCTGGAACCGCAGTGCGGGGTCGGCGGCCTCGGCCCAGAGGTACTCGCTCGACACGGTGCTCTGCGACACGATGTAGATGTGGCGGTCGGACTTGGAGCGCTCGACGCCGAGGTAGAAGGACTCGTCTTCCTGCTCGTAGACGAGCACGTCGCCGGCGGTCGGCGTGCCGAGCACGTGCCGGCGCACGCGCACGCCGAGCAGCGTCTGCGGGTCCTTCTCGACGTAGAGGAAGCTGCGATTGTCGTCCGACCAGGCGATGTCGGGCTCGACGTTCGCGATCTCGTCCGGCAGCACCGCGCCGCTGCCGAGCTCGAGCACCCGCAGCACGTACTCGCGCCGGCCGACCGTGTCCTCGGTGAAGGCGAGCAGCCGGTTGTCCGGGCTGACCTCCATCGAGGCCACCTGGTGGAAGTCGTGGCCGGCCGCGCGCCGGTTGGCGTCGATCATCAGCTGCTCGGGCGTCGCGATCGCGGCGTGCGAGGGCGGCGAGGGCGACTCGCCCGGCGTGGCGGGCTTGCGGGCGTAGAGCGGGTACTCGTGGCCGGCCTCGTAGCGCGCGTAGTACCACCAGCCGTTGTGCCGCACCGGCACGCTGGCGTCGTCCTGCTTGATGCGGCCGACGATCTCCTCGAACAGCGCCTGCTCGAGGCCGGCGAGGTGGGCGAGCGCGTGGTCGCGCCAGGCGTTCTCGGCACGCAGGTGCGCGAGCACCTCGGGGTCCTCGCGCTCGTCGTCGCGCAGCCAGTACCAAGGGTCGATCCGGGTGCCGTGGGGCGAGACGACCGGATGCGGACGTCGCGGCGCGCGTGGTGGCGCCAGCCCCGTCGCGGCCGCCCGGGGCGGCGCGGTCGTGCCCGCGACCCCTGCCTCGACCGGCCGGTGCGGCGACGTGCTCATCGTGCAGGCGCCGGCACTTCGGCCGCGAGGAACTCCATGTTGCGCACCGTCTCCTCGAACGTGGCGGAGCGCGAGATCATCAGCGTCGTCACCGGCGAGGCGCGCCACTGCGCGAGGCGGGCGCGCACCTCGTCGGGCGCGCCGACCAGCGAGATCGACTCGGCGAGCTCGTCCGGAACGGCTGCAACGGCCTCGGCCTGCCGGCCGCCGAGCCAGAGGTCCTGGATGCGCTGCGCGGCCTCGCCGAAGCCGCTGCGCTCGACCATGCGTTTGTGGAAGTTCTCTTCCTTCGAGCCCATGCCGCCGACGTAGAGCGCGATGTTGCGCTTCAGTGGCGCGAGCGCGCGGGCGCGGTCGTCTGACAGCGCCATGTCGACGGTCGAGAGGATCTCGAAGCCCGGCCGCAGCAGCCTCATCTGCTCGGCGAACGCGTCGAAGCGCTGCGGCGGCATGAAGATCGGGAACCAGCCGTCGAACTCCCGGATCGCGAGCTCGACGTTCTTCGGACCTTCCGCGCCGAGGAACAGCGGGATCCGCGGCCGCAGCGGATGGGTGATGCTCATCAGCGGCTTGCCGAGGCCGGTGGCGTGCTCGCCGGCATACGGCAGCCGGAACTGCTGGCCGTCGAACGCCACCGGCGCCTCGCGTGCGACGACCTGGCGGAAGATCGAGAGCCACTCGCGCGTGCGCTCCAGCGGACGGCGGAACGGCTGGCCGTACCAGCCCTCGACCACCTGGGGGCCGGAGACGCCGACCCCGAGGCAGAGGCGGCCTCCGGAGATGTGGTCGAGCGTCATCGCCGTGGTCGCGGCACAGGTGGGCGTGCGTGCCGAGATCTGCATGATCGAGGTGCCGAGGCGGATGCGCGTGGTGCGCGCGGCGATCGCCGCGAGCGGCGTGAACACGTCCGAGCCGTAGGCCTCGGCGGTGCAGACGATGTCGAAGCCGAGCCGCTCGGCGATCACCGCGAGCTCGATGAAGCGGTCGACGGGCTTGGCGCCCCAGTAGCCTAGGTTCAGGCCGAGCTTCATGCCGGGTCCTCCCGTACGACGTCGCGGGGCAGGAACAGCGCGCCGAGCGAGACCAGCGACAGCGCGGCGCAGAACGCCAGCACCGGCACCGGAGTGTCGGTCGCGAAGAAGCCGGTGGCCTGCACGGCGAGCGCGGCGATCGTCTGCTGCGAGAATCCGAGGAGACTCGAGGCGACGCCTGCATAGCCTGGCGCGAGGCGCACGGCGCTCGCGGTGATGTGCGGCAGCGCCAGGCCCTGTGCGAAGGCGAGCGGCAGCATCGGCGCGAACCAGAACACGGGGTGCGTGTAGCCAGCGACCACGAACAGGAAGGCGGCCACCGCAGACACCGCCTGCAGGATCGTGCCGAAGCGCGCGGTGCGTGCCATGTCGAGGGTGCGTGCGCGCCGGGCCACGTAGAGGTTGCCGAGGAAATAGCCGGCCGACAGCATCATCACGTAGAGCCCGAAATCCGTGGCCGGCCTCCCGAGCATCTCGGCCATCACGTAGGGTGCGATCGAGATGAAGGCGAGGTAGACCGCGTAGATGACGCCGGCGTCGATCGCGCAGGCGAGGAACATCGGCTTGCGCAGCACCTGGACCGAGGAGCGGCCGAGCTGTGCGAACGTGACGTCCTTGTCGTGGGTGACGTGGGTCTCGGGCAAGAGCCGCCAGACCGCGACGATCACCGCGAGCGACACCGCCAGCAGCGCGAAGAATGGCGCGTGCCAGCCGAGCGCCTCGGTCATCACGCCGCCGAGCCACGGCGAAACCGTGGTGCCGATCATCATCGCCATGGTGACGTTGGCGAGCGCGCGCGGCAGCCGCCAGTCCTGGTAGAGGTCCCCCACCACCGCGCGCGCCACCGTGAAGGTCGCCGCACAGCCGAGTGCCTGCACCACGCGCGAGGCCACCAGCACCTCGAGCGTCGGCGCCCAGGCGGCGATCGCCGAGCCGAGCGCGAACACCGACAGGCCGCCGAGCATCAGCGGGCGGCGGCCGTAGCGGTCGGAGATCGGCCCGGCGAACGGGATACCGACCGCGAAGGCGATCAGGAAGGCGCTGACCACGGCCTGGGTGGCGGCGGTGCTGGCGCCGAACTGCGCACGCACCGCCGGCAGCGCCGGCAGCAGCAGCAGCGAGGACACCGCGCCGAGCGCGTTGCAGGCGCCGAGCAGCAGGATCAGCGCCCGGTCGCTGAGTGCGGCCCGCTGCGCCGGGGCGTCGGCCTCTGGCCGGACGGCGCTCACGCGTCCACGCCACCGACGCAGACGTACTTGATCTCGACGTATTCCTCGATGCCGTACTTCGAGCCCTCGCGGCCGATGCCGGACTCCTTCCAGCCACCGAAGGGCGCGACCTCGGTCGATATCAGGCCCGAGTTGACGCCGACCAGCCCGTACTCGAGCGCCTCCTGCACGCGCCAGCTGCGCGCGAGGTCCCTGGTGTAGAAGTAGGCGGCGAGTCCGAACTCGGTGTCGTTGGCCATGCGGATCGCCTCTGCCTCGGTCTCGAAGCGGAACAGTGGCGCTACCGGGCCGAAGGTCTCCTCCTTCGCCACCGCCATCCGCGGGGTGACGCCGGTGAGCACGGTCGGCTCGTAGAAGTTGCCGCCGAGCGCGTGGCGCTTGCCGCCGCAGGCGACTGCGGCGCCCTTGGCGAGCGCATCGCCGACGTGCTCCTCGACCTTGGCGAGCGCCTTCTGGTCGATCAGCGGGCCCTGCTCGGTGGGGCCGGCGAGGCCGTCGCCGATGCGCATCGCCGACACCGCCTTCACCAGGCGCTTCGCGAACTCGTCGTAGACGCCGGACTGCACATAGAGGCGATTGGCGCAGACGCAAGTCTGGCCGGTGTTGCGGAACTTGCTCGCCATCGCGCCCTGCACCGCGGCGTCGAGGTCGGCGTCGTCGAACACGATGAACGGTGCGTTGCCGCCGAGCTCGAGCGAGACCTTCTTGATCGTGCCGGCGCACTGCGCCATCAGGGTCTTGCCGATCTCGGTCGAGCCCGTGAAGCTGAGCTTCTTCACCCGCGGGTTGGCGGTGATCTCTCCGCCGACCTCGCGCGCATCGCCGGTGATCACGTTGAACACCCCCGGCGGGACGCCGGCACGTGCCGCGAGCTCGGCGAGCGCCAGTGCCGAGTACGGCGTCTGCATCGCCGGCTTGCAGACGAAGGTGCAGCCGGCGGCGAGCGCGGGCCCGGCCTTGCGGGTGATCATCGCGGCCGGGAAATTCCACGGCGTGATCGCCGCGGCGACGCCGATCGGCTGGCGCAGCACGACCAGGCGCGCATCGGCGCGGAACGTCGGGATCACGTCGCCGTAGACGCGCTTGCCTTCCTCGGCGAACCACTCGATGAACGAGGCCGCGTAGGCGATCTCCCCCCGCGCCTCGGCCAGCGGCTTGCCCTGCTCGGCGGTCATGATGACCGCGAGGTCCTCCTGGTTCGCGAGCATCAGCTCGAACCACCTGCGCAGGATCGCGGCGCGTTCCTTGGCGAGTTTCCTCGACCAGGCGGAGAAGGCCCGGTCGGCGGCCTCGATCGCGCGCCGCGTCTCGGCGGCGCCGGCCACGGGCACGGTGCCGATCTGCGCGCCCGTCGCCGGGTTGGTGACGGCCTTGGTGCGACCGGCGTCGGCGTCGAGCCACTGGCCATCGAGGTGGATCTGCTGGCGCAGCAGGCTGGGGTCCTTGAGATTCAGGGGATTCATGGCGGTTTCCGGGTGGGACGGGGCGTTGGTATCGGAAGCGGCCGGGGCCGCCCTGGTGCCGCACGCGGCCTCAGCCGACGTGCTCGCCGAGGAAGCCGAGCGTGCGCTCGAGCGCCAGCGCGGCGCTCGCCGGGTCGAAATCCGGCCGCTCGCTGCAGTTGAACCCGTGGCCGGCCGGGTAGGTGTGCACGATCCCTGCCGGGTGCGCTGCGCGGATCGCCTCCACGTCGGCCATCGGGATGTGCGAGTCGCGCTCGCCGAAGTGGTACATCACGGGCTTCCGCGGCAGCGTCTCGAGGCTCTGCGCGATCCGCCCGCCGTAGTAGGCGACGGCGCAGGCGACGGGCAGTTCGCAGGCGGCGTAGTAGGCGCAGAGCCCGCCCCAGCAGTAGCCGACGACGCCGACGCGGCCGGCGTGACGCGTGACGGCGATCGAGGCGGCAAGGTCGGCGAGGACGTTCGCCTTGCTCACCTGCAGCATGTAGCCGCGGCCCTCGCTGACGCCCTCGGCGGTGTAGGCGAGCTCGACCCCGCGACGCACGCGGTCGAACATCGCCGGTGCGATCGCGACGTAGCCGCAGGCGGCGAAGTCGTCGGTCACGGCGCGGACGTGGCGATTGACGCCGAAGATCTCCTGCACGACCACGACCGCGCCGCGCGGCGCGCCCTTCGGAGCGGCGAGGTAGGCCTGGAACTGGTGCCCATCGCGGGCCATCAACGTGGTGATCTCGCCCATGGCGGCGTGCCTCGGGTCCTGCGGGGGAATGGCTGCCAGCATACCCCAGCGGACCCGGGCGCCGGCGCGATCGGCCGACCGTTGCACGGCACGGGCCGACGTTTCCCGGGGTTCGCGCAGTCCGCCGCGGCGGCCCGCTGGCACCGCCGTGCGCGGTTGCGCAGCAGCCGTCGCAGTCGCCCCGCTGCGTGTGCCGGCGCACGATCTTTGGTGCCATTGCGCCCGCCGCACCGATAATGACGGGATGAACGAAGATGCTGCCCGCGAGGTGCTGCTGGTGCGGGCGCTCGAGACCAGCGAGGGCTCGCGTGGATTGGTGGGCGAGGCCGACCGCCTGCATGCCGGGCGCACTGCCGCGGAACTCGCCCACTGGGACGCGACGCGCGGCGGTGGCGCGCCATCGGCCGAGGGCTTCCTCGCGCATCGCGCACGCCTGCTCGTCGAGCGCATCGGCACCGCGCACCCCTCGGTCGCGCGCGCCACGCGCGCGCTCGCCTGGCGGCCGGGGCTCGGTGCCTCGATCTTGCTCGCGGCGCTGCTCGCCGGCCTAGTGGTCGAGCAGGTCGGCGATCGCAGCAAGGTGAACCTGCTGGCCTTCCCGTTGTTCGGCATCGTCGCCTGGAATTTGGCGGTCTATGCGTGGCTGCTGCTCGCGGCGCTGCGTCGCGCGGCCGGCGGCGCAGGCGCGAGCGCGAGCGCCGGGGCCGGCGCCGGATCGCCCGGTACCACGGGTGCCGCTCCTGCTGCGCCGGGGGGGGTCGGGCCACTGCGCGCTGCGCTGCTGCGCCTCGCGATGCGCACCGCGGGCGCGACGCGCGGACCCCATGCCGCCGCGCTCGCGAGCTTCGCGAGCGACTGGTCGCGCGCCGTCGCGCCGCTGGCGCGCGCCCGTGCCGCGCGCATCCTGCACGTCGCGGCCGCGCTGTTCGCGCTCGGTGCGGTTGCGGGGCTCTACCTGCGGGGGCTGGTGTTCGACCATCGCATCGGCTGGGAGAGCACCTTCCTCGAGGCCCCCGCGGTGCGGACGCTGCTCGCGACGGTGCTCGGACCCGCCGCGGCGCTGCTCGGCGTGATGCTGCCCGGCGTCGAGGGCGTCGCGTCGATCCGCTTCCCGGCGGGCGCGGTCGGTGCGGCAGCGGCGACCTGGATCCACCTGCACGCACTGACCGTGCTGCTCGCCGCGATCCTGCCGCGCCTCGCGCTCGCGGCGCTCGCCGGCTGGCGCGAGTCGCGGCTCGCGCGACGGCTGCCGCTCGACCTCGGGACACCGTATTTCCGTCGCCTGCTGGCGCCGTTCCTGCGCGGCGAGTCGCGGCTGCGGGTGGTGCCCTACAGCTACGTGCCCGACGAACCCGCGACCGCGGGACTGCGCGCGGTCGCGGCTGCGCTGCTCGGCGACTCGGCGCAGCTCGCGCTCGCCCCGACGGTGCCCTACGGCGAGGAATCGCGTGCCGCCGCCGACCTCGCAGCAGGCGAGTCCGCGGTGCCGCTGACGCTGGCGCTGTTCAGCCTCGCCGCGACGCCGGAGGTCGAGAACCACGGGCGCTTCCTCGCCGCCTTGCGCGATGCCGCGGGCGCGCCGCGGCCGCTGGCGGTGCTGGTCGATGCCGGGCCGTATCGCCGTCGCCTCGGGAGCGCGGCCGGGTCGCGGCTCGAGGAGCGGCGCCGGGCCTGGGAATCGTTCGCCGCGGCGCGCGACCTGCCCCTCGCCTGCGTCGACCTCGAGGCGCCCGACCTGGCTGCGCTCGAGCAGCAACTCGCCCCCGTGCTCGGCGGAGGCGCGCCGTGAAGGTCGAGCTGGCGCTCGTCTCGCACACCAACGCCGGCAAGACGACGCTCGCGCGTACGCTGCTCGGCCGCGACGTCGGCGAGGTACGCGACGCCGCGCACGTCACCGACCTCGCCGAGAGCCACTGCCTGCTCGCGCTCGAGGACGGTACCGAGCTGCGGCTCTGGGACACGCCGGGCTTCGGCGACTCGGTGCGCCTGCTGCAGCGCCTGCGGCTCTCGGGCAACCCGATCGGCTGGCTGCTGCGCGAGGCCTGGGACCGCTGGCGCGACCGGCCGTTCTGGTGCAGCCAGCAGGCGGTGCGCGCGGTCCGCGAGTCCGCCGACGTGGTCCTCTACCTCGTGAACGCCGCGGAGGACCCGCGCGATGCCGGC
The DNA here is from genome assembly GCA_025458905.1 of Steroidobacteraceae bacterium. Lineage (GTDB taxonomy): Bacteria > Pseudomonadota > Gammaproteobacteria > Steroidobacterales > Steroidobacteraceae > UBA964. Next base: position 30,803 of record JALORN010000034.1, read on the forward strand.
TACCTCGGCCCGGAGCTGCAGGTGCTGCGCTGGGTCGGCCGGCCGGTGCTCGTGCTGTTGAACCAGGTCGGCCCGCCGCGCGGCGCCGCCGGCGAGCAGGCCGACGTGGAGCGCTGGCAGCGGCACCTCGACGGCCTCGGCGGCGTCGCCGAAGTGCTGGCGCTCGATGCGTTCGCGCGCTGCTGGGTGCACGAGTCGGTGCTGCTCGAGGCGGTCGCGCGCGTGCTGCCCCCCTCCGAGGCGGCAGCCTGTGGCCGTCTCGCCGCGGCCTGGGCGGCGCGCAGCGTGGCGCGCTTCGGCGAGTCGATGGACGTGCTCGCCGGCCAGGTGGCCGAGGCTGCGCTGGATCGCGAGCCGGTGCGCGGCGACGCCGCGGGCGGGTCGTCGACCCTGCAGAAGCTGCTGCAGTCGGTCGGCGTCGAGCGGGCCCCCGAGGACCCCGCCCAGGCGGCCGCGATGGCGCGGCTCGCGGCACGACTCGATGCGCGCATCGTCGCGAGCACCGATCGGCTGATCGCGCTGCACGGGCTCGACGGCAGCGCCACGCGCGTCGTGCTGGAGCGCCTGCGCTCGAGCTTCGACACGCCGGAGCGCGTCGCGGAGGGCAAGGCTGCCGCCTGGGGCGGTGTCGTGACCGGCGCGCTGGCCGGCCTCAAGGCCGACCTCGCCGCCGGCGGGCTCACGCTCGGCGCCGGCCTGCTGCTCGGTGGCCTGCTCGGCGGGCTCGCGGGGGCGGGCGTCGCACGCGGCTTCAACCGCCTGAGCGGCGCCGACGCGCCGCAGGTCTGGTGGTCCGACGAGGCGCTCGACGGCCTGGTGCGCTCGGCCGTGTTGCGCTACCTGGCGGTGGCACATTTCGGCCGGGGTCGCGGTCGCTGGGTCGAGGGTGAGGCGCCGCGCTCGTGGCAGGACGAGGTTGCGGCAGCGCTCGAGGCAGAGCGGCCGGCACTGCGCGCGGCATGGCAGCGCGCGCGGGAGTGGGCCGCAGCGCAGGCCGGGACCGCCGCGACGGCGGCCGCAACGGTGGCCACGACGGCGCCGGCGGGCACGGCCTGCGCGTCGGAGCCGCGCGAACTGCTCGACGCGCTGCGTCGCGTGCTCGGCCGCGCCTCGGCGCGGGTGCTCGGGAAGCTCTATCCGGGGAAGCTGCCCGCGGGGCTCGGATGATCGGCCGCGCGGCGCGCGGCCTGGTTGGCCCGGCAGGTCACCGGCGGCCGTGGCGAACGCTCAACGTGCGGCGGTGGTGCGCGAGCGCAGCAGGCGGAAGCGGTCGATGTCCGACTGGAAGCGCGCGCGCAGCGCAGTCTCTTCGTTGCGGCGGTCGTCGAGCGCCTGGCGCTGGCGGCGCACCTCGTTGAGGGTGCGCACCAGGTCCTCGGCGAGCTTGTCGGGCATCTGCCGCGCACCCGGGCTCGGGTTGTAGGGACGGAAGGTCTGTGCCCGCAGCTGCAGCTGCGCGAGGCGGTCGTTCAGCGACTCGATGTAGGTCTCGGTCGAGGCGCGCTGGTCGGCGAGCTGGGAGAGCCGCTGGTCGCGCAGGCCCTCGATGTCGCGCACCGAGGTGTAGGTGGTCAGCAGGAACTCGTCGTGCTGCTTCTGCTCGCGTGCGAGCTTGTCGCGGCGCTCGATCTCGGCGATCTGCTCGGGAGTCCGCTCGGCCTCGACCTTGCCGACCTCGACGCCCTGGTCGTTGAGCACGGCGCGCTCGCGCTTGGCGTACTCGGGCGGCACGCGATCGCCGTAGTGGACGACGTTCTTGTCGTCGACCCAGCGGTAGGTCTGGCCGCCCTTGGGCGCGTTGCGGTCGGCGGCGACGGCCGCGCCGCTGCCTGCCGCGAGGGCGGCAGCGCCCAGGGCGGCGAAGGTCAGCGCGGCGAACGTCGGACGGCGGTGCATCGACCTATTCTGCACGAGGCCAGGGGCGAGCGGAAACTCAGGCTACACCGTAGCGTTCCCGGTAGGCGCGCAGCGCTGCCAGTTGCGCATCCGAAATGCGAACCCGGTCACCCGCGGGTCCCGCCAGCGTCTCGATCAGGTCGGAAAGCGTGAGCAGGCTCACACAGCGCAGGCCCATCGTCGCCTCGACCTCCTGCACCGCCGAGGTCGTGCCCAGGCCGCGCTCCTGCCGGTCGAGCGCGAGCAGCACCGCGACCGGCTGCGCGCCGGCGCGGCGGATCAGCTCGACCGACTCGCGCACCGCCGTGCCGGCGGTGATCACGTCGTCGACGATCACGACGCGCCCCGCGAGCTTGCGGCCGACCACCGTCCCGCCCTCGCCGTGGTCCTTGGCTTCCTTGCGGTTGAATGCCCAGGGCACCGCGCGGCGGTGGTGCTCGGCGAGCGCGACCGCGGTCGCGGCGACCAGCGGGATGCCCTTGTACGCCGGGCCGAAGAGCATGTCGTACTGCAGGCCCGAGCGCTGCAGCGCCGCCGCATAGCACTGCCCGAGCACGGCGAGCGCCTCGCCGTCGTCGAACAGCCCGGCGTTGAAGAAGTACGGGCTCTCGCGGCCCGACTTGAGCGTGAAGCTGCCGAAGCGCAGCGCGTTGCGGCCGAGTGCGAGATCGATGAACGTCAGCTGGTATTCCTGCATGGCGGCTATCATATCCGGATGCGCATCCTGACCCTGAACATGAACGGCATACGCTCGGCCGCGAGCAAGGGCGCCTTCCGCTGGCTGCGCGAGCAGGATGCCGACGTGATCTGCCTGCAGGAGACCAAGGCGCAGGTCGACCAGCTCGACGCACCGCGCTCTATGCGCGGCGCGAGCCCGACGAGGTGGTCCGTGGCTTCGGCGTCGAGGAGTTCGACGGCGAGGGCCGCTATCTGGAGGCACGCTTCGGCAAGCTGTCGGTGGTGTCGCTCTACCTGCCCTCGGGTTCGGCGGGCCCGGAGCGCCAGGCCTCGAAGTACCGGTTCCTCGAGGCCTTCATGCCCTGGCTCCAGGCCCTGAAGCGCAAGCGCCGCGACTTCGTGCTCTGCGGCGACTGGAACATCGCGCACAAGCCGATCGACCTCAGGAACTGGAAGTCGAACCAGAAGAATTCGGGCTTCCTGCCCGAGGAGCGCGCCTGGCTCGACCGGCTGTTCGGCGAGGAGCGCTGGGTCGACGCGTTCCGCGAGGTCGACGAGCGGCCCGACCAGTACACCTGGTGGTCGAACCGCGGCGAAGCCTGGGCGAAGAACGTCGGCTGGCGCATCGACTACCAGGTCGCGAGCCCGGGCCTCGCGGGCGCGGCGAGGCGTGCCGAGATCTACAAGGCGCAGCGCTTTTCCGACCACGCGCCGCTGATCATGGACTACGACCTTTGAGTACTCCGTCGGGCGGCGATCGCGCCGGCGCGCCGCGACGCGACGCCGCAGTCGGCACCGCCGACGTGGCCAGCGGCCCGGCCGAGGCCGCTCGTGGCTGGCGCGGCGCGCTGCACCCCTACCTCGAGAAGGAGTCGCTCGCGGCGTTCTTCGTCGGCGTCTCCTCCGGTTTCCCGTACGCGATGATCGGCGCGACCCTGACCACGCGCCTCGCGCAGGACGGCATCGACAAGCGCACCGTCACGGCGTTCACGCTGGCCTTCCTGGTGTACAACCTCAAGGTGTTCTGGGCCTGGGTCGTCGACGGCGTCCGCATCCCGCTGCTCGGGAGGCTCGGGCAGCGCGTCTCCTGGCTGCTGCTCGCCGGCACCGCGGTGATCGCCGCGGTCGTGAACCTCGCGCTGGTCGACCCGAAGGCGAGCATCCAGGCGACGGTGATCGCCGCGGTGCTGGTCGGCATCGCCGGCGCGACCTATGACATCGTGATCGACGCCTACCGGATCGAGACGCTGAAGCCCTACCAGCTGGGCGTGGGTTCCGGGATGTCGCAGTACGGCTGGCGCATCGGTTCGGCGGCGGCCGGGGCGCTCGCGCTGGTGGTCGCGAGCCGCGCCGGCTGGTCCGCGGCCTACCTCGCCTGCGCGGCGTTCGCGCTGCCGGCGATGCTGACGGGGCTGGTCGTCGGCGAGCCGAGGCGCCACGTGGTCACGATCGAGAAGCAGGGCCTTGCCTCGGTCTGGGGCTCGATCGCCGGGCCGTTCGTCGAGTTCATGCGTCGCTCCGGCGCCTGGCTGGTGCTGCTGTTCATCCTGGTCCACAAGATCGGCGACACGCTCGCGAACCTCACGTTCCGGCTGCTGTTCAACGACCTCGGCTTCACCAACGACGAGATCGCCGTCTACGACGTCGGCTTCGGTTTCTGGGCGTACCTGGTGGGCATCTTCATCGGCGGCGTCGCGTTCGCCAAGCTCGGCCTGAAGCGCTCGGTGCTGATCGCGCTGGTGCTCATGGGCGTCTCCAACCTGAGCTTCGCGCTGCTCGCGGCCGCGGGCCACAGCAACCTCGGCATGGCCGCCGCGATCGGTTTCGAGAACCTCGCGAGCGGCTACGGTGGCGTGGTCGTGGTCGCCTACTTCTCGGCGCTCTGCAACCTGCAGTTCACCGCTTCCCAGTACGCGCTGATCTCGGCGGCCGCGAGCGTGGTCGGCCGCGTGCTCACGGGCACCACGGCCGGTGGCCTGATCGAGCAGGTCGGCTACGTCAACTTCTACCTGCTGACCACGGTGCTCGCGCTGCCGGGCATCCTGCTGTTCTGGTTCATGATGCGCAGCGGCATGGTGGACCGTGCGCTCGGCACGGCGGGTCGCGACGACCGCGCATCGTGACCATCGAGATCGACACCGCGCGGGTGCTCTGCTCCGTCGCCGAGCTCGCGCGGGACGGCTGCCGCGGCTTCACCCTCGGCGACGGCGACTGGCCCCTGCGCGGCCTGGTGGTGCAGGTGCGCCCCGGCGTGATCCGCGCCTACCAGAACTGGTGCCCGCACCTGGGCTACGCCCTGAACTTCGTGCCGCACGGCTTCCTTTCCCGCGACGGTGCGCTGCTGCGCTGCCACTCCCACGGCGCCTCGTTCGAGAAGGAAGACGGCCTCTGCATCGCCGGGCCCTGCCGCGGTCGCAGACTGCTGCCCGTGCCCATCGAAGAGCACGCCGGCTGGGTGTTGCTCGCGGCGGGCGTCGACCCGCAGGCCCTGCGCGACCAGATCGAACGCCAACGCGGCTGAGGAAAAAGGGGACAGATTTATTTTTGAAAAGGGGACAGATTTATTTTCTTCCCGTGTCCGCTCCGGACACGGGAAGAAAATAAATCTGTCCCCTTTTCAAAAATAAATCTGTCCCCTTTTTCCTCCCTTTTCCCTCAGCCGTTGAGGGAGCGCCAGGAGCCGTCGCTGGAGGCGTCGTCCTCGGTGGGGTCGACGTCGACCGACCCGGTCCAGTCCTCGGGAGGGGCGGCGACCTCGATCTCGCGCAGTTCGCAGCGGCCGTACCAGTCGTCGATCTCCATCTCCTCGATGGTGCCGTCGTAGTACTGCAGCTCGATGGTGCCGTCGTCCTCGTCGAGCGCGACGATCTCGAACACGTCGCCGCCGGTGAAGCGGTACCAGCTGCCGATCGTCGGTTGCATCACGCTCATCGGCGGGACTCCCTTCTGTGGCCCGGTGCTACGCAGGTCTGGGCTGATGCTGCGCCCTGCAGCGGAGGCGTGCAAGTCAGGCTTTACCGCAATGCGGCATCGGTGCCGGGATCGGCGCGGCGTCGGAAGGCGAGGTCGTGCACGTCGTGGCCGAGCCGCTCGCCGCGGCGCTCGAAGCGGGTCGGGACGCGCCACGCGGGGCGCGTCACGAAGCGGCCGTCGTGCGCGAGGTTCTCGAGCCGCGGCACGGCGGCGAGCGCCTCCAGCATCCACTCGGCGTAGGGCGTCCAGTCGGTCGCGAGCGCGAGCGTGCCGCCGGGACGCAGCCGGCTCGCGAGCAGCTCGACGAACGGCGGCTGCACCAGGCGGCGCTTGTGGTGGCGCTTCTTGTGCCAAGGGTCCGGAAACAGGATCAACGCGGCATCGAGCACGCCGGGCGCGATCATCCGCTGCAGCACCTCGACGGCGTCGTGGGCGATCACGCGCAGGTTCGCGAGCCGCGCCTCGCGCGCGCGCAGCAGCAGCCGGCCGACGCCCGGGCGATGCACCTCGACGCCGATGAAGTCCTCCGCGGGCCGCGCCGCGGCGAGCGCGGCGAGGTTGTCGCCGTTGCCGAAGCCGATCTCGAGCGTGCGCGGCGCGCGGCGGCCGAACAGCGCGTCCAGGTCGAGGAAGCGGCCGTCGTCGAAGTCGACGCCGTAGGCGGGCCAGAGTTCGTCCAGGGCGCGTCGCTGCGCGTCCGTGACGCGCCCCGCACGAATGACGAAGGAGCGGATGCCGCGCGGCGATTCTGTGTCGTGGTTCACACCGCGATTTTACAGGCCGGGGCGCGGCTTCGTCGCCGCTCTGCGACGTCTTGCACACTGCATCGACACTAAGTACAAAGGCCACGAACGAAGGGCAAACCCGCCGCGAGGCGGGGACGCAAAGCCTCCGGTCTCGGTCGTCGCGCCGCGCGCGATGCCGAGATAGCGGGGTTGCCGGCGAGGCCTTCCGCGGCAGTGCGCAGCGGTCAACTCGTCGTCATCCGGTCCACGGGCCAGTGCCCGTGGGCTCCGGAGCTCTGCCGCCCGCGTTCGCCAACGGTACAGGCGTCGCCACGGAGCTCCGGAACATGCAATTCACTCGTGCCTCGGCTTTCTCGCTCGTCTCGTCGCGGATCGTTCCGGTCGTGCTGGCGTCGTTGTCGCTTTCGGCCTGCTTCGACGACGACACCGCGCAGGGCGGCGCCGTCGCACAGTCGGGCTCGGTGCCCGTGGCCTCCACCGGCGCGACCGCGACCAACGCGGCGCCCGTGGTCGGTGGCGTGCCGGCCGCGGCGATCCCCGCCGGCTTCCCCTACGTCTTCAAGCCGACCGTCAGCGACCCGGACGGCGATCCCCTGAGCTTCACGATCAGTGGCCTGCCCACCTGGGCGGAGTTCAACCCCGCCACCGGCGAGCTGCGCGGCACGCCGACGATGGCCGACGTCGGTGAGACCGGCGGCATCGTCATCACCGTCACCGACGGCAAGGCGAAGACCGCGTTCGGCCCGTTCCGCGTGCTGATCAACCGCCCGGCCAATGCCGCCACCAACGGCCTGCGTCCGCCGGTGATCAGCGGCACGCCGCCGGTCACCGTCGTGGCGGGCACCGGCTACAGCTTCCAGGCCACGGCGAGCGACCCGGACGGCGACAAGCTGACCTTCGGCGCCTCGAACCTGCCGGCCTGGCTCGGCCTGAACACCGCGAACGGCATGATCACCGGCACGCCCTCGCTCGCGCAGGTCGGCACCTACGCGAACATCTCGATCAGCGTGACCGACGGCGGCTCGACCGTCACGCTGCCGCCGTTCACGATCACCGTGACCGCGCCGGCGTCCGCGCCGCCGGGCACGACGACGCCCGCCGAGCCCGGCACCGCCAAGGGCACGGCGACGGTCAGCTGGGCGCGGCCGACGCGGAATGCCGACGGCAGCCCGCTGACCGACCTCGCCGGCTTCGTCGTCAAGTACGGCAACAGCCCGACCTCGCTGACCCAGCGACTGCCGATCGACGATCCGTCGATGACCCGGTACACCGTGCAGAACCTCGGCCGCGGCACCTGGTTCTTCACCGTCGTCTCCTACACCGTCAGCGGCGTCGAGAGCGACGTGTCGCAGGTGGTCAGCAAGACCATCAGCTGAGCCGGCCGCGCGGCCGCGCGCGTCCATCCCGCCGTCCGGCCGGGCCTATACTTCCCGCGGGGGAAGAGGGCCCGGCTTGGAATCCACGCGACGCGCAGACCACGACGACGACGGCTGGCCGCGACTGCTCGCGGCCGCGAGGGACACCGCGCCGCGCGCGCCCTCGACGAGCGCGGCGCCCGCCGTCGCCCCGGCGCTGCTGGACCTCTATGCGCCGCTGCTCGAGGCACCTCGCGACGGGCTGCTGCTCGTCGGTCATCTGGGCCAGAGCCTCGACGGCTTCATCGCCACCGAGGGCGGCGACTCGCGCTTCATCACTGGCCACGACAACATCCTGCACCTGCACCGCATGCGCGCCCTCTGCGATGCGGTGATCGTCGGCGCGGGCACCGTCGCGGCGGACGACCCGCGGCTGACCACCCGCGAGGTCGCGGGGCCGAACCCGCTGCGCGTGGTGCTGGACCCGCGTCGCCGCCTCGGCCCGCGGCACCAGGTCTTCACCGATCGCGCCGCGCCGACCTTGCTGGTGCATGGCACGGGCGTCGCGGCGGCGGCTCCGCCCGGCGTCGAGGCGCTCGCGCTGCCGGTCGGGGCTGCCGACGGCGGCCTCGACCTGCAGGCGCTGGTCGAGGCGCTGCGGGCCCGCGGCTGCCGGCGCGGCTTCGTCGAGGGTGGCGCGCGTACCGTGGCGGGCTTCCTGCAGGCGGGCCTGCTGGCGCGGTTGCAGGTGGCGGTCGCGCCGCTGCTGATCGGCAGCGGCCGGCCCTCCATCCGCCTGCCCGCCGCCGCGTCGCTGGCCGAGTGCCTGCGCACCGGCCATCGCGTGTTCCGCATGGGCACCGACGTGTTGTTCGACCTCGACCTCGATCGCGCGCAGCGGCGCGCGGGCGGCATGCCGTCCGCCGAGCGTCCTGGGCTGCAGCGGATCGTCTGAACGCAGCGTCGGCGAGCGGCTGGCCTCAGGCGCCCGGGACGGGCCAGCCGTACAGGTCCTCGTGGCCGACGACCAGGCACGACCGCCCACGCGCGAGGTGCCGCAATCGCCGTTCCTGCCAGGCCCGTACGCGGCGCGAACCGGCCGGATCGACTTCGCACGCGGCCTCCGCCCAGCCCGCGAGCAGCGCGGCCTGCAGCGCGGGCTCCCCGGGTCCGAGGTTCCAGTCGCTGCGGACGCGGCGCAGCACGTAGCCCGAGCGGGCGAATGCCCGCGCCGCCGCCGCCGCGGCGCCCGGGCCGAGGGCGGGGCCGAACCCTTTGTCTCCGAGCTGGTGTCGATTCACTAGTGAGACTATGTATCGGTCATCGGCATCCATTGGCTTGCAGGTGACCCTACCGTCGTAGGTCAGCGCGAACAGCACTCCAGCGTGGGCGCGTCGGCAGTGCGTCGCCAGCGCCTCGAGCCAGGACGCCGAGACCAGGTCGAGCAGCGCCGAGGCCGTGACCAGGCCGTGCTGCGGGAAGGTCAGCGAGTCGAGCTCCCGGGCGAGGTCGATGCGCTGCACGCGCGGTGCCGGCGCCGATGCAGCGGCGAGGGCGAGCAGCTCCGGGTCGAGGTCGGCGAGGGTCCAGCGCCAGCCGGGCGGCAGCAGCGGGCCCAGGTGACGCAGGTTCGCGCCGCTGCCGGCGCCGAGGTCGAGGACTGCGCGCGCGCCCGTGCCCGTGCCGAGCGCCGCGAGCAGTTCGGCGAGCGCCGGCTGACCGGACACACGCGCGCGGGCGTCGGCCGGTTCGCGCAGTGCGAGCCAGGCGGCGCTGAAGCCGCTCATGGCGACAGCGCCTCGAGGTGGGCTGCGAGGCGTGCCGCCTGGCCCGCCCAGTCCGGCAGCGCCCCCGCGCGGCGCCGGGCGCCGTCTGCGAGGCGCGCGCACAGTGCCGGGTCGTCGAGCACGCGCCGCAATGCCGCGCCGAGGGCGCCGACGTCGCCGGGTGGCACCAGCAGGCCTGCCTCGTCGCCGACCACGCGCGGCGCGGCGCCGACGGTGGTCGCGACCACCGGCAGTCCGCGGGCGACGGCCTCTGCGACGGCCATGCCATAGCCCTCGTACCAGGCCGGCGAGACGAACAGGTCGGCAGCCGCGTAGGCCGTCTCCAGGGCCGCGGCCGGGCACTCGCCGTGGAACTGTACGGCGTGCGCGAGGCCGAGCCGGGCCGCGAGCGCGACGACCCGCGCGGCATGCGCCGGGTCGCGCGTGGTGCTGCCGTGGCAGTCGAGCCGGAAGCGGGCCTGGGGCCCGAGCCCCGCCAGCGCCTGCAGCAGCAGCTCGTGGCCCTTGCGCGGCACCAGCGTGGCGACGCAGAGCAGCTGCAGCGGGGCGTCGACCGGCGTGTGCGTGGCCCGGGTTCCGGCAGCATCGGGTAGCCCCGGTCGGTCCGTCCCCGGCTCGACGACCGCGAGCCGCGCCGGCTCGACGGCGAACTCCGCGACCAGCCGCGCGGCGGTTTCCGGGCTGGTCGCGACCACCGCGTGCGCAGTGGCGAGCGCTGCCGCCTCGGAGTCGCGCAGCGCTTGCGCGCGCGCCGGATCGAGCCCGGTCTCGTGCGCGAGCGGGTGGTGCACCAGCGCGACGAGCCGCAGCCGCGCGGCGTGCGCGGCGGCCTCACGCGGCATGGCGCCGAAGGCGAGGCCGTCGACCAGGGCGAGCGCGCCGTCGGGCAGCGCGGCGAGCGCGCGTTCCGCCCCCGCGAGTGCCGCCGCCGTCGGGTCGGGGAACGAGCCATCGAGCCGCACGAGCTCGACCTGCCAGCCGAGCGTGCGCAGTCCGTGGACCATCCGCCGGTCGTACAGGTAGCCGCCCGTCGGCGTGTCGGGATCCCCGGGCAGCAGCAGGGTGAGGCGGCGTGTCATGGATGCGGCATCGGGGTCGCGCCGCGGCGATGGCGTGCGGACGTCAGGCGAGGCGGCTGCCGGGCAGGGCAGTGGCGACCGCGCCCGACAGCGGCCCCTCGTACGCGGCCCAGGCCACGTGCGACTCGTGCAGCACCACGCGCAGCGACGCGAGGCCGCCGGCGCGTGCATCCGGCCCGAGCTCGCCAGCGGCGATCCGCGCGACCATGCGGTCGAAGATCGCGCGTGCCAGGAACTCGGTCGTGGTGTTGCGGCCCGCGAACTCCGGCAGGTCGTCGAGGTTGCGGTAGTTCAGCGGCTCGAGCGTCGCGCGCAACGCGCTCGCGGCGAGGCCGATGTCGACGACCAGGCCGTCGGGATCGAGCGCGGCGCGGCGGAACTCCAGGTCGACCACGTAGGTGGCGCCGTGCAGGCGCTGCGCGGGGCCGAAGACCTCGCCGCGGAAACTGTGCGCGATCATCATGTGGTCGCGGACGCTGACCGAGTACATCCCTCTCCTCCTGCTAGGCTCGTGGGTTCGTGGCGTGCCGCGCGCGGCGCGCCTTCAGTAGCGGATCCGGTGGCAGAGGGTGTCGCCGGGCGTGGCAGCCAGCCGCGGCATCACCTCGGGCAGCGCCGTGAACGCATCCTCGCCGCTGACCAGGGCCTCGAGTTCGGGCGCGCCGGCGAGCAGTCGCAGCGCGAGTGCCATGCGCCGCGCGTGGTCCCAGCGTGCGCGCTGCACGGGGGCGACCTGGCCGACCTGCGAGCTGCGCAGCACGAGGCGGCGCGAGTGGAAGGCCTCGCCGAGCGGCAGCGGCACGGTGCGATCGCCATGCCAGCTCAGCTCGAGCACCGTGGCCTCGAAAGCCGCGAGGCGCAGCGCCAGCGCCAGGCCCTCGGCCGAGCCGCTGGCGTGGATCACCACGTCGGCCTCGCCCTGCGCGGCATCGGGCAGCGCGAACGGCACGCCGAGCGCGGCGGCCACCGCGGCGCGCGCGGGCTGCACGTCGACGAGCTGCACCTCGCAGCCCGGGATGCGCGCGGCGAGCCACGCGAGCACGCAGCCGACCACGCCGGCGCCGATCACGCACACCCGGTCGCCCGGCTGCAGCGCGGCGTCCCAGGTACCGTTGACCGCAGTCTCGACGTTGGCGGCGAGCACCGCGCGCGATGCCGGCAGGCCGGGCGGCAGCCGGTGCACCGCGGCGCGCGGCACCACGTAGCGCGTCTGGTGCGGATGCAGGCAGAACACCTGCGCGCCGACGAGCCCGGGCGGTCCGTCCTCGACCACGCCGACGCTCGAGTAGCCGTACTTGACCGGCGCCGGGAAGTCGCCCCCCTGGAACGGTGCGCGCATCCGCCGCCACTCCGCCCGGGGGACGCGGCCCGCGAACACCAGCGACTCGGTGCCCCGGCTGATCCCGCTGTAGAGTGTGCGCACCATCACCTCGTCGCCCGCCGGCGCGGCCAGGGTCTCGTGGCGGATCTCGCCGCGGCCCGGGGCCGCGACCCAGAACGCGGCGGCGGCTCGGGTGTCCATGGAGCGATGATGCCCCGTACGCTGCGCACAGGCGAGTCGAGCGGCCTCGAGCGCCAGCTCGTCGCGCACCTCGTGGTGGCGGCCCTGCTCGGCGCGCTCGGCGCGCTCGCCGTGGCGATGCTGCCTGCGCCTGCGCCTGATTCTGCGTCCGCGTCCATGCCAGCGCCCGGCGAGGCGGCGCGGCTCGTCGGTTCCGGCACGGCCTTCCTCGCCGCGGCCGGCGCCGGGCTGCTCGGCGGCGCCGCACTGCTGTTCTGGCTGCGTGGCGCGCTGCGCGCGTCGCATCCGCATGCCGACTTCGGCGCCGCCAACCGCGTGACGCTGGCGCGCGCCACGCTGGTGGTGCTGCTCGCGGCGTTCGCGGTGGCACCAGGTTCGGCGCCGCTCGCCTGGCTCGCAGTCGCGCTCGCGACGCTGGCGGCGAGCCTCGATGCGCTCGACGGGCCGCTCGCGCGCCGCCATGGCCTCGCGAGCCACTACGGCGCGCGCTTCGACATGGAGACCGATGCGCTGCTGATCCTGGTGCTGGCGCTGCTCGCCTGGCGCTGGGATCGCGCCGGCGCCTGGGTGCTCGCCTCCGGGCTGATGCGCTACGCCTTCGTGCTCGCCGGCCACGCCCGGCCGTGGCTCGCCGGCGAGCTCGCGCCGAGCCGGCGGCGCCAGGCGATCTGCGTGGTGCAGGTGGTGGGGCTGGTCGCGGTGCTCGCGCCGTGGTGGCCGGGCGCGGTCGCCGCCGGCCTCGCCGGGCTGTCGCTGGCGGCGCTCTGCTATTCTTTCGGCGTCGACGTGATGTACCTCGCGCGCCGACGTCGTTCCACGGCGGGGGTGACGGCATGACGATCCGGGCGGAGACGAAGGGCGCAGCCGCCCGCGCCAGCGCGGCGCGGCGGTGGGCCACCGGGCTCGCCGCGGTCCTCGCGCTGTCCCGCGCGGTCGGCGTCGCGCACGCCGAGCCGGCGCGCTTCGCGCTCGATCCCGACCACCTCACCATCGCCTTCCTGGTCGAGCACATCGGCTACGCGAAGACGCTCGGCCAGTTCCGCAAGGCGAGCGGCAGCTTCACCTTCGACGAGCAGGGCGGCGTGCTGTCGGACCTGCGCGTCGTGGTCGAGACGGCGAGCGTCGACACTGCGAATGCCGCCCGCGACGGGCACCTGCGCGGCAAGGACTTCCTCGATGCCGGGCGTTTTCCGACGATGACCTTCACCGCGAAGTCGGCGCGGCGCCAGGGCGAGCGCGGCTACCGGGTCGAGGGCGAGCTCGAGCTGCTCGGCAAGCGGCGGCCGCTGGTGCTCGAGGCCACGCTGAACAAGCTCGACCGCTATCCGATCGGGCCGCCGCTGCTGAAGCCGTTCGTCGCCGGCGCGTCGGCGCGTGGCCGCTTCCGTCGCAGCGACTTCGGCATGACCTACGGCGTGGCGAACGGGCTGGTCGGCGACGAGGTGGAGCTGGTGATCGAGCTCGAGGCACGGCGCCAGTAGGCGCCCGCGCGTGGTGGGGGAGGGTCCAGCTCGCGGCGCCTGGCGCCGTGCACTCGCGCTCGCGACGCTCGCGGGCGCGCTGCTGCTGCTGAACGCCGCGCTCACGTTCCACAACGTCTGGCCGACCCCGGCGATCGAGCTGCGCGGCGAGTGGTCGGTCGAGCTGGCGCTGCTGGTGCTGGCGCTCGCCGGCTGGAGCACCTGGCGCGGCGTGCCGGGGCGCCGCGCGCTGACGGCGCTCGGTGCCGTCGCGGTGCTGTTCGCCCTCGCGCGCTACGCGGAAGTGACCGCGCCCGCGCTCTATGGTCGCAGCGTCAACCTCTACTGGGACGCACGGCACGTCGGCGGCGCGGTGGCGATGCTGGTGCAGGTGGCGCCCGCTTGGCAGCTCGTGCTCGCGCTGCTGGTGACCGGCGCCGCACTCGGTGGCGCGCTCCTGCTGCTGCGCGCCTGCATCGCGCGTCTCGCCCGGGCCCTCGATCCGGCACCGCGCGGTCGCCTCGCGGCCGCGACGCGCGTCGCGCTGGTCGCCGCGGCCGCCGGCGCGCTCGCGTTGTTCGCCGCCGACCGTGCGGGTGCGCCGCTGCCGGCCACGCTCGCACGCTTCTCGATCCCCGTGACGCAGACCTGGGCGAGGCAGGTCGCGCTGCTCGTGGGCAGCTGGCGGACGATGCGCGAAGCTGGGGGGTTGGCTGCGGGCGCGTCTGCCGCCGGCGGCCTGCCGGACGCGGTCGCGATGCCGGCGCTGCGCCGCGTCGCCGGTACGGCACTCGACGACGTCTACGTGGTGTTCGTCGAATCCTACGGCGCCGTCGCCTGGCAGCGCCCGGACATCGCGGCACGCCTGCGCGCGAGCCGCGAGGCCCTGGCTCGGGCGATCGCCGGCAGCGGGCGCGCCGTGGTCTCGGCGTGGGTGCGTTCGCCGACCTTCGGCAGCGGCTCCTGGCTCGCCCATGCCAGCCTGCTCGCGGGCGCCGAGGTCGTCGACGGCGACGCCTACGCACGGCTGCTGCTGCGGCCGCGCACCACGCTCGGCGACGTGTTCCGCGGTGGGGGCTATCGCGTGCTCGCGCTGATGCCGGGCCTGAAGCAGGCCTGGCCCGAGGGCGACTACTTCCGCTTCGACGCGATCTACGGCGAGGCCGCGCTCGACTACCACGGCCCGGAGTTCGGCTGGTGGCGCATCCCCGACCAGTACGCGCTCGCGCGGCTGGACGTGCTCGAGCCGCGCGCCCCGGCGGGCGCGCCGCGCTTCGTGTTCTTCCCGACCATCAGCTCGCACGTGCCGTTCCGGCCCACGCCCCCTTACCAGCCCGATTGGTCGCGGCTCACCGGCCGCAACCCTTACGGCGCGGAGGCGGCGCAGGCGATCGCGCAGGCGCCGCAGTGGACGCGCCTCGGCCCGGCCTACGCCGATTCGCTCGGGTACGCGCAGCGTACGCTCGCCGGCTACCTCGAGCGCCATGCCGGCGAGCCGCTGGTGATGCTGGTGCTCGGCGACCACCAGCCGCCGACAGCCGTCAGCGGCGCGGGCGCGACGCACGACGTGCCGGTGCACGTGATCGCCGACCGCCCGGAGGTGCTCGAGGCGCTGCTCGCACGCGGTTTCGTCCCGGGCCTCGATCCGCGCGGCGTCGCGATCGGGCCGATGCACCGCCTCGGTCCGCTGCTCGTCGAGGCCGTCGGCGCCGCGCCGCCAGCGGCACCGCCGATGCGCGCAGCACGAACCGGCCGCGCGGCGCAAGGGCTTGCGGTCGCCCCGGCGACGCTGCCAAATTGAGCGCCGGACCCCTGTCCCACGGAACCCGCCGAATGCCTGCCAACGTCCATACCGAAGTCCTGCGCTATCGCGCCGGCGGCGTCGATCTCGCGAGCTACCTCGCGGTCGACACGAGCATGAACGGGCGCCGCCCCGCGCTCGCCGTGTTCCCCGAGTGGTGGGGCATGAACGACTACCTGCGCCGCCGCGCGCGCGAGCTCGCGCAGCTCGGCGTCGTCGCGCTCGCGGTCGACGTCTATGGCGACGGCCGCGAGGCCGCCGACTCGGCCGAGGCTGGTACGTTGATGAACGGCCTGTTCGCCGACATGGGCGCCGCCACCGAGCGCGTCGCGGCCGCGTTCGAGCAGCTGAAGCAGCACCCGCTCGTCGACCCGACGCGGATCGGCGCGATGGGCTACTGCCTCGGCGGCGCGCTGTCGCTGCACGCGGCGCGCCTCGGCCTCGACCTGCGTGGCGTGGTCAGCTTCCACGGCTCGCTCGGCCGCACCCATCCGGCGAAGCCGGGCGAGTTCAAGGCCGAGGTGCTGATCTGCCACGGGGAGGCCGACGCGCTCGTCCCCGCCGCCGACCAGCAGGGCTTCCACGCCGAGATGGCGGAGCTCGGCGTGAAGTACCAGTTCAACTCCTACCCGGGCGCGAAGCATGGCTTCACCAACCCGGAGGCGACCGAGAAGGGCAGGAAGTACAACCTGCCGCTCGCCTACGACGAGAAGACCGACCGCCAGTCGTGGGAGGACATGAAGGCGTTCTGGCAGCGGGTCTTCCGCTGATCTTTCAGCGGCCCTGCACCGGCCGCGCGCCGTCGATCCTGAAGCGCACCCGTCCCACGAGCTCGGGGGCGACCTGCCCGACGCCCGCGTCCACCGCGATCCGCTCACCGGGCTGCAGCGCGCGGCCGAGCCGCACCGGCGGGCCCTGCTGCACGATCGCGCCGTTGCCGTCGAGCAGCACCGCCGAGAGCGCGAGGTCGGCGATTGCCACCGGCGCGCGATTCTCCACGATCGCCACCAGCGCGCCGCGCGCGTCGAGCTGCGGGGCCGAGGCGACGTAGTTGCCGGGGTTGCGCTGCACGTCGATGCTCGCGTATTCCGCGGCCGCGGCCTTGCCGATCTCGCCCTGCGAGCCGGCCGCACCCTTGTAGAGTTCGAGCGCGCGCTCGAGGTTGCCCGACTCCTTCGCGATGTTGCCGAGGTAGTAGAGCGCCGGCGCGGTCGGCAGCAGCTTCGCACTGCGCTCGAGCCGTTGCGCAGCCTCGGTGCGGTTGCCCAGCCGATAGTACGCCGTGCCGCTGCCGAGCCAGGCGGCGAAGTACTCGCCATCGAGCTGCAGCGCCCGCTCATAGTGAGACAGCGCCGCCTTAGGGTCCTTCCCGGCCATCTCGAGGTCGCCACGCAGCAGCGCGAAGCGTGCCTCGTTGGGCACCATCTTCTCGGCCTCGGCCGCCAGCGCCTTGGCCCCCTTCAGGTCCTTCTTGCGCGCTGCGGCCACGGCCTGGTCGGCCTTGTCGTAGGCCGGGGCGATCCGGCGCAGCGGTGCGAGCCGCGCGGCATACCGTTCCTTGCCGAGCTCGCCGCCGGGGCTGCCGAGCTCGGCCAGCCGCGCGCGATTGTTCTGCACGCGCTCCTCGGACGGCGGGTGCGAGGCGAACAGGCCCTCGAGCCAGCCTGCCTGCCCGCCGCCGCCCTGCTTCTGCGCGAGTGCCACGAACTTCTGCTGCAGCGTGACCGCGGCGGACGGGTCGTAGCCGGCGCGTTTCATGTACTCCATGCCGTAGTGGTCGCTCTCGCGCTCCGCGTCGCGGCCGTAGCGCGTGTTGATCAGCTGCGCGCCGACACCGGCGCCGGCCGCGAGCAGTCCGCCGAGGTTCTGGTCCATGTCCGACATCGCGATGCCGACCTGCGCGGCGACCATGCCGACCTGCAGCAGCGTGCCGCGCTCCTGCGCCTTGGCGCCGTGGCGCGCCGCGGCATGCACGATCTCGTGGCCGAGCACCGCGGCGAGCTCGGCCTCGTTCTCGAGCTCGGTCAGCAGGCCGCGGTTGACCGCGATCTTGCCGCCGGGCAGCGCCCAGGCGTTCGGCACCGAGCTGTTGAGCACCGTGAACTCGTACGGCAGCGGCCGGTCGGACACCGCCGCGAGCTTCTGTCCGACCTCGCTGACGTAGGCGGTGAGCTCCGGGATCGTCTTGTAGTCGCCGCCCTCGCCCTGGCGCGTCGGCGCGTACTGGCTCGCGCCGATCTGCAGCTCCTGCGACTCGGAGACGAACTGGATCTCCTGCTTGCCGGTGACCGGATTGACGCCGCAGCCGCTGAGCACGGCGGCGAGGAGCAGGGCGGCGAGGATGGTCGGACGCAGGCGATCCATGGCGACTCTCCGGCAGGGGCCGACCCGCGGACCGGGCCGTGCGGCGCGCCGGGCATGATAACTTGGCGCCCTCGTGCGCGCCGTCACGCCTGCGCGCCTGGGTGACCTGGCGCTCGCGGCGGGCCATCGCTGCCGCCACCCGAGGAGCTCGCGACGAACATGGAGCCACGTTCCGATGCCCTGGTGATCTTCGGCGTCACCGGCGACCTCGCGTTCCGGAAGATCTTCCCGGCGCTGCAACAGATGGTCCGCCGCGGCGCACTCGACGTGCCGGTCGTCGGCGTCGCGCGCGAGGGCACGCTCGAGGGCCTGCGCGAGCGCATCGCCGCGAGCCTCGAGGCGCACGGCGGCGGCGCCGACCCGCAGGTGCTCGCGAAGCTCGTGCCGCTGCTGCGCCACGTCGAGGGCGACTACCGCGACCCGGCGACCTTCGCGGCGCTGCGGCGCGAGCTCGGCCGTGCGCAGCACCCGCTGCATTACCTCGCAGTGCCGCCGAGCCTGTTCGCGACCGTGGTGCAGGGGCTCGGAGCCGCCGGCTGCGCGACGGGGGCGCGCGTGATCGTCGAGAAGCCGCTCGGCCGCGACCTCGCGTCCGCGCGCGCGCTGAACCACGCGCTCGGCCGCGTGTTCGACGAGCGCTCGCTCTTCCGGATCGACCACTTCCTCGGCAAGGAGGCGGTGCAGAACCTGCTCTACTTCCGCTTCGCCAACGCCTTCCTCGAGCCGGTCTGGAACCGCGGCCACGTCGAGAGCGTGCAGATCACCATGGCCGAGTCGTTCGGCGTCGAGGGGCGCGGCCGGCTCTACGAGGAACTCGGCGCGGTCCGCGACGTGGTGCAGAACCACCTGCTGCAGGTGGTCTCGATCCTGACCATGGAGCCGCCGTCGAGCCTCGGCAGCGATGCGCAGCGCGACGAGAAGGCGAAGGTGCTGCGCTCGATAGCCCCGCTGTCGCGCAACGACGTGGTGCGCGGCCAGTACGCCGGCTACCGCGACGAGCCCGGCGTCGATCCACGCTCGGACGTCGAGACCTACGTCGCGCTGCGGCTCGCGATCGACTCGTGGCGCTGGGCCGACGTGCCCTTCTTCGTGCGCGCCGGCAAGGGGCTGGCGACCACCGGCACCGAGGTGCTCGCGACCTTCCGCCGCCCGCCGCAGCGCCTGTTCGACGAGCCGGCGCCGCCGCACACCAACTACCTGCGCTTCCGGCTCGGCCCCGACCGCATCTCGATCGGCCTCGGCGCGCGTGCCAAGGCGGCCGGCGAGGCGATGGCCGGACGCGCGGTCGAGCTGTCGGTGTGCAACGCGCCGCGCGGCGAGCAGACCGCGTACGAGCGCCTGATCGGCGACGCGATGCGCGGCGACGCCACCCTGTTCGCGCGCCAGGACATCGTCGAGGAGGCCTGGCGCATCGTCGACGACGCGCTGGTGAAGTCCGGCGCGGCGCAGCCCTATGCGCGTGGCAGCTGGGGGCCCGAGACCGCCGACCGGCTGACCCGCGCGATCGGCGGCTGGGTCAACCCGGGCAGCCTCGGCTCGGACGCGTGCGCCTGACGGTACTGCCGGACGCGGCCGCGGCCGCGACGGCGGCGGCCGGGTGGATCGCGTCGCGGCTGCGCGAGGCGCTCGCCGCCCGTGGCCGCGCCTGCGTCGCCTTCAGCGGCGGCGACACGCCGCGGCCGATGCTCGCGGCACTCGCTGCGTACCCGCTGCCCTGGCCGGCGATCGACGCCTTCCAGGTCGACGAGCGCCTGGCGCCCGCCGGCAGCACGGCGCGCAACCTGTCGATGCTGGCCGCCGCACTGCCGCACGCCCGCTGGCACGCGATGCCCGTCGACGCCGTGCTCGCGGGCCGGCTCGACGCCGACGGGGCGGCGCTCGACTATGGGCGCGTGCTGGCGGCGCACGCGGGCGAGCCTGCGGTGCTCGACCTCGTGCACCTGGGCCTCGGCGACGACGGCCACGTGGCGTCGCTGTTCGCCGGCGATGCGGCACTCGAGGCACTCGGGACGGACGTCGTGGCGACCGGCGAGTACCGTGGCCACCGCCGGCTCACGTGCACGCTGCCGCTGCTCGCGCGCGCGCGCGACCGAGTCTGGCTTATTGCGGGCGCGGGCAAGGCGTCCTCGCTCGCGGCGCTGCGCGTGCAGGATGCACGCATCCCGGCGGCACGGCTCGTGGGCGAGTGCGACGTCGTGTTCGCCGATGCCGAGGCGGCCGCACGTATCGCCTAGGGCCCGTGCGTCGGGTCTCGGGATAACCCTGAAAAACTAGGGGTTTTCCCCATTGGATCGCCGCGCATGCCGGAAAATTCAGGGCTTTCCGCGAGCCCCCTCGATCGTCCCATGGCGCATTGTGAAACGCCTCCCGGCATCGGGCGGCCTCGATCGGTCACTGTGCTTGCCGGACGCAATCGTATGGAGACGAGGCGCGATGGACGGCTGGGTGACGAGGGAGACCGCCGGCGCAGGCCTGCGCTCCGCCAGGGCCGTCGCGCCCGGGGATCCGCGGGTCGCCGCGGCCCTGCGCTGCGCCTGCGACTCCCACTTCGTCCAGTTCTACGAGGACGAACGCTTTCTGGTCGAGACCGTCGCCGACTGGTTCACTGAGGGCCTGCGACGTGGCGCGGCCTGCGTCGCGATCGCCATCCCGGAGCGCCTGCTCGCGATCGACGAAGCACTGCTCGGCCGCGGCCTCGACCCGATCGAACTGCGCGGCTCGGCACGGCTGCGGACCCGCGACGCGCACGATGTACTCGATGCGTTCACCGACGAGCAGGGTCCGGACGAGGGACGGTTCGAAGCCATCGCCGAGGAACTGTTGCGCGAGCTCGCGGCCGGGTTCCCCGAGGTGCTCGTCTTCGGCGAGACGACGGCGCTGCTGGTCCGGCGCGGACTCGTCGACCAAGCTGACCGCGTCGAGGGATTCTGGAAACGCCTGCGCGCACGCCTGCCCTTCACGCTGTACTGCGCCTACCCGATGGTGCAGTTCGCCGGCGAGGCCAACGGCCGCTTCCTGCGCGACGTCTGCGACCAGCATGCGGCGGTGATCCCGGGCGAGAGCTACCTAGGTCTCGAGGACGAGGCCGCGCGCAACCGCTACGTCACCGGACTGCAGCAGAAGGCGCTCGCGCTCGCCGCAGAGACCGAGCGACGCAAGCAGGAGCAGGCACGCGTGCGCCAGCGCGAGGAGCGGCTGCGCCTGCTCACCGAGCTGTCCCAGGACGCCGCCTGGGTCGATCGCGGCGGCCGCATCGTCGAGGCCAACCCGCGCTGCCTCGAGATGCTGGGCGCCCGCCACGAGTGGCAGGTCATCGGCCGCTCGCCGCTCGACTTCATCCATCCCGACTGCCACGAGGCCGTGCGTCAGCGGATCGAGTCGATGCTCGACGGGCTCGGCGACGTTCCGCCCTGCGAGGAGCGGCTCGTGCGACTGGACGGCCGCGAGCTCGACGTGGTCGTCTCGGCCGCGTCGTTCGAGTGCGACGGCGAGATCGCGATCCAGGTGGTGATCCGCGACACGAGCGAGCGGCGCGCCGCGCTCGCGGCCGAGGCACGCGCCGCGGAGCTCGCCCGCACCGATGCCATCACCGGCCTCCCCAATCGTGCCGGCTTCCGCGAGGCACTGTCCGGGGCGCTGGCCGAGGCTGGCGCCGCCGGAATGCAACTCGCCGTGCTGCAGGTCGACCTCGACCGCCTGCAGCTCGTCAACGACACGCTGGGCCACGACGCCGGCGACGAGGTGCTGCGCCAGGCGGCGCGACGCATGGCCCGCGCGCTGCGCGACGCCGGCAGCCTGGCGCGTGCCGGAGGCGACGACTTCCTGCTGCTGGCGCAGGCGCCGGACGGCGAGCGCGAGGGTCGGCGCATGGCGGCCGCGCTCGCAGCAGCGTTCCACGAGCCGTTCCAGATCGCGGGGCGCTCGATCTTCAGCACGCCGAGCATCGGCGTCGCGGTGTTCCCGCGCGACGGGTCCGACCCGGCCGCGCTGCTGCGCAGCGCCGACCTCGCCCTGCACGCGGCCAAGCGCACCGGCGGCAACACCGCCGCGTTCTACGTGCCGTCACTGGCCGCGGACTCGATCGCGCGGCTCGACCTCGAGAACCGCCTGCACCGCGCCCTCGAGCAGGACGAGTTCCGCCTCTGCTACCAGCCGGTGTACGACGTGGCGAGCGGCCAGGTCCTGGGCATGGAGGCGCTGCTGCGCTGGTTCCCGCGCGAGGGCACGGCCATGATGCCCGCCGACTTCATCCCGGTGGCCGAGGAGACAGGGCTGATCCAGCCGATCGGCGACTGGGTGCTGCGCACCGCCTGCGCCCAGGTGCGCGAGTGGCAGTCGCGCCACCCGGCGTTGGCCGGCTTGCGCCTCGCGGTCAACGTCTCGCCGCGCCAACTGCGCGACATGGACCCGCGCGCGAGCGTGCGCCGCTTCCTCGAGGAGTCGGGCCTCGAGCCGACGCGGCTGACGCTGGAGCTGACCGAGAGCACGTTCCTCAAGGACCTCGAGCCGACGCTGCGCAACCTCGACCTGCTGCGCGCGCTCGGCGTTCGGCTGTCGATCGACGACTTCGGCACCGGCTACTCCTGCCTCGCCTACCTGCGGCGGCTGCCGATCGACGAGATCAAGATCGACCGCAGCTTCGTGCACGAGCTGGTGCGCAGCCCGAACGACTCGGCGCTGGTCAGCGCGATCCTCGCGATGGCGCAGGCGCTGAAGCTCGACGTGGTGGCCGAGGGCGTCGAGAGCTGGGACCAGCTCGAGATCCTGCGCAGCAAGGGCTGCCGCAGCGTGCAGGGCTACGGGCTCGGGCGCCCGATGTTCGCCGAGGAGGCAGCACTCTTCCTGCAGGCGCGCGCGGCGCGTGCCGCGGGCGGCATCACGGCGGGATCGTTCCAGCGGGCATGACCGCATGGCCGCCGAAGGCCTGGCGCATCCGCGCCAGCAGCCTCGCGGCATAGTCGTCGCGGCCCTGGCTCGCGAAGCGCGCCATCAGTGCGGCGCTGATCACCGGCGCCGGCACCCCGAGGTCGATCGCCTCCTTCGCCGTCCAGCGGCCCTCGCCCGAGTCGGCGACCACCGGCGCGATGCCCTCGAGCGCGCCCTCCTTCGCGAGGAACTCCGCGACCAGGTCGAGCAGCCAGGAGCGGATCACCGTGCCGTGGCGCCAGTGCTCGGCGAGCCGCGCGACGTCGAGCCCGAGGTCGGGCCTCGCCTGCAGCAGCGCGAAGCCCTCGGCGTAGGCCTGCATCAGGCCGTACTCGATGCCGTTGTGGATCATCTTGGCGTAGTGGCCGGCGCCGGCCGCGCCGCAGTGCAGCCAGCCGAGGTCGGGCGCCGGTGCGAGCAGTCGTAGCGCCGGCTCGAGGCGCGCGACCGCCGCGGGGGCGCCGCCGACCATCAGGCCATAGCCGTTGTGCAGGCCCCAGACCCCGCCGGAGACGCCGGCGTCGACGAACTGCAGGCCGCGGGCCGCCAGCGCCGCGGCGCGCCGCTGCGAGTCCTGGTAGTGCGCATTGCCGCCGTCGACCAGCAGGTCGCCGGGTGCGAGCCGCGCGGCGAGTGCCTCCAGCACCTGGTCGGTCGGCCCGCCTGCCGGCAGCATCAGCCAGGCCGTGCGTGGCGGCGGCAGCGCCGCCACGAAGCCCTCCAGCGTGTCCGCGACCTCGACGCCCGGCTCGCCCACCAGCGCCGTGCGCGCCTCGGGCGAGCGGTCCCAGGCAACGACGCTCGCGCCACCGCGCGCCAGGCGCCGCACCATGTTGCCGCCCATGCGGCCGAGGCCGACCATGCCGATCTGCATGGCCGGATCCTACAGGATCGGGACGCGCCGCTCAGGCCGCGATGCAGAGGTTGCGGCCGCCGTCCTTGGCGCGGTAGAGCGCGGCGTCGGCCCGCTCGAAGATCGCGCCACCGTCGCCGGTATCGGTGTCGCGCAGCGTGGTGATGCCGCAGGAGACCGTGACGCGCACCGGCTGCCCGTGGAACAGCAGCTTCAGGCCGGCCACCGCCTCGCGCAGCTCGTTGGCGACGCGCAGCGCGGCCTCGGCGTCGGTGCCGATCAGCAGCGTGCAGAACTCCTCGCCGCCGATCCGCGCGACGAAGTCGCTGGCACGCAGCCGGTTGGCGAAGCAGGTCGCGACCTCGCGCAGCACGCGGTCGCCGGCGCGATGGCCGTAGGTGTCGTTGATCTTCTTGAAGCGGTCGATGTCCCAGACGAGCATGCTGACCGGGGTGCGGAAGCGCTTCCAGCGCTCGATCTCCTCGTTCAGCCGTTCCTCGAAGGCGGCGCGGTTCGGCACGCCGGTGACCACGTCGATGCGCGCGCGCTGCCGCTCCTTCTCGAGCGAGCTGCTGAGGTCGCGCGTCTGGCGCTCGAGCTCGGCGACGCGCAGCGTCATCTTCTCGGCACGCTGCGCCTGCTCGACGAACAGCCGGTCCTGCTTCTGGCGGAACTCGCGGACGTGCCCGGAGATCGACTCCAGGCGGCTCGCGACCAGCGCCTGCAGCGGCTCGAGGTCGGTGGCTGCGACGGCTTCCTTCGACAGCCCGTCGACCTCGCTCAGCACCTGGCGGTTGAGCACCAGCGCCGCGTCCTGGCTGGTCTTCCAGTCGGCCTTCGAGCCGCTGAGGAACCCGGCGACGTCCTCGAGGCGCTGCGTCACCTGCGTCAGCATCGCGGCCGCCGAGGCGCGCTCCTTCTCGAGCTTCTCGCCGCGCTCGCGGGCGAGGTCGGCGGCGCGGGTCAGCAGCCTGGCGAGCGACTCGTCGGAGTCCACCGAGGCGATCTCGGCCGCGAGCGCCTGCATCGCCGGGTCCGGCAGGGCTCCGGTTGAGAGCCGCTCGAGCAACTGTGCGACGGCGTTGCAGGAAGCGGTCCAGCGACCGCGGGGCTGGTCATTGGTCGTGACCGCGTGCAGCAGCGCCTTGATCAGTTCTTCGATCTCGGCGGCCTTGGTGCCCTCGTCCTGGACCTGGCGAGAGATCTTGGTCAGTTCGACGTCCACGGTCGGGGCCATGCCGAGGCTCAGTGTGCAGAGCCGGCCGGCCAGCCGACGCAGCGCCCGATCGAGTTCCCGCCAGTGGCGTTCCTGATCCTCCATCTCGCGGATGGCGTCTCGGTAACGGGCCTTCCAGTCGGGCGTCTCAACCATGCTCGAATCGTCCGGGGATGACTTCCTGCGCAACCTTGTATCGGTCTAACCCTGAGTGGCTTTAAGCCGGGTTGCGCTACTGTGACGTGGTACGCAAGCCGCTTGCCGAAGGAGGCGGAGGCGCGATGAAGGCGATCGTCCCGTCCGGACGGGGGCCAAGTTCTCCTGCAACTGGCCGAGGACGGCGACGGGGTGGCCCGTTGACGGAACGACGAGCGCGTCACGGCGCGCGCCAACGGCGGCGGCTAAGCGCAGGACTGCGCGGTGCCCGCGACGCAGTCCCTACGCCGGCCGGCGGGCCTCGATTCGATCGGCCCCCACGCCCCGATGGGCAGCCGCGAGCACGTCGTCGAGGATGTGCCCGCTGCCTCTGCTTTCCAGCGTGAGATTGCGGAACGCCCCGGTTCTAGCGGGCCGGGTCGGTTCCTGACGACGACCAGCCTTGCTGCGCAGGCTGCGCCGCGGGGGCCAGGTTCGGCGAGGCCGTGGTGGAATTGCCAGGGGCCGAGGTCGCGCCCGGGGACTGCGTAGCTTGCGAAGGCGTGGTACTCGCGCCGGGCTCGCGGGTTGCCCCCGCCGAGCCGTTACTGCTGCCGGACGACCCATCGCGATCGGCGGGCGCCGAAACCGAGCCCGTGCCGCGATCTTGTATCGCCGATCCATGCTGGGTCGACGCGGGGCGGCTGTCGTCTTCCGCTCCTGCGATCGCGGCGCCGCTCGCGCCCTGGTTGTCTGGAACTGCCGGCGAGAAGGCGCCCGATCCGGACGAACCGGCGCTGGCGCTGCTCGGCGCCGCACAGCTCACGCGCATCGACTCGATGTCCTCGAACAACCCGAGCTTGGAGTCGTCCAGTTCCGCATAGCGTTGCCCAGGCCGGAGCGTCGCGCTGCGCGCCCGAAAGTTCTCGTCGTCGTAGGTCGTCACGGTGGCGTTCGGACCGACGACGGCGCTTTCCCAGTTGTTGAGCCCCGTCCCATACGGCGAACGCACTTCCGCGAGGTTCGCCGGGCCGACGACCGTCATGACGCGGCCCTGGAAATCGTCCCCGGAGTAGAGCCGAACCCAGCAGCCATCGGCCACCTGCTCGCTGCGCGCCGAAAGCTCGACCGGTACGAGCAGCCAGAACGGCGCGGCCGCCTCCACCGTGGCCGATGCGCCGGTACTGCGTTGCTGCGCAGCCGACGAAGGGGACGAAGCCGGGGTGGCCTGTTGCTGTGCGGCCGCGCCGCCGGCTGCGATGGCCAGCGTCGCCGCGAGGCAGTGGCGCACGCGTCGCCGGTCGGAGAATTGCGGTGCATTCGTGGTTCGCATGGGAGTTCTCCTCAGATTTCTGGGCGAGCCCGCATCATGCGACGTCGGCGAACGGCGACAGCAGCGGGGCAACGGATGACTTGCAGTGGGAATGGAAGAGCTGCGGCGTCGGACGAAACTGCCGGCGGCGCACGTTTTTTCCGATGCGTAACTTCCCAGTGTCGCTGTCGTATGGCAGGCACGCGAACGACTATGCGCTCCGGTACGTGGCGTGCCGCACGTATCGTGCGTGTCTGCGGCCTCGCGGGGTGGACGCGAGAGCGGAGTCGACAACAAGATCCATGCCTCGCGCACGAATGTCCGTTCTGGGGTGGACGTTCCGCACAGTTCTCAGTCGCCAAGTGGCGACGACCAGTCGGGAGAACGTATTGCTCAAGACGATCCTGACGCGCTTCGCGTTGCCTGTGGTCGTGCTCGCTGTGATAGCGACGGTCATCGTGATGCCGTTCATCGATCGCCTGATCGCGGAGTGGTTCCGGGGAGACGCCCAGCTGCGCGCGTCGGTGATCATGAAGTCCATCGAGCAGCCGCTCGCGGGCTTGATGTCGGAGTCGGATGACCGGGGGCTCGCGGCCTATCTCGAGCGCGTGACGAGCGACGAGCGACTGGTCGCCGTACTGATCTGCGGCGCCGACGGGCGCACAGTGTTCCAGACACCGCAAGTGCCGCGAGGCGTCGCCTGCTCGCCATCCTGGGCAGGGCGGGCCGAGGCCGGTGCGAACGAGATGGCCGTGACGTCCAAGGGGTCGGTACTCGTCTCTCGCTTCGCCGTGCCGGTCCAGGGTATGAACGGCCTGCATGCGCTGCTCGTGCACGACCTCGGGTACGCGGATCGACGCCGCTCGAACGTCCGCGACTACCTGTTCGCCTTCCTGGCCGTCGGTGGCGTCGCACTCAGCCTTTCCTTCGTGATCGCGGCGTGGTGGTCGCTGCGACGCTGGGCGAGTGCCCTGGTCAACGACATCCGCGGCGGCAACCTCGCGTCCGAAGCCCGTTCCCCATCGGCACTTTCCATGCCGATCCTGTCCCAGGTCCGCGAGGTGCTGCGCGAGGTCGAGGAGAACCAGCGGATCGAAATCGACTACCAGGAGAACTGGACGCCGGTCGCCCTCCAGCATCTCGTCGAGCGCCGCCTCGACTCACCCGAGATGCTCGTGGTCTCGAATCGCGAGCCCTACATCCATAACCTCGATGCGGCCGACCACGTCCACGTCCAGGTGCCCGCCAGCGGCATGGTCACGGCGCTCGAGCCCGTGATCCGCGCCTGTGCCGGCACGTGGATCGCGCACGGCAGCGGCACCGCGGACCGCCAGGTCGTCGACCGCCATGACGGGGTGCGCGTGCCGCCCGGGCGGCCCTCCTATCGGCTGCGACGCGTCTGGCTGACCGGGGAGCAGGAGAGCGGCTACTACTACGGGTTCTCCAACGAGGGCCTGTGGCCCCTGTGCCACCTCGCCTACGTGCGGCCGCAGTTTCGCGAGGCGGACTGGAAGCAGTACGTCGCCGTCAACCAGCGCTTCGCCGCGGTCGTGGCGGAGGAGGCGCGTACGGCGTCACCCGTGCTCCTGATCCAGGACTACCACTTCGGATTGCTGCCGGCCTACGTGCGGCAGCACCGGCCGAACGCGACCATCGTGCAGTTCTGGCACATCCCCTGGCCGAACGCCGAGACCTTTGGTGTTTGCCCCTGGAAGGTGGAACTGCTGCTCGGCCTGCTGCGCGCCGACATCCTCGGTTTCCATACGCGGTATCACTGCCAGAATTTCCTGGCCTCGGTGGATCGCTACGTCGAATGCCAGATCGACCACGAGCACATGACCGTCACGATCCAGGGCCACGTGTGCCAGGTCGCGGCCTACCCGATTTCCATCGAGTGGCCCCCGCGGCTGGAGGCGGCTGCGCCGGACGTCGCCACCTGTCGGCGGAACGTGCGCCAGCGCTTCGGCATCGAGGACGGTGTTGCCATAGGCGTCGGCATTGAGCGCTGGGACTTCACCAAGGGCATCCTCGAACGCTTCGCGGCCCTCGAGCACCTCCTCGCGACGCGCCCGGCCTTGCGCGGCCGCGTGTCGCTCTTGCAAGTCGCTGCGCCGTCCCGTGGCCTGCTGGCGTCGTACAAGGCGCTGCAGGAGCAGACGCTGCGCGAGGTCGAGCGGATCAATGGCCGCTTCGGCCGGCCAGGGTGGCAGCCCATCGTGCTGGTGGCCGAACACCAGGATCCCGAACGCGTCTTCGAGCTGCACCGTGCCGCGGACTTCTGCATCGTCAACAGCCTGCACGACGGTATGAACCTGGTCGCGAAGGAATTCGTCGCCGCGCGCGAGGACGGGGATGGCGTGCTGATCCTGAGCACCTTCGCGGGCGCCTCGCGCGAACTCGTCGAGGCCTTGCTGGTCAATCCCTATGACGTCGTCGAGACGGCGGCGGCCATCGAGACGGCACTGCGCATGACCCGCGACGAGCGGGGCGAGCGCATGCGGCTGATGCGCCACACGATCAAGCACAACAACGTCTTCCGGTGGGCCGGACGCATGCTCATCGACGCGGCGCAGGTGCGACAGCGTCAGAAGCTCGCGACGCGGACGGGGCGTTCACGGGTCGGCCTGACGCGCGCCGCCCGGGGCTGACGGCGCTGGCGGAAGCCACGACCTCGCATCGGCAACGCAAGGAGCATGGCAAGGCATGGAATGGATGGATCGATTTCCGATCGCGGGCGACGCCATGCAGTGGGGCAGTGCATTCGGTGCGTTCTCGCTCGCGCTGCTGGTGATGGTCGTCGCGCGGCGGCAGGTGCGTCGCGCATTCGGCCGCATGGCCTCGACCGACGCGACCGAGTTCCTCGAGCTGCCGGCCCATGTATTCAGTCGCACCAGCCTCGTCGCGATGCTCGTCGTGTCGTTGGTGATCGGGCTGCAGTTCCTCGACGTGCGTCCCCGGGTCGAGCGCCTTGCATCCGCGGCACTCACGATCGCCGGGTTCTGGCAGGCCGGGCTTTGGTCGACCGCTGCTGCGCTCACACTGCTCGACCACAAGCGCCGGACGAGCGTCGCAGCCGATCGCGAGTTGATCGGCTCGCTTGGAATCATCGGGTTCGTGGCCCGGGTGCTGATCTGGTCGGTCGTCGTGCTGCTGATGCTCGACAACCTGGGCGTCGACATCACGGCACTGGTCGCCGGCCTCGGCATCGGCGGCATCGCCGTGGCGCTCGCCGTCCAGAACGTGCTCGGCGACCTACTTGCCTCGCTGTCGATCACCTTCGACAAGCCGTTCATCGTCGGCGACTTCCTCGCGGTCGGCGACTTCCTGGGCAGCGTGGAGTACATCGGCATCAAGAGCACGCGCCTGCGCAGCCTCAGCGGCGAGCAGATCGTCATCTCGAATGCAGACCTGCTGTCGAGCCGGCTGCGCAACTTCGGGCGGATGGCGCAGCGTCGCATACAGTTCACGATCGGTGTCGCCTACGAGACCCCCGTCGATACCCTCGAGCGCCTGCCGGCGCTGATCCGCCGGATCGTCGAGGCCGAGGAGCAGACGCGCTTCGATCGCAGCCACTTCGCACGCTTTGCGGCGGCATCGCTCGACGTGGAGACCGTGTACTTCGTGCTGTCGGCCGACTACAACGTGTACATGGACATCCAGCAGCGGATCAACTTCGCGATCATGCGGGAGCTCGAATCGCTCGGTGTCGAGTTCGCGTACCCGACGCAGAAGCTCTGGCTGGCGCGCGTGCCCACGCGGCGCGACCTGGGCCCCGGCTTGGACGCAGGATGCGCATGGTCGGCCGACGGCGCTGCGGCTGGCGCCTGAGGCGGACACCCGCATGCTGCCGCCGATTCCGCACAATCCGGCCCTGTTCATCGACGTGGACGGCACGCTGCTGGAGATCGCTGCGCGGCCGGAGGACGTTCGCGTCGACCAGGCGCTGCTCGGCCAGCTGCGCCGCATCCAGCAGGGACTCAGCGGTGCCGTGGCCCTGCTCAGCGGCCGCCCGATAGAGCAATTGTCGCGACTGTTCGCGCCGCTGGAGCTGCCGATGGCAGGGCTGCACGGCGTCGAACGCCGCGCCGCCGACGGGCGGGTGACCGTCGTCGGCGTTCCGCAGGCGGCGATCGACCATGCGCGCGGCGTATTGCGCGGACTGGTCGAGGCCCATGCCGGGCTGATGCTCGAGGACAAGTCGCGCTCGGTCGCCGTCCACTACCGCCGCGTGCCCAGGCTCGAGCCGCTGGTCGAGCAGGCCTGCGGCGAGCTCGTGAAGCAACTGGGTGAGGACTTCCACGTCCAGCGTGGGCTGCTGGTGCGAGAGATCAAGCCCCGCGCGGCGGACAAGGGGACCGCGCTGCAGGAGTTCATGTCGGAGGAGCCGTTCCGACACCGGCGCCCGGTCGCCATCGGCGACGATGTCACCGACGAGGACGCCTTCCGCGCGGCGGAGCGCTGCGGCGGGTTCAGCATCGCCGTCAGTGACCCGGTGCGCGGGCGGCTGCGCCTGCCGGGCCCGCGCGCACTGCGCGGGTGGCTGACGATGCTGGCCGAGCAACTCGCCAGGCCCTCCGGCTGAGCACTCCGTCCCGCGGCCTCAGGACACGGCGCGCCGGCCGCGTCGCGCGTGCCACAGCAACGGCAGCCCGAGCGCCAGCACCGCGACGCCGAGCAGCGCCCCGCGCCCGGTGTAGGCCAGGCTCGACCACAGCATGTAGGCACAGGTGGCGACGAACAGCGCGGGCGTCAGCGGGTACAGCGGCACGCGGAACGGCAGCTCGCGACCGGGCTCGCGCCAGCGGAACACGAACAGCGACAGCGCGACCAGCAGCAGGAAGAACCAGAACACCGGTGCGGTGTACTCGACGGTGGCGGTGAAGCCGTCGCGCGTCAGGCTGCCGAAGGCGACCAGGGCGAGCGCGATCGCCGCCTGCAGCCACAGCGCGTTGGTGGGTGTCTCGCCGCGCGTGCTCCAGGTCCCGAAGCGGCGCAGCGCCGGCACGTCCTGGCCCAGGGCGTAGTAGACGCGGGCGCCGGTGAACACGGTGGCGTTCAGCGTGCTGAGCGCGGCGAAGGCGACGAACAGGCTGATCAGCCGCGCGCCGGCGTCGCCGGCGGCGAGGCGCATCAGGTCGGCGGCGACGACCTCGCTGCGGCTCGCGCCCTCGAGGCCGAGCGCGCGCAGGTAGGCGAGGTTGACCACGAGGTAGGCCACCGCGACCGCCCCGGTGCCGAACAGCAGCACGCGCCACATCGCGCGCCGCGGGTCGCGCAGCTCGCCCGACAGGTACGCCGCCTCGTTCCAGCCGCCGTAGGTCAGCAGCACGAAGATCAGGGCGAGGCCGGCGCTGGGCTCGGGACGCGGCGCACCCGCCTCGGCCGCGGCCGGCAGCGTGCCGGCGGGCAGGGTGCCCGCGGAGCGGGCCGCCTCGCCGGCCGCCGGCTCCACCAGGAAGCCAGCGAGCGCGACCGCGGCGAGCGCGAGCAGCGTCAGGACCGTCAGCGTCGACTGGAACCGCGAGCCCGGGCGCGTGCCGCGCACGTTGACCGCCGTGACCGCGAGGATCGCCAGTCCGGCATGCAGCGCCGCGCCGCGGGCGCCGAGCGGCAGCAGCTGCGTGGCGTAGTCGCCGTAGACGAAGGCCACGGTGGCGATCGCGCCGGTCTGGATCACCGTGCCACGCGCCCAGGCGAACAGGGTCGCGACCGGCTGGCCCCAGGCGCGGGCGAGGAAGTGATACTCGCCGCCGGCATGCGGGCGCGATGCGCCGAGTTCGGCGTAGCACAGCGCGCCGACCAGCATCAGCGCCGCGCCGAGCAGCCACAGCAGCATGAAGGCCGTGCCGGAAGCGGCATTCGCCGCCACGACCTGCGGCGTGCGGAAGATGCCGATGCCGACGACGATGCCGACGACGAAGGCGATGCCGTCGAGGGTGCCGAGCGTCGCCGCGGGCGTCGCCGAGCGCTCGACGGCAGCGCCCGCGCTGGGGTCGAGGTCGCGACGGCCACCCGGCGCCGGTCCCTGGTCGGCGGCGGGCATCGCGGCGCGCTCAGCGCAGCCGCGCCGTCGCGGCGCGGGTCGCGCGCCACGGCGGGTCGAGCACCAGCCGGTCGCCCTCGACCTTGGCGCGGAACGCCTGGGGGCGGCCGCCGATCGTCAGCGAGAAGCGCAGCTCGTCGCCGCGCAGGCTCGCCGCCTCGACCGGCACCTGCTGGTCGCCGACCATCGCCGTGCCACCGACGTCCTGGAACTGCTGGCGCAGCGTCAGCCGCAGCTGCTGGCCGTCGCGCTCGAGGTTCCACACGCCAGCGACGCGGGCCGGCACGATCCACAGGTAGATCTCGCGCCCGACCGCAGCCTGCTGACGGTCAGGCTTCCAGTCCTGCATGTCGAAGGCGTGCGTGACGATCCGCGTACCCGGCTTCAGCTCCAGCAGCTTGGGCCGCAGCTTCATGTTGAGGCTCGGCAGCAGGTACATCGTGATCACCGTGGCCTGCGAGAGGTCGGTTTCGAAGATGTTGGCGTCGCGGATCTCGGCGCGGCTCTGGACCTTCGCCCCCTCGACGTTGGCGCGCGACTGCGCGACCAGTTCCGGGTCGATCTCGATCCCGACGGCCCGCGCACCGCGCTTCGCGGCGCTGACCACGATGCGCCCGTCGCCGGAGCCGAGGTCCATGACCCGGTCGTTCGGGCCGACGTCGGCGATCTCCAGCATCTTGTCGACCACTTCCTGCGGAGTCGGGACGTAGATCACGTCCTTGGTGACGACCGCGTTACGCGCCACGACCAGGCCGACCACGGCCGAGGCGAGCAGTGCACCGGCGAGCGCGCCGGCTTGCACCGTCTTGCGGGATAGGGCGGGCATGGGAGTGCTCCGATCTGGATGGGCTGCACACAATGTCGATCGCGATTGTGGCCCAGTCGGCGCGAAACCTCGCATAGCACCCCACGCCCGGGCGGGTGCCCCTCGTCGCCTCGCCGAACCCGGTGGGGCCGCGGATTGCCGCAGGGACGCAGTGGGACCTAGAATGGATGCCCGGCGCGGGTGTAGTTCAATGGTAGAACTGTAGCTTCCCAAGCTACTAACGTGGGTTCGATTCCCATCACCCGCTCCACCTTCTGATCACAGCGGCCTCGCTCGGCGCGTCAGCGCCCGAACCATCTGGCCAGCGGCTTCATCACCCCGGGCATCCATGTGAGTGCGCCACTCGTCAGCAGCGCACCGAAGCCCGCCTGCAGGGGCCAGGACAGCGCGCCGAAACTGCCGCCGTCGCGCAGGATCGTGAGCACGAGGCTGACCGAGATCAGCAGCCAGCCGAGCCTTTGAGGCAGGTTGCCGGGCTTCGATCCCGTGCCCATCACCGCGTTCCAGTGCCGCTGCTGCGAGAGTGCGAGCAGCGCGGTGCCGAGGGTGACCGCCAGCATGGCGCCCACGAGCAACGCGGCGCTCATTCGACGGTATGGGCCGCGGGAACCGGCAGCGGCTTCGACGCCGGCCTGAGCTTGAGTGCCGACCAGGCGGCAGCGCCTGCAGTGATGACCAGAACTGTGTCGACGCCGGCGACGGCGAGGTATCCGTCGCTGAGGGCCGCCGTGACGTGCTCGCCCGTGGTCACGGCGTTCAGGGTCACCGCTGTGGCCGCCAGGATGGCAATGGCCCAGCATTGCTGGGCCCAGGCCTGCGCCCGCAGCGAGGCCGCGTGCAGGAACGTGGCGAACCAGACGAGCCAGAACGCGTGCACCTCGAGCTCGGCCCGCGTGTCCGCCCAGAGCGTGGCGCCGGGTGGCAGCAGGCGATTGGCGACCAGAAACGCGCAAGTCGCAATGATGATGCCGGTGACCCCGCCGATCGTGAGCGCCTCGACCGTGCGGTGGCCGGGCGAGAATCGCGCCAGCTTGCCCTCGCGGCTACTCAGCCAGAAGAGCATGCCGGTCGCGATCATCACGCAACCGCCGAGCCCGCCGATGAAGTAGAGCCAGCGCAGCGGCCAGTGGCCGAACTGCATGAAGTGCGCGCCCTGCACCCAGGACGACGCATGGCCGATCGGTGGCTTGGCGAAGTCCTGGAGGACCTGTCCGGTGTTGCCGTTGAACACCGCGACATACTCGCTAAGGACCACGCGGTCCCTGGGGAAGGTGTTGCGGAAGTAGACCACTGCACTGTCGTCGCCATGATTGAGGATGCGCACGAGGTTGGTCTCGACCGGCACGCCCTCCGCGGCCGACCACATTGCCTCGGCCTCGCGCTTCATCGCATCGACCGATGCCAGCGTGGCAGCCCGACCAGTGCGCGCGCCCGGGTCATAATCGCCCGAGATCGCGGCCGCGGCCTTGGCGAGGTCTCCACCGAAAGGTTCGGCGATGCCCCAGGGAAGGTAGACGAAGGCGAATATCAGCAAGCCCGAGAAGGGCATCAAGAAGTAGAAGGGCAGGCCGAGCAGGGAGGAGAGGTTGTGCAGGTCGAGCGTCGCGCGCCGGGCCTTGCGGCGCGGGCGAAACACGAAGAACTCCGTCACGACCTTGCGGTGGATGACCAGGCCCGAGATCAGCAGGATCAGCATGGCCAGGGCGGCGAGGCCCACGATCCACTCGCCGAGATTCTGCCATTCGATCGTCAGCGAGAGGTGGAAGGGGTAGATGAAGCCCGTCCCTGCACGGCTGTCGGTCACCGCCAGCGGGCGTCCGGTCACGGGGTCGAGCTCGTGGTCGCTGAACGTCCCGTCCGCGCCACGGTAGGAGAAGCCGATGGTCGGGCGACGTTCGTCCGGCACCACGAAGTTGATGTAGTCACTGCTGGCGGCGTCGGGCGGAAGCCGTGACAGCAGCAGGTCATAGGAGATCTCGCGCTTCGCGTGGACGATGCGCGTCTCGGGGATCATCCAGCGATCGATCTCGGGGGCGAAGATCGTCAGCGTGCCCATCCAGAACACGGCGAACATGACGATGCCGAGCACCACGCCGAGCCACGTGTGCGTCCAGTGCATGGCCTGCCGGAAGCCGTCGCCGAACTGCGCCATCACGCAACCCCCTCAGAACATGCTCGCCAGCGCGATCAGCGCGCCGGCCGTCGCGAACAACGCCAGGCCGTCGCGCCACGGCCTGCCCGAGGCCAACATGGCGAGGCAGGTCGGCGCGTAGGCGATCAGCGCGAGCAGTATCGCGAGGCTTACAGCCTCGCCCCTCGGCATGCCGACCAGCGGCAGCATCGAGCCCATGGCCGCCACCATCCCGGAGGCGAGTGCATGACCGCCCACTAACCCCGCGAAGAGCCGCCAGGCGCCGAGCATCGGACCATCGCGCCCGATGATCTGCCGGGCAGCGGGCATCCTCGTCGGGGATGGCGCTTCCCAGACGCCTCGCATGGAGTCAGAACTCGGAGGTTAGCGAGAAGAACGCGGCGCGCGGCGTGCCGAACAGGAACTGTCCGAAGGCAGTGCCTTCGATGAAGTCCTCGTCGGTCACGTTGCGTACATTGAGGCGCGCGGTGAGCCGGCGGTCGCCGAACTCGAACCCATAGCGCAACCCGAGGTCGAGGCGGACGTACCCGTCGATCTCGAAAGAGTTGATGTCGTTGGCGAAGCGGTCGCCGGTGTAGAACAGGCCGGCGTTGAGCGCGAGGCCAGGCACGGCGGCCAGCCCCCAGTCCGCATACAGGTTGGCCTGGTAGCGAGGCACCCCGCTGGGGCGGTTGCCGTCCACCGCCGCGTTGTCGGGGTTGTTGATCGTCGGGTCGAGGAAGAGGCCGCCGGCGATCAACCGCAGCGCCGGCGTGACGTCACCCGACAGCGTGACTTCGACACCACGATGGCGCTGGTCGCCGATGTAGCCGAAGAAGTCGTTCTCGTCGAAGGTCGCGAGCGGCTGGCTGATGTCGAAGTAGGCGGCCGTGAAGAGCGCGCCCGAGAAGAGTTCAGCCTTGACGCCCACCTCGTACTGGCTGGTGCGCGCGGGGTCGAGAAAGATGTCGGTGCCGAAGTTCGTCGCATTGACCGGGACCTGTACGCCCGTGGTGATGCCTTCAGAGTAGCTGCCGTAGACCGTGAGCTTGTCGCTGGGCTGTACCAGCACGCCGAAGATCGGCGTGCTGGCGCTGTCGTCGTAGGTGGTCTCGAGCGTTCCTGCCGGGTTCTGCCGGTCCTGGTTGCGCTGCTCGGCATGGCGCAGCGCACCGAAGAACTTCAGCCAGTCGGTCACCGTCACGAGGTCGGAGGCGAACACGGCCTCCTGGTTGAAGATCAGCGCGTCGACCACCGGAGGCACGACGAGCGAGGCGGGGGCCGGGCGGGGCAGTGCCATCGGATCGAAGACGTTCGAAGTCCCGAGGTTCGGCTGCGCCGAGGTCAGCGAGAAGCGCAAGGGGTTGCGGCTGTAGGCTGCACCGACCGCGACCTCGTGACGGATGCCGAGCGTGTCGAAGCTGCCCGTCACGAAGGCCTCGGCGGAGAAGGGGTCGCGGACCTGGTTGGGGCTGAAGAAGGTCGTGGCGGTGAAGTCGCCATTGGCCTGCAGGCTGCCCGCACGGATGCTGACGCCCTGCTGGTCGCGTTCGAGTCGCATCTGCTGCGCACGGGCGTTCAACGTCCAGCCCGGCGCGAATTCCCACTGCAGGCCGAGCGAGCCGATCACGTTGGAGGTGGGATAGGTGCCGAATTCCTGGCCGATGAACGTGGTCTGGTCGAAGTTCTCCAGCACTGCGCGCCGCTGCTCAGGCGTGACGCCGGCCGCGAAGGAGCCGAAGCTGATGATTCCCTGCTGCTCGAGCTCGCGGAACTGGTACTCGACCTCGAGGTCGACGACGAGGTTGTCGGCCAGCTTCCATTCGGTCAGGGCGCTCGCGAGGAAGCGCGGTCCGGCGACGCCATCGACGAAGGTCGCCTCGCGCGCCGCCACGCCATTGATGCGGACGCCGAGGTCGTCGCCGATCGGTCCCCCGACGTCGGCGTGGACACCATACCCGCCGTAGCTGTCGCCGAAAGCCTGCACGAATCCGTAGGGCGTGGGCGTCGGCCGCTTGAGGACGTAGTTGATGACGCCGCCTGGGGGCGTGAATCCGTAGCGTACCGAGGTCGGCCCCTTGATGATTTCCACCGCGGCCTTGTTCTCGAACGGGCTCTGCACCTGGTTCTGGAAGATCAGGCCTTCGCGCCGGTAGCTCGACGAGTTGTCGAGGTTGTAGCCGCGCACGTTGATCGTGTCGTTGAAGCCGGGCGGCGTGCTGACGATCGTCGAGGGATCGTTACGGGCAATGTCGCCGAGCGAACGGACCTGCTGGTCGATCAGCAACTCCTGCGGGATGACCGTGACCGAGAAGGGCGTGTCCAGGACGTCCTGCTCGCCGAAGGTGCCGCCGGACTGCGTGGGCGACGTGTACCCACTCTCCCGCTTTCCGACGACCAGGACCTCCTCGACCTTGCGTTCGGCGGCGCGTTCGTCCCGCGCCTCTTCTGCCTTGGCCGGTTCAGTCCGGGCTTGAGCCGATGCGGCCTGCGACAGCAGGGCAGAGCCAGCGATGCCGACGGCAAGAAGCGCGAGGGCTGGTTGGACGGTCTTCATCGGTGCCTCGTGTTGTAGTTTTTGGTAGCTGGAGCTTCACACGAATGCGAATCATTATCAATCGTATTCGCATCTTAGTCTTTTGTGTTGAGGCGCGGTGCGCAGGGCGGTCACCCAGGGCGTCGAGCGACGGGCCTGCTGGAGACGAGAAGCCGAAGTGGCTGGCGCTGCAGAGCAGAACGAGGCTCTTCCGGTCACCGCTCAGGGTGAGGAAAGGCCCTCAAGTTCCGGACTCGCGTTCGATGACGAGGCCCCGCACGGCACACTTGGTGTACCTCCGGGGACGGCAGCAAGGGGCAGGATGCCCCGCGGGCGGCGAGGACGAAGCGCCCTGTCAGCCGGCGGTACGCGCCTGACCTCCGCCCGTCGTGGCGACACGCACGTCGCTGCGCTCGTAGCGCAGCAGCCGGTCGCCGCCGAGGCGTGATTCGAGCGCGACCCACTCGCCGCTGGCCTCCTCGTAGGCGACGGTGATGTCGAGGTCCTTGCCGCGCAGGGCGTAGCGCGTCACCGCGACGCGCCGGCCGCCGAGCGTGACGTTGCCGGCACCGAGCGACAGCACGTCCACCTCGACGTACTCGCCGGTCTGCGGGTTCAGCAGGCGCTGGCGTCCGACCAGCTCGCGCGGATCCCAGTAGGCGAAGCTGCCGACGCAGTCCGGCAGCGTCCGCGCCCCGGAGCGCGAATCGACCCGGAAGCTGGTGCCGCGCGCGCGACCCTCGACCTTGTACTCGGTGCCATTGGAGTTGGTGCGCGAGTCGATCGCCTGCAGGCAACCGTCGCGCCACAACTCGACGTTGCGATGGTCGTACGCGAAGGCGGTGACGCCGAGCAGCTTGACCGTGAAGCGCGCCTCGGTCTCGACCCGGGTCGCCGCGCCGTCGCGCTGCAGCCGGAAGCGCTGCCAGCCGATCTCGCGCTCGCCGAGGAAGACGTCGAACTCCAGAAGTCGCGTGTCCGCACCGGCAGCGGCGGGGGGAGCCGCCGCCGGCACGGACACGCTTTCGGGGGTTCGTGAAGCGGGCGCCGAAGCCACCGCCGTGGACAGCGTCGCGAACACCATGGCCGCCGTCGCGGCCGCGAGCCAGGACGCCGTGCGCGCCGGACGCGGTAGACGCCCGCAACCGGTGCGGCTGGCCTCAGGCACGGCTCGACTCCCGCGCCATCGACAGCGCGGCGGCGGCTGCCGGCCGGGAGGTGGCGGGCCGCGCCGCGGCCGCATCGCCCATCACGCCGGCGAAGCCGTTCCAGCGAACGGCGAGCGCGCAGAAGAGCGGCACGAACACGGCGTAGCCGAAGCCCTGCAGCGCGAGGGCCAGCGTCAGGTCCGGGGAGTCGAGCGCGCCGAGCTTGAAGCCGGCGTAGTAGGCGAGTGGGCCGCCGAGCAGGCCGAAGGCGACGCCCAGCAGCGGCCGACCCTTCAGCCAGGCGAGCGACAGGTTCAGCGTGGTCGCGAACTGCGCCCAGAGGGCGAGGATCCAGTAGGGCGCGATGCCGGCGGCGAAGTTGCCCGACGCATACCGGAACAGGCCGAAGGAGACGAGCAGGCTTTCCCAGAGCAGGCCGACCAGCAGCGCGGCCAGCACCAGCCGCACCTCCGGGGCACGCCGCGGCGCGAGCCAGAGGTGCACGGCGATCGCGGCGGCCAAGATCAGGCACCCGAGGGCTGCCTGGCCACGAGCCGCCGCGATCACGCCGAGCAGCCAGGTGACCTGATAGACGATGAAGTTCACCGCTTTCCGGGCCGTCGGGCTCATCCGAGATCCCTCTCCTGGCGTGGCGTCCTTGCCGAGGTACTCGCTGGCCAGGGTCCTTCCCGGCCAGCGCGTCCCTGAATCCGCCGGCGTCCTTGCCGGCCTGTGCTTCCTTGCTCGCGCCGGGATCCTTCCCGGCCCGTGCTTCCCTGCATTCGCCGGAATCCTTTCCGGCGCGTGCGTCCTTGCACGGGGCCAGATTGGGCCAGCGGGCGTGAAGCGGGCGTGAAGGGCGCCTGTACGAGGTGTGAAGCCCGTCGCAACGGCCTCGGAACCCGGGTTACCCCTCTGTCTGTCTGCCAGGCGGTCGTTTTCTCGGGGCTCCTGGCCCGGATGACTCACCCGCAGGCCACCTCGACCCTGCCCGGGGCGCTGCCGCCACCCCTTCCGGGTCGCACGCTAGACTGCGCGCGCCGTGCGCCTGCCCGCGCGCGAAGCCCCTTTCGTGGAGGCGAGGATCGTGATGACCGCCAGCGCAGCCCGATGAGCGACGACTCCCGCCAGACCAGCGTGCTGCTGATCGAGGACCATCGCGACATCGCCGAGATGATCGTCGAGTTCCTCGAGGGTCGAGGCTTCGCGGTCGACTACGCAGGCGACGGTGTCACCGGGCTGCACCTCGCGGTCACCAATCCCTACGACGTGATCGTGCTCGACGTGATGCTGCCCGGCCTCGACGGCCTCGCACTGTGCCGCAAGCTGCGCGAGGAGGCGCGGCGCGACACGCCGCTGCTGATGCTGACGGCGCGCGACACGCTCGACGACAAGCTGCGCGGCCTCGACGCCGGCGCTGCGCCGCCACCGCGGCACCGTGACGCGCGAGACCTACACCGTGGGCGACCTGACGCTCGACACCGCGACGCTGCGCGCCGTGCGCGCCGGCACCACGCTGCAGCTCACGCCGATCGGCATGAAGCTGCTGACGACGCTGATGCGCGCCTCGCCGCGCGTGGTCTCGCGCCAGCAGCTCGAGCGCGAGGTCTGGGGCGACGTGCTGCCCGACAGCGACACGCTGCGCAGCCACCTCTATACGCTGCGCAAGGTGATCGACAAGCCGTTCGAGCACCCGCTGCTGCATACCATCGCCGGCTCCGGCTACCGGCTCGCGGTGGACGATGGCCCGTAACAGCGCCGGCGCCCGCCTCGGGCGCGACTTCCTGATCCAGGGTGCGCTGATCGGCGCCGTGGCGGTGATCGGCGTGTTCCTCGCGAACGTGCTGCTCGAGAACGTGCTGATCCGCCAGGCGCTGCGCGACGAGGCGACCTTCTTCCTCGAAAACCGCGCGCGCGACGCGGCGTTCCCGCTGCCGGGCACGCTGAACCTGACCGGCTACATGGAGGACGTACCGCAGCCGCTTGCGACGCTCGGCCCCGGCTTCCACGAGCTGCGCTTCCATGAAGAGGACACGGTCGTCTACGTGACCGACCAGGGTGGCAAGCGCCTCTACCTCGTGTTCGACCGCACCGGCGTCGGCCGCCTCGCGACGATCTTCGGGCTGCTGCCGCTCGCCATGGTGCTGGTGCTGCTCTATCTCTCCGCCTGGCTCGCGCTGCGCGCCTCGCGGCGCGCGCTCTCACCGGTGGTCGCGCTCGCCCGCCAGGTACGCGAGCTCGACCCCGAGTCGCCCGACCCGGCGCGCCTCGACCCCGAGCGCCTCGGCGCCGACGCCGACGACGACGTGCGCGAGCTGGCGGATGCACTGTCGCGCTACGCCCAGCGCCTCACCAGCTTCGTCGAGCGCGAGCGCTATGTCACCCGTGACGCGAGCCACGAGCTGCGCAGCCCGCTGACCGTGATCAGCATGGCGGCCGAGCGCCTGCTCGCCGAGCCGAACCTCAGCGACGGCGGGCGGCGCAGCGCCGAGCGCATCCGCCGCGCGGCGCGCGACATGGAGGAGCTGACCCGCGCCTTCCTGCTGCTCGCGCGCGAGTCCGAGACCGGGCTGCCGGTGGAGCCGGTCTGCGTCAACGACGTGCTCGCCGACGAGCTCGAGCGGGCGCGGCTGCTCGCCGAGGGCAAGCCGGTCACCTCGTCCCTGCGTGCCGCCTGCCGCCTCTACCTCGAGGCGCCCGAGAAAGTGCTGTCGGTGCTGCTCGGCAACCTGCTGCGCAATGCCTTCTCTTACACCGATGCCGGCGAGGTGACGGTGGAGGTCGAGCCGGGGCGCGTCGTGATCCGCGACACCGGGGTCGGCATCGCGCCCGAGAAGGTGAGCGAGATGTACCGCCCGTTCGTGCGTGCGGACGAGAGCCGCCGCGGCGGCCACGGCGTCGGCCTCACGATCGTGCGGCGGCTGTCGGACCGCTTCGGCTGGCCGGTACGGATCGAGAGCGAGCCCGGCGTCGGCACGCGGGTCGAGATCGGGTTCCCGGCGGCGCGGGCGGTTGCCTCGCCGTAGCCCGGGAAACCCTGGATTTTCCGTCGCGTCGGGACATGCCCGCGAGTCGGCGTTGCGGCGAGCCCGCGTCGTGCAACATGCTCGTGGCCGGCGACGCGGGCTAACCTCGCGCGCGTGAGGGGAGACCGGCGTGAAGATCGACCAGCAAGTGCTCCATGCGCATCGCGCGGAGCTGGCCTACCTGCTCAACCACTACCTGACCGAGCACCTCGTGCGGGTCTCCCGGGCGTTCGGGGGAGACCTGACGGCAGCTGTGGTGCTGGGCACGATCGCGCACCACAACCTTCGGCGCTTTCACGACGAGGTGGTCACGAAGTCTGCCGAGTCCATGCACGATCTCGTCCAGCGCGGCGCGCACCGCGAGTACCTGCGGCCCTGCAACGCCATGTCGGTCGCGTCCGCGACCGGCGTGCCGCGCGAGACCGTACGGCGCAAGATCGCCTGGCTGGTCGCGCGGGGCTGGGTCCGGCGCGTGGGGCGCGACCAGTTGTACATCGACGAGAAGGTGGGCGCGGACTTCGCGCAGTTCAGTCTGGGCACGATCGAGTTGTTGTCGGGGATGCTGGCGCAGTTCGGCGCCGCGGTGGCGCGGCGGGCCCACGCCGGCGACGGGCGACGTCGCGTCGCCGCGAGCGACTGAACTTCGATCTCGAACACCACCGCACGAGCTGGCCGCTTAGTTGCGCGCCGCGACGCGCGGCCGAGCAGTGCCGTATTCGGCCCGTCGCGGCACTGCTGCGTCGAACTGCGTCAGCATGCCAACGAACAGCTCCACGGTGGCGACGTTGAACTCGGCGAAGTCCCGCACCACGCCCTCGTCGATGTACAGCTGGTCGCGGCCGGCGCGCCGCACCCAGCCCCGCGCGACCAGCCAGGCGATCTTGCGCCGCACGGTCTCGCGGGGAATGCCGGTCGAGGAGGCGACCGACATGGCGTTGCAGGGTCGCAGGTGCTCGCGGTGTGCCCCGCTGCGCAAGGCCTCCAGCAGCGTCGTGCCCGACTTCGTGACCACCTCGTCGTGGAAGCGGCGCACGTTGTATTGACCGATCGTGCCGAGCACGACGGCCGCCGTCAGGTCGCCCTCGAAGGCGCGACTGAGGCGGACTAGGTGTTCGGTGATGCAACGGTTCAGGAAGTAGGAGAACTCCGCGCGGTGCTCGCGGAGCGTCTTTTGGTCGATCTTCACGGCGTTTCCCCCTCGTGCGCCTTGGCCGCTGGAGGCCTCGGGCCCGCAAGCATGGGAGATTCCTCGTCGGCTCGCCAACGCCGACTTGGCGTGAGAGCCGTGCGCGTCGTCGGGTTCGGGGTTTCCCCGGCTACGCGTCGCGTGCTCGCGCGACGCCCAGGGGCGCTGCGACCGGCAGGGCCCCCAGCCGCTTGTGCAGGGTGGTGAACATTGCGACCGTCATCGAGTGCACCCGATCCAGCGTCTCGAGGTCGAAGTCGGCGAAGTCCGCGGAGACGTTGCGGGTGACGAACAGCTTGTCGCGGCCGACCTGCTGCACCCAGCCGCGTTGCACCAGCCAGCGGATCTTGCGACGCACGGTCTCGCGCGGAATGCCGGTTGCCATGCTGACCGACATCGCGTTGCAGGGACGCAGGTGCGGCAGGTGCTCGCCGCGCGCGATCAGCGCGTCCATCGCCTCGTCGGACTTCGCCACGACCTCGTCGTAGAAGCGGCGCGCGTTGTGCTGGGCGATCGTCCCGAGCACGACGGCCGCGAGTATGTCGCCGCCGAACACTGCGTGCACGCGGATCAGGTGCTCCACCATGAAGCGGCCGCAGAGGTACGACAGCTCGACGTGGTGAGGCCGGATCCGCTCGCGATCCAGCATGGCCGCATAGGTCGTGACATTCCCCACTTCTGCGCCTCCCCTCACCAGCCACCCTGACGACATGGGCGGAACCGCCGGGAGCCGTGACGGAACGACCTGCCCAGTCTGCATCCCCCTCCGCGGCCCCGAGTCGCTCGCTCGGTTCGCTGCTACCGCGCTTCCTGTTCGTGATGCTGCCGTTCCGCCGGCGACCTGCGGTGGCCTCAGATGCTCATTTCGAGCATCCGCCGGCTCCGCGCGCGCGGTACGGTGACATCATCTGCGCATCGATGGGGCGCACTGCGAGCGTCCCCGGAGCATGCGATGGCCCACTGCCCCAAGTCCCGGATCGTCACGCTCGGATGGTCGCTGATCATCGGGCTCTCGGTTGCTACCCCCGGCGTCGCGGCCGATGCGGCGCGCGGCAAGGCGAAGTTCGAGGCGGCGTGCGCCGAGTGCCACGCCGCAGCCGACCTGAAGGGTGCGGCCGCGGCGACCTTCGGCGACAAGCTGCAGCAGATCGC
This sequence comes from Steroidobacteraceae bacterium, assembly GCA_025458905.1. Classification (GTDB taxonomy): domain Bacteria; phylum Pseudomonadota; class Gammaproteobacteria; order Steroidobacterales; family Steroidobacteraceae; genus UBA964. Next base: position 74,954 of record JALORN010000034.1, read on the forward strand.
CGCCGGCAAGGCCAAGCACCGGCCGAAGCTGAAGCTCGCCGCCGAGGAGGTCGCCGACCTCGGCGGCTACCTCGCCACGTTGAAGTGACCGCGTCGGCCGTCGCGCTCTGCGCGCGGGTCGACGCCTCCGCGCTGGTTTCTCGGCTCTCTCAGTCGCCCGACTCGCGCACCCACGGATAGCCGTCGCGCGCGATGTCGAACCCGCGCTCGTACAGGGCGCGCATGTACCGCGGATCGAACAGCTCGGCGGGCTCGCGGTCGAAGTCCGCCGGCACTCGCGCCAGGTTGAAGCCGAGGCCCGCGCGCCTCGCGGCGATGTAGATGCGGGCGAGGTCGCCGATGCCCTGGTTGCGCAGCAGTGTCGCGATGGTCCGGGTCATGATCGGGAGCAGACGCGGGTCGACCGCGGTCCAGCCATCGGTCAGCCGTGAGTTGCGGATGATGTAGATCTGAGGCTGGCCCTGCACTCGCAGGGCGGACGCGACCTCGCGCCAGTCGAGCCCGTCCGGGCCGAAGAACAGTTGCGCGCTCACGCCGCCATCGACGTGCAGCTCGTCGTAGCGCCGCCCGTCCGCCTCGACGTCGATCAGCACTGGCGGGAATGCGCCAGGGATCGAGACCGACGCCAGGATCACGTCGTAGATCAGCTTGCGGGCCGCCGGCGTGCCGGCAGCGGCGATGCGCGTGATGTCCCAGATCACCGGCCGCGAGGCGTCGAGGTGCGTCGTGCCGATCAGCAGCGAGCGGCCCCGTCGTCCCTCCCGTCCGATCGCGGCGATCTCCACCTCGCCGAGCTGCTGCTCCAGCAGCCGCCGCAGCGGGGTGGTGTCGAACGCCGAGTTGCCGGTGACGATCTCGAAGATGTTGCGCTGGCGGACCAGGTCCTTGGTCGAGAGCGTCGTGTAGAGCGTTCGCAGCCGGTCGTCGTAGGCGGAGCCGAGGAAGGCGAACGGCGCGATCAGCGCGCCGGTGCTGATGCCGGTGACGTACTGGAACTCCGGACGCGTGCCATGCGCCGTCCAGCCGGCCAGCAGGCCGGCGCCGAACGCGCCATCGCCACCGCCGCCCGAGAGCAGCAGGTAGGCATGCGGACGGTCCATGATGCCGCCGTAGCGCTCGCGCAGCTGCGCCTCGGTCAGCGTCTTCCAGCGGGCGAAGGACTGTGGCGTCTGGTCGGCCCAGTAGCGCGACTCCGCGACGCCAGCGGTGGTGACCACGCCGGCGACCCTCGCGGGCAGGGGCTGGCGCTCCGGCACGGTGGCGCAGCCCGCGAGCAGCAGGCCGAGCGCGAAGCCTCCCAGCGTGGAGCGCGTGGCATGCATGCGGTGCAGCCGCATGGCGTGCGTCTCACAGGCTCTCGCCGGCGGCGAACCAGGCGGCGAACAGCTGGTTCTCCTCGGCCGACGACTTGCCGTGCTGCGCGAGGAAGGCGGCTAGGGCGGCTTCCTTGTCGCCTTCCTGGGTCGCCAGCCACTCCGCCATCTCCTCCGCCTCGTGGCACTTGGCGCAGCGCTTCTCCCACGTCGCCGTGACGACCGCGCGTCGCGCCTCGGGGTCCTGCACGGCCGGGCCGTCCGGCGAAGCGCCGGCGGCGGTGGTGGACGGGGGCGAGGCCGCCGCCGCCGCGACCAGCCGCTCGCGCTGGTTCGTCGCCCATGCGAACGCGGCCGCCACCACCACCAGGCAGATCGTCAGCGCCCAGGCTGCGCGAAGGATGATGCTGTGCTGCACGGCTGGACCTCAGACCACGTCGAAACGTTCGCTGTGGATGCGCGAGCGCGGGACGCCAATGCTCGCCAGGTGCTCCTCGACGGCGTCCATCATCGGCGTCGGGCCGCACATGAAGTACTGGTAGCGCCTGAACTGCGCTGGGAGGTGGCGCTTCAGCAGCTCGGGCGTGATGTAGCCGCGCTCGCCGCCCCAGTCCTCGCCGGGCTTCTCGAACACGTAGACGAGCTTCAGGTTCATCTCCTTCGAGAGTTGCTGCAGCTCTTCCGTGTAGACGACCGCGTTCCAGTCGCGGGCTCCGTAGAACAGGATCGCGGGGCGCACGTCGCCGCGGTCGCGCATGGTGCGCAGCATAGAACGCAGCGGCGTGATGCCGATGCCGCCGCCGACCAGCACGACGCCCTGGCCGGGCTCGCGGTCGAGCGAGAACCCGCCGAAGGGCCCGTTCAGGTACATGGTCGAGCCGGGCTGCACCGCGGGCACCCGCTTGCCGGACCAGTCGCCGAGGTCGCGGATCGAGAACTCCACGCGGCGCTCGGGGCCGAGCTCGGCGGACGAGGCCATCGAGATGGGGTGGTGCTCGGTGGCGACGGGATGCCCGGTCGAGAGCCAGGCGAACTGGCCGGGCTGGAACTCGAAGCCGGCGTGCCCGACGGGTTCGAGCACGAGCGTGCGGACCGCGGCGCCTTCGTCGCGATTCTCGACCACGCGCCACGGGCGGCGCGTCATCCGGAAGTAGTCCCAGAACCGGTAGCGGACCATCGGCACCAGGAAGCCGACGAAGTAGCCGATCATCAGGCCGTGCACCACCCGGTGCGAGCTGTAGCCCTGCACGGCCAGGATGTGCGCGAGGCCGGCGGCGCCGATCGCCAGCGCCAGCACGTAGTGCACCAGCATCCACCACCCGTAGGCCAGCTTGATCTCCTTGCGGTAGAGCGAGGTCACTGCGAGCGCCACCAGCAGCCACAGCGTCCAGGCCCCGTAGCGCACCATCGGCGGGCCGGCGAACGGGTTGAACTGCGCGAAGTTGCCGGGCGCGATCAGCACCGGGTGGGCGACGACCAGCACCAGCGCCGCGATGCCCATGTACTTGTGGAAGAACATCAGCACGTCGTTGCCGAACAGCTGCGAGATGCCGCGCATGCGGCCGACGAGCGCGAACTCGCAGGTCATCAGCGGATAGGCGACGAAGCCGATGGCGACGCCGAACTCGAGCAGGAACGGGCGCACGACGTCGATCGGGTCCACCAGCAGCGCGACGCCGAGCGGCAGCAGCAGCGCGACCACGTAGAACGCGAACCAGAACACCACGCCCATCATCAGGTTCATCGCTGCACTCCAGGGACCGCCACCGCGCCGCGCGCTGCGGACCGCGGCGATTATGGCGGCCGCCCCGGATGCGTCGCCGGCGTCCAAGGCGTGTCATGCTCAAAATGAGCATTTGCGCCGTGCAAGCAATCGGTACGCCCGCGACGCGCTGCTAGATTGCCGCCGCACGACGCGCGGGGCGTCCGGGGCTCGTCGGGAAATGGCGCAAGACATCGTCGGATCGGTCAACCGTCTCGCGACCCAGGACGCGGCGACCAGCGTGGTGATCAACCTGGCGACGAACTACTTCGCGTACCGCGGCGCGGGGCTCGTGCCACTGACCGTCGACAGCATCTCGTCGGGCGACCCGACGCTCTTCAGCCGCTCGATACCCGGCGCGCTGTTCCTCTGCGCGGTGCTCGGCACCATCGGCTGGTTCAAGTTCCGGCGTCGAGGCCGCTCGCTGCCGGGAGCCGACGTGGCGCTGCTCGAGCGGCCGTACTTCTTCGCCGGGCTGCGCATCGTCGCGTTCTACACGCTGTTCGTGTTCGGCCTGCTCGTCACGCTCGGCGTGCTGCTGCAGGCGTTCGCCGGCTCGCTGAGCGTGCCCGCGTCCGCCGCGATCGCGATCGCGACGGCCATCGCCGGCGCGTCCGCCTGGTTCATCACCGCCGCGACCATGCGCGCCCAACTGCGCGCCGGCTGAGTCGCATCGTCAACACCGAGGAGTCGATTCCGATGGGCAAGCTTGCAGGCAAGGTCGCGATCGTCACGGGGGCAGCGGGCGGCATCGGCCGCGGGATCGTGGCCGAGTTGCTCGGTGAGGGTGCGAAGGTGGTGGCGACCGACCTCAGGCAGGATGCGCTCGACGCGGCCGTGGCCGAGTGGGGCGCCGATGCGTCGCGGGTGGCGACCGTGGCCGCCGACATCGCGCGGCGCGACGACGTGCGCCGCGTCGTGCAGGCGGCGATCGAGCGCTTCGGTCGCCTCGACGGCCTGGTCAACAACGCGTCCGCCTCGCGCAACAAGCCGCTGCTGGAATGCACCGACGACGACCTCGCGCTGGCCCTGAACACCAGCATCTGGGCGACGTTCTACTTCATGCAGGAGGCCTACCCGCACCTGAAGCTGCAGGGTGGGTCGATCGTGAACTTCGGATCCGGCGCCGCGATCAGTGGCCAGCCGAAGAACGGCACCTACGCCGCGGGCAAGGAAGGCGTCCGCGGCATGACGCGCACGGCCGTGCACGAGTGGGGTCCGGACCGCATCCGCATCAACGTGGTGCTCCCGTATGCGACCTCGCCGGCGATGATCCAGTGGTCCAAGGACTTCCCGGACCTCTACGCCCGGTCGCTGGAACGCGTGGCACTCGGCTACGCAGGCGATCCGCGCCAGGACATCGCACCAGTCGTCGCCTGGCTGCTGAGCGAGGAGTCGCGCTACGTGACCGGCCAGACTATCGCCGTCGACGGCGGGCAGGTCGTCCGGCCGTGACCGCTGCGGGAGCCGTCGCTGGCGCAGGCGAGTTGCGCGCTCGCGGGCAAGCGAGCACGCGATGGCTGCCAGCCCGCGCCGCGTGGCTGCCAGGGCTGCTGTGGACCTGCCTCGCGCTGCCGCTGGCCGCGCCGGTCGCCGCCCAGGGCATCGCCTGGGAGGAGGACGGGCAGCGGATCGAGTCGGTCGAGATCCGCGTGACCGGTCTCGAGGGCGACCCACGGCGCGAGGCGCTCCTGGTCGATCGCGTTCGGCGCACGCTCGGCCTCTACCCGACCGGCGAGTTCGACCGTTTCTTCGCCGAGGCGAACCTCGGCAGGCTGCGCCGGCTGCCCGGGATCGAGGCTGCCAGCTACGCCGTGCGTGGCGGGCCGGCCGGAGGCGTCGTGGTCGAGGTCGACGTGACCGCAACGGCCGGCACGGCCGCCGCGGGCGCGCCCGCCGCGCCCGCCAGCCGCGGCCTGCTGGTGCCCGGCAGCGACGCCGGCCTCCCGACGCTCTACGAGCGCGACGACACGCTGCTGAAGTTCGGCCTCACCAGCGCGGTCAACTTCAACTTCAACGACGACGCCTGGTACGGGCGCCCGGGACCGCTGCTCGACGGCAATCCGCTGGTGAACGGCCCACCCGGCCGCGGCAGCTTCACCGAGCGCAGCGCCTTCTTCGACGCGGGCCTCTACGGCATCACGCCGGTCACCGACGCGGTGTACGTCTACGGGGGCGCGAGCTACCTCGTCAGCGGCTCGACCGGCCAGGACCTGTTCGAGAGCCGCGACCGCCTGCACGGCGCGTTCGAGGACGCGTACGCCGGCATGGTCGGCGGCTTCACCCGCGAGAACGGCGAACGCCTGACGTGGAACGTCAGCGGCGGCCGCAAGAAGTTCTCGATCGGCGACGGCTTCCTGGTCGGTGCCACCTCCGGCAGTGGCAGCGGGCGCGCGATGATCAACTACTCGCCGCGCTGGGCCGCCGACCGCCTGTGGCTCGCGGAGGCACGCTGGAACATCGTTCGCGCGCAGCTGTTCTCCATCGACCCGGACGAACTGCCCGAGATCGACACGAGCACGCGCGTGCGCGGCGCCAACGTCGAGGTGCAGTGGACGCCGCGCCTGCTGCTGGCCGCGACCCACCTGCGGGTGCCCGAGTCGGAGCAGCGGTATTTCCTCGCCGACTTCTCGGCGCGCAGCCGCGAGGGCCTGCGCGTATACGGCGCGCGCTTCGAGTGGCAGCCGCCTCCGGCCCGCCCGGGCCCGCTGCTGCGCGGCGAGTACGCGCAGCAGCGCCATGCCGACTTCGCGATGCGCGCCGTCGGCGGCTGGCTGCAAGCCGGCTGGTCGTTCGCCGACACCCGCTGGAAGCCGTTGCTCAGCTATCGGTACGCAAGCCTCTCGGGCGACGACCCGCGCACCGCGCGCTACGAGCGCTGGGACCCGCTGCTCATGGGCATCAGTCCCTGGGACTGGGTCCAGGGCATGAACCACGGCAAGGTGTTCGGCAACGCCAACCGCATCTCGCATCGCCTCCAGGTCGAGATACGGCCGCGGCCCGACGTACAGCTGATCTCCCAGTACTGGGAGTTCCGCGCCGACGAGCGCAACAACATCGGGGGCCTCGGCGTCGTGACGACGCTGGCCTCGACCGACCTCGGTTCCGAGGTCAACCTGATGGGCCGCTGGTTCTTCCGCCGCAACGCCTTCTTCCAGGCGCAGGTCGCGCTGACCCAGCCCGGCGCGGCGCTCTCCACCGCCCTCGGCGGACCGATCGAGAAGCCCTGGGTGTTCTTCAACACCTTCGTGCGCGTCAGCTTCTAGTCCAGGGCGTCGCGCCGTCAGCCCACGGTCCGCGCGCCGGCGCGCGGCACCGTGCTGCCGCCGCCGTCGCGATGCGCCTCGTACACCGGCGACATGATCTCGACGCCGGCGGCCGCGAATACGTCCTGCACGTTGGCATGCAGGTCCGAGAGGATCCGCGACATCAGGGAGGCCTCGCGGATGTGGACGTTCAGTTCGTAGTGGACGTAGGAGTCGTCGAGGGCCGTCTGCAGCACGAACGGCGCGGGCTCGGCGAGCACCCGCGGCGTGCGCCGGGCGGCCTCGAACAGCAACTCGTGCACCTGGCGCCACGGCACGTCGTAGCCGATGGTCACGCGGGTGTAGAGCAGCACGCCGCTCTCGCGGGTCGCCGGGCTGAAGTTCACGATCGGCCCCGACAGCACGGTGGCGTTCGGGATCGTGATCTCGACGTTCTTGACGGTCCGCATGCGCACCACGAACGCGTCCCGGCCGACGATGTCGCCCTCGGCGTCGCCGATGCGCACGCGGTCGCCCACCGCGAGCGCGCGCATGTAGGTGAGGACCAGGCCGCCGATCAGGTTCGCGACCGCGGAGGCCGACCCGAAGGACACGACCACGCCGAGCAGCACGGTGACGCCCTGGAAGGCGCGCGAGTCGGACGCCGGCATGTACGGGAAGATCACGGCGATCGCGAACGCGACCAGCAGCACGCGCACGATCTGGAAGGTCGGGGCGCCCCATTCGGCGTGGAATCCCTCGATGCGCAGCTGGCCCGAGGCGACGCGCTCGAAGAACAGCCGCGCGAAGCGCACCAGCACGCGGAACACCAGCGCGAGCACCGCGATGTAGAAGAGGTTCGGCAGGTACTCGACGATGGCGCGCAGGCCGCCGCGCACCGTGGCGCGGATCTCGGTGTCGAGCGTCGCCGCCACGTCCCGGGTCCAGGGGAACAGGCTCAGGGCGTAGCCGACCGCGAACACGACGAGCACCAGCCCGGAGAGCACGCGCGCGCCGCGCGCCAGGGCCGCGAGCACGTCGCCGAGCTGCTCCGAGAACATGCGCAGAGCCGAGCCGGTCTCGCCCGGCACTGCCGGCGCCACGCGCCGCCGCCACAGGCCCTCGAGCCACCGGAGCGCGAAGTGGATCGCGAGCCAGGTGGCCCAGGCTGCGAGGCACCCGAGCACCGAGAGCAGCGCCGCGCGCACCAGGCCCGCGGTGGAGCGCTCGACGAACTCGCGCTCGAGCGCGCCCGAGATCACCTGCACGAGATCGGCGGCGCGCTGCTCCGCGGTGCGGCCGAGCGGCGCCGCATCCGCGGGGGTGACCGACATCACGAACTGCTCGCCGGCGAAGATCTCGATCACGCCGGTGCGACGCTGCGCACGCACCGCCGGCGGGCCGGCGCCGCGCTGCCCGGCGGCGAGCATCAGGCGCGTCTCGATCGCCGCGGCCCGCTCGGTGGTGCTCAAGGTGCCGATCGGGCCGCGGACGTCGAACAGCCGCGTGCCCCGGAAGCTCACGGGGATCGGCGGCGTCGCCAACGCGGCGCTCGCCTCGCCGGAGCCGCTTGCAGCTGCCGCGGCGCCGGGCCGGGGTGCGGCGTCGGCTGCTGTGGTGGCCGGCGAGCGCGAGCCCGTGGGCGCATCGGCCGCCATCGAGGGCGCTGCGGTTGCCGCCCACGCGACGACTCCGACGCACACGGCCCAAGGCAGCCGGTACCGCCGGATCCCACGACGGGCAGCCGTGCGTTGCCGCGGGCTCCGGGCGCTTGGCACACTCATGCGATGCCGTTCCTGCAGGTCCCTTCGATCCGCTGCGCGCGACGTCCACCCTGCCTCTCCTGGAGGCTCGCTTGCTTGCTGCTGCCGCTGGGCGGCTGCGATCCTGGCGCGCCGCCGCCGGTCGCGCAGCGCGAGGTCGCGGCCGTCAGCGTGCTGCCCGCGGCGCTCGAGCTGCGCGCCGGCGAGACCGCACAGCTCGCGGCGCAGGCCAACGACGCAGCGGGCCAGCCGGTCGGCGGCGCCGAGATCGAGTTCGCGTCCGGCACCCGTGCGGTGGCCGACGTGACCCGCGATGGCCTCGTGACCGCGACGGGCCCGGTCGGCAGCGCACAGCTGCGGGTCGCCAGCGGGCGCGCCGAGTCGGTGGTGCCGGTGACCGTCGTCGCGGGGCGGCCCCAGGCGCTCAACCTGCGGCTGCCCCTGCCAGCGACCGCAGCCGCGGGCGCCGTGGTGGACGTGCCCGTGCAAGTGCTCGACGCCTTCGGCAATGCCGTGGCCGGCGTCCAGGTGCAGTTCGCGGTGCAGTCCGGCAAGGGCCGCGTCGCGCTCCCCGTCGTCTCGGCGGACGCGGCCGGGACCGCGCGGGTCCAGTGGACCCTGGGTGCCGGTGAGCAGGTGCTCGAGGCGCGCGTCGCCGGGCTCGCGCCGCTGCTGCTGCGCACGAGCGCGGGCGAGCCGGGGCTGGCCGCGCCGTCACCGACCGTCGCGTCGCCGGCCCCGGGCACACCGCGCCCCTGAGACTGCGGGCAGGGCACCCGCGCCCCGTGCGCGCCGCCGCTGCAGGTGCTCATGCGAATCCGCCGAGCAGCAGGTCGATCAGCCGGGAGAGCGGCATCTGCGTGGCGAGCGCGGGCAGCATCGGCAGCAGCGCGAACACCACCAGCTGCATCAGAGTGGCCCGCGTCACCAGCAGAGGCTGGATGGCATTCACGCGATCGTGCAGCGCGTTCAGCGCGTTCAGGGCGCTCAGCTTGCGCAGCATGTCGGCCGATGCGCCGTCGAGCACGGCCGCCTGCGGCTCACCGGTGGCCAGCGCGGCCTGGGTCGCTTCCAGCACGCCGCGATTGGCGCGCATTCCCAGCGCCCCGAACTCGAGCAAGGCTTCGTTGCGGAACGCGGCCAGCCGCGGCGCGAACAGCAGCACGGGACCGACGAACACCACCAGCACCACCGCCACCCACATCGCCAGCACCGTCGCGAGGTCCTCGGCCGCTGCGCTGCCGTAGAGCGCTGCGTTCAGCAGCTTCGCGCCGAGGGCGGTACCGACGCCGAGCACGAGGCCGAGGAACAACGTCGGATAGGCCGCCATGAAGCCGAGGCCTGCGGCGCGATCGGGATGCGAGGCGACCAGCCGCAGCGGCATCCACGCGAGGCGCGCGAGCAGCAGCGTCCAGACGAAGAAACGCAGCAGCCAGCGCAACACTAGGAACAGGAACAAGGCGCCGACCGCGACGTGGGTCCATGCGCCTGCCCAGGTGAGCGAAGCGTCGGCGGCGCCGCCGGGCCGGCTCCAGGGGTCGGTGCCGACCTGCCCGGTGTACGCCAGGGCGAGGCACGCCGAGATCGCGATCGCGAGCAGGGTCGCCTCGGCGAACGCGGACCCCGACCTGCGGTCGGCGAGCGCGACCGCGTCGCGCCACGCCGGCTCGCCGCCGTCCGGTACGAGCCCGTGCTCGATGGGATGCGCCAGCAGCGACAGCAGCTGGCGATCGGCGAAGCGCTCGATGCCGATCATGACCGGCATCGCGACCAGGGCGTGCGCGGCCGGACTGGCATCGAGGAAGTAGGCCAGCAGCCGCGCGTCGCCCGTGAGCGTCGACTGGAGCGTCGCCAGCGCCGCACCCACCAGCCAGGCGATCGCGCCGAGCAGCCACGCGGCGCGTCCCGACGGCAGGTCGTCCGCGTCGAGCATCCGCAACTGGCGCATCAGGGCATGGAACGGTCCGCCCGTCACCAGCGAGGGCGACAGGCGCGATGCGAGGAGGCTTTCGCTCATGCGGACTCGAACGGGGCGCGGTGCGCGCGAGGATACCCGCAGCCTCGGTGGCGGGAACGACCTCGCGCCGCGCGGGCGCCGCGTAGATGCTCAAAACGGGCGATTGCGCGTCGCCGCCGCTTGCCGCGTCGTGCGCGGCGCTGCGAACGTGCGCGCACTCTCGCCAGGAGGCCTACGTGAAACCAATCCTGACCGCCATCCTTTGCCTCGCGTGCACGGCGCTGCCCTGCACGTCCGTCGCCGCGGCCGACGCACCGCGGGCCGCGTCCACCGCCGCGCCGAAGGCCGCGGCCCTCGACGAGGAGGAAGCGCTCGACGAGTCGCTGAAGAGCTTCGGCTACCTCTCGGGGCTCGCGCGCGGCTGTGTCGTTCCCGCGCAGCGCGACAAGCTCGAGCGCGAGGTGCTCGACCTCGCGGCCGTGATCGCACGGCTGTTCGGCACCGACCGGTCGTTCCTCTACTCGTCGGGTTTCGGCTACGGCACCTCGATGCAGATATCCACAGCCGAGTGCTCGGAGGTGCTCCAGCAATACGACGCGCGCGTCGCGAAGTTCCGCGCCCAGCGGGGCGACAAGCCATGATCGCCCGCGCGGCCTCTACGCTCGGGGTGGCCCTGGTCGCCCTCCTCGCCGGGCTGCTGCCTGCCGAGGTCGTGGCGCAGCGCTACGAGGTGCGCCGGGAAGTGCGCGAGGGTGTGCGCGAGGTAGGACGCGAGAAGCGCGAGGCGCGCCGCGAGATCCGCCGCTGCACCACGCGCGACTGCGCACGCCGCGAGATCCGCGAGGGCTACCGCGAGGTCGAGCGCGAGAAGCGCGAGGCGCGCCGCGAGATCCGTCGCGAGCTGCGCGAGGATCGATGGCGCGACGATCGCTACTACCGCGACCGCGACGATGGCGACGAGGTGCTCAAGGGCGTGGTGATCGGCGCGGCGGTCGTCGGCGTCGCGGTAGCACTGTCCGGCGACGACTGATCCCGTCCACGCCGCGACGTCACCGCGTGCTCATTACGGGCAGCGCGAGTGCTCTGGCTCGATTCAGGGGCGGTATACAGGGCGTACGTGCGGCAACCATCTCCGTGCGCGCCGCCGGTGGGAAGCTCGGGCGTCGTCGCGCGCGCGGCGTGCCGCCCGGGACGCTGGGGATGCAGGGGAGGCGAGTGGTGACGGTAGAAATTCGGCGGGGCCGCCGCACGCGGCTGGCGGCTTGGGCGAGCGCGTTGGGTGCGACGCTGGTGCTGGTCGGCTGCTCGGGCGCCGACGGCACGATCGGTACCCCGGGACCGTCAGGCCCGCCTGGCGTCTCCGGTCCGCCCGGGCCCTCCGGCTCGGGTAGTGCGCTCGACATCGCCCAGCTCAATGCCGCCAACGGCGGCGTGACCATCGTCGCGACCATCACCGGCGTCGGCGGCACGCCGTCGCAGCCCACGGTCTCGTTCCGCCTCGCCAACGAGCTCGGCCAGCCGCTGCGCGGCCTGCCGCCCGGTGCCGCGAGCTTCACGATCGCGAAGCTCGTGCCGGGCCGAGACGGCGGCTCGAGCCAGTGGGTCTCGTACATCAACCGGGCCGAGAACCCGACCGTCGCCGCGACCACGCCACCGAGCTGGGGCAACGTGGCGCAGCGCCAGGCGACCTCGCAGAATGCGGCGACCAACGCGCCGACGCCGCTGCTGACGGATGCGGGCGACGGCAGCTACACCTTCCGTTTCGCGACCGACCTCGGCCAGGCGACGCAGGCCAGCAGCCCGGGTCCCGGTCCGGCGATCGCGTTCGAGCCGGCCCTGACGCATCGCGTCGGCCTCGAGATCCGCAACCCCAATCCGAACCCCAGCGGCCTGCGGCTGCTCGGCACCAACAACCCGGTCTACACCTACGTGCCCGCGACCGGCGCCACGACCAACCTGCCGGCGCGGCGCGACATCGTCGACACCTCCGACTGCGCCGCCTGCCACGACAAGCTGGCGTTCCACGGCGGCCCGCGCACCGACGTCGCCCACTGCGTCACCTGCCACAACCCCGGCACCATCGACGCGCAGTCGGGCAACTCGCTCGACATGACCGTGATGGTCCACAAGATCCACATGGGCCGGAGCCTCCCCAGCGTCGTCGCGAGCGGCAACACCGCGCCGGCGCAGGGCAAGGGCTACACGGTTTGGGGCTTCGGCGCCACGCTGCACAACTACAACACCGTCGTGCACTCGCAGGACGTGCGCAATTGCGGTACCTGCCATCGCGAGAGCAACGCTGCGACGCCGCAGTCGAACAACTTCCAGACGGTGATCAACACGGCCTCCTGCGGTTCCTGCCACGACGACGTCAACTTCGCCACCGGCCAGGGCCACGGCGGCATCGCCGCGCGCGACAACGACTGCGGCACGTGCCACGGCCCCACTTCGAACTTCGCCAACGGGGCGCTGCGCGTGCTCGCCGCGCACCGCATCCCGGTCGCGGAGGCGTCGAATCGCTTCGCCTACGAGGTCGTCTCGGTGGCGAACACCGCCCCGGGGCAGCTGCCGGTCGCGACCATCCGCGTCACTGACCCGACCAACGGCAACCTGCCCTACAACATCCAGGCGGCCGGCGGCCCGTTCCAGACCGGCAATGCCTCGCTGCGCGTCGACTTCGCCTGGAGCACGCGCGAGTTCGCCAACAACGGCGGCAACGTCGGCGCGGCACAGCCGGTCGCGCTCGATTTCAAGAGCGGCGCGACGGCGAACCCGGACGGTACGTTCACCAAGACCGGGACCGTGCCGATCCCGGCCAGCGGTGTCACGGGCTCGGGGGTCGCGTACCTCGAGGGTCGTCCGAACGTCGTGCTGCCCGGCGCGACGTCGCCGACCTCGCTGACCGTCGCCGCGGCGGGCCGCGCGTTCCGGATCACCGATGCCTCGCCGGTGGCGCGCCGCCAGGTCGTCGACATCAAGAAGTGCAACGACTGCCACAGCGTGGTCTCGTTCCACGGCAACAACCGCAATGGCAACACCGAACTATGCGCCGCCTGCCACAACCCTGGCGCGACCGACATCGGTCGTCGCCCCGCGGGCGGCGCCGTGGACGGCCTGCGGGAGCAGAGCATCGACCTGAAGTGGATGATCCACGCGATCCACGCCGGCGGGTCGCGCGCCGCGGCGGGCAAGCGCACCGTGTTCTACGGTTTCGGCAACTCCGTCAACGACTACGCTGACGTGAAGTACCCGGGGGACCTGTCGAACTGCGAGGGCTGCCACCTGCCCAACACCTACTTCCCGGTGGATGCCACGCAGGTGCTCGCGACCACCTTCGACACCGGCGGCTCCCGCACCGACCCGGCCGACGACCGCGCCACGTCGCCGAGCACGGCAGCCTGCTCGGCGTGCCACGTCAGCCCTGTGGCCGTCGCGCACATGCAGCAGAACGGTGGTGCACCGGGGGTGCTCGCCGGTGATGCAAGCGTCGCCGGCTCGATCGCGAGCTTCTGGACCAAGCAGGTCGGGCCGGCCGGCGTCGCGAACGTGGCATCGACCACGGAGACCTGCGGGCTCTGCCACGCCGCCGGCGCGTCGGCGGACGTGAAGAAGGTCCACGGCATCGGCACCTTCAAGTTCAACTGATGTCGCGCGCGACGCACTGGCGGCTCGCAGCCTGCGCGCTCGCCGCGACCGTTGGGCTCGGCGCGGCGTTCGCGGCGCTCGCGCCCGACGCGACCGCGACCACCGCAGCGGCGAGTGACCAGGGGACCGGCACATCGTCGCCTGCGACCGCGCCTGCACCGGCGACGCCGCCCGCCGCGGCAACCGGGGCCGGACCCGGCGCTGCATACAGCCGCCGCGGTGCCGACACCTGCCTCGGCTGCCACGACGACCCGGCAGTGCTCGGCCTGTTCGAGACCGCCCACGCCACGCCGGGCGACCCACGCTCGCCGTTCGGGCACGGCCAGCTGCAGTGCGAGGCCTGCCACGGGCCCGGTGACGCGCACGCCCGTGGCCGCGGTGCAGCTCGGCCGAAGCTGATCGAGTTCGGCCGCGACGCCGCGACGCCCGTCGCAGAGCAGGATGCGCAGTGCCTGACCTGCCACGCTGCGGCGACCAACCATTGGGCGAGCGCCGCCCACTCGCGCAGCGAAGTCGGCTGCGCCGACTGCCACTCCAGCCACGCCGCGCGCGACCCCGTGTCGCTGCGCACCGGGCAGGTCGAGGTCTGCGGCACCTGTCACCTCGCGCAGAAGGCAGCCGACCACATGCCCTACCGGCATCCGCTGCCCGAGGGTTCGATGGCCTGCACTTCCTGTCACCAGCCCCACGGCTCGGCGACGCCCGCCGAGCTGCTGAAGGCGGGTGTCACCGAGACCTGCACCACCTGTCATGCCGACCTGCGCGGCCCGTTCCTGTGGGAGCACCAGCCCGTGCAGGAGGACTGCACGAACTGCCACGCGCCGCATGGCTCCGCCAACCCCTCGATCCTCAAGACGCGCGGCAGCTTCCTCTGCCAGCAGTGCCACCAGGCCGCGGGTCACCCCTCCCTCGCGAACACCTCCGACAACCTGCCGGGACGCGGCGCGGCCAGCGTCTATACGGTCGTCGGCAATTGCCTCAACTGCCACTCGCAGGTCCACGGGTCGAACCACCCGTCGGGTGCGCGACTGATGCGCTAGGACCCTCATGACCGCCCACGGCCGCTTCGCTTCGTCCGTCGTCGCTCCTGGCGTGGTGCTGGGATGGCTCGTCACCGCGATGCCCGCCGCCGCGCAGGCCGTCGATACGAGCCAGTGGAAGTGCGAGTCCTGCCCCTTCCGCGAGGGCTCGCGCACCGAGACTTCCGTGGGCACCGTCTACGTCGACGGCGCGAATGCCGCGAGCGGTCGCTTCACGGGCCTCGACGAGGACGAGGCGCGCCTCGACGGCGCGGTCGAGGGCTACTGGCGCGGTGAGTCCGGCGCCTTCGCGCGCTACTCCGCCAGTGGCATCGGCATGCCCACGGCGTCTGGTCGCGCCCTGCTCGGCCGCGAGGGGCGCTACGACGTCACGCTCCACTACGACGCGGTCCCGTGGCGACGCTTCGAGATCACCGGCACGCCCTTCTCGGGCGCGGCCAGCCTCGGACTGCCGCGCGACTGGGTGCGCGCGATCGGCACTGGCGGCATGATGCGGCTCGGCGCCTCGCTCGACGATCGCGACATCGGCACCGACCGCAATTCGTACGGGCTCGCCGCGCGCTACCTCGCGGGTCGGCGCTGGACGCTGTTCGCCAACTGGACGCAGCAGGAGCGCGACGGCACGGCCGCGAGCTACGGCGCATTCCTCAACAGCGCCGTGCAGCTGCCGGTGCCGATCGACCACGTCACCGACGACTTCGAGGCCGGAGCGTCGTGGGCCAGCGAGCGCGGCGCGCTGCGGGTCGCCTACTCGGGTTCGGTGTTCCGCAACCGCAACACCGCGCTGACCTTCCAGAACCCCTATCTGCCGGTGCTGCCCGCGGCCGCCAGCGGCCGCCTCGCGCTCGCTCCGGACAACGACAGCCACCAGTTCGCGATCGGCGGCCATTGGCGGCTCGACTTCTGGGACACCCTGGTCAGCGGTTCGGCGTCGGTGGGCCGACTCCAGCAGGACGATGCGCTGTTGCCGCCCAGTACTGCCGCGGGCTCGCTCGCTCCGCTCGCCTCGCTCGACGGCCGGGTCGAGATCGCGAACTACGCGCTCACCCTCGCCAGCCAGCCCCTGCCGGGGCTCGCCTTGCGCGGTGTCGCGCGGCGCGACGACCGCGACGACGCCTCGCCGCCGCTCGCGCTCGCCTACGTCGTCACCGACACCTTCCCGGGCGGCACCGACCTCACGCCGCGCTACGACTACGAGCGCACGCGCCTCGAGGGCTCCGCCGACTACGCGCTCTCGTCCTGGCTGCGCATCGGCGGCACCGGCATCTGGGACGAAGTGACGCGCGCGAACCAGGACGTGCGCAAGACGGTCGAGGATGGCGGCCACCTGCGCGCGCGCATCCGCGCGGGCGACGCCCTGTCGGCCACCCTGAAGGCCGGCCTGCTGCATCGCGAGGCCTCCGGCCTCGACCTCGCGGCGCTGGCCCCGGGCGAGAACCCGCTGCTGCGCAAGTACAATCTCGCGAACCGCGACCGGTGGCTGCAGGAACTCGCCCTCTCGTGGACCGCCGGCGAGTCGGTGACGCTGGCCCTGCAGGGCCGCACCACCAAGGACGCCTACCGCCGCTCGCCGCTCGGCCTCACCGACGGGCGTACCTCGAGCCTCGGCACCCAGCTCGCGTGGACCATCTCGGAGACGCTCAGCGTGCACGGCGACGCGAGCTACCAGGAAGTGACCTCGAAGCAGCTCGGCCAGGCGCGCCCCGCGGGTGCCGACTGGGAAGTACAGAACGACGAGACGTTCTGGTCGGCCGGGGCAGGCGCGGAATGGCAGCCGGCGCCGAAGTGGCGGGTGCGGGGCGACCTGCGCTACTCCGAGTCCGCCGGCGACGCCACGCTGCTCGCGGCCGGCCAGCGCGACGCCTATCCCCAGGCGAGGGTGACGCAGGGCACCGCGCGGCTCGCGCTGCGCTACCAGGCGACGCCGGCGCTCGGCGTCCAGGCGCGGCTCGCGTATTCGAGCCTCGACGAGGACGACTGGCTGCGCGACGGCGTCGGGCCGGCTACGGTGCCGAACCTGCTCGCGCTCGGGGCCGTGGCCGACCGCTTCGACGCCACGTTCGTCGGCGTGTCGTTCGAGTACCGCTTCGGCGCGCCGCCCCCGGGCAGCGCCGAAGCGGAAGAAGACGAGGAAGACTGAGCGTCAGTTCAGCGCCTTGTTGCGGTAGTACCGCGTGCCCTTGGCGGTGAGGTCGGCGGCCAGTCCGTCGCCCGAGAGCTGGTACAGCCAGACGCCGGGTCGCACCGACAGCGCTCCGGTGAACACGCTGCCGCCCTCGCCGTTGAGCTTGGCCGAGAGCGTGGCCTGGCCGCCGAGTTCCCAGCCGGAGTTGGTGAAGCGCTCGAGGTCCGAGGCGTTCTCGAACACCCAGACCTGGCGATACTTCTTGGCGCGGACCCCGAGCCCGGCCTGGATCTCGGCCATCTTCATGTAGGTGACGTTGCGCCCCTCGCGGTCGAACGCGACGCCGTTGCCCGAGCCTCCGCCGCCGACCAGGATCTTGAGGCCGAAGTTGCTGAACACCGCATAGCCGGCGGCGTTCTTCAGCGCGTCCTGCGACCGCGGCTGCAGGCGGTACAGTTCCTCGATGGTGCTGCGCGCCATCTTGCGCAGGTCTTCCTGCTGCCGTGCGACCTTGTCGGAGGCGGTGAACGCCGCGGTGGGTGCCAGGAACGCCAGCAGCAGCAGAGCGCGATGTCTCGCGGAGACGGGCATGGGGTTTACCTGCAGTGAACGGGAAGGAGGATGATCCTGCCGACCGGCCCGGACGCGGCCGGCGACGCCCCGCGTCCGGGCCGCCGGGGGAGCTCAGGGCAGAACGATCGTCGAGACCGCGGTCGCGTTCGGGTTCGTCACGACGCCGAGCGTCTTCTCGGGGATCCAGAAGTCGACCTTGTCGCCCTTCGCGAGCTTCGAGAACGGCACTTCATTGCCGTTGACGCGCAGCGTCTGGCCGGCCTGCGGCAGCAGCGTCAGCGTCTGCACCGGCTCGATGGGCTTGCCCATCGTGTTGAGGAACTGCAGCGAGATGAAGTCCGGCTTCACCTTCGAGACCGTGGCCGTGAAGCGCACGGCCGACTTGCCGTTGACCGTGACCACCTCCTGGCAGGCGGCGGCCGCGCGCGGATAGGCCGCGAGGAACTCGGCGTCATAGACGACGTTGCTGCAGGTCGGGCCCGGCGACTTGGCCGCATCGGCGGCCAGCGACGGCAGGGCGGCGACCGACAGTGCGGTGCAGATCGCTGCGAAGGTGAACGGGGTCTTCATGCGGAGGTCTCCTGGCGAGAAAGTGGTTCGGGGAACGAAGCTCGCGCGTGCGCGGTGCCTGCCGGATGGACGGACGGACGTACGGATACACCGACCGTCCGTGGATCCGGAGGGCGGCGGGATTCTGGCGCGGCGAATTGCCACGCGGCGCAGGCGAATGCCCAAAACAGGCGATCCAGTGCCCGTCGCAGCGATGGCTGGATGAGCAAGCTGCAAGGGATACGCCGCAGCAGCGGGCCCGCGAGTTGCGGGCCGTGCATCGGGTCAACGGGGCCGCATCGCCGTGGCGAGTGACGCGCCCCTCGGCGGGGTCAACGTGCCGCGGGGGGCGTGGCGGCGTCGGGCGGCGAGTCGGGCTCGACCGCCGGGGTGTCCGCGGTGCCGGTCGCGTCCGGTGCATCGGGCACGCGGCCGCGCTTGGCCTGCTTCTCGAGCTGGACCTTCTTGCGAGCTTCTTCGCGCTGGCGCTTCTGCAGGCGGTAATTGACCTTGGCCATCGGGACTCCGTGGGACAGGGACCACGTTCTACGCCGTTTCGTGCGGCGCTGCCCGGTTTTCGAGCGGAAGTCGGGCAGGGCGGCGAAGGACGTGCTAGGGTGCCGCCCAGATCGTAGCCCGTTCGTTTGTTGCAGCGCGTCCCGCGCCCCGTCGACAGCCGCATTGACCTCGATCCCCGCGTGCTGCGGGCGTCGGCTGCCGTAACCCAAGTCTGGCCTCCGTCTCCGCTGCCGCGGTCGTCCGTGCGGCCTCGCGCCGTGCTGTCATCAATACGTTCGTTTCGGAGTTCCCATGACCAAGATCTATGTCGGCAACCTGCCCTTCACCGCCACCGAGGACGAGGTCCGTTCGCTGTTCGCCAGCCACGGCACCGTCGAATCGGTCGCCCTGCCCACCGATCGCGACACCGGCCGCCCGCGCGGCTTCGGCTTCGTGCAGATGTCCTCGTCGGATGCCGCGAAGGCCATCGGCGCGGTCAACGGCCAGTCGCTCGGCGGTCGTGCGCTGCGCGTCAACGAGGCGCAGGATCGCCCGTCCGGCGGTGGTGGCGGCGGCGGCTACGGCGGAGCGCGTCGCTCCGGCGGTGGCGGCGGCGGCGGCGGTCGCTGGTAAGGCGCGCCCGGCCGGCGGCTGCCGGCCATGGTCGATGCGCCGGGCGTCGTCCCGGCGCGCCGGCCCGATAAGGAGCGGTCCGCTTGCCGGATCGCTCTTTTTTTCGTCCCGTAGCGCCCCCGGTGCCCGTCGTTTCCGGCAGGCGTGGACTGCGCAGCCTGCCTGCGGCGCGGTGTGTCCGGTCAGCCCGGTCGTCCGTCAGGGGCCGAGCAGGCCGAGCACCGCCCGCGTGACCCGCGCGGCCAGCCCCGCGGGATCGTCCTCGCCGGCACGGCCCGCTGCATCGGTCATTCCCCGAACGATCGCGAAGACGTCGCGCGTCGCGACCTCCACCGGCGCGGCGGTGGGGGCGAACTGCCGCAGCACGTCGGCGACCAGCGCCCCGATGCGCCGGTTGGTTCGTTCCAGTTCCGCATCCGCTGGCTGGTTCGCCTCGGCCTGGTCGAGGGCGCGCGCCAGCGCAGCGCGCTCCAGCTGGGCCTGCGCGGCGATCCTCGCCAGGCGTCGCACGCCGTCAGCGAGGCTTCGCGGTGGCCGTGACTGCAACTCGCGCTCGAGCGCCGCGAGCAGGCCAGCCTGCTGGCGCCGCGCGAGTTCCGCGACCAGCGCCTGCTTGGACGGGAAGTACTGGTAGAGCGAGCCGATGCTGACGCCTGCGCGCTCGGCGGCGGCGTTCGTGGTGAGTGCCTCGAGGCCGCGGGTCTCGAGGATGCGAGCCGCCGCCTCGAGCACCGCCATCCGGCGAACGTCGCGCTGCACGTCGCCGGCACGCTGCTCGGCCTCGCCTGGGTCGCGGGGTCGCTGCTCGCCGCGGTGCCGCTCGCCCTGCTGCTGTTCCCCGTGGTGCACGCTGCGCCCGGACTGCTCGGGCACCGCCTGTTCGAGCGCGACGCGGTGGTCGGCGACCTGCGCGTCACGCGCACCGACTTCCCGAAGGCGTGGTTCATCGCCGCGAACCACGTGCTGGCGTGGGAGGTGCTGAGCGGCCGCTCGCGACGATGAGGACGCCGTGCCGTGCGCTCAGCCTGCGGGGTGCTGCGGCTCCATGGCCTGGGCCCGGAGCTGGACTGCATGCGCCGCCGTCGGGTCGTCCCGCAGCCGCAGGTACAGCCCCTCGTCACCCGGATGCGGCACGGGCAGCAGCGAGCCCGGAAAGCCCTCCGGGACCTGCACCTCGTCCGTGAAATCGGGGCCGCGACCGATCGACTGGATCAGGTAGAGGTCGGTGCCCGCGAGGCTGCAGGTCGCGTCGTTCGCGGCAGGGCATTTCAGCTCCACCAGTTCCGGCACGCGCAGCAGCGTGGTCAGCGGCTGCCAGTCACCGATGGCGTCGCTGCTCGCGACGCGGAAGCGCAGCGGTCCGAAGGCCGCAGGCCCGAACTCCCGCGCCGGGTCGAGCGCGGCGACCACCACGCCGGGACCGGCGACCTTCAACCGGTTCTGCGCCAGCGCCAGCGTGGTCGCGAAGCCGCCGTCGAGGGATGCGACTTCGACGCGCGCGTCCGGACCGAACACGTTCGGTCGGCTGGCGCGCAGCGTGAAGGTCAGCGTGGCACCCTGCGGCAGGCCGGCGTCGGTGGCGACGCGGATCGCCGGGTCCTGCGCGCCACGCGGCAGCGATACGTTCCTCGCGACCAGGCTCGCCTGGGGACGCGGCGGCAGCACCGTTGCGCGCAGCGCGAGCACCC
Source organism: Steroidobacteraceae bacterium (assembly GCA_025458905.1). GTDB lineage: Bacteria > Pseudomonadota > Gammaproteobacteria > Steroidobacterales > Steroidobacteraceae > UBA964. The sequence continues at coordinate 95,745 of JALORN010000034.1, forward strand.
GCCCGTCGTCCAGCGACGCGCGCGATGCCAGGGGTTCGCCGGCCTTCGGCAGCAGGCTTTGCGTCTCCAGGTCGCGCAGCCGCATCAGGAGCTCGTCGTTGCCCCTGCCGCGCGAGAACCCGGCCGGCACGAACTCGACGCCGTGGGCACTGAGGCGGGTCACCTGGTCGAGTCGCTGTCCCTTCAGCACGCCCTGCGCATCGCCCTCGTGGAACTCGAAGGCATCGACCTGCGCCGCGACGGCATAGGTCCGCACCTGCACCTGCTGCGGCTCGTCGGCACCGTACTGCGCCAGCCGCAGCGTCAGCGCGCCCGGCTCCACCTGCTGCAGCGGGAACCTCACCACCACCTCGCCCGGCGCGACTCGCTCCCACTGCGCCGCGAGCCGCCGTCCGCCCGGCGCCTCGACCTCCACGTCCCGCAGGCAACTGACGCTCTCGGCGCGCACGCGCACGGTGCCGTCGCGGCCGACGATCAGGGTGTCCTCCTCGGCGCCGGCGGCGCGCCAGCCCTGCCGCGGCGGCATCACCAGCTGGAACTCCGGCCCGACCCAGTCCTCGAAGCCCCATCGGCCGCGCAGCACGCCGCGTACGCCCGGCCCGAGCCTCGCCGAGGCGAGCGGCGAGGTGTCGACCACGAAGCCGCCCTGCAGGGCGTCGGGCCTGGCCGCGAGCTGCACCTCGGACCCGTCCTCGCGCGTCAGCCGCAGGTGCAGGCCGTGCGCATACTGCGTGCCGAACACCAGCGGCGCGCCCTCGACCGGCAGCACCAGCGAGGCGCGGCGTGCGCAGAAGATGTCGCGCGGATCCACCGCGCGCATCGGCGGCGGGCGCGCCGGCTCGATCGCCGGCAGCGCCGCGACCAGCACGGATTTCGGGTCCTGGAACGAGGGCGGGGTGTTGAGCCGCAGCGACAGCCGCGCGTCGCGCGGGAACGCGAGCGCCGGCACGTAGGTGTAGTTCGCGCGCTTGAACGGGTCGAGCAGCCGCGCGAGGTCGAGGACCGAGGAGATGTAGGGGCTGTAATAGCCGCGGTTGAGCTGCGGCGTGGCCGCGGCCGTCATCAGCACCTCGGCCGCGGGGCCGGCCGTCAGGGCCTCGATCATCGAGGCGCCGTGGCCGTCGGAGAGGATCAGCGTCTCCTGGCCCTCCATCAGGCAGGGGATCTGCAGCTGCGGCGTGCGGTCGAGGCACTTCTCGTTGACCTTGATCGCGAGGCTGCGCGCCAGCAGCGGCGTCGCCTCGCGGACGCGCTCCGCGCTCGCGGCGTCGAGCCTGCGCAGGTCCTGCAGATAGATCTCGAGCCGCGCCCGGTCGAGGCTCGCCTGGTTCAACTGCTGCGCGGCACGCACGAACGCGCCCGGGCGACCCTGCACGGCGCCGACCAGCGTGCGCAAGCCGTTGCCCGACGAAGGCGCGAGGAACACCAGCGCCTGCTGCGCGCCGGGCGGTACCGTGACGGCGAGCCCGCCGTCGCGGCACTTCGGCTTCCAGGTCTCGCACTGGAAGAACCATTCGTCCGGCGGCGGGTTGGTGGCGCCACGCAGGAAGGCGACGACCAGCAGGTACTTCGCCGATTGTGACTCGGGGAAGTCCGCCGCGATCGCGATGCGATCGCCCGGCAGCAGGTTCGGCACCTCGGCGATCGGCAGCGTCGTGCCCGCGCGCGTGACGCGGGCCGCGAGGTCCGGGCCGTCGAGGTCGAACGGTGCCGCAGCCGCCATGGCCGCGGGAACCCGGCCGATCGACAGCGTCAGCGCGATTGCCATGGCGGCGGCCAGCACGCGGGGGAACGTGTTGCGCAACGTCGTGAACCATGCCGAAGGGGGAGCCGGCCAATCTAGAGACCCGCGCGCAGGCGGTCAAAATGTCGCCCGCACACGACGCGGCGGGCTCGCCCGGCAGCCACGGGCCGCGACGGCCGTGCACGGTTGGTCGGCCGGGCGGGCGTCGGGGAGGATTGGGGAAGGGGGGACGGACAGGCGCGGCGTGGGGGCAGGCCGCTCCCGGATCCATGCCGCCGGAATCCTCGGGAAAGCTCCGGTTCATCGGCCAGATCGCGGACGATGAGCGGAAACGGGATCATTTTCGGGGCTTTTGCCGCGCGTCAGCGCGGGTGAATAGGGTGCCCGCGCGGCGACCTGCGGCTGCGGCGCCAGCGGTTCGCATCCCGGTCGACCGGCGGATCGCGTCGCCTGCCCACCTCGGGCGGGCCGGGGGGCTCGCCTCGGGAGCCCGGGGTCGCGGGAATTTCTATAGAAGAAGCCGATGACCCGGATAGGAGCAATCCATTTCCGCTATCGGTGGCGGGACCCTAGAGTAGCGTCATTCTTCCACCTGCCATCTCAACCCCACCCTGACGAGGTCCCAGCGATGTCCCTGATCAACACCCCGGTCAAGCCCTTCAAGACGACGGCCTTCCACAACGGCAAGTTCGTCGAGGTGTCCGATGCCACGCTGAAGGGCAAGTGGTCGGTCATCGTCTTCATGCCGGCCGCCTTCACCTTCAACTGCCCGACCGAGGTCGAGGACGCGGCGCAGAACTATGCAGAGTTCCAGAAGGCCGGCGCCGAGATCTACATCGTCACCACCGACACTCACTTCTCGCACAAGGTGTGGCACGAGACCTCGCCGGCCGTCGGCAAGGCGAAGTTCCCCCTGGTCGGTGACCCGACCCACGCGCTGACCCGCGCCTTCGGCGTGCACATCGAGGAGGAAGGCCTGGCGCTGCGCGGCACCTTCGTCGTGAACCCCGAGGGCGTGATCAAGACCCTGGAGATCCACGACAACGCGATCGCGCGCGACATGGGCGAGACCCTGCGCAAGCTGAAGGCTGCGCAGTACGTCGCCTCGCACCCGGGCGAGGTCTGCCCGGCGAAGTGGAAGGAAGGCGCCAAGACGATCGCGCCCTCGCTCGACCTCGTCGGCAAGATCTGAAGCCGACGCCGACCGTTCTGCTGGATCCGCGCCGCCGTCCCTGACCCCCCGACCCCCCCTGGGGACGGCGGCGCGCGATCCACCCGACCCGCCGATCGACGACATCGACGATCCGCAACGACCCTGGAGGCCCGCCATGCTCGACCCGAACCTGCAGACCCAGCTCAAGGGCTACCTCGAGCGGCTGACGCTGCCGATCGAGCTCGTGGCCTCGCTCGACGACTCGCCGGCCTCGCGCGAGCTCGAGGAACTGCTGGGCGAGATCGTCGCGCTGTCGCCGCTGATCTCGCTGGTGCGTCGCGACGACGACCCGCGCAAGCCCTCGTTCGCGATCCAGCGCGTCGGCACCGACGTGCAGGTGCGCTTCGCCGGCATCCCGCTCGGCCACGAGTTCACCTCGCTGGTGCTCGCGCTGCTGCAGGTGGGCGGCTATCCGCCGAAGGTCGAGCTCGAGCTGATCGAGCAGGCCAAGGCGCTGCAGGGCGACTTCCTGTTCGAGACCTATTTCTCGCTCTCCTGCCAGAACTGCCCGGACGTGGTGCAGGCGCTGAACCTGATGAGCGTCGTCAACCCTCGCGTGAAGCACGTGGCGATCGACGGCGCGCTGTTCCAGGCGGAGGTCGAGGCGCGCGAGATCATGGCGGTGCCGCAGGTGTTCCTGAACGGCAAGCCGTTCGCGTCCGGTCGCATGGAGCTCGCGCAGATCCTCGCCAGGCTCGACACCGGTTCTGCGGCCCGCGAGGCCGAGAAGATCCGCGCCAAGGAGCCGTTCGACGTGCTGATCGTCGGCGGTGGCCCCGCGGGCGCCTCGGCGGCGATCTATGCGGCGCGCAAGGGCATCCGCACGGGCGTGGCCGCGGAGCGCTTCGGGGGCCAGGTGCTCGACACCATGGGGATCGAGAACTTCATCTCCGTCAAGGAGACCGAGGGCCCGAAGCTCGTGGTCGCGCTCGAGCAGCACGTGAAGTCGTACGACGTCGACATCATGAATCTGCAGCGCGCCGAGAAGCTCATGCCGCCCGCCGAGCCGGGCGGGCTGATCGAGGTGCAGCTCGCCAACGGCGCGAGCCTCCGCTCGCGCACCGTGGTGCTCGCCACCGGCGCGCGCTGGCGCTCGATGAACGTGCCGGGCGAGGAGCAGTACCGCACCAAGGGCGTGGCCTACTGCCCGCACTGCGACGGCCCGCTCTACAAGGGCAAGCGCGTCGCGGTGATCGGCGGCGGAAACTCGGGCGTGGAGGCGGCGATCGACCTCGCCGGCATCGTCAGCCACGTGACGCTGCTCGAGTTCGACTCCAGGCTGCGCGCCGACGAGGTGCTGCAGCGCAAGCTGCGCAGCCTGCCGAACGTCACCGTGCTGCTGAATGCCCAGACCACCGAGGTCCGCGGCGACGGCGCCAAGGTCACCGGCCTCGTCTGGAAGGACCGCGTCGGCGGCGGCGTGCAGACGATCGAGCTCGAGGGCATCTTCGTGCAGATCGGCCTGCTGCCGAACACCGAGTGGCTGAAGGGCACGCTGGAGCTCTCGCCGCGCGGCGAGATCGTGATCGACGAGCGCGGCCACACCTCGCTGCCGGGCGTGTTCGCCGCCGGCGATGCGACCACGGTCCCGTTCAAGCAGATCGTGATCGCGATGGGGGCGGGCTCGACGGCGGCGCTGTCGGCCTTCGACCACCTGATCCGCAGCAGTGCGCCCGCCGCGAAGCCGGAGCTGGTCGCGGCGGCCTGAGCGCCCGCGCCATGGGCGCGGATCGTCCGCTCCGTGACGGTGTCGCGCGGCGGCCCCGGCCTGCCACCGGTGCGCCCCAGCACGGCGGGGGCCGCATTCGCTAAGCTGCTCGCGTCCGCCGGGCGAACCGGCGACGGGAGGCAAGCGTGGCCGCCGAATCGTCGTCCCTGGATCTCGGCCACGCCGTTGCGCTGCTCGCGGCCGCGGTGGTGGCCGTGCCGCTGTTCCGCAAGCTCGGGCTCGGCGCGGTGCTGGGCTATCTCTGCGCGGGCCTGCTGATCGGTCCCTTCGGCCTCGCGCTGTTCCGCGACCCGGAGGCGATCCTGCACGTCGCCGAGCTCGGCGTGGTGCTGTTCCTGTTCCTGATCGGCCTGGAGATGCGGCCCGCCAAGCTCTGGGCGCTGCGCCGCGAGATCTTCGGCCTCGGCGTCGCGCAGGTGCTCGCCTGCGGCGCGCTGCTCTCGGGCGTCGGCCTGCTGTTCGGCTGGCCGCCGGCGGTCGCGGTGATCGGCGCGATGGGCTTCGTGCTCTCCTCGACCGCCGTGATCATGAAGATGCTCGACGAGCGTGGCGAGACCGCGACGCCCGCCGGGCAGCGGGCCGTCTCGGTGCTGCTGCTCGAGGACCTGTCGATCATCCCGCTGCTCGCGCTGGTCGCCTTCCTCGGCCTCGCGCAGGGCGCCGGGACTGGTCCCGGCGGGGGCGGCGCATCCGCGGCCCCGCAGCCGGCCTGGCAGTCGATCGCGCTCGCGCTCGCCGTGGTCGCCGCGGTGATCGCGATCGGCCGCTGGGCGCTGAACCCGATGTTCCGCATCGTCGCCGCGCTCGGCGGCCGCGAGGTGATGACCGCCGCGGCGCTGCTGGTGGTGCTCGGCGCGGCGCTCGCGATGCAATGGGGCGGTCTGTCGATGGCGATGGGGGCCTTCCTCGCCGGCGTGCTGCTGTCCGAGTCGACCTTCCGCCACCAGCTCGAGGCCGACGTCGAGCCGTTCCGCGGCATCCTGCTCGGCCTGTTCTTCCTCTCGGTCGGCATGTCGCTCGACCTCGCGGTGGTGGCGCGCGAGTGGCGCCTGGTCGCGGCCGGCGTGGCCGCATTCATGCTGGTCAAGGGCCTCGGCATCTACGCCATCGCGCGCCTGTTCGGCGCCGCGCACCGCGAGTCGCTGCAGCGGGCGGCACTGTTCGCGCAGGGCGGCGAGTTCGCGTTCGTGCTGTACGCGGCGGCGCTCGCCGCCGGCGTGTTCGACCCGCGTGCGGCGGCGGTGATGTCGGCGATCGTGATCTTCTCGATGGCGCTCACGCCGCTGGTCGTGCTGCTGCTCGACCGGCTGCTGCCGAGGCCCGTGCCCTCGATGGACGGCATCGAGGAAGCCGCCTGCCTCACCGGCCGCGTGCTGATCATCGGCTTCGGGCGCTTCGGCCAGGTGGTCAGCCAGCCACTGCTGGCGCGCGACGTCGACGTCTCGATCATCGACGCGGACGTCGACATGATCCGCGCCGCTGCCCGCTTCGGCTTCAAGGTCTACTATGGCGACGGCTCGCGGCTCGACGTGCTGCACGCCTCGGGCGCGGGCCGAGCCGACGCAATACTGGTCTGCGTCGACGACCCGGCCGCGGCCGACCGCATCGTCGAGCTCGCGCGCCACGAGTTCCCGCTGGCGAAGCTGCACGTGCGCGCCTTCGACCGCGGCCACGTGCTGCGGCTCGTCGCCGCCGGCGTCGAGCAGCCGGTGCGCGAGACCTTCGAGTCGGCGGTCACGTTCGGCGAGCAGGTGCTGCGCAGCCTCGGCTTCGCCGACGAGCTCGTCGCGGAGACCATGGACGACGTGCGCCGGCGCGACACCGAGCGCCTCGGGCTGCAGATCGCCGGCGGCATCGCCGCGGGCCGCGCGCTGCTGCGCGGCAACCTCGCGACGCCGGAACCGGCACCGCTCACGCGGCCGCAGCGCGAGACGCGCGCGCTGAACGACGCGGCCGCCGACGTGCTGGAGGAGTCGCCGCGGGCGGCAGGCGAGCCGCGGGAGGAACGGGTCGCGCCATGAGCGGGTACGCGGGCTCCGCACCGGCGAGCCGCGCGCTCGCGCAGGCGGTCGCCGCGACGGACTGGGCGTCGCTGCCGGCCACGGCCCGCGCCCAGGCCCTCGACCTGTTCCGCGACACGCTGGCCGTGATCGCCGCGGGCGCGGTGCATCCGGACTTCGCGCCGTGGCTGCTGCGCCTCGGCGGGGCCGAGGCCGGGCCGTGCACCGCGATCGGCCTCGCGCACGGCGTCCCCGCGGCGAGCGCCGTGCTGCTGAACGGCGGCGCCACCACCGTGCTGCAGTGGCAGGACGGGCATCGCATGGCGCGTGGCCACCCCGCGAGCCACCTGGTGCCGGCGCTGCTCGCGCTCGCCGAGGTGCGCGACGCGCCCGCTGCCGAGGTCATGTCTGCGTTCGTCGGGGGCTACGAGGCCGGCACGCGGGTCGGCATCGCGCTCGGCGGCCTGCGCGCGCCGCTGCACGACGGCGGCACCTGGGCCACGCTCGGTACGGCGGCGGCCTGCGCGCGGCTGCTCGGCGGCGATGCAGCCACGATCGCCACCGCGCTCGAGTCGGCCGCGACGCTCGCACCGATGGGCTGGCGCGACACCGTGTCGCAGGGCGCGACCGTTCACCACCTCTTCATCGGGCTCGGCGCGGGCACCGCGCTCACCTGCGCGCAGTCGGCGTTCGCCGGCCTCGGCGCGATCCCCGGCACCATCGAGCAGTTCTTCGGGCCGCGCGCCGGCGCCGACTTCCGTGCTGCAGCATTGCTCGACGGGGTCGGCGGGGACGGCCGCTGGTCGCGCCTCGAGCTCGGCAGTGCCTATCTCAAGTGGCACCCGGTGTGCGCGCACTTCAGCGGGCTCGCGGACGCGCTCGCCGGGCTGCAGCAGGCGCACCGCGCCGAGACCGGCCGCGCGCTGCGACACGACGACGTCGAGAGCGCCGAAGTGGCTCTCTATGCCACGGCGCTCGCGTACGACACCCAGCGTCCTGCGAACGAACTGGCCGCCCGCTTCAGCGCCGCCGCGATCGTCCGTGCCGCCCTCGATCCCGAGGGCCTCGCCGGGCCGGCGCTCGCACGGACCGCCCTGGCTGGAGATCCCGCAGGCCAGTGGCTCGAACGCGTGCGGGTGGAGCACGACCCGTCGCTCGATGCCGGCTATCCGGCCGGCCGGCCGGCACGCGTCACGCTGCGGCTGGCCGACGGGCAGGCCCGCTCGGCCACGGTCCGCGACGTCTATGGCGACGAAGCCCGCCCGCTCACGCCGGCGGACCGGGCCGGCAAGTGGGCGCGTGCCCTCGGCCGGGCCTTCGACCAGTCGGGAGCGGCGCGCGTGCTCGGGACCTTCGACGACTACGTCTCGGGCCGCGCGCCGATCGCCGCGCTCTCGGCCGCGCTGCGCGCGATCCGGCACGCGCCGGCCTGACCGCACCCGCTGCGAAGCGCAGACCGTGCCGTCGCCGGCAGGCTGCGCGTCACCGAGAACGCGCCGCGCAGCTCGCCGGCCGCGTAGCCGGTCGCCTCGTCCTGCGGATACGCGCGCCGCAGCGCCGCGCGCAGTTCCGCCGGCTGCGCGTCGGCCGGGCCATGGCAGGTGAGGCACAGCGGACCGGTGACGATCGGCCGCATCCAGCGCAGCTGCGCGCCGTCGCGCCCGGGTGCCTCGACGACCGCGGCGATCGACAGCGTCTGCGGCGCGGCGCCCGCGGCGAGCTGCTGCGCGAACTGCGCGAGCCCGGCGCGTTCCCAGTCGTCGGGCCGGCCGGTCGCGGGGTTGCGGACCCGCGTGCCGACCCGCCGTACGTTCCAGCCATCGGTCGAGAGCCGCGCCGCGATCGCCGGCGCTTCGCTGCGACAGACGTCGATCGCGGCGGCCGGCCCGCCGGAGGCGATCGCCGCCTGCAGGCGCGACAGCAGCCCGGACTGCAGCCCGTCCGCGCGCGCCGCCGCCTCGGCGAGGTCACCGGGGTCCGGCGTGCGCGAGGCGGCGGCGCGCCGCACCGGCACCAGCACCTCGTTGCGACGCAGGAAGGTCGGCATGAACGGTGGGTCGTAGCGCGCGATGATCGCATCGCCCGCGGCCACGAGGCCGCGACCGCGCAGCAGCGCGCGCAGCTCGCCCTCGGCCGCGCGGAAGTTCGCCTCGGTCCAGCGCCCCGAGTAGCGCCAGCTGGCCACGAGCTGCGCCGGCACCTCGCGGATGCGCACGGCGGGGTCGAGCGGTCGCGGCACGGTGTCGCGCGTGTACTTCGACGGCACGACGAAGCCGACGAGGTAGCCGCCGTCGGGCGCCGGGGCCTGGTTGACCGGTGCCGTCATCGCGATCTTCTCGCCGCGGCCGCGCGACGGCGCCTGCGTGACCGGCGCGGTCATGGAGATCTCCTGGCGCTGCGCGTTGTTGCCGCTGATGTAGCGGAACAGCGGGCCGAAGGCGATGTTGCCGGCATCGAGGAACTCCGCCTCGATCCGCGTCTCGGCGAGCAGGTAGGGCGCGTAGTCGCGCAGCTCGTAGCGGCCGTCGCGCTCGAGCACGCGGTAGGAAGGTCCTTCGATCGCCATCGCCACCGGTCCTGCGAACCACGTGCCGCACAGCGCGAGCATCGACAGGATTGCGGTACGCACGCCCCGATCTTACTCCGCGCCGCCGCGCCTTCAGAAGATTCCCGCAGCGAGCCCCGCGGCCAGGGTCGCGCCGAGCTCCTCGCAGCGCGCGAGCGCCGCCGCGTCCGGCGCCCCGACGACCACCAGCGGCGCGGCGATCGGCGACCATCGATAGCCAGTCGCGATCCGCGCGACCGCGGCCACCGTGCCCGAGCCGTCGTTGCCGGCGCTGACGAACAGCCCGTAGGGTCGCCCCTCGGTGCGGCCCTCGGCCGGGTAGAAGGTGCGGTCGAAGAAGTCCTTCAGCGCGCCGGACATGTAGCCGAAGTGCTCCGGCGTGCCGAGCAACAGGCCGTCGGCCCACAGCAGGTCGTCGAGCCCAGCCTGCAACGCCGGCCGCTCGCGCAGTTCCACCGCTTCGCCGCAGCCGAGCGCGCCGGCGACGACCGCGCGCCGCAGGGTTTCCGTCCGCCCGCCGGGATGACCGCCGTAGACCAGCAGGAGGTGCGGGGGGGCTGCCATGCACCGCGAGTCTACGCGGACCGGGTCCGTGCCCGCCGTGGGTGCGACGCGGTCGCGATGCTGCGTCGCGTCTCCGGGCCGGGGCCGGCCTCTGAGCACCAGTTCCGGGGCATGGTGCCCGGCCATCCCTTAGCATCCGCGCCGCGGAGGCCCCGTACCGACCGGCCGACCCCGAGGAACCGCCCCCGTGACCACCGCCCACCTGCATTCGCCCGACTCCAGCCTCTCGGTCGCCTTCGAGCGCGCCGCCCTGGAGATCCGCACGCATACCGTCACGGTGCGCGAGCTGCTGGAGCTCATCGGTGAGCAGGGGTTGCTGCTGTTCAGCGCCTTCCTCGCGATCCCGTTCCTGCTGCCGGTGGCGATCCCCGGCACCAGCACCGTGTTCGGCATCCTGATGGTGCTGGTCGGCTTCGGCGTGGCGACCGACAGCCTGCCGCTGGTACCGCAGCGCCTGCTGGACCACCCCCTGGGGTCGCACCACGTGCTGCCCGCGTTGCAGAAGGGAGCCGAGACCTTCCGCCGCTTCGAGAGGCTGATCCGTCCCCGAGTGCTGGTACTCACCACCAGCCGGCTCGCGAACTTCCTCAATGGCATGGTGATCGTCGCCGCGGCGCTGGTGCTGATGCTGCCGCTGCCGCTCGTGCCCTTCACGAACACGATTCCCGCGCTCGCGGTCGTGTTGCTCTCGATCGGCATGGTCGAGCGCGATGGCATCGTGATCGTGCTCGGCTACCTGGCCACTCTCGCCGGCGCGCTCTACTGCGGCACGATCGCCTGGGCCGCCTGGAAGGCGGGCAGCGGCGTCACCGAGTGGCTGCGCGACACGCTCAACTTCTGAAGCGAGCCGTCACCCCGCGAGGCGCAGGCGTGCCCAGCCAGGCCGGCCCGGTCAGGGCCGCGCGCCCGCCCTGCGAACAGACGTGCCGGCGTACCCGCGAACGCAACACCGGCGTCACATGACCGAAACATGAACGTCACATTGGCGTGACCGGTCATCCCGGCGGCCTGGCCGAGTTCACGAGAAAGGCGCCATCGGGCCTCCATTGTCACGAACGTTTCATGTTCGCTTCCTAGGATTCGCGGGCCTCGCAGCGACGACCCCTCGGCCGTCGCGATGCAGAAGAACCCACCACCTTCCGGCCCCGCCGGATTCGGAGCAGACATGGCCCGGTCCAACGTCGAACGCCTGATTCCCCTCCTCAGTGCCTGCGCCGCGCTCGCGGCCTGCGGCGCCGAGTCGATCGACTCGCCGGGCACCGGCGGCAACGTCACGATCAACAACCCGGCGCCAGCGCCGGCTCCGGCCCCCGCCCCGGCGCCGACAGGGCCGGCGTTGGTGACCCCCGCGAACGGCTGCCCGACGATCGACGACCCTGCGGGTCTCGCCGATCGCGGCACCATCACCGGCCCGACCGGCACCTACCGCGTCTGCGAGTTGCCTGCGCGCATCACGCGCAGCACCACGCTGGCGCGCCTGCCCGGCGTGCTCTACTCGCTGAACGGCCGCGTCGACGTCGGCACCGACCTCGGTGCGGCGCCCACGGCGGCCGCGCCGATCGTGCTCACGATCCAGCCCGGCGTGATCGTCTTCGCCTCGAGCGGCGCCTCCTGGATCGCCGTCAACCGCGGCCAGCGCATCAACGCCGTCGGCACGGCCACCCAGCCGATCATCTTCACCAGCCGCGACAACGTGCTCGGCCTCGCGAACAACGACTCGCAGGGCCAGTGGGGTGGCATCGTGCTGCTCGGTCGCGCGCCGATCACCGACTGCACCGTCGCGCCCGCCGCGACCCCGGGCACGGTGGCCTGCGAGCGCCAGACCGAGGGCGCGGTGGACCCGGCCTTCTTCGGCGGCGCCACCCCGGCCGACAACAGCGGCACGATGCGCTTCGTGCAGATCCGCTACTCGGGCTTCGTGCTCTCGGGCGACAGCGAGCTGCAGTCGCTGACCCTGGGCGGCGTCGGCAGCGGCACCACGATCAGCCACATCCAGTCGCACAACAGCTCGGACGACGCGTTCGAGAACTTCGGCGGCCGCGTCAACCTGCGCAATTTCGTGCTCACCGGCGCCGACGACGACAACATCGACGTCGACACCGGCTGGCAGGGCACCTTGCAGTACGTGATCGCGGTCCAGAAGACCAGCGGCAACCCCGACTCGATGATCGAGCTCGACTCGGCCAACCCGCTCGAGGCGCAGGAGCCGCGCACCAACCTGCAGCTCGCGAACTTCACCTTCGTGCACCGCAACTCGGCCTCCGGCAACCAGGCCGCGATGCTGCTGCGCGGCGGCGCCGATGCCTCCCTGGTCAACGGCGTGGTCGTGAGCCCGATGCCCTGCCTGCGCCTCAACGGCGCGAACATTCTCGGCGCCGCAGGCTCGATCCCCGGCAAGCTCGGCCCGCCGGTGTTCCGCTCGGTGGCGATGCAGTGCGGGGGCGCGACCTTCGTCGGCACGAGCGGCGTCACCGCCCAGCAGGTCGCCGACCTCTTCAATGGCGGCGCCAACAACACCTCGACCTTCACGGCGACGCTGACCAACGGGTTCGTCAACGGTGCGAACGAGACGGCGCGCACGGCCATCGACCCGAAGACGATCAACCCGGCGTTCGACACCACGAACTACATCGGCGCGGTCCGCGACGCCAGCGATACCTGGTACCAGGGCTGGACCTGCAATTCGACGACCGCGACGCTGACGCCGAACGGCACGGCCTGCACGTCGCTGCCGCCGATCTGAAGACCGACCCCACATCGACCCCGACGACACAGCACGAGCGGGCACGGGTCGCGGCAAGGATGCCGCGACCCGTGCGCGTCACAGAGCCAGACACACCGAGGTTTCCCCGATGCGCACGCCACTGATCCGCGGGAGCGCGCTGCTGATCGCAGCCACGCTGACCGTGCCGGCTTCGCTGGCCCAGGACGCGACCGCCCAGTCTGCGCCTCAGGCCGCCCCCGCAGCCGAGGCCACCGAGGCGGCGCCCCAGGAAGCCGGCGCCGAGGAGGCGCCGCAGGAGGTCGAGGAACTCGTCGACGTCTCCGCGCCCGGCGGCGAGATCGTCGTGCTCGGCAAGCGCGAGCGCAACCTGCAGCGCGCCTCCACGCAGGCGATCTCGGTGCTCTCCGCCGAGGACATCGCACGCACCGGCGAGGGCGACATCGCCGGCGCGCTCGGCCGCGTCACCGGCCTGAGCGTGGTGCGCGGCGGCTTCGTCTACGTCCGCGGCCTGGGCGACCGCTACTCCTCGGCGCTGCTGAACGGCCTGCCGCTGCCGAGCCCCGAGCCGCTGCGCCGTGCAGTTCCGCTCGACCTGTTCCCCACCGACGTGATCGCCTCGTCGCTGGTGCAGAAGACCTACTCGCCGAACTTCGGTGCCGAGTTCGGCGGCGGCGTCATCAACCTGACGACGCTCGCGGTGCCGGATGCACCGTTCTTCAACGCGAGCGCCGGCATCAGCGGCGACACCGAGACCACCGGGCAGCTCGGCTACCTCTACCGAGGCAGCAGCTCCGACTGGACCGGCTTCGACGGCCGGGCACGCAGCAACCCGCCCGCGCTGCGCCGCTTCTTCGCCAGCGGCGAGCGGCTGAGTGCGACCAGCATCGACAGCGGCTCGATCGCCCGCGAGTTCGTCGGCGGCAACAACGGCCTGATCCAGCGCAACGACCGCGTCGAGCCGAACTTCTCCGGCTCGCTCAGCGGCGGCACCTCCTGGGACATCGGCGACAACCGCCTCGGCCTGATCGCCACCGCCGGCATCGGCAACAAGTGGCGCACCCGAGACAACACCCAGCAGACCCCGGCCACCGCAGACCTCTCCCAGGCCGACCGCGACTACCGCGAGGTGGCGACCGAGAACCGAGTCGTCACCAACGCGCTGGTCGGCCTCGGCTACGAGTTCGGCGACCACAAGCTGCGCTGGACCAACCTCTTCATCCACGACACGCTGAAGCGCGCGAGCCTCTCCGAGGGCGTGCAGAACCAGCAGCGCACCGGCCAGGACTTCCGCGAGCAAGGCACCGCCTGGTACGAGCGCGAGCTGCTGAACACCCAGCTCAACGGCTCGTTCCGCTTCGACCCCATCAAGCTCGACCTGCGCGCCTCCTATGCCAAGTCGGGCCGCGACGCTCCGTACGAGCTGTTCATGGGCTACGCCCGCCTGAACCAGCCCTCGATCCCGTTCGGCAACGTGTTCCTGAACCGCCTCGACAACGGACAGACCGGCTTCGCGCGCATCGCCTTCTCCGAGCTCGACGAGGAGCTCTGGTCGACCGGCGCGGACGTGTCCATGGACGTCGGCAGCAGCACCGTGCTGTCGGCCGGCATCGACTTCTCGGACACGCAGCGCGACTCCTCGCGCCGCGAGTTCCAGATCATCGCCCCGTCGAGCTTCCCGAACGCGGTGGCGATCCTGCGGCCCGACTACCTGCTCGGCGACGCGGTGATCGACACCTTCGACATCGGCCTGATCGAGACCACCGAGGCCGACCCGGCGTTCGCGGCGAGCCTGCGCACCAAGGCCGGCTACCTGCAGGCGCAGACCGAGCTGCGCGACGGGCTCGAGCTCAGCGCCGGCCTGCGCTTCGAGCGCGGCGAGCAGAACGTGGTGCCGCGCCAGGTGTTCAACGTGCTGACCAACTCCGGCGCGACCGCCGAGCTGTCCGAGGACTACCTGCTGCCCGCGGCGACGCTGACCTGGAAGTTCAAGGAGGACATGCAGCTGCGCCTGAACGCCTCGCGCACCATCGCACGCCCGCAGTTCCGCGAGCTGATGTTCCAGGCGTACTTCGACCCCGAGTCGAACCGCGCCTTCCGCGGCAACCCGCTGCTGGTGGACAGCGAGTTCACCAACGCCGAGGCCCGCTACGAGTGGTACTTCAGCCGCGAGGAGCGCTTCTCGATCGCCGGCTTCTGGAAGTCCATCGACCGGCCGATCGAAGCCTTCACGGGCTTCAACGATAACACCCCCGTGACGAGCTTCGCCAACGCGCCGAAGGCCACGCTCTACGGCGTCGAGACCGAGGTGACCAAGTTCTTCGGTCTGGACCGCTTCGCCAAGGTGCCGTTCCTCGCCTCGCGCCAGCTGGTCGTGATCGGCAACTACACGTTCACCCAGTCCGAGCTCGAGGTCACGGACACCGACACCGTCAACGTGTTCGGCACCGCCGTGCAGCCGGCCGCGAACTTCTTCTTCGACGGCGCGCCGCTCTCGGGCCAGTCGGACCACCTCGTCAACCTGCAGTTCGGCCTGGAGAGCTCCGACAAGCTGTCGCAGCAGACCCTGCTGATCGCCTACGCCAGCGACCGCGTCACCAGCCGCGGCGCCGCGGGCCTGCCCGACATCTACGAGCGCCCCGGCCTCAGCGTCGACCTCGTGATGCGCGAGGGCTTCGAGATGTTCGGGCGCGACATGGAGCTGAAGGTCGAGGGCCGCAACCTCAACCGCCAGAACTACCGCGAGTTCCAGGAGCGCGGCGGCAACCGGATCTTCTACAACCGCTACGACGTCGGCGCGACCTTCTCGGTCTCCGTCTCGACGCGCTTCTGATGCGGGCCCGGGCGGCCGCCGCGCGGCTCATCAGCCGTGGCGGCGCTCCCGCAGCCACTTGGTCGCGATCCACTTCTCGCCCTCGACCACCGGCGCGCCGGCGTGCAGCGTGCGCGTCATCGCGTGCGGGCGGTCGTAGCTGAAGAACACCGCATTGCCGCGGACCGCCGCGGCCTCGAAGCCCCCGTCCGGGAACACCGTCGCCCCGCCGCGCGCCGGCGTGTTCAGGTACATGACGACCGTCGCCACCCGCTGCCCGCCGAGCTGCAACAACGGCGCCGCCCCCGGCTGCTGCGGGTCGAACCAGTCGTGGTGCGGCCGGTACTCGGCGCCCGGTCCGTAGCGCAGCACCTGCATTCCCTCGCCGTTCTCGAGCGGCCAGTCGAGCAGCACGGCGATGCGTCGCTCGATCGTGGCGACCAGCGGATGCTCGCCCCGCTGGAAGGCGCCGGTCTCGCTGGTGCGAGCCGCGTGCACCGCCTCGCCCCCGGTGTCTCCGTCGACCACCGTCGAGCGGGCGAGGCGCGGCCGCGCGAGCGCCACCAGCGCCTCGCACTCCGCCGCGGACAGCAGCCCCGCGAACACCACGATCCGTGGCAGCCGCAGGCTCGCGACCACGTGCACCTCGCGATCCCCGGCGTCGAGCACCGACGAACCGTTCGGCAGGATGGGCGAGGGTACGCGTGCCACCGGCGGCAGGCCGTGCTGGCGCGCATGCGCGTCGAGGTACTCGCGCATCGCGGCGTCGATCGCATCGACCGCTTCGTCCTCGCCCCAGCCGCGCTCGCGCAGCGGTCGCAGCAGCTCTTCCGGCTGCGCACCGGCGCGCGCCCGCTCGATCATCCAGTCCCGCAGCGAAGGCTCGATGAATCGTCCCGGCCGTTCGATCGTCGTCATCGCGTGGACTCCGCCGGCGAGGCCGCTGGCGGCAGCGGTGCCGCGCCCCGGTCCGCATCGGCATCCGTATCCGCATGCGCGGCCGAGCCAGCGTGCGCCATGCGACCGAGGATCCGGTCGCGCTCCGGCCCCGGACGCAGGTTGCGCACCGCCTCCGCCCAGAATCGCTGCGCCTCGGCGGGGCGCCCCTCCGCCTCGTGGACCAGCGCGACGGCCACCGCCAGGTCCGGGTTGCCGGGCGCCGTCGCATAGGCCTCGACCGCGAGGTCGAACAGCCCGGGCTCGCGGCGCTGCAGCGCCAACGTCGCGACCACATAGCCCCAGGCCGCCTCCGTGCCACCGCCCGGCGCTTCGCGCGCCTGCGCGAACAACGCTCGCGCGCGCTCCAGCCGCCGCAGCCGCAGCGCCGACTCCTCCGCCGTCCCACCGGCGGCAGCGCCGGCGCCACGGGCCATCGACGACGCGGCTGCCGTGGCCCCGGTCGCCCGGACCCCGGTGACCGGTGCCGACTCGAGCCCTGCGGCCATGGTCGCCCCGTCGCTGGTCGCCCCGGGTACCGGGCCGGCATCGGCCGCCGCGTCCCCGCGGCTCGCAGCGACCTCGGCCGCCGAGGGCAGCCCGAGCTGCAGCAGGCCACGGGCGAGCTGCACCGCGGTCGCCGCATCGACGCCCACCTCGAGCGCCGGATCGTCGAGCAACGCGGCGGCGAACGGCCGCTCCCCCGACTGCAGCACCGCGAGCGCCGCGCCGACCCGCGCGCGCGGCGCGAGCGGCGAGCCGGCGGGCACCGCGCGCAACAGCCCGCGCGCGAGCGTCGCGCGGTTGCCGAGCCGCAGCATCAGCTCCGCGAGCCGCACGTCGTACTCGTCCTGCCCGATGCGCCGCACGCTCGCCGGAACCGGCGCGAGCGCCGCGCGCGGCAGCGCCAAGGCCAGCTCGCCCCCGCGACCCGCACCCCGCAGGAACCGCCCGATCGCCTCGTTGGCGCGCGCCACCGGCACGCCGACCAGCGCCTCGGCCGCACGGCGCTGCAGCACCGCGCGTGCGCCCGCGTCGAGCCCCGGGTCGATCTCGCGCAGCGCCGCCACGTAGGCCGGCAGCCGCGGCTGGCGCGGATCCTCCGAGCCGAGCACGAAGAAGGCCGTTCCCCAGGCCTGCGCATAGAACATCCGCGCCGGCGCGTGCTCCACGTACTCGGCATCGCGCCGCCCCACCTCCAGCACCCGATCGAACGGCAGCCAGGGCGCGGCGTCCAGCTGCGCGAGGTGATCGGGGCGCGGCGCGAGCCGCAGCGCCCGCGCACCGAACCGTGCCGAGCCGAGCAGCTCCGCCAGCCCCTCGTCGAGGAACGGCGGCAGCCGCGACGGCCCGATGCCGAGCGCGCGCAGCAGGTGGTGCGTGTACTCGTGCAGAGTCAGCTCCAGCGCATGGCGGTCGCCCGCCGAGGCGTCGAACATCAGGTCGACCGCGAACGGCTGCGCCGAGAAGCCGCCCGCGAGACCCGAGCGTGGCTGCGCATAGCGTCGCCAGTCCTCCCCTTCCAGCGCGAAGATCGACACCGGCACCGACGATTCGAGCGACACCCCCAGCCGCGACTCGAGCGCCAGCCGGAAAGCCCACAGCCGCTGCGCGACCGCGCGCGCCTGCCGCGCGTCCTGCATCGTCAGCAGCGTGAAGTGCGGCGTGACCAGTTCCGTGTAGGTGCGCGCCTCGCGCGCCGCCTCGCGTGCCGCTAGCGGCAACGCGAACACGCCCGAGAGGGCGATACCGGCCGCGAGCCCGAACGCGACCCGCGCCGCCCACGACGGCCCGCGGCGGACCTCGTACCGGGCGTGGTCGCGGTCGGTGTAGTCGGAGTCGAGGCGGGACGCGTACGACACCACGCTACTTAGCCACATCGACGGCGCGTGCGGAAGCACGCTGCAACGCACTGCAACACGACCGTCACGACCACGGCGCGAACGAGCGCGCTCTACGGTCCGCGGCACGCGCGACGTGCATCCCAGTTCCGTCGCGACGCCACGACCGCCATCGGGCCGTCGTGGCTTAATCGATGCCACCCGCCCCGCACGGAGCGTCGACGCGCCGATGTCGAGTCCCGTCGCCCGGGAGACCGCCCGCTGCGGTGTCCCGATCGCTTCCCGCTCGTGCGTCCCGCCGACGCGGCGCCCGCTGACGCTCCGCCCCCCGTCCATCCGCGCGGTCACGTTCGTCGTCGCGCTCGCGTTCGCCGGCACGGACGCGAGCCTGCCCGCGCATGCGGCGCGGGTCGCCTCCGGCACCCCGGTCGAACTCGAGCTGCAGCACCACGTGGCCGTCGGCTACACACCCGCCGGTGCGCCCGTCTGGTTCCGCGTCGTCGACGACGTACGCAGCGGCGACGACGTGGCGATCCGCGCCGGCACGCCCGTGCAGGGCCGCATGCTCGACCTCGCCGAGCGCGGCCGGGTCGCGACTTCCGGGAGCATTAGCCTCGGCGTGCACTTCGTGCCTGCGGTCGACGGCCAGAAGCTGCGCGTGATCGCGCAGCTGAGCCGCCACGGGCGCGATCGCAGCAACGCGCTGGCCGGCTGGACCCTCTTCTGGGGACTCGGCGGCCTGCTGACGCAAGGCGCGAACCCCTACCTGCTCCGCGGCACCCGCCTCGAGGCCCAGGTCCTCACCGAGACCGAGGTCGACACCCGCCCGCGCGCCGCCGCTACGACCACCGACGCCGCCGGGCCCGCGCCGCAGGCCGCTGCCGCGACGGCCCTGACCGTGGCCGCGCACCAGTTCGGCTTCACCCGCAGCCGCGAGCCGAAGATCGACCTCGAGCGCAGCCCCAAGCTGAAGCAGGTCGAGTTCCGCATGCAGGGCGCGGCACCCGGCGCTGCGCCCGACGCCACCCTGCTGCGCACCCTCGTACTGGAGCAGGTCGACGGCAAGCCGCTGGTCGAGCCCCTGCGACCGCGTCTCGTCACCGGCGATCGCGTGACCTTCGACACCTGGGACGTGCTCCAGCATTGCCGCGACGGCACCAGCACCCTGCTGTTCGTCGCCCACGGCGCCGACGGCAGCCGCCACGAGGCCCGCTATCCGCTGGTCGCGAGATTCCTGATCCGGAGCTGAGCGATGCGCCAAGCCACCCGCCCGACACACCTTCCGCCTGCGCCCATGCTCCACGCGGCAGCGCTGATGCTGGCCCTGCTCGCCGCCCTCGGGTCGCGCAGCGTGGCCGACACAGGCCCCGCCGTCGATGGCGCGCCCGCACCCGCGCCCGCGCCGGCGGCCGTCGACACCGCGGAGAGCACACCGCGCGTGCTCAAGGCCGGCACGCTGGTCCTGCTGCGCATGGTGGAGAGCGTCGGCTCCGACACCCACCAGCGTGGCCAGCCATTTCCGCTCGAGGTGATCGCCCCGGTCGTCGTCGACGGCGCCACCGTGATCCCTGCCGGGACCCCGGCCCGCGGCCACGTCATCCACGCCGCCCGCTCCGGGATGATGGGCAAGGCCGGCGAGTTGATGATCACCTCGCGCTACCTCACGCTCGGCGAGCGCCAGGTGCGCCTCAAGTCCCTCCTGGCGAGCTCCGGCGAGAGCAAGGCCGACCTCGCCCTCGGCGTCGGCCTCGCCGTGCCCTTCGCCCCGTTCTTCATCAAGGGCCGGCAGATCACCGTGCCCGCCGACACCGAGCTCGTCGCGCGCATCGCGGCCGACGAGAGCTTCCCGCCGTGAAGCCCAGAAGACCGCTCCAACCATCATCGACACGCCCCGAGACCAGGAGACACCGATGAGCGCCCCTCGAACCCCTCTCATCCCCCACACCCTCGCCACCCTCTGCCTGCTCGCCGCCAGCGCGTCCAGCAGCCTCGCCGCCGCGCAGTCCGCCACGGCCGAGGCCGGCACCCGCGCCGCAGCCATCACCGCCACCGGCACTGACACCAGCACCGCCACGAGCGCCGTCCCGAGTGCCGAGACCCCTGCCGCACACCCCGCCGAGCACGCCACGATCGTGTTCTTCCGGCCCAAGAAGCTGATGGGCGCTGCGCTCGGTTTCAAGGTGCGCGAAGGCAAGACCGAGCTCGGCAAGCTGCGCAACGGCAAGTACTTCGTGCTGCAGGTCAGCCCCGGCGTGCACGAGTACACCGTGCAGGGCGAGACCAAGGACGTGCTCACCCTCGAGCCCGAGGCCGGCCAGACCTACTACGTCGAAGGCACCCTCGGCATGGGCGTGGTCGCCGGCCGCCCGAACCTCGCACCCTCCAGCGCCGAGGCGTTCGAGGCGATCAAGGCCAAGCTCGAACAGGTCGAGCCGATCGCGGGCGACGACGACGACCCGACCTGACCTCACCGCGCCAGCCCAGGCCGGCCCTGGCAACGCCGAGCGCGGGCCGAGGTCGCTTCGCCCGCACCTGACGGCGCGCGCAAGCCGTCACTGCAGCAAGCGGTCCATGGGGCTGATCGTGCCCGAGCCGACCCGCCCGACGATGTGCGTGTAGATCATCGTCGTCGAGACGTCGTTGTGCCCGAGCAGTTCCTGGATCGTGCGGATGTCGGCGCCCGACTGCAGCAGGTGCGTGGCAAAGGAGTGGCGGAGCGTGTGCGGCGTCGCCGGCTTGTCGATGCCCGCCTTGCGCAGCGCCGCCTTGAACGCCCGCTGCAGCCGCGCCAGGTCCGCGTGATGCCGCACTGGCGCCCGCGAATAGGCATCGCGACAGAAGTCGTCGGCCGGGAACAGCCAGAACCACCCAAACTCCGTCGGCGCCCGCGGGTACTTGCGCGCCAGCGCGAAGGGCAACGAGACTCCGCCGCGGCCCGCCGCCCGGTCCTGCTCCCAGCGAGTGCGCGCCCGCTGCCGCTGCACGTCGAGGTGCGGCACCAGGCGCTCGGCCACCATCACCGTGCGATCCTTCTGACCCTTGCCCCCACGGACCATCAGCGAACGCTTTTCGAGGTCGAGGTCCTGGATGCGGATCCCGACCACCTCGCTGACCCGCAGCCCCGAGCCATACATCAGTGCCGCCTGCAGCCACAGCTCCCCATCGAGCTGCGCCAGCAGCCGCTGCACCTCCAGCTCCGAGAGCACCACCGGCAAGCGCTCCGGCTTCTTCGCGCGCGTGACATTGTCCAGCCACGGCACCGTGCCGCGCCGGCCGTCCGACTCCAGCAGCACCTCGCGGTAGAGGAAGAGGAGGGCGCTCAAGGCCTGGTTCTGCGTAGAAGCCGAGACGCCGTCCTGCGTGGCGAGCGACGAAAGGAACGCCTCCAGGTCTTCCCGGCCGAGATCCCGCGGATGCCGGAAACCATGGAACTTGATGTAACGCCGGATCCAGTGCAGGTAGGCCTTCTCCGTGCGCAGCGAGTAGTGCCGCGCGCGGATCCGCTCGCGCACCCGCTGCATCAGGCGGCCCGGGGTGCCCGGGCCGCGGTCCCTGCCGGCCGCTGCGCCACTCCGACCAGATCCGTGCTGCTCGTCCACTCGCGAATTGAACGGCGATCGACCGCCGCCGGCAATGCGCATAGGTGACGCATTCACCGCGAAAGGCGCACGCGCCAGCCCTGGCACCACCACGCGTCAGTCGACCTCCTGCTCGCGGGGCGAGAGGTGGGACGAGCCTCGGAACCGGGGGACGACGCGACAGTGCCAGGATCCATCCTCGAACAGGACTCGCGACGGTGGCTTACCCTCCCGTACTCCCCAACCAACGTCCACCGAAGCCGAGACCCCGGAACTGGGCGCCTCTCGTGAGGAGGTATATCCCTGCGCATGCCGTCGCAAACGGATTCCCGACTTCAGGCGGATCAGTGGCTTGCCGACAGTCAGCCGGTTTATCCTGCAAAAGTGTCGTGAGTAATCACGACACTTATTGCCACCAATAGGTGTTAGGTGCTGTTGTGCCTAGGCTTCTTGCGCTGTCGGCCCTGTTTTCGCTCATCGTGGGATGTTCAGCCTCAACTCCGGATCCAAAGTCCATGAGTGAACATGCCGTGATCGTCTATTTCGACAACTACGGGTCCACGGACCTGTCACGCATGCATGCGCTAGAAGACGCCCTTTCCGACGCAATCGACAAGGCCGGAGTTGGAGAATTCGACGGCAACGAGATCTCGAGCGACGGGACTGACGGTACGCTCTATATGTACGGGCCCGACGCTGACAAACTGATGGCGGTCGTCAAGCCGCTTTTGGAGAAGACAGACTTTACGCGGCAGGCGCGCGTCGTCCTTCGCTATGGGCCGCCGGCGGACGGGGTGCGGGAGGTTGAGGTTCGCCTAGGCACCTAACTTCAGGATGCAACGGTCCGGGTGGGATAAAGTGCAAGTCGAAGCGACGGCAGCCGGCCGTTGATCCTGGTGTTAGCGGCTTAGGGTGTGCCCATGAGAACCGCGAGAGTCTGGCTCGGCGTGCTGCTCGCAGTCGTAGTCGGGTATGTCGGCGGACACTGGGCAGCCCTTGAGAAAACAAAGGACTTAGTAGGTCTGCTCAACGACATGAGTCAGCTCAACGAGGCGGACCGGACACTGCGGTTGGTAAAGGAGCTAGACGCTGGTGACGTAGTCATGGTGCGCCGGCGGATGGTTGCGGTCGCTACTTCACAGTCCTGCGGGCTCGATCCGCTGCCAAGGGGTCCATGGTACGTAGAGGTGCGAGCCCACTTGCTCGAAGCGTTCGGGCTTGCGCAGTTTTCCATCGCACAGTATCGCGCCCAGGTCGCGGAGTATCGGAAATCGGTGACGGACCAGCTGCGGCAAGTACGAGCACCCGAAAGCTCGTCTCCAGATCGCAATGCGGAAATCTGCCGCCGCTAACGTCAGGATGCAACGGTCCGGGTGGGATAAAGTGCCCTTCGAAGCGACGGCAGCCGGCCGTTGATCCTGGTGTTAGCCGGCCTTCCCAAAACTTAATGACGGCGTCTTAAGAGAAGCCGAGACGCATTCGACCGCGGCCCTGGCGCCTGAAGGTGCTTCGTTCTCGGCAGCGCCGATTCGGCGATCCGCGTCGCGGCAAAGTCACCATCGGCGCGCCACGAAGTCGATGCTTGAGCGGGTCATCGCCCGTCGCGGCCAACCGAAGTGCCGGCCAGGCGAAAGCGGGGCGTGCAAATTGCCGCT
Organism: Steroidobacteraceae bacterium; assembly: GCA_025458905.1. Taxonomy (GTDB): domain Bacteria; phylum Pseudomonadota; class Gammaproteobacteria; order Steroidobacterales; family Steroidobacteraceae; genus UBA964. Next base: position 119,105 of record JALORN010000034.1, read on the forward strand.
GCGCCCGGGCGCGTGCAGCTCGGCGGCTTCGGTGGCATCTCTTCGTTTCTCGGTGTAAGTTCCACGAAGGCCCGACGCTGCAGGCAGCTTCGGAATCGCCTCGCAAGGCCGTCTAACTTCGGGATGAAACGGTCCGGGAGAGATAAAGTGCCCTTCGAAGCAACTGTAGCCGGCCGTTTATCCCGGTGTTAGAAGTCACGGATGAGCGTAGCTGAAGAACGCATAGGCGCGGCGCTTCGCCACTTCACATCGGAGGTGGCCAATCGCCTGACGTATGCGCAGGCGTTAACGGCCCTCAGCAATGGCGACGCCGGCCACGAGTGGTTGGGGGAAGCCGGGCGACCCGGCGCGATATTCCTAAAGTGGTATGTCGCTGCCGTTGGCGAAGAGACGGACGCCGGGGCTTGCGCTCGGCTACATACATACGCGTGTGACGATCGGCCGAACGGAGTGGGCAGTCCAGGGGAGCCTCTTCATTGCGGAGCATGGATATATCCGGATGGCCGCGTCGATCTATTCCCGCTCTCAACCTGAACGGCCGGCAGCTCGTGACTTCTAACGTCAGGATGCAACGGTCCGGGTGGGATAAAGTGCAAGTCGAAGCGACGGCAGCCGGCCGTTGATCCTGGTGTTAGCCGACTCCCGTTCGTAGTAGAGGGATCAAGAATGCCGTTCCATGCGATTGCCGTTCTATCCGGGGACCGTCAGAAGACCCTCCCGAACAGATCGGAACAGCAGCTGCTTTCTGAGGTCGTTCTGCCATTCGTGGCATCTGGAGTCATTACGGCGAAGTGGGGTAGTACCACGCAGTCGTATCAGGTGCTGGAGCTCCGAATCTACGAGACGGCGGACCCTTGGGATAAGAAGAAGGGCCCGCTCGCGGATCAGATCAAGCGGAAGCGAAATCTCTATGCGCGCTTTGAGACGCGTGCGCAGCAGCTTCTAGGCAAGAACAAGCCGCGAGCGTTTGTGATCATGCCTATCCAGGGCGAGAAGCATGGTAGCCAGGAGGAGCAGCGCATATATCGAGAGTACGATGAGCGCTTTGAGGCGATTGAGAAAGTAGTTGGCGACTACGGCGGCGTCGCGATAAGAATAGACAAGGAACACCCGCTCGAGGACCTTGTCGGACGAATCAAGAAAGAAATTCGGGACTGTGCATTTGCCATCGCGGATCTCACCGATGAGCGTCCTTCGTGCTACTTCGAGGCCGGCTTCGCGGAGGCACTTGGGAAGCCAGTCATATATGTAGCCAGCAAGCAGAGCGTCGCACGGCCAGGCTCTGACACCAAGATTCATTTTGACGTTCACATGAACGTGCACTTCTTCACCAATCGCAACGAACTGCGTGACAAGCTGCGCGATGCTATCGCCAAGAACAAAGACCGCCTCTTCGCCAAAGAAGAGACCACGGCGCCGGTCGGCTAACGTCAGGATGCAACGGTCCGGGTGGGATAAAGTGCAAGTCGAAGCGACGGCAGCCGGCCGTTGATCCTGGTGTTAGACGACGGTTGACGTTGCAATCTCAGCATGCCGCGATTCGTCAATGACAAGCAGTACGCCTCGGTCTTGGCACTCGACGGGCCGAAGCGCTTCAAGCACCTCGTAGCGCAGGTTGCGGACTGGGGCGAGGTGTGGGGCCTTCGAACTGCCGAAGGTTGGATGCTCGTTCAGGATGATGCTGGGAACATCGCGTTCCCGATTTGGCCGCACGAGCGGTATGCCGTCGGATACAACGACGCCACATCGTCCGGGTGCCAGGCCGTCTCGATTGAAGTGCATGAGTTTGTCGACACGTGGCTTCCGAGGTTTGCGGATGAGGGCAATCAGCTTGCCGTTTTCCCCACGCTTGCCGATCGAGCTATCTTCGTTACACCAGATCTCTTAAGCATCGCAATCCGTGAAGAGCTAAGTGGGCTAGAGTAGTGAGGGCATCGCATGGCGTCTAACTGCAGGATGCAACGGTCCGGGTGGGATAAAGTGCCCTTCGAGACGGCGGCAGCCGGCCGTTGATCCTGGTGTTAGGCATCACCCGTGCCACGTCGTGAATCCGCCAAGACTGTCGCTGAGCGCAAAC
>JALORN010000035.1 GCA_025458905.1 Steroidobacteraceae bacterium
GTGCCGTAGAACTCGGGGCAGCCGAGCCGCAGGCTGTTGCCCCAGTGGTGCATCGCGCCCCAGAACCAGCCTTCCCAGCTGTCGGGCGTGTGCACCAGCTTGGTGACGCCGATCAGGTTCCAGAAGCGGTTGAAGCCGGAGAGGTAATGCCCGAGGTTGCCCCACTGGTGGTGCGAGCCGTTGGCGACGCAGATCGCGCCGGGGCCGACGGCCTTGGCGCGCTTGATCTCGCGGGCGATGAGGTCCGTGGCCTCGTCCCAGCTGATGCGCACGAACTTCGACTTGCCGCGGTTCTGCACGTTGCGCTCGCCGTCGGGGTCGAAGTCGACGCGCTTCAGCGGGTGCAGGATGCGGTTCTTCGAGTACACCATCGACTTCATGCACACCGCGTGCGTCGCGGTGGTGGTGCGGCGCGAGGGCCTGAAGGTCTTGCCGCGCGCGCTCAGCGTCCACGGCGGGGCGTCGGTCGCGTCGAAGTCGATCGGCGTGGTGCGCAGGATCTTGCCGTCCTTGACGTAGACGAACAGCGGGCCGCTGTTCGAGCCGGTGGTGTAGCGCGTGACGCCGTTGCCCATGTCGGTGCCCGCCTTCCAGGTCACCGTCTCGAGGCGCGCCAGGGTCTGCATGAACCAGACCGCAAGCGCCTCCGGGCCCTCCAGTCCGATCTTGAAGTTCTTGGCCGCGTCGATGCGCTCGAGCATGTCGAACGGCGGGGTCAGGAAGCTCTCGGCGATCGCCGCGTTCTTGAAGAACAGCGTGACGTCAGGCTTGGGGTGCAGGCCCGCCTCGGTGCGCACCTTGCCGCCCTCGAGCTGGATCCAGCGGCCTTCGGGCTTGTCGCGCAACCGGAACTGGGCGACGAGGTTGCGCTCCTTCAGCCGCGCCGCGTATTCGGGGTAGACCTTCGCGGCCGCCCGCATCGCCTGCGGGATGCCCCAGAGAATGACCGACAGCTTCATCGCGACGACTCCTCGACCGGACGCGGGGACGCGCTCGCCCCCGCGGCGCGGGCCACGGCGAGACGCGGACGATTCTACGTCCCGCCCCCGGCCGGCCTGCGGGCAGGTCCCTTGGCCGGGTGCGATTCCGCGCCGCGGCGCGCGGTCGTCGCCGCAGGGTGGTGGGCGTCCGGAGCGAGCCGTCAGGCGCGGCGCGGCGACCCTGCGAGGCGCGCGACCTCGAGGCCGCCGATGCAGAGGGCGGCCCAGGCGGCGCCGTTCGCCCAGCCGGCGAGCACGTCGCTGAACCAGTGGACCTGCAGCAGCACGCGGCTCGCGCCGACGAACACCACCAGCAGCAGCGCCAGGACCGCGACCGGCAGGTGCCAGCGCGGCGGGGTGTGACGCACGACCAGGTAGGCCAGCATCCCGTAGACCAGCAGGGAACCGGAGGCGTGGCCGCTCGGGAAGCTGAAGCCGTCGGCGGACGCGTAGCCGTGGTCGGGCACCGGGCGGGTGCGCGCGAACAGCGACTTCAGCAGCCGGTTGAGCAGCGCGCCGCCACCGGTCACGAGGCTCCAGGCGAGCGCCAGCTGCCACTCGCGCCGCCAGGCGAGGACGGCGGCGACCGCGAGCGCGATGCCCCAGAGCAGCGCCGGGTCGCCGAGGTGGGTGACGGCGCCGAAGAAGGCGAGCGCGCGCTCGCCGAGATGGTGCGAGAGCGCCGCGGCGAGCGCGAGGTCGAACGCGGCGAGTTCTTCGCCCGCACCGAGCTCGCCGGCGAGCTCGACGAACGCGACGCAGCCCGCCGCCGCGAGCACGAAGCTCGCGAGCGCATGCAGGCCGAGCCAGCGGGCGACGAGCCGCCGGCGGTCGACGCGGTGCCAGGTGCGCGCGACGAGTCCGGCCAGCCGCGGCGCCTGGCGGCCGAGCAGGCGCCAGGCGCTCCAGGCGGCCGCCAGCAGCGTCGCGACCAGGCCGAGCAGCAGCGCGACGGCGTGGCGCGCGGCGAAGTCGGCGAGCGTCGCGAGCCGCGCGGCCTCGGCTGGCTCCACGGTCAGTTGCGCTCGATGGTGTAGACGATCTCGCCGCGCTGCTCGCGGCCCGACTCGGTGCGGATCGTCCACTTGTCGTTGAGCGTGTAGCGCATCTGCAGCGTGTTGATCGCCTCGGCGAGCGAGATGCCGTAGCTGACGTAGAGGCGCGGCGAGAGGTACTTGCCGAGCACCAGCGAGGTCTCGTTGGCGAGGTTCTGCTCGATGCCGACGTCCTCGATGCCGATCCGCGAGCCGAGCTGCTGGGCGAGGATCGCGCCACCCTGGGCGAGCAGGGCGTTGCGACCGGCGTCGGAGCGGTTGGAGTTCTGCGCGCTCTCGAGCGTGCCGCCGGCGAGGATCAGCGAGACGATCTGCGACTGCGGCAGCGAGGGCTCGGCGAAGAACGTCATGCGCTGCTCGCGCAGCGTGCCGCGGACGTTGACGCCGGCCTTGACGTCGGGGAACACCTTGACGGCGCGGATGTCGATGCCCGGGTCGGCGAGCAGGCCGCCGCCGAAGATCAGGCGCCCGCGCTCGATGTCGAGCCGCCGGCCGAGCGCCATGTACTTGCCCTCGGCGACCCCGAGCTCGCCGGAGCCGCGGCTGGTGCCGTCGGGCGTGGTGGTGGCGTTGATCGCGCCGGCGAGGCGGCCGGTGAGGCCGAAGGTGTCGATCTCGACCTTCTCGCCGAGCTCGAGGCGGATGTTGCTGGTGACGCGGAAGGTGTCCTCGGGGTCCACGGCCGGGGCGCCGACGATGCGCTCGTCGCCGGAGGCGACGACCGCGCCGGTGAGGTCGGCCGGCGCGATCCGCGCGAACGGCACGAGCACCTTGCCGCTCGCCTCGAGGTCGCGGCCGTCGATGCGGAAGCGCAGGTCGGGCGAGGCGGTGATCCGCGCCTCCGGCACGTTGACGAGCAGCAGGTCCTGGCCTTGCAGTTCGAGGGTGCCGGACGGCTGTCCGGCGCGCAGCGCGAGGTTGCCGCGGGCCTGCAGCGAGCCCTCGCCGGAGCGCGCGCTGCCCTGGAAGCTGAAGCCGTTGTCGATCAGCCGCGCCTCGAGCGTGGTGGCGCGCAGCGCGAGGTTGATGTTGTAGAGGTCGAGCTCGCCGTCCTCGAGCTTCAGCAGGCCGCTCACCAGCGGCGTGCCGACGGTGCCGCCGAAGGCCAGGTCGAGCGTCAGCCGGCCGGCGGAGCGGTCGATCTCGGGAACGTAGAGGTTCAGCAGGCCGATGGCGTCGGTGCGCGCCGCCAGGCTGGCGCGCAGCGGCATGTCGGCGACGTCTCCGGTGCTGCGCTGCGCGACCGCGCTGCCCTCGATGCGCCCGGTCGCGCCGGCATCGAGCAGCAGCCGCGCGCTGATCGACTCGGGCACGGCCGTCGCCTCGACGTCGCCGGAGCCGAGACGCACCACGTCCTCGCGGCCGTTCACGCGCCGGTGGCGCAGCAGGGCGTCGGAGAGCGCGGCGCGCAGCGTGCCGACGATCGCGCCGCCGGACGGCGCGGAGGCGCGCACGGCAGCGTCGACGGTGCCCTCGTAGCGCACGCGGGGCGTCAGCCCCGCGGTCAGTGCGGCGAGCGGCAGCTGCGTCGCGTCGAGCTGCCCCTGCCAGCCGCCCGCGCCCCAGTCGCCGGCCGCGCACAGGCGTGCCGGGCTGTCGGTGCGCCGGCCGTCGCGCAGGCAGAAGCCGGCGACCGAGCCGTCCGCGACCGTCGCCTGCATCGCCATCGTGCCGTCGAGCGCGAGGCTCACCTGCTCGCCGACCGTGAGGTCGAGGCGGTCCCAGGTGCCGGCCCAGGCGCCGCGGGTGAAGCGCCCGTCGGCCGTGGCGCGCAGCGACAGCTCCGGCGCGCGCACCTCGACGTCGAGCTGGTGGTCCTCGGACTGGCCGTCGAGCTTCAGCTCGACGCGCTCCAGCCGGCGCCCGACGGCCTCGAGCCCGCGTGCGACGACGTCGACGCGCGAGCTGCGGCCGGCACGCGGGTCGAAGTCGACGTCGGCCTCGAGCTGTCCGACCGTGACGCCCTGGTGCTGCAGCCCGCGGGCGCTCGCCGCGAGCGCCAGCACCGGCTCGGCCGCGGTGCCGCGCAGGCGTCCGTTGGCGCGCAGCTGGCCGCGGCTCTGCGGTGCGAGCACGCCGAGGTCGCTCGCCTCGAGGCGGAACGTAAAGTCGCGCTCGGTCGCGCCGAGGCTGCCGTCGAGCAGCGCGCGCACGCCGCCGGCGACCACGTCGACCCGGGCGAAGCTCCAGGTGGTGCCGCGCAGCTTGAGGCTGCCGGAGCCGCGCGCGGCGGTGTCGCGCAGCGTCCCGCGCAGCTCGCGCACGTCGAGGTCGAGGTGCCCTGGCGCGAAGCCCTCGCCGCCGGCGCCGAAGTTGAAGTCGAGGCGGCCGGGCAGGTCGGGGCGCACGTGCCGCGGGTCGAGGCCGGTGACGCGGCCGCCGAAACCCCAGCGCTCCGCCGGCGCCCAGGAGACGTAGCCGCCGCCGCGGGCGAGGCCGTCGAACACCTGCACCTCGGCGGCGTCGACGATGAGGCGGTTCTTCGCCAGGCGCCCGGTCATCTTCAGCGGCAGCGGCGCGAGACCGAGGGGCACGGGCTCGACGGGTCCCTCGAGCTGCAGCGCATAGGGCCAGGTCTCGCCGAGGCGGAACCGGCCGCCGGCGCTGCGCACGGCGGGTGCGTCGCCGGCGAGCGGCCAGCGGAAGTCCCGCCAGCTACCGGTGAGCTCGAGCCGTGGGCCGTCGGGCACGATGCCGATCTCGCCGGCGGCCTCGACGCTCGCACCGGAGCTGCGGTGCACGAGCACGATGCGCCTCGCGGTCAGCACCTTGCGCGCGAAGCTGCCGTCGAAGCCGACGCTGAACGGGCCGGCGCCGAGCCCGGACGAGTCGAGCGTGCCGCTGGCCCGGTAGCCGAGCTTGTCCAGCGCGAGCTCGAGGTCGCCCGACACCTTGCCGAGCACCGGCCCGCCGCCGAAGGCGCGCAGGTCGAAGTCGTGGACGTGCGCCTCGCCGGTGAAGTTCCACTCGCCCAGCGCCTGCAGCACGCCGTTGCGCAGGTCGGCGCGGAACGGCGTGCTGAGGGTGCCGGTGACGCCGAGGGCCAGCAGGTCGCCGTCGAGGTCGGCGTTGGCCACCCAGCGCGGCAGGCCGGCGGGCGTGTAGGAGACGCGCGAGCTGCCCTCGACCTGCAGCGGGTCGGCGGCGGTCAGCAGGCCGATGGCGTCGAAGCGCAGGTCCGCGAGGCGCGCGCCGGCGCGGTAGAAACGGATGGTCTTCGGGCGCACCGCGCCCGCGGCCGACAGCTCGGTGAAGTCGAGCACCGTGCCGTTGACGGCCACCAGCGTGGCGCGCTCGATCTCGGCGGAGGGGATCTCGACCGACAGGAAGGCCGGCAGGAAGCGCGGCGTGCGCTTCGGCGGCGGCGTCTGGCGGCGGTGGACCACGACGCGCACCGAGGCGATCCGCGTCTCCTGCGGCGCGATGCTCTGCCAGAGCAGCGGCAGCATCGCGACGCGGGTGCGCAGGTCGTCGACGGTGAGCGAGACCAGCTCGTGCTCGAGCTCGAAGCGGCGCAGCACCAGGCCGCCGGCGATCGTGCCCGAGGCGCCCTCGACCTTCAGCCCGACCTTGCCGATGCGCTCCGGGAGGCGCGCGACGACGAACTGCAGGCCGGCCTCGGTGTACGCGAGGTAGTAGAGCAGCGAGGCCGGCACCGCCGCGAGCACCAGCACGAGCACCGCCGCGGACAGCGTCAGCTTGCGGACGATGGGCACGTCAGAGCTTCGGCGAGAAGTTGAGGTGCAGCCGCGGGCCGTCCGGGTCGTCGAACCCCGGCAGCGCGGCGCAGCGCGGGTCCGGGGTCGAGGCGCGGCACAGCGGGTTGGTCAGGGGCTGCGCGACGTCGATGCCGATGGTCAGCACCGGCAGGCGCAGCCGCAGGCCGACGCCCGCGGCGTAGTTCAGCGGGTCGCCGAAGCGGTTGAAGGCGTTGCCGACGTCGACGAACGCCGCGATGCCGAGGTTGCGCGGCAGGTCGCGGATCAGCTCGGCGGCCCCGGCGAACTGGTGCTTGCCACCGACGTTGACGCCGTTGGCGTCGCGCGGGCCGAGCTCGTTGAAGCCGAAGCCGCGCACGCTGCGGTCGCCGCCGGCGAAGAAGCGCTCGGTGCCGGGCAGGTCGCCGGTCTGCGAGATCAGGCTGGCGCCGAGCTGGCCGCGCAGGTAGACGTGCCACTTGTCGCCGAGGTCGACGACACGCTCGCCCTCGACGCGCAGCTGCAGGTAGTCGTCGGGGGCACCGAGCGCGGTCGAGGAGCCGCGCAGCTCGGCGTTGAGCGCGCGCGAGAACAGCGCCTCGCCGAGGTAGCCGCGCGGGATCGACGCGTAGCGGATGCCCGGGATCAGCAGCGTCGCGATGTCGTCCGTGCCGGGCGTGGTCGCCGTGCCGGGCACGATGGTGCGCGTGCGCCGCACCGCGGTGAACAGCACGCGCTGCCACAGGCCCTCGACGCGGGTGACGCTCGGCTCGAAGTCGGTGGTGCGGGTGTCGAGGTCGCCGAGGTCGCGGCGGTCGTAGGAGAACTGGAACGAGAGGCTCTCGAGCGCCGGGTCGCCGATCGGGATCACGTAGCGCGCCTCGAGGATCTGCTCGATCTCGGCGGCGCGCAGCTCGGCGCGCAGCCGGTGCCCGCGGGCGTTGACGCGCCGGTTCTCCCACGAGGCCGTGCCGCGCGGCCCGGTGTCGGTGCCGTAGCCGAGGCCGGCGGAATAGCGGTCGCGGCGGTTGGGCGCGGCGCGGATGCTGACCGGCACCACGTGCTCCTCGCGGTCCGGGTCGCCCGGCAGCACCTCGACGCTGGTGAAGTACTGGCTGTCGTCGAGCGCGAACTGCGTGCGCAGCAGCTGCGTGGCGTCGTACGGGTCGTCCTGCTGGTAGCGCACGAAGCGGCGCAGCAGCGTCTCGTTGATGACATCCTGCTCGACCGTGGTCGCGCCGAAGCGGTAGCGGAAGCCGGTCTCGAGCACCAGCGCGGCGCGCGCGACGCGCTGCGGCGGGTCGACGAGCAGCTCGTTGCGGGTGAGCCTGGCGTCGAGGTAGCCGAGCGTCGCGGCGGTGCGGGTGAGGTTGCCCTTCACGGCCTCGTAGGCGGCGTGGCTCAACCGGTCACCGGCGCGCAGCGGCAGGTTGTCGGCGATGCCGCGCAGGCTCGGGTTCTCGGCGCCGGGGCCGAGCACCTGCACCGTGAACTCCTCGACGATCACCGGCGCGCCGGGCTCGATGCGGATGCGGGCGCGCCAGTCGCCCGAGCCGGTCTTGGCGACCTCGCTGCGCACCTGCGGCTCGTAGTAGCCGAAGGGGCGCAGCGCATTGCCCGCCTCGCGCACCGCGCGCTCCTGCAGGCGCTCCATCAGCGCGTCGTCGAGGTCCCCGCGGTCCTTGTAGCGCTCCAGGCTGAGGAAGGCGAGCACGTTGCGGCGCAGTTCCGCATCGACGCCCTCGACCTCGATCGCGATGCCGGCGAGTGCCGGCGCCGCCGCGGCGAGCCACCCGAGCGCGAGCCCGGCCAGCACCCGCGCCGCGAACGGGCAGCCGGGCCGGGCGGGGCGCCCGCCGGGGCGCTTCGCGGGGGCGGAAGGGTTCATCGGGTCCTGCCGGGTCGGGACGGCGCAAAAGCGGGATTCTACTCAGAGCGGCACGGCGCCGGACGGGTTCCCCGGTGGCGGCGTGACGCCCGCCACGCCCGCGAGCGGCCACTCGCCCGCGTTCAGCCGCCATTCAGACTGGCCGCTCGCGCGTCCGTCGGGTCCGAAACGCCGCTCGCCGAGCCAGGCGCGACCGTCGTGCCCGACCAGCAGCACCGTCGTGCAGCGCGTGCCGTAGTCCGGATGCAGCACGAACGGCGCCGAGAGCGTGCGCTCCCACTCGGGCGAGAGCCCGGACGACGGATCGTGCGGCGCGGCCGCGCGCTCGCGATCGGCGAACACCCGCATCAGCCACTCGGCATCGGCGGACTCGCGCTCCCAGCCTGCATCGTCCGCGCCGGCGGTGGCGCGGGCGATCCACTGCTGCAGCGCGCCGCGCACGCGGCGCAGCTTCGGCCACGGGGTGTCGAGCAGGTGGTTGCTGAGGCCGTGCAGCCCGGGCTGCAGCACGGTCGCGAAGCGCTCGGCGCGGTTCGAGCCATAGACCAGCTCGTCGTCGTCGCCGAGCAGCAGGTTGAAGCCGGCGTAGCCCTGCGCGTCGGTCCCGAGCGCGTCGAGGTAGGTCGAGGCGCGCAGCGGCGCGGCGAGGAAACCCGGCACCAGCCGGCCGCGCGACGGCGCGGTGTGGCGCGGGCGCGCGAGCTCGCGGAAGTTGGTCACCAGGCCGAAGCGGCGCCGTGCATCGACGCCGATCCAGGTGCCGCCGGCCTGCAGGTCGCGGCCGGCGATGATCGGCGGCCCGTCGCTCCAGGGGGCCATCGGCGCGGTGGGCCGGGCATGGAACTCGTCGCGGTTCGCGGCGACGACGACGCGATAGCGCGGGTGCGCCCGCCACGCGACCACCAGCAGGCACATGGCTCAGGCGTCGGACGGCGCCGCGCCCGCGCGCCGCGCGAACAGCCGGCGCAGGCCCTTGACCGCGAGCCAGACGGCGAGCACCACCAGCACCAGCGCGAGGATCGGCGCGAAGATCGCCACCAGCGACAGCGCCGCCGCGCCGCCGAGCTCGCCCGAGGCGATCAGCGGGTTGCCGAGGCCGCCGGTGGTGGCGGTCGACTTGGCGCGCACCAGCGCCGTCACGCCCTGCGTCAGGCCCGCGGCGCCGCCGCCGGCGATCACCGCGGTGGTCCACTTCACGATCGGTGGCAGCTCGGTCATCACGGCGGCGGCGGCGACCGTGCCCGCCACCAGCGCGGCCGGCGTCGCCAGCGTGTCGAGCAGGTTGTCGACGCCGGGCACGTAGTAGGCCGCGATCTCGACCGCGGCCGCGACGCCGAGCATCGCGACCGCCGGCAGCGTCGCGAGCCAGCGGAACGACTCCGACAGCGGCACCACGCCCGCCCAGCCGGCGATCGCCAGGACCAGCAGCGGCAGGAACACGCGCAGCCCGACCGCGGCGGCGAGGCCGATGCCGAGCGCGACCGAGGTGAGGATCTCGAGCGACTGCATCAGCGCCGCCCCTCCCAGCGCCCGACCCCGGGGATCTCGCGCAGCGGCGGGAAGCCGCCCGCGGAGTCGAACCAGTGCTCGACGAGGCGGAAGGAGATCGAGGTGCGCGGCGGCAGCATCGGCGTGCCCGAGGCGACCTCCTCGCGGGTGAACCAGCGCGCGTCCTCGAGTTCGGAGCTGCGCTGCGGCCGCGCATCGGGCGACGCACTGGCCATGAAGCCGAGCATCAGCGACGAGGGGAAGGGCCAGGGCTGCGAGGAGTGGTACTCGGTGCCGAGCACCTGCACGCCGGTCTCCTCGAGCACCTCGCGCGCCACCGCGTCCTCGAGGCTCTCGCCCGGCTCGACGAAGCCGGCGATCGTGGAGTAGCGGCCCGGTGGCCAGCTCGCCTGCCGGCCGAGCAGGGCACGCTCGCCGTCGGTGACCAGCACGATGATCGCCGGGTCGATGCGCGGGAACACCTCGGTGGCACAGCGCTCGTCCGTGCAGCGCATCACGTGGCCGGCGCGCACCGGCAGGTTGCGCGCGCCGCAGACGCCACAGTAGCGGTGGCGGCGACGCCAGAAGCTCAGGGCGCGCGCGTAGGCCAGCAGGCTCGCCTCGGTCTCCTCGAGCAGCGGCGCGAGCGGCCGAAGTTCCTCGAAGCGCGCCCCGGGCAGGCCGACGAGCGCCGCCGGGTCGTCGCCGTCCGGCGCCTCGCGCTCGTCGAGCTCGACCAGCACGCAGCGCGACTCGCGGTACCAGCCGAGCAGCAGCGTCGACTCGCGCGCGGCGCGCTGCACCAGCGGGTGTCCGCCGTCGAGGAAGGCCACGCCGGGCTGCGGCCCGGCGACGACCAGCTGCGCGGTGCCGCGGGCCAGCACGTAGCGCGTGCGCGGGTCGCCCCGCGCCTCCTCCCACCAGCCCTCCTGCTCGCGCGCCTCGGCACGCCGGTCGATGTACGGGCCGGCGAGGAAGTTCCAGGGCGTGGCGTGCGAGGAGTTCGGCATCGGGGAGGTCGCGGCGCCTCGGCGCGGAGGTGGCGCGGCCTCCCGATTCTAGGCCATCGAGGCGGCAGCCGCATGCGCGGCAGGCCACCGCGGCGGCGGCTGCGGCGCGGCCGGCGGCACCGGTTCGCCGCAGCTCAGGCAGGGCGTGGCGCGCAGCGCCAGCGGGTCGCCGAAGCCGAGGCCGCTGCAGTGGCGGCAGTGCAGCAGCCGGATCTCGGCGCCGCCGGCGAGCGCGACGGCGAGGAAGGCCGCGTGCTCGAAGGTGATCTGCGGCTCGTGCGCGATCTCCCGGTAGGTCTCGAAGGCGTCGCACAGCAGCTCGCCGCGCGCCACGCCGGGCAGGGCGCGTCCCGCGTCCGCGAGGCGCTGCGGCGGCAGCACGCCGAACATCGACAGCAGCGACGCGAGGCAGGCGGTGTCCTGCTGCAGCGCGCGCGAGCGTGCGAAGTAAGAGACCTGCCGCGGCGACTTGCCGCGGTGGCGCCGCACGGCGCCGCCGTCGCCGCCGCGCACGTAGGAGCGATAGAGCTTGCGGATCCGGTCGTCGGTGAGGCCGGTCCACTGGCGGATGGTCTGCGTCCGCGCCTCGTGGCGGATCAGGCGCACGGCCAGGTCATAGCGCAGCCGGTCGCGGCTGTAGCGGTCGTCGGTGACGCGCATCGTCGGGTTCCCCGTTTCGTGGTCGTAATTTTTGGTAAAAATATCCCAAAAATAGGGTGGCGTTGCCAAGCGGTCCCGGGCGAGCATTTCTGCCCGGAACGGGGAGGAATGATGGCGACACAGCAGAACGCGGCCGCGGTGCCGCGCAGGGACGGGCGTGCGGGCGGGGCGCTCGACGCCGAGACGCGGCAACAGGTGACGGAGCTGAACCGGCTGGCGATCGATGCGCTCTGCGGGCAGCTCGCGGCGGACCCGCGGGTGCCGCGGCCGCAGCCGGGCCCGCCGCAGCTGCGCCGGCGCCGCGGCGGGGTGGCGGCGCCGCGCGTCGCGCCGCGGGCGCCGGCGCCGCAACCCTGCGCAGCCGAGGCGGCCACGACCGCGCCGTCGCCGGTGATGCTCGCGCTCGGCCCGGCCTGGCTCGGCCTCGACGATGCCGGGCGCGGTGCGCTCGCCGCCTGTCCCTACCTGGTGGTCGAGCTCGACGTGTCGCGGCTGCTCGGTCCGTCGCCGCCGGGCGGCTGGGTCAGCGAGGCCGGCGGCGCGCCGCCGCAGTCCGTGCCGCCGGGGAGCTTGCGGCCGGTCGCGGGCGAGCCCGCGTCCGCGCCCTGGGCGCACGCCGCCCGCATGGTGTTCCAGTACGCCTGGCACTTCGCGCGCGTCTCGCCGGTCCTGGCCGGCTTCGTGCTCGGCTTGCCGGGCCGCGACGTCGAGGCGCTGCGCGGCGTCCGGCTGTCGCAGGCCGATGCCCTGCTGCCGCGCGTGCCGCCCTGCGTCGCGCTGCGCTGGCGCGACGACGCGGCGCTGTGGTCGGGCTGGCTGGCCGCGGCGCAGGCACGGGACGCGGTGGCGCTGCGGGCCTGCGAACTGCGCGGCCTGCAGCGGCTCGCCGGTGCGTGCCGGCCCGCGCCGCCGCCGCCCTGACGGCGGCGGCCGCGAGCCCCGGGCCTCGCGCATGCCGCGCCGCGCCGCAACGCGCCGCAGGGCGCTCAGCCCGCGACGGCCAGCCAGCGCGAGGGACGGATGCTCGTCGGGTTGTCGGGGAACGCGGTGACGCGCGGCGCGACCAGTTCCTGCCACGCCGGGAACACCAGCGGCGCGAGCGGCTGCTGCTCGAGCACGATCGCCTCGGCCTGCTGCAGCAGCGCGGTGCGCTCCGCAACGCTGCGCGCGCGGCGCGCCGCGTCGACCAGCGCATCGAAGCGCGCGTCGCTCCAGCCGCCGTTGCGGCGCGCGGTCTCGGTGGCGAGCACCTCGAACCAGATCATCGGCCCCGGCAGCATCGGCGCGATCGCGGTGCTGGCGAGCTCGAACTCGCCGCGCTCGACGTTGCCGTAGAGCGTGCGCGGGTCGCTGCTGCGCAGCGTCGCGGCGACGCCCGCCTCGCGCCACATCGCCGCGAGCGCCACGGCCTCGCGCTTCTCGAGCGCGCCGGCGACGAAGTCGAGCCGCAGGGCGAGCGGGCGCGCCGCGCCGAAGCCTGCCGCCGCGAGCAGGGCGCGCGCCGCCTCGAGCCGCCGCGCGCGCGGCCAGTCGCGCCACGCCGGGCCGCGGGTCGGCTGGTAGTCGCCGGTGGTCGGCGCGACGAAGCTCCAGGCGGGCTCGGCGTCGCCGCCGCGCACCTGGCGGGCGAGCGCCTCGCGGTCCACCGCGAGCGACAGCGCGCGGCGCACGCGCGCGTCGTCGAACGGCGCGCGCCGCGTGTTGAACAGCACGAAGGTGGCGCTGCGGGCCGGCGCAGTGCGCAGTTGCGCCGGCGCCTCGCGCCGCGCCCAGGCGACCGCCTCGGGCGAGACGCGGGTGACGTCGATCTCGCCGGCGCGGTAGCGCGGGAAGGCCGCGGCGGCCTCGGCGACCACCAGCTCCACGCGCTCGAGGCGCACGCTGGCGGCGTCGTGGAAGCGCGGGTTGCGTGCCAGCACGATCCGGTCGCCGACCACCCGGCCCTGCAGCAGGAAGGGGCCGTTGGAGACCCAGTTCGCCGGCCGCGACCAGGCCTCGCCGAGCGCCTCGATGCGGTGGCGTGGCGCGGGCAGCAGCACCGCGAGCAGGGTCGGCAGGTCGATCTGCGGGTAGTCGAGGTCGACCTGCACGGTGCGCGGATCGGGCGCCCGCAACCCGAGGCTCGACGGCGCCGCCTGGCCCGCGGCGATCGCCGCGGCATTGCGCAGCGCCTTGAGCCGGAACGCCAGCAGGCCGGGATGCGCGGGGTCGAGGTAGCGCCGTGCCGCCCAGGCGAAGTCCTGCGCGGTCAGCGGCCTGCCGTCCGACCAGGTGAGGCCGGCGCGCAGCTCGAAGGTCCATTGCAGGCCGTCCTCGCGCGTCCGCCAGCGCGCGGCGCAGCCCGGCACGACCGTGCCGTCGGGCCCGAAGGCGGTGAGGCCCGTGAACAGGTCGCTGAGGATCGCGAAGTCGCTGGCGGAGCCGTAGCGCAGCGGGTCGAGCGTCGCCGGCTCGCTGATCGCGCGGCGCAGCACCGCGCCCGTGGGGCGCGCCGCCGGCGCGACGGCCGCGAGTGCGCCGCCCGCCGGCAGCAGCGACGTGCCCGCGACGGCCGCCAGGCCGCGCAGCAGCGCGCGGCGCACGGCGGGGCGATCGACGGGCTCGGGGTCGGTGCGGGTCGGCACGGGCGGGCGCAGGCGGCGGGCGGGGCCGGGGCCTCTACGTTAGGACGTCCCGCCGGTCCTGACGATACCCGCCGGCGGCTGCGCCGGCGGTTCGCGCTGGCGAAGCGCTCAGTCGTCTTCGTCGACGAACGGCGGTTCGCCCGAAGGTGCCTCGGTCCCGGTGTCGAGGTCGACAATCGTGGCGCCATCCGGGCCGCGTACCAGGAACGGCCGCGAAGGCTGGTCGGCGGCGACCTGCCGCGCGAACGCGTCCCGCGCGGCCTGCAGGGGCGATCCGGCCTCGATCACCGCGGCCCAGCTGACCCGATACCGTGGCATGCCGGCCGCCGGATGCCGGCGTCAGTGCCGGGTGCGACTCTCGCGCGCCTTGTCCCGGACCCCGCCGGCCACGTTCTGCAGCTTGCCGGCGACGCGCTGGCCGCGCCCCTCGTTCTCGAGCTTCGAATCGCCGAGCGCCTTGCCGGCGCGCTGCTTGATCCGGCCACCCACGTTGCGCGCGGCGCCCTTCACCCGGTCCTTGTCCATGTGCGTGCTCCCTCGGTCTCGATCGCCGATCGGCGGGTCGCGCCACGGCGGCGCGGCCTGCGGGCGCTGTGGGACGTCGCGGTGGCGGGCGCTGTCGGCGGACCGCCGGGGGCACGGCGCGACCTCGCGAAGCGGCCTGTCGGAGCCGGGCTACGCCGCGTCGTGCTGCGGGGCCCGCCGCCATCGCTACAGGTAGACGGCCAGGAACAGCCCGAGGCTCGCGCCGCCGGCGTCGAACAGCTCCAGGGTGTTGGCCTCGATCCGCCAGGTCGCGGTGCGCGCCAGCGTGTCGGCGAGCCGGCGTTCGAGCGCATCGAGCGGTGGCGGGCAGGCCATGCGCGTCGTGGCGCCGGGCGCGAAGCACAGCGACCTGCCGTCCACGGCGTAGCGGCCGTTCGAGGTGTTGCAGCCGGCGGTCGCGGTGTACTCGCCGCGCGGTGCGTCGTTGCGCGGCGCGCGGATCCGCAGCTGGGCCTCGCGTCGCCCGTCGGCCGGTCGCGGCACGTCCTCGCCGCCGAGCGCGACCACGCGCCAGTAGGTGTTGGCGAGGTTCGCGTCGGCGCGCGCACGCTCGCAGCGCTCGCCCGGCCAGGTGTGGATGAAGCGCCGGACGACCCAGGTGGGCGCGGTGCCCGTGCCTTCCATCTTCGGGCGCTGCTCGAGGCCGCCCTCGAAACTGACGTGCAGCGGCGCGCCCGGCGCGGGGGCGGCGGCCCGGTAGCCGCGCTCCATCCGCAGCCAGTCGCCTTCCATCGCGACCGGGTGGCGCTTGCCGGTCGCGCACTCGGTGAGCATCGCCGCGTCGGCGAGGTAGGTGAGATCGCCGGCGACCGCGGCGCCGACCGGCGCGCTGCCTGCGGGTGCCGCCGGTGCGACGCCGCCGGTCGGCGCGGGGCCCGCCCCGGGGCCGGCTCCGCCGGGGGGCGGCGGCGCCGCGCCCGCGCGGGTCGCGCCGACGGCGATCCGGCCATCGGCCGTGCGCAGTTCGAGCCGGGTGCCGTCGATGCGCAGACGCGCCGCCGACTCCAGCGCGGCGAGGAACGCGGCCTCCTGCTCCATGACGCCCTGCGGCCCGGCGCAGAGTCGCCGGGTCGCGGCCGGCCGGATGACCTGCAGCGTCGCGCCGTCCTGGGTGTAGCCGCCGACGTAGCGGTTGCAGCCGGCGGAGCCGCCGAGCCGGCCGTTGCCGAGGAACTCGATCGTCAGGGTGGTGTCGCGCAGCACGCTGACCACGGCCTGCCGGCCGTTGTTGTAGCCGGTGACCTGCCAGGTCGTGTCGGCGAGGCCCTGGTCCTGCGCGGCGAGGGTGGCGAGCGGCTGGCCCTGGGCGTCGAGCAGGCTCAGGACCGAGCCCTCGAGCCGGATCGCGCGCGCGGCACGCAGCGCCGCGGTGTAGGCCTGGGCCTGTTGCTGCACGGCGGGCGCGCAGGCGCGCTGCGTGGACACCAGGTCGCCGCGCAGCCGGAAGCCGTTGCCCGCGGCCTCGTAGGAACCACCGTACTGGTTGCAGCCGTCGGAGCCGGTCGCCCGGCCGGACTCGAACCTCAGCGTCGCGGTGACGCCCGGCAGCAGGGTGCGGCCGGGCAGGGCGGACAGCGTCCAGGACGTGCCCTCGAGCAGCGGCGCGGGCGGCGGATCGGCGGCGTGGGTCATCGGCACCCGGGCCGCCAGCAGCAGCAGGGCGCCGGCGAGGGCGGCGCGGCGGAACGACGGCATGGCAGGGTCACCTCTGGAAGCCTCGGGGATCGCGGCAGGACGACATTGCACCTCATGCACGGTGCTTTGCCCATCGGGGCCACCCGCTGGCGGGGCCGGGCGGAGGCTGCAGCGGCCCCGGGCGCGACGGTACACTGGCCGCCGGCCGGCCTTTCCCTCCACTGCCGGCGGGTTCCTCGCTCCATGCACGCGCTGTCGGTCCGCGGTCTCGTCAAGACGTACAAGAACGGTGTCCAGGCGCTGAGGGGCGTCGATCTCGACGTCGAACAGGGGGATTTCTTCGCGATGCTCGGGCCGAACGGCGCCGGCAAGAGCACCCTGATCGGCATCGTCACCTCGCTGGTCAACAAGACCGCCGGCAAGGTCAGCGTGTTCGGCCACGACATGGACACCGACCTGGAGGCTGCCAAGGCCTGCATCGGGGTGGTGCCACAGGAACTGAACCTGAACCTGTTCGAGACGCCGGAGACGATCGTCGTCAACCAGGCGGGCTTCTACGGCATTCCGCGCAAGATCGCGCGCGAACGTGCCGAGAAGTACCTCGGCAAGCTGTCGCTCTGGGACCGGCGCGACAAGATGGCCCGCTCGCTGTCGGGGGGCATGAAGCGGCGGCTAATGATCGCCCGCGCGCTGGTGCACGAGCCACGGCTGCTGATCCTCGACGAGCCCACGGCCGGGGTCGACATCGAGATCCGGCGCTCGATGTGGGAGTTCCTGCGCGAGCTCAACGCGTCGGGCACCACCATCATCCTGACCACCCACTATCTCGAGGAAGCCGAGTCGCTCTGCCGGAACATCGCGATCATCGACGGCGGGCGGATCGCGGAGTCCGACCGGATGGACCGGCTGCTGCGCAAGCTGCACACCGAGTCGTTCGTGCTGACGCTGCGCAATCCGCTCGCCCGCGCGCCGGCCAGCGCCGGCTACGACATCGACCTGGTCGACGAGCACACGCTCGAGGTGGAGGTCAGCAAGGACCGCAACCTCAACGACCTGTTCGCCCGGCTCTCTGCCGACGGCATCGAGGTGCTGTCAATGCGCAACAAGGTGAACCGCCTCGAGGAGATCTTCATGCGGCTGGTCGACAAGTCGGGGGCGGGAGCAGCCGCCGCGGGCGGCAATGGGCCGGACGCGGTCGCCGCGCGGGGCGTCGTGCAGGGCGCGCCGCACGGCCACGGTGGGCGGCACCCATGAGCGTCACCGCGGAGAACGCAGGCGCGGCCGGCGCCGCGGCGCCGCGCCACGCGGTGGGCCATGCGCGCTGGATCGGGTTCCGCACGATCATCGTGCGCGAGTACGGTCGCATCATCCGCATCTGGGGCCAGACCATCGTGCCCTCGGCGGTCACGGCGACGCTGTACTTCGTGATCTTCGGCAGCCTGATCGGCCGGCGCGTCGGCCAGATGGGCGGCTTCGACTACATGCAGTACATCGCGCCCGGGCTGATCATGATGTCGGTGATCACCAACTCGTACGCCAACGTGGTCTCGTCGTTCTTCGGCGCGAAGTTCCAGCGCTTCCTCGAGGAGATCACCGTCTCGCCGCTGCCGAACTGGGTGATCGTCTCCGGCTACGTCGGTGGCGGCATGGTGCGCGGGCTGCTGGTCGGTGCGGTCGTCACCGTGGTGTCGCTGCTGTTCACGCACCTGCAGGTCCACCACTGGCTCGCGATCCTCGCCGCGGTGCTGCTGACCTCGGCGGTGTTCGCGCTCGGCGGGTTCATCAACGCCGTGTTCGCCAAGAACTTCGACCAGGTGAACTGGATACCGACCTTCGTGCTCACGCCGCTGACCTACTTCGGCGGCGTGTTCTACTCGATCTCGCTGCTGCCGGAGTGGGCGCAGAAGCTCTCGGTCGCGAACCCGGTGCTGCACATGGTGAACGCGTTCCGTTACGGCTTCCTCGGCACCTCCGACGTCAACGTCGGGCTGGCGTTCGGCATCATGGCCCTGGCCGCGGCGGCGCTGTTCGCGGTCGCGGTCGGGCTGATGAACCGCGGCATCGGCATGCGCGACTGAGGCGACGGCGCCGGCGGCCCGCGTGCCGGCGCTATACTCCGGGCGTCGAACGGGCGCGTTCACTCGGCGATCGAACAAACTTCTTCCAAGGGGGAACCAACGATGACGGGGTCCAACAACAGGCTCGCCGCGACGGCCTGCGGCGTGCTGGCGGCCCTCGCCTGCATGGCGAGCACCGCCGACGCGCAGGGCATCACCGGCTACAAGCAGGGCGGCGCGAGCGGCCAGGTCACCGGCGCCGCCGGCACCAGCGGCTCGACCGGCGACAGTGGCGTCGAGAAGTGCGAGAAGCCGATGGGCGCGATCGCGGTGGTCGAGCCCCAGGACTTCGTGGTGTCCTCGCTGCGCGGCTACGGGCTCGGCTCGCCGTCGGGCCTGCTGCGCATGATGATCCAGCAGTCCAACTGCTTCATCGTCGTCGAGCGCGGCATCGGCATGCAGAACGCGATGCAGGAGCGCGAGCTCGCCGCCTCCGGCGAGTCGCGCGCCGGCTCCAACATGGGCAAGGGCCAGATGGTCGCCGCCGACTTCATCCTGACGCCCGAGGTGGTGTTCTCGGAGGGCAATGCCGGCGGCGTCGGCGGCGCGCTCGGCGGCGTGCTGGGTCGCGCCAACCCGCTGCTCGGCGCGGTCGCGGGCGGCCTGAGGTTCAAGGAGGCGCAGACCAGCATGCTGCTGTCGGACGCGCGTTCCTCGGTGCAGGTCGCGGCGGCGCAGGGCAGCACCAAGAAGGCGGACATGCGGCTCGGTGCGGCGCTGTTCGGCGGCGGCGCCTTCGGCGCGGCCGGCGGCTACGGCAACACCAACGAAGGCAAGATCATCGCGGCAGCCCTGCTCGACAACTACAACAACATCGTCAAGGCGGTGAAGGGCGACGAGAGCCTGCAGCGCAACGTCGGCTCGCTGAAGCAGGAAGCGGCGGCGGGCGGCAAGGCCGGCGGTGGCATCGCCTACAACGAGGGCGACGTGGTCACGCCGAAGATCGCCAACGTCAAGCTGCTCGCGAGCCCGGCCGATGCGGCCAAGGCTGTCGCGACGCTGCAGCGCGGCGAGGAGCTAGTGATCATCGGGCCCGAGCAGAACGGCTTCCTGAACGTTCAGGGCGGAGCCGCCAGCGGCTGGATCAAGAAGGTGCTGGTCAACCGCCCCTGAGACGGAAAAAGGGGACAGATTTATTTTTGGAAAAGGGGACAGATCTATTTTCTGATCCGTTCCCGAGCGGGAACGGATCAGAAAATAGATCTGTCCCCTTTTCCAAAAATAAATCTGTCCCCTTTTTCTCTCGAGGATCGGAAGATGTGCGGTCGATACGTCACGCCCGGGCAGCTCGACCTGGAGCGCGAGTTCGCGGTGATCCGGCCCCTGTGGCAGGTCACCGCGAGCTGGAACGTGGCGCCGACCCAGCAGGTGCCGGTGGTGCGCGCGGGCCGCGACGGCGCGCGCGAGGGCGTGGCGATGCGCTGGGGCCTGGTGCCGTTCTTCGCGCACGGCGTGCCGCCGAAGTACTCCACCATCAACGCGCGCGTCGAGACGATCGAGTCCGCAGCTTCCTACCGCGGCCCCTGGAAGCGCGGCCAGCGCTGCCTGCTGCCGGCTGCGGGCTTCTACGAGTGGCACGTGCACGACGACGGCCGCAAGCAGGCCTACTACATCCACCTCGCCGACCAGGAGGTGTTCGGGCTCGCCGGGCTCTGGGACCGCTCGGAGGCGGCCGACGGCACGGTCACCGAGAGCTGCACGATCGTGACGATGCCGGCCAACGAGCTGATGGCGCGCATCCACAACGGCCGCACGCGGATGCCGGCGATCCTAGCGCGGGACGATCGCGAGGCCTGGCTCGCGGGCTCCCCGGCCGAGGCCCACGCCGCGCTGCGGCCCTATCCCGATGGCATGATGGTGGCCTACCGCGTCGGTGCGCGGGTCAACTCGCCGCGCAACAACGACCCGTCGCTGGTCGAGCCGCTGCCGGAGCCGGCGTCGGGACCGGGCGGTCGAGCAGCACCCTAGGAGGCACGATGAGCGAGGCAGGGAAGTTCCCCGTCGAGAAGAGCGACGACGACTGGCGCCGCGAGCTGACGCCCGAGCAGTTCGAGGTGCTGCGCAAGCACGGCACCGAGCGCGCCGGCTCGAGCCCGCTCAACTACGAGAAGCGCGACGGCACCTATCGCTGCGCCGGCTGTGGCCAGGTGCTGTTCGAGGCGCGCACCAAGTACGAGAGCGGCTCCGGCTGGCCGAGCTTCTGGGAGCCGGTCGCCGGCGCGGTCGAGACGCGCGTCGACCGCAGCCTCTTCATGCGGCGCATCGAGGTGCACTGCAGCCGCTGCGGCGGCCACCTCGGCCACGTCTTCGACGACGGCCCGCGGCCGACCGGTCAGCGCTACTGCATGAACGGGCTCGCGCTGCAGTTCGAGCCCAAGGCGCCGTCGGGCAGTTGAGGCCCGCAGCGCGCCGGCTCCGCGTGCCGGGCGCGCCCGGCTGGCGCCGCAGCCGCGCCCGCGCCGCGATCGCGGCGTCGCTCGCGACCGTCCTGGCCGCCAGCACGCTGCTCGTCCCGGTGCGCGCCGCAGCCCCAGCCTCGGCCGCGCCGGGGGCAGCTCCGGGCCCGGCCTGCCGCGACGGGGTCGCGCGCATCACCGCACCACTGCGCGCCGCGCTCGCGCAGCGGCGCTTCGTGGCCTACCAGCCGACCGCGCTGCAGGTGCGCGACGGGCGCGCGACGCGTGCCGATGCGGCCAGCATCCGCGCCGACCTCGAGATCCTGCGACCCTACTTCGACGCGCTCGTCACCTACGACGCGGTCAACGGCGCGGAGCAGGTGCCGGCCATCGCCGCGCAGCTCGGCTTCCGGGCACTGGTGATCGGCGTCTGGGATCCGTTCGACGACGTCCAGGTCGAGGCGGCGCTGCAGGCGGCGCGCCGGCACCCCAGGCTCGTGGTCGCGCTGTCGCTCGGCAACGAGATGCTGTTCGGCCGGCGCCGCGGGCACGCGGAACTGGCCGCGCGCATCGAGGCGATCCGGCGCCGCGCCCCGGGCCTCGCGCTCTCGACCACCGAGCCGTTCCACATGTTCCTCGAGCCGCGCGCCGCCGCGCTGCTGTCGCACGTCGACTTCGTCCTCGCGAACGTGCACCCGGTGTTCGAGGCCTGGTTCCGCGGCGCGCCCGACGCGAACGCGGCGCGCTTCGTGGTCGAGGTGACGGGCCTGCTCGCGGCGACGCACTGCGGTCCCGTGCTCGTCAAGGAAACGGGAGTGCCCACCGCGCCGGCGTCGTCGGGATTTTCGGCAGAGCGGCAGCGCGGCTTCTATCTTGCGCTGCAACGCGAATTCCCGCCGAGCGCGTCGCGCGCATTCGCGTGGTTCTCGGCCTTCGACGCCCCGTGGCGCGTCGCGGACTGGCATCCGGTGCCGGGCGCGCACCCCGAGGAGGCGCACTGGGGCCTGTTCGATGCGGCGCGACGGCCCAAGCCCGTGGTCGCGGTGATCCCGCGCCGTTAGCACTCGGGCGGGCCAGCTGCCAGCCGGGTCCGCCTGACGGCGCTCGACAGCGGCATTCGCGAAGGTACCTAATACCCGGGGCAGGATGGCGCGGTACGGTGACCTCGCGAGGCGGGGCTCGCCGGGCCAGTCGGACAACGAAGTAGAAGACGGCGAGTTCGATTCCGTTGACGGGGCGCGGATGCCAGGCATCCGCGGAGGGAGCACGGGATGACGACGACGACCGGCACCATCTGGCGCACCATTCCCGCGGGCGCGATCGACGCGCTGCTGCGGGGGCGCATCGAAGTGGCGATCCGACTGGTGCGCGAGGCCGAGCAGATCGGCTTCCGCGACGCGAAGCGCATCGTCGAGCGCTACATCTGCAGCGACCCCACGCTGCTCGAGTGCTGGGCGGCACGGCGCGATCGCGCGCGCCGCGTGCTCGGCTGGTGGGTGCGCGGCCTGGCCGTCACGATGGTGTCGGCCTGCGCTTTCTGGCTGGCCTGACGCGACCTGACCTGGCGCGACGCGCCTGATCAGCCCGGCGCCGCGCCGAGCGCGGCGCGCGTGGCGGCGTCCGCCGGGAACAGGTGCTCGACGCGCAGCGAGGCCACCGTCACGTCGAGCGGTGCGCCGAAGGTGGTGAACGTCGAGAAGAACGCCAGCTCGCCCTGCGGCGACGCGAGCCGCGCGAGCAGCAGCGGCGCCGCGTGCGCGCGGCCGGCGTGCCCGGGTGGCGGCGCGGGCGGCGCGTGCGGTCGCAGTTCCTCGACGAGGTGCGCCAGCGCCGGCACGTGCGGCGCCTCGCGCAGCGCGCGCTGCCAGACGTCGTGGCGGACTTCCTCGCGGTTCACGAACAGCTCGCCGAAGCTGCCGGGCGCGAGCGTCGCCGCCAGCATGTTCAGCGGGCCGTCGAGGATCGCCGGGTCGACCCCGAGCAGGCCGGCGAGGCGGCGCATGCCGCCATTCACCTGCAGCACGTTCCACGAGGCGTCGAGCACCAGCGCGGGCGCCGGGTCGTGCGCGGCCAGCAAGTGGTGGATGGCGTCGCGCACCGGCTGCATGTCGGGGGCCCCGAGCGCGCGCTGCGCGAACGCCGGCGCATAGCCGGCGGCGAGCAGCGCGTCGTTGCGCTCGGCGAGCGGCGCGTCGAGGGCGTCGAGCAGCGCCAGCAGCATCTCGCGACTGGGATTGGCGCGGCCGGTCTCGATCCAGGACAGGTGGCGCTGCGAGACGCCGACGCGCATCGACAGCTCGAGCTGGCTCAGGCGCCGCGCGCCGCGCAGCGCCCGCAGGCGCGCACCGGCGCCCCGTGGCGTGGCGGCGGCGACCGACCGGGCGGTGGCGTTCATCGGCGCAGCCTGCCCGACGCCCCGTCGCGGGTCCATGACCCTGCAGGTCATGGCCGCCTAGACCGCCGGGTCGTGCGCCGGCAGCCGCAGCGCCCGCACGCGCTCCGGCCCGGCGGCGAACAGGCGCTCGCCGGGTGCCGGTCGCACCACCTGGCCGCCGGTCATCCGCCCGAATGCCGGCAGTACCAGCCCGTCGGGGCGCTGCCAGAACGCCGGCACGCGCACCGAGGTGCCGCCGGGCACCGGCAGCCGCGCGACTGGATGGACGTGGCCCGACAGCGTGAACGGCGCGCGCGGCGCGTCGAACTCGGGCGTGCCGGGATCGTGCACGAAGGCGAACGGCGCCTCGAGCAGGGCGCCGCGATGCCACGCGACCTCGAGGTGCGTGGCGTCTGCGTCGCCGCCGCCGCCGCCCAGCAGGTGCCGGTCGTGGTTGCCGGCGACGACGACGATCGCGAGCTCGCGGTGTGCCGCGCGCCAGCGGGCGAAGCGCGGCGGGAACGCGTCGCCCGGCGCGACGCGGCCGTGGACGAAGTCGCCGAGCACCAGCAGCCGCTCGCAGCGCGTGGCCGCGAGCAGCCGCGCCAGGCGCTCGAGGTCCTCGGTCGCGGCGCCCTCCGGGATCGCGAGCCCGGCGCGCCGGAACACGTCGTCCTTGCCGAAGTGGATGTCCGCGACCACCAGCGTGCGGCGCGCCGGCCAGGCGACCGCGCGGTCCGGGAGCAGCAGCAGCAGCTCGCCGGCGACTTCGAGCGGCTGCGCGCCCGCGGGCGAGGACGCGTGGCGTGGCTCACTCATCGGCCTGGGCCTCGAGGCGGGCCGCGGCGCGCTCGACGCGCTGCTGCCAGGTCTCGGTGCTGACGGTCTGGGTCTGGAGGCGCTCGGCCCACAACGGGAAGGCGAGCGGCGTCAGGCGGCGTGGGTGGCGCAGCACGAGCTCGCTGGCCGCCGCGCGCTCGAGCGCGGCGCGCAACGGCGCGAGCTCGAGCTGCGACTCGAGCACCTCGCGCTCGGCCTGGGCGAGCAGCAGGCTGCCGGCGTCGTACTGGCGCAGCACGTCGTACACCAGGGCGGTGCTCGCCTGCAGCTGGCGCGTGCTCTTGCCGCGCCGCGGCGGGCCGACGTCGACCAGCCCGGCGATCCGCGCGATGCCGCGGAACTGGCGGCGCGCGAGCTCCGACACGTTGATCGCGGCGAGCAGGTCGTCGAGCAGTGCCTCGGGGGCGAGCAGGCGGCGCAGCACCGTCTCGTCGACCGGCAGTGGCTCGGCGCCGAGCAGTTCGAAGCCGTACTCGTTGGCGGCCACCGAGAAGGTGCGCGGCGCGTCGCGCGCCCAGCGTGCCGCGACCAGGGTCGCGAGGCCCTCGTTGACGAGCCGCCCGGCGAACGGGAACACGAACAGGTGGAAGCCCTCGCGGCTGGTGATCGTCTCCACCAGCAGCGTGCCCGGCCGCGGCAGCGCGGACCAGTCGGCCTGGATCGCGAGCAGCGGGCGCATCGCCGCGAGCTCCGGCGCCGGCATCGCCGGCCCGCCGCCCGACTCCAGCACGCGCAGCACCGCCTCGCCCAGCGCCACCGACAGCGGCAGCCGCGTGCCCTGCCAGCGCGGCACGTGGCGGCTCGACTTCGGCGCGAGCCGCACGTAGGCCGTCATGTCCTTGACCTGCACGAGCTCGAGCACGCGGCCGGCGAACACGAACGCCTGCCGCGGCCTGAGGCGCGAGACGAAGGACTCCTCGATCGTGCCGAGCTCGCCGCCGCCGAGCCACTTGATGCTCATCGCCGCGTCGCTGGTGATCGTGCCGATCGCGATCCGGTGGCGGCGCGCGTGGTCGCTGCTGGCGATGCGCAGCAGGCCGCGGTCGCGCACCACGCGGCGGAACTGCGGGTAGCCCTGCAGCGCCGAGCCGCCGCGGGTGATGAAGTCGATCACCCACTGCCACTCGGCATCGCCGAGGCCGGCGAACGCGTGCGTGGTGCGCACCTCGCGCAGCAGCGCCTCCTCGTCGAAGCCGCCGCCGGTGGCGAGCGTGACGCAGTGCTGCACCAGCACGTCGAGGCTGCGCGTCAGCGGCAGGCGCGGCTCGAGCCGGTTCTCGGCGACCGCGTGGCGCACCGCGGCGACCTCGACCAGCTCCCAGGCGTGGGTCGGCACGCACAGGATGCGGCTGGTCTCGCCGGGACGGTGGCCGCTGCGGCCGGCGCGCTGCATCAGCCGCGCGATGCCCTTGGGGCTGCCGACCTGGATCACCTGCTCGACCGGCGAGAAGTCCACGCCGAGATCGAGCGAGGAGGTGCAGATCACCGCGCGCAGCCGTCCCTCGCGCAGGCCGTCCTCGACCTTCTCGCGCACCTTGCGGTCGATCGAACCGTGGTGCAGGCCGAGCTCGGTCAGCCAGTCGGGGCGAGCGCGCAGCAGCGCCTGGTACCAGGTCTCGGCCTGCGAGCGCGTGTTGGTGAACAGCAGCGTGGTGCGCGCCGCGGCGATCGCGCGCACCACCTCGGGCAGCAGCTGCAGGCCGAGATGGCCGGCCCAGGGAAAGCGCTGCAGGGTCGGCGGGATCACCGACTCGATCTCGAGCGTGCGCACCTGCGCCGAGCGCACGATCCGGCCGGCGCGGCCCGGGCCGAGCAGCGCGCGCAGCGCGACCTCGAGGTCCGGCAGCGTCGCCGAGATGCCCCAGGTGCGCAGGCGCGGGTTCAGCTGGCGCAGGCGCGCCAGCGCGAGCTCCAGCTGCACGCCGCGCTTGCTGCCGAGCAGCTCGTGCCACTCGTCGACGACCACGCCGTCGAGGCCGGCGAGCGTCGCCTGGCCCTCGGCGAAGCTCAGCATCACCGACAGGCTCTCGGGCGTGGTGACCAGCGCCTCGGGCGGCCGCGCCTTCTGGCGCGCGCGGGCGCTCGAGGCCGTGTCGCCGGTGCGCGCCTCCACGCGCCACGCGCTGCCGAGCGCGCGCAGCGGCTCGCGCAGGTTCTGCACCAGGTCGTTGGCGAGCGCGCGCAGCGGCGTGATCCACAGCAGGCGCAGTCCCGGCTCGCGCGCCTGCGGCAGCGCCTCGAGCACCGGACCGAGCCAGGCGGCGAGCGTCTTGCCCGAGCCGGTGGCCGCGTTGACCAGGCCCGACTCGCCGTCGAGCCAGGCACGCCAGGCCTCGAGCTGGAACGGGAAGGGCGCGCGCCCGCCCGCAGCGAACCAGCGCAGCGCGGGCGCGAGCCGCGGGTCGTCGGCTCCGCCGTCGCTCACGGGACGCTCCTGCCGCCGTGCCCGCGCCTCATGCCGGGCTCCGCGCATGGGACTGCGACGCCTCGAGTACGGCGCGCAGCGCTTCCAGCGTGTCCGCCTCCGTCGCCGGCTTGTCGTGGCGCCAGCGCTTGATCCGCGGGAAGCGCAGCGCGATGCCGGACTTGTGGCGCGGCGAGGCGGCGATGCCCTCGTAGGCGAGCTCGAACACCTGCGTGGCCTCGACCGCGCGCGTCGGGCCGAAGCGCTCCGTGGTGTGCGCGCGGACCCAGCGGTCGAGCTGGGCGATCTCCGAGTCCGTGAGGCCGGAATAGGCCTTCGCGACCGGCACCAGCTGGCCGTCGCGCCAGACCCCGAAGGTGTAGTCGGTATAGAGGTTCGAGCGGCGGCCGTGGCCGGGATGCGCGTACAGCATCACCGCGTCGAAGGTCCAGGGCTCGATCTTCCACTTCCACCAGGCGCCGCGCTGGCGGCCGCTGCCGTACGGCGAGGCGAGCGCCTTCAGCATCAGGCCTTCGACGCCATGCCCGCGGGCCGCGGCGCGCGCGCGCGCGAGGGCCTCCCAGTCGGCGGCCTCGAGCGCCGCGGAGACGCCGAAGGCCGGCGGTGCGTCGCGCAGCAGCTCGAGCAGGCACGCGCGGCGCTCGGCGAGCGGCCGCGCGCGCAGGTCCTCGCCGCCGAGCTCGAGCAGGTCGTAGGCGAGGAAGTGCGCGGGCAGCTGCGCGAGGATCGCCGGCGTGAGCTTCTTGCGGCCGATGCGCTGCTGCAGCTGCGCGAACGGCAGCGGCCGCCCGTCGCGCCAGGCGAGCACCTCGCCGTCGAGCACCGTGCCGTCGCGCAGGTGCTGCGCGGCCGCCGCGACGATCTCCGGGAAGCGCTCCGAGACCAGTTCCTCGCCGCGCGACCAGAGGAAGGCCTGGCCGGCGCGCCGCACCAGCTGGCCACGGATGCCGTCCCACTTCCACTCGGCGAGCCAGTCGGTGCGCGCACCGAGCGTGGCCGGGTCGGCCTCGAGCGGCGAGGCGAGGTAGAAGGGATAGGGCTGCGAGGGCTCGGCGGCCTCGACGCCCGGCGTCGCGAGCCGCTCCCAGAAGCGCGCGGTCGGTTGCCACTCGCCCATCAGCGTGTGCTCGACGTGCGCGCGCGGCACGCCGAGCGCCTCGGCGAGGGCGCGCGTCACCAGGGTCTGCGAGACGCCGACGCGCAGCGCGCCGGTCAGCAGCTTGTTGACGAGGAAGCTCTCGCGATACGGCAGGCCGCGCCACCAGCCCGTGACCGCCGCGCGCTGCGCGGGTTCGTCGAGGCCGCGCAGCGGCAGCAGGCGCTCCTCGAACCATTCCGCGAGCGAGGCCTCGGCCGCGGGCGTCGCGGCGGCGGGCGACACGCCGCTCGCCGGGTCGTGCGAGACCAGCAGCGCGATGGTCTCGGCGAGGTCGCCGACGGCGGCATAGGTCTCCTCGACCAGCCACTCGGGCAACGCCGATTCCTCGACCAGCCAGCGCCGCAGCAGCGCCGGCCCGATCAGGCGTCGCGGCCGCCGGCCCGAGAGGATGTAGAGCGCCCAGACCGCGTCGGCGGGCGGTGCCGCACGGAAGTAGCTGACCATCGCCGCGACCTTGAGGCCGGTCGCGGTCGTGGTGTCGAGCGCCTCGAACAGCTCCGCGAAGCGCCTCACGCGTCCTCGGCGCCGTAGTCGGTGGCGAGCGCGGCGGCGTCGATCCCCTGCTCGCGCAGGTACCGGCACATCGTCTCGGTGTGGCCGTGGGTCAGCAGGATCCGCCGCGCGCCGGTGTCGCGGAAGGTGCGCAGCAGCGACGGCCAGTCGGCGTGGTCCGAGAGCACGAAGCCACGGTCGTAGCCGCGCCGCCGCCGGTCGCCGCGCACCCGCATCCAGCCCGAGCAGAAGCCGGTCGCCGCCTCGCCGAAGCGCCGCATCCACGGCGAGCCGGAGGCACTCGGCGGTGCCAGCACCAGCGCGCCCGCATAGCCCGCGCGGCGCGTCGCCTCCGGCGCCAGCGTCGGCAGCATCGCGACGCCGGCCTCGCGGTAGCTCTCGACCAGCGAGGCGACCGCGCCGTGCACGTAGACCGGCTCGTGGGTCAGCGCCGCGAGCTCGGCGAGCACGCGCTGCGCCTTGCCGAGCGCATAGGCGAACAGCACCGAGGCGAGGCCGCGCTCGCGGTTCGCCATCCACCAGGCGTGGATCTCGGCGGCGACCGCCGCGGTCGGCGTCCAGCGGTAGACCGGCAACGCGAAGGTCGCCTCGCTGATGAACACGTCGCAGGGCACGACCTCGAACGGCGCGCAGGTCGGATCGGGGTCGCGCTTGTAGTCGCCCGAGACCACCCAGACCTCGCCGTCGTGCTCGATCCGCACCTGCGCCGAGCCGAGCACGTGCCCCGCCGGGTGCAGCGAGACCCGGACGTCCCCGAAGGCCACGGGCTCGCCGTAGTCGACGGCCTGGACCTCGGCGTCGGGTGGCAGGCGGCGGCGCGCGAGGCCCATGCCCGGCCGGCTGACGACGTAGCGCTCGCTGCCGCCGCGCAGGTGATCGCCGTGCGCATGGGTGATCACCGCCCGCGGCGCCGGCCGCCACGGGTCGATGTAGAAGTCGCCGGCGGGGCAATACAGCCCCCCGGCGGTGACGGTGATCAGCGCCATGGATGGGAAAAGGCTACATCCGGCGGGTCATTCGTACACGCCGGCGGGTCGCGCAAGCGTAGCCGCCGGGCGTGCCGGGGCACGCCCGCAGGGTCCGGGTCGCCGCGAAAAGCGTGCCGCTGCCCGGCCGGCGGCACGCCGTCACCGTCCTCAGGTGGCGGCCACCCGGCCCGGGCCGCCGCGCCCGGCCCGGGGCCGTGGCGCCGGCGCGAACGGGGTCGCGATCGCGATCAGGCCCTCGACCGCGCGCTGCACCGGCTTCAGTTCCTCGAGCCGCTCGCCGAGCAGGTCGCTGATCACCAGCGAGACGGTGGTGGCGCGGCAGATCTCCACCGAGTGACGCAGCTGCGCCGTGTCCTCGGCGAGCCAGCGCAGCACCGGCAGGCTGCGATCCCCGGCCATCACGTCGCGGGCCTGCAGCGCCAGGCTCGCGGCGAGGTCGAGCAGCGTCGGCCGCAGCCGCGAGGCCCCGGCCGGCTGCGAGGCGATGTAGGCGTCGATCGAGCGCGCGAGGCGCCAGCGCACGAAGGCGCTGCGCTCGAGCAGCGCACGCAGCCGGGTGTCGCCGGCCTGGTGCAGTTCGCGGCGGCAGCGGTAGTAGCTCGCGCGCACTTCGGAGCGCAACTCGATCATGCGGCGTACGTCGTTGGTCATGTTCGCTTCCCCTGACTTCCTTGCTTGGTGAGGCGACCCGGCACGGCCGCGTACCCCGTGACGTTTGCAAGGGTCGTGCCGCAGTCCGGCTGGCACGGTCTCTGCACCGCTCCGCGGCATGCCAGGCATCCAGCAGGCACTGCACGACTCCAGGGGTTCGGGCCACCGGCTTGGACCGACCGACTCCGAAAAGGTGCCCGGATGACCGTCGGCGGGCCGGCGCCGCGCGCCGCGCGCTGGCGCCGGCCGCTGCAGCGGCTGGAAGCGCGGCTGCGCCCGGGTGGCTGGGAGCTGCTGAAGCGCACCTTCGAGCGCTGGAGCGCGCACGAGGCGCCGCGGCTCGGCGCCGCCCTCGCGTTCTACTCGATGCTGTCGCTGGCGCCGCTGATGGTGCTGGTCGTCGCGATCGTGGGCCTCGCCTTCGGCGAGACCGCCGCCGCGACCCAGGTCGCGGGCCAGGTGCGCGACATGGTGGGCGAGGAGGGCGCCGAGGCGATCCAGGCGCTGGTCTGGAACGCGCGAACCTCGTCGGCGAGCACGCTGGCGAGCGCCATCGGCATCGCGACCCTGCTGTTCGGCGCCTCGAGCGTGTTCGCCGAGCTGCGCGCGATCCTGAACCTCGTCTGGGAGGCCGAGCGTCCACAGGGCCTCGGCTTCGTGACGCTGCTGCGCCACCGTTTCTTCTCGTTCGGCATGGTGCTGGGCGTCGGCTTCCTGCTGATCGTCTCGCTGACGATCAGCGCCGCGCTGGCGGCGGCGAGCAAGTACTTCAGCCAGTGGCTGCCGGTGCCGGCCGAGGCGCTGGACGCCCTGAACTTCATCGTCTCGTTCGCGGTGACCACCGGCGCGTTCGCGCTGATCTACAAGTACGTGCCGGTGGTGCGCATCGCCTGGAACGACGTGTGGATCGGGGCGTTCGCGACCGCGCTGCTGTTCACGGTGGGCAAGACGCTGATCGGCCTCTACCTCGGGCGCGCGAGCTTCGGCTCGGCCTACGGTGCCGCGGGCTCGCTGATCGTGGTGATCGTCTGGGTCTACTACTCGGCGCAGATCTTCATCTTCGGCGCCGAGTTCACCCACGTCTATGCGCACACGCGCGGCTCGCGCTGCCCGCAGGGCGCCGCGCCGGCCTGACGCGATGCGCGGGTGGGGCGTGCGCGCCCGTCAGTGCAGCAGGGTCGCGACGAGGCCGGCCGCGGCGCTGGCCGCGATGACCTCGACCACGCCGCGCCGCCCGACGAGCAGCGCGAGCGCGGCGGCCAGGGCGATCGCCGCGGCGAGCGGGTCGAAGGGCCCCGCCGCACCGCGCGGCCAGAACACGTGCCAGGCGAAGAACACCCCGAGGTTGACGATCACGCCGACGACCGCGGCGGTGATCGCGGTCAGCGGCGCCGTGAACGCCAGCTCGCCGTGGGTCGCCTCGATCAGCGGGCCGCCTGCGAGCACGAACATGAACGAGGGCAGGAAGGTGAACCAGGTGACCAGCAGCGCGGCGAGCACCGCGGCCTCGGCTTCGCGTCCCGGCCCGAGCGGCGCCTGCGTCCAGCCGCCGACGAAGGCGACGAACGCGACCACCATGATCAGCGGGCCAGGCGTGGTCTCGCCGAGCGCGAGGCCGTCGATCATCTGCGCGGGGGTGAGCCAGGCGTACTGCAGCACCGCGCCCTGCCAGACGTAGGGCAGCACGGCATAGGCGCCGCCGAAGGTCAGCAGCGCCGCCTTGGTGAAGAACCAGCCCATCTGCGCCAGCGTCCCGTCCCAGCCGGTGGTCCACGCCAGCAGGCCGAGCGGCACGGCCCAGAGCAGCAGCGCCACGCCGACCACGGTCGCGAGGCGGCGCGGGCGGAAGCGCAGGGCCTCCGGCGTCGGGGTGTCGTCGTCGATCACGGGTGGCGTCGCGTCGCGGCCGGCGCCTGCGGCCGCGCCCGCGGCGGCGCCGGTCGCGGCGGGCCGCTTGCGGGGACCGTGGCCCGCGCCGGTCACGAAGGCCGCGGGCCAGCGACGGCTGGCGAGCGTCCCGAGCAGCGCCGCACCGATCACGATCAGCGGGAACGGCACGGCGAATGCGAAGATCGCGACGAACGCGGCGACGGCGATCGCCCACAGCAGCGGGTGCCGCAGCGTGCGGCCGCCGATGCGCCACGCGGCCTGCAGGACGATCGCGGTGACGGCGGGCTTGATGCCGTAGAAGACACCCTGCACCCACGGCAGGTCGCCGAACGCGACGTAGGCCCCGGCGAGCGCCACCAGCAGCACCAGCGAGGGCAGCACGAACAGCGCGCCGGCGACGATGCCGCCCCAGGTGCGGTGCATCAGCCAGCCGATGTAGGTGGCGAGCTGCTGCGCCTCGGGGCCGGGCAGCAGCATGCAGTAGTTGAGCGCGTGCAGGAAACGACGCTCGGAGATCCAGCGCCGGCGCTCGACCAGCTCCTCGTGCATCAGCGCGATCTGGCCGGCCGGCCCGCCGAAGCTCACGAAGCCGAGCTTCAGCCAGAACCGCAGGGCCTCGCGGAACGGGATGGCGGCGGCGGTGGACGGGGAGTCGGCGGGGGTCAACGGCGGATCACGGTCTCGGCAGCCTGCGCCTACCGTACCGGGTGGGCGGTGACATTCCCATCACAGGGCCGTCCCGCAGCGACGCCACGCCGGTCGCGCTGCCGCCGCCGCGCGGCAGGCCTGTGGGCGCGCCGTTTCGCTCCGGCGCCGCGCGGTCAGTGCGCCGCGAGTCGCGTCGTGCCGACCGCCGGTCGCGAGCCCCGCGAGCGGGTGTCGAGCGCGCAGGCGGCGCGCTGTGCCTGCCGGAGCTCGTCGAGCCGCGGGGTCAGCAGGTCGCTGATCTCCAGCGACCACGACAGCGAGCGGCAGATCTCCAGGTCGTGCCGCAGCTCCGCCGTGTCGTCGAGCAGCCACTGCAGGACCTGCCGGTCGCGGTCGATCGCCCACGAGGCGCGCATGCGCTGCGCCAGGCAGGCGAGCCGGTCGGACGAGGTGGGCGCGAGCCGGGAGTGATCCTCCCAGGGCTGGGAGGTCAGGAAGTCGTCGATCGCGCGCGCCAGGTGCCAGCGCGCACCGGCCGCGTCCTCCAGTGCCTCGCGCAGTGCCTCGTCGTGTAGCTGCGCCGCGGCGGCGCGGATGCGGTAGTAGCCGGCGCGGGCCCGGGCCCGCAGGGCGTTCAGTCGGCGGATGTCGTCCATCGCAGCGTCTCCGGTCGCTTCGGCCCGCAGGTGCGGGTCGCAACCGCAGCGGTGCAAGGCACGTGCCGGAACGCGGCGTCGTGCCGCCGCGACGACGGGCGGTGCGCCCGGGGCGACGGGAGGCGGGTTCGCGTGACGCCGGTCACGCGCCGTCGCGCCGGCGTCCCGGCGCGGTGGGACGGCGGGCCGTCACCGGCCGCCGCAGGCGGCAATCACTGGCCGCCGCGGCGTGTGCCGCGACCGGTTACTTCTGCTTCCAGGCGCCCGCGGCGTCCTGGTAGTACCAGCCAGCCTGCGCGCCGCGCTCGACCCAGCGCCGCGCGAAGGTCTTGCGGATGTCCGGCTCCCACTCGGGGTGGCCGTTGGCCTTGGCGATCTCGGCGTACAGCGTGTCGCGGTCCTTGTTGTCCTCGGCGACCAGGCGCTTGACGGTCGCGCGCTCGGCGAGCGGCGCGGCGGAGGCGTCGCGCACCTCGACCAGCCCGTTGGCCGAGAGACCGACGACGCCGGAGGCGAAGTACTTCTCGAGCTCGGCGAAGCGGGCCTTCATCGACTCGGTGACCGCGCGGATCTCGGGCGAGGAGATGTCGAGGTTCGCCTGGGCCTGCGCCTGCGCGGCCGGCACCAGCAGCTCGAGCACCCGGCCGGCGGCGACGAGCAGCACCGGCGCCTCGCTGGCGCGCAGCCGGGCGACGTCCGCCACCGGGCGCAACCCGGCGCGCGTGCCGAGCGCCGCGCCGGCGGTCGGCGCGGTGCGCGGCGCCGCGGGGCTCGCGCCGCCGCCGCTGGTCACCGAATCGATGATCTGGTCGGCGGCCTTCTCGGCGGCTGCCGCCGGGAAGTAGACGTTGATGGTGACGCAGGCCGCGGCCGCGAGGCTCGCGAGCGCGACGTTCAGGCGCATGACCTTTCGCATGGGCATCTTCCTCTGCAGGGACCGGGGTCCCCGGCTACCACTGACGGCCGCGTCCCGCGGGTGCGGCGCGCGACGAACCATTGTCCCCGCTCGGGATGAACGGCTCCTGAAGGCGGCAGTTTAACGAATGTCGGGGCGTCGCGAGTGCGCGGCCGGAGGGCTCGCGGCACGCCCACGGGTCACGGCGCCTTGCCGATCTGCGCCTCGCCGGCGTTGCCGATCTGCGAGACGAGCTGTGGCCAGTTCACGCGGCCGGCGGTGCCGATGATGTTGATCCGCGGGATGCCGCTGCCCTTGAGGATGTAGTAGCCGATGCCGCCGGGCTCGACGCCCGACATCAGGCAGACCTCGTTCTGCAGCCGGCAGCGGATGCCGAGCTTCTCGTAGTCGTACTCGTCGAACATCCTGAATACCCCGCTCTGCAGCGCCGCGACCACGCCGCCGCCACCGCCGCCGACGTTCGAGAGGGTGCCGACCGCGCGGGCGCTGATGCGCTTGCGGCCGCGCAGCCCCGGCGGCGTCTGCAGGTAGGCGTCGAACGCGACCGGCGACCAGGCGAACAGCTCCAGGCCCCGGACCGCGCCCTCGAGCCGTCCGGTGATCATCCCGATCTCGAAGGTGCGGGTCACCAGGGCGAGGTCGAGGTCCTGCAGCTCGATGTCGGCGAACACGCGCGGCCAGCGGCCGAGCGGGTCCTGCAGGCGGATGTTGCGCCCGACGATCGTGCCGTCGAACACGCGCGCCTCGAGGTCGCCGCCGAAGGTCAGCTCGGCGTCGCGGAACGCGACGCGCGGGATGCGGCCCGAGAGCGTGCCGGCGAACTCCGGCCAGCCGAAGGCCCGCGCGATCTTCGGCATGCTGATCGGCTCGATGTCGCCCTCGAACTCGAGCGCCTGGCGTGCAGTGCCGGCGTCGCGCACCGCCAGCTCGCGGATCGCGAGCGCGCCGTCGAAGATCGGCAGGCGCGCCGGTTTCAGCAGTGCGAACGACCGGCCCTGGGTCGCGAAGTCGAGGCGCGCCGCGCCGCCCGAGAGCCCATAGGCACCGCCCTCGCGCCACTCGAGGTGGGACGCCGCCGGCGGCGCCGCGCCCGCGGCAGCCCAGTGCAGCGCACCGCGCAGGTCCTTCAGCCACAGCCGCCCGCGGGTGTCGCGCAGCTCGAGCCCGTCGAGCGTGGCGTCGGCGCGCACGATCGCATCGTCGACGAGCTCGACGTGGCCGGACAGCGTGCCGGCGGTCTCGAGCGTGCCGAAGTCGGTGGCGGCGAGCGCGATCTGCAGGAAGCTCGTGTAGGCCGCCGGCAGCTCGATGCGCTGCAGGTCGAGCGTCGCCGAACGCACCCGGGGTGCGCCGTCCGCGAACGCGAGGCGTGCGCGGCCGCTCGCCCGCGCCAGCTCCTGCTGGTCGAGCGTCGCCGCCTCGATCGCGAGCTCGCCGTCGCGCCATGCGCCGCGCGCCTCCACCACCAGTGGGTTCGCGCCGAGGTCGAGCAGCACCGGGCCCGCGAGCGCCTGGCCGCCGGCGCTCGCGAGGCGTGCGCGCAGGCCGAGCGCGCCGCCGGGTGCCGGCACGAGCTCGGCGGAGAGCT
Organism: Steroidobacteraceae bacterium; assembly: GCA_025458905.1. Taxonomy (GTDB): domain Bacteria; phylum Pseudomonadota; class Gammaproteobacteria; order Steroidobacterales; family Steroidobacteraceae; genus UBA964. The sequence continues at coordinate 34,747 of JALORN010000035.1, forward strand.
CGACCGCGAGGTTCTCGCCGACCGTGGTGCCGGCTTCGTCGGAAAAGCCGGCCTCGGAGAGCGCCAGGCCGAGCTGGCCGGCCTCGGGCGAATCGCGCCCGCGCAGCGTGGCGCGGCCGTCGATCCGTCCCTGCACGGCGAGGTCGGCCGGCAGCGTGACGAACTTCGACAGCCAGTTGCGCAGCCCTGGCAGCGTCACGCCGTCGAGGCCGGTCGCGACCGACCAGGCGTCCGGCGTGCTCAGCACGGTGAACTGCGCGAGCCCGCCGCCGAGCGGGATGCGCCGGCCGCGCGCGTCGAACACGCCGGTCGCCACGTCGTAACCGGCCGCGGCCGCGAACTCGAGCGGGCCGATCGGGCTGTCGCGGGAGGTGACCACGACCCGCGGGCAACCGAAGCGCGGCGCGTCGAGGCGCGGCGCCGCGCAGCGCACGTCGAGGCGGGTGACGCTGCCGAGGCCGTCCCCGAGTTCGACGCGCGCGACCTGCAGCCGCGCAGCCGGGGCCGCGGGGCGCGCGAGGTCGAGCTGCAGCCGCAGGTCGCGCGCGACGACGCCGGGCGCGCTGACGCGCCGCGCCTCGATCACCAGGCCGTCGATCGCGAGGGCGGGGCGCGCGGCGGCGGCGAGCGCCGTGGCGCAGGCGAGGAGTGGCAGGAGCGGGCGGATGGTGCGGCGCATCGGCGCGATTCTAGCGTCCGCGGCACGGCGGGTGCCGTCGCCGTCCCGGCGGCCTCGCGGCGCCGGGACGGCATCGGCCGGGGCGCGGTTCAGGGCGCCGCGGGCGGCGGCGTGTTCTCGCGCGTGACGGTGGTGGTGCACTTGCCGGCCGCGCGGTCGCAGCTCTTCACCACGTCCTGCTCGAGGGTGCGGCCACCCGGTGTCACGACCGTGCGGTCGATCGTCATGCCGTCTGCGGTGCGCGTGCGCGTCGCGTCCACCGAGGCGCTGCGACCGTCGAAGCCCGAGTAGTCGACGCTGCGGGTCGCGGTGCCGGCTTCCCGGTCGCGGCTGACCGCCACGTCGCGGGTCGCAACCTGGCCCTCGGCATTGGTCACGGTGGTGTTGCGCGTGAAGCCGTCGTCGGTCCGGCGGGTGACGGTGGTCGCGTTGCCGGCGTCGCCGTTCGGGCGCGTCCAGGCGGACTCGCGCGTGCGAGTGCCGGCCTCGCGATCGCGGGTCACCGCGACGTCGCGCGAGGCGCTGCGCCCGTCGGCGCCTTCCCAGCGGTCGCTGCGGAGGCGGCCGTTCTCGGTGCGCTGGGTCTCGGTGGTGCGCGGCCAGCCGCCGCCGGCCGCGCGCCGCGGCTGCGGGGCGCCGGTCATCGCGCCGCCACGCGCACCGCCGCCGCGCTCGCGCGCCTCGGCGGCACCGGCCGCGGCGACCAGCAGCATCGAGAGGAGGCCCGTCGCGACGACGCGGCCGAGCTTCGGGTGGGAATGGATCATGGAAGGTCTCCTGCGAGGGAAATGGGGGTGTCGTCGGGACTGGCAACGCGGCGCGTGCGCGCCGGTTGACGCGCGGCGCGGCGCCGGCCGGCTGGGCCGGATCGGATCCGATCGGATCGGGCGCGTGATCCGTGACGTGCCCGGCGGATCAGCGCCCGGGTGCGGGAGCCTGCGCCCCGGGCGCTGACATAACGCGCCCGTGCCACGCGTACGCGTAGAGCCCGAGGCAGGTGAACCAGGCGATGAACGCCGACCACAGGTCGTGCGACAGGAAATGCGCACCGGGCGCCTGCTGCGCGAAGGAGAACGTCGCGCCGACCGCGAGTGCGCCGACGAACGCCGCGCGCGCCGCGGCCGGCCGTCGCTGCCGCAGCAGGAAGTAGAAGGCGAGCAGCGCGAAGCCCGACGACGAGTGTGCGCCGGGGAAACAGGCCGCGTGCGGCAGCGCATCGGGGCGGTCCGCGAACACGTGCACGAACGGCCGCGTGCCGCCGAAACCCTCGAGGTCCCAGGGGCAGTCGACGTTGGTGACCTGCTTCAGCGCGCCGACGGTCGCGGTCGCCGCCAGCAGACAGGCCAGCACGAAACCCGCCGGCCGTCGCCAATGGTGTCGCCGCGCGCCGACGAACGACGCGCCGAACGCCAGCAGCGCGCTCAGTGCCACCAGGCGCATCGCGTCGCGGCCGCCCGTGCAACAGGTTGCGCGCCCACCAGGCGTTGCGTGCCGGGAAGCGGCCGGCGGCGTCGTCGTAGAAGAAGCGCGCCGCGATCCGCAGGTCGATGTCGGTGGTCGCCAACAGTGTCGCCAGTGCCACGAATGCCAGCAGCGGCAACAGTGCGTGCGACATCCAGAAGCGTCGATCGAGGTTCGGCACCCGCGGATTCTGAGTTACACTTCGACGCGGTCTCAACCAGCGGTGCGCGCGGTCGATCGGCGCATCGAGCGAGGCGTCGATCCGTGACAGAGTCCAGCGGGCAGCCGGCCGGGTTCTCGGGCAAGCGCGCTCTGATCGTCGACGACTCCAAGTCGGCGCGCGCCTTCCTCGCACGGATGCTCGAGAAGCACGGTCTCGAGGTCGACACCGCCGAGACCGCCGAGCAGGCCATCGTCTACCTCGCTCGCACCCGTCCCGACGTCATCTTCATGGACCACCTGATGCCGGGCATGGACGGCTTCCAGGCCGTGCAGTCGATCAAGAACAACCCGCGCACCGCGACCATCCCGATCATGATGTTCACCTCGCAGGAAGGTGAGCTCTACCTCGGTCAGGCGCGCGCGCTCGGCGCGCTCGGCGTGCTGCCGAAGCAGGTCAAGCCGGCCGAGGTCTCGACGGTGCTGCACCAGCTGCGGCTCGTGCCCGA
>JALORN010000036.1 GCA_025458905.1 Steroidobacteraceae bacterium
GGATGTCGCGGACCGTCTCGTAGCCCATGTCCTTGAAGTAGTTGCGCACCTCGGCGTTCGCCACCGGGTAGTACGGCGACAGGAAGGCGATCCGCTTGACGCCGCCGTAGGCCTTGAGCGCGGCGGCGCAGGAATGCGAGCCGACCGAGATCTTGACGCCGGACTCCTTCTCGACCATGTCGACGAACTTGTCCGCTCCCTTGGCGCCGCCGTAGAAGGTGATCGCCGACATGCCCATGACGAGGTAATCCGGCTCGCAGGTCATCACGCTGCGCACCGCGTCGAGCACGCCCTCGGAGATCTTCATCGTGCCGGCGTAGAACGACTCGTTGCTGATCGCCTTGGCGTTCGGGGTGTAGATGCGGCTGTAGTGGTTGGTGACGCCGGGCGGCCGCATGTCGTCGAAATCCGGTTGCACGGTCGTATTGGTCGACGGTCCCAGCACGCCGAACAGGCGGCGGTAGCCCAGAACATCCAGCCCCATGAGCAGCTCCTAGACGTGAGTGAGAAAGGACACGTTTTAGGCTAGCACGCGCGAATCCGGGCGGACGCGCCGGATGGCGGCGTTGCCGGCCCATGAAACGGCCGGGACAATGCCGCCATGAGACTGTTTCTCGTTTGCCTGGCGGCGCTCTCCGTCGTCGCCTGCCACGCGCCGTCGAGCCGCGGCGCGGAAGGCGGCTCGCGCGCCGGTGGCGCGCTGCGCATCGCCACCTGGAACCTGGAGTGGCTGGTCGCGCCCGAGGATTTCCTGGCATTGGCGCGCAGCTGCGTGCCCGAGGGCGCCTCGCCGGGACGGCGGCGCCGCACCATCCCCTGCGACGTCGCGGCGAAGCTCGAGCGCTCCACCGCCGACTTCGACGCCCTCGCCCGCTACGCGCGCGAGCTCGACGCCGACGTGGTCGCGTTGCAGGAGGTCGACGGTCCGGCGGCCGCGCGGCGCGTCTTCCCCGGATACCGTTTCTGTTTCTCCACCGCGCCGGCGGTGCAGAACCTCGGCTTCGCCGTGCGTGACGGGCTGCCGTTCCGCTGCGGCCGCGAGCTCGCCGACCTGTCGCTCGGCGGCCGCCTGCGCAGCGGCGTCGAGCTGGTGCTGCACCCGGGCACCGCCGCGGAGCTGCGCCTGCTGTCGGTGCACCTGAAGTCGGGCTGCGGCCGGCGCACCCTCGACTCGCCGCGCGACGCCTGCGGTGTGCTCGCGCGCCAGGTGCCGGTGCTCGAGCGCTGGATCGACGCCCAGGCCGCGGCCGGCCGGCCCTTCGCCGTGCTCGGCGACTTCAACCGAGAGCTGCTGCGCGACGCCGGCCCGGCCCGCAACGGCTCGGGCGGCCTGCGCAGCCTCTGGAGCGAGATCGACGACGCCGACCCGCCCGAGGCGGACCTGGCCAACGCCGCCGAGGGCGAGCGCTTCGTCAACTGCCACCCCGGCCAGAACTTCAACGGCTACATCGACCACATCGTGCTGTCGCGCGGCCTCGCGGCGCGGCGCGTGCCGGGCTCGTTCCGCCGCGTCACCTTCGAGCCGCGGGAGGCCCTGCGCCGCAACTTGACCGATCATTGCCCGGTTGCGGTGGATCTCGCGACGCACGCGGGGCGCGATGATTAAGTTGACTCCCGGGTGACGGCCCCCGCCGCCACGGCATAATCGCCGCGTCGCAGGGGGAGCCGATGAACAAGAACACGCCGTCGAACGAGGCCATGCACGTGGAGCGACGCCTGCACACCCGGCATCGGGCGCGCACCACCGTGTACATCACGATCCCCGGCGGGCGGAAGAAGCTCTGCCGCGCGGTCAACCTGAGCGCCACCGGCGTCTTCATCCAGACGGCGAACCTCGGCCTGCGCAAGGGCCAGCAGGTCGAGCTGTCCTTCGCGATCAACCTGGGCACCATCACCAAGATCCACCGGCGCACGGCGATCGTCGCGCACGTCTCGCGCGGCGGGACGGGCCTGATGATGGACGCCTACTCGACCGCCAGCCGCTGACGGCCGCGACCGCGGCCGCGCGCCGCGCCCCAGCCCCCTCCCCCCGCGCCGCAGAGGCCCGCGGCTTCGCGGCCCGCACGGCGCCGGCGCCTCGGCGGCCGTCCGGCAGCGAGCCGGATACCCGGATCAGGCATCCTGGATGCGATATGCACCGGACACCTGGCCGCCCCCCAGGTCCCACGCGTCGGGTTGCCGCAACGACGCCGGCCCGCTAGTCTCCGCTGCCGCCGCGCCGCTGTTGCGGCATCGCCTCATCGTCCTGGACCACGACGGCCCCGGGTCGACGACGGGCCGGGAACCTGGCCGGTTCCGGGGCGGCGAGTTCGTTTCCCACATCACGGAGTGATTCCCCCCATGTCCATGTCCCGCAAGAGCGTCGCCGCCCTCGTGGCTTGCGCGGCCACGGTCGCCCCGTTGGGCGCCCAGGCCCAGCAGCCCGCCGAGGAAGAGGCCAGCGGCCTGCTGACCGAGATCGTCGTGACGGCACAGCGCCGCCAGGAGAAGGTGCAGGACGTGCCGATCGCGATCAGCGCGTTCACGGCCGACCAGCTGCAGTCCCTGAACGTGGTCGAGGCGCTCGGCGTCTCGAAGCTGATCCCGAACCTGCTGGCGTTCAACAACACCGGCCTCGGCACCGCCAACGGCTACTTCCTGCGCGGCATCGGCAACACCGAGTCGATCGCCACCTTCGACCCGCCGGTCGGCACCTATGCCGACGACGTGTTCATCAGCCGCCAGAACGCCAACAACTTCGGCCTGTTCGACGTCGACCGCATCGAGGTGCTGCGTGGCCCGCAGGGCACCCTGTTCGGCCGCAACACCACGGGCGGCGCGGTCAACATCATCCTGCGCAAGCCCGAGGAGGAACTCGGCGGCTTCCTCGAGGCGGGCTTCGGCCAGTTCGGCGCCCAGCAGCTGCGCGCCTCGATCGACCTGCCGGTCTCGGACCGCTTCCTGACCAAGCTGTCCGGCTATTTCCTCGAGGACGACGGCATCGTCTCCAACCCGATCACCGGCGAGAACGACCTGAACGCGACCAAGGGCCTCGGCCTGCGCGCCGCGGCACGCTGGCTGGTGTCGGATGACGTGACCTGGGACGTCTCGGTGCAGTACATCGAGGACGAGGGGCTCAACATCCTGAACTTCGCCAGCGGCGGCGGCGGCACCGCCTACCGCGGCAACGTGATCGCCAACGGCCTGGTGCCGATCCCGGCGACCGGCCCGCAGGTCGAGCTCGCACCGCAGCGCCCCGGCCTGCCCCCGACCTCGGTCGCGGCGCAGAGCATCGAGGCGCGCTGCGCCGGCACGATCACGCGGTCGCGCTTCTCGTGCACCGGCCTGCGCCAGACCGGCACGCCGCTCGCCAACCTGACGGTCGGCGACAAGCGCAACTACAACCTCGGCAACGAGGTCGAGAACCTGCTGGTCACCTCGAACGTGCAGTGGTCGACGGGCATCGGTGACGTCGAGTTCATCACCGGCTACGTCGACCTGTCGCAGAAGTTCGCGATCGACTTCTTCAACGGCACGGTCGTGAACCCGGCGGTCGGCCCGATGGCGGCGTCGAACCCCGCCGGCGGCTTCACGATCACCAACGACGGCGTGCACGAGCAGTTCAGCCAGGAGATCAAGCTCACCGGCGAGGTCGGCGACAACGCCCGGTTCGTCGCGGGCGTGTTCTACTTCGACGAGGACAACGACACCGACTTCGCCGACCTCTTCAGCCTGAGCTCGACGCTGACGGTGCCGCTCGAGGACCGCATCCTGCGCAACTCGGCGACCGCCTGGGCCGCCTACACGCAGTGGGACCTGACCTTCGCGAGCGACTGGACCCTGACCCTCGGCGGCCGCTACACCGACGAGACCAAGGAGATCGCGATCGACGCGAACGCCAACCCGCTGATGGCGGCGCCCACCGCGGCGACGCGCGTCAACACGGCGAACATGCGCGCCGCCGGCATCCCGCTCGAGCTGAACACCGGCCTGTTCACGCCGCGCGTCGCGATCAAGTACGACGTCAACGAGGACGTCAACCTGTTCGCGAGCGCGACCCGCGGCTTCAAGTCCGGCGGCTGGAACGCCCGTGGTACCGCGCCTTCGGCCAACCAGGCGTTCGAGCCGGAGAAGGTCTGGTCGTACGAGGCGGGCATCCGCTCCGAGTGGCTGGACCGCCGCCTGCGCGTCAACCTGACGGCGTTCCTGCTCGACGTCACCGACCTGCAGACCGGCGCCGCGTTCCAGGCCGCCCCGGGCGCGCCGATCACCTTCATCACCCGCAACTTCGCAGGCCTCGAGAACTCGGGCCTCGAGGCCGAGGTCATCTGGTCGCCGGTCGACGAGCTGACGCTGTTCGCCTTCGGCGGCATGCAGAACGCGAAGTACAAGGACATCAACCCGCTGATCGTCGCGCAGCAGGCGAGCTGCCGCGCGTCCATCGCGGGCACCGGCGGCCGGCCGCAGGACTGCAACGCCGGCATCGTGAACCCGGCGGGCAACTTCGCCGAGCCGGTACGCGCGCCGGACACCCTGACCCTCGGCGGCAGCTATGCGTTCCGGCTCGGCGAGAAGCTGACGCTGACGCCGAACGTGATGTGGGCCTGGACCGGCGACCACAACGTCGCCACCAGCGGCCCGCCGCCGGGCATCGTCGACTCCTACGCGACGCTCGACGCGGGCATCACGCTCGCCAATGCCGACGCGGGCTGGCAGGTGCAGGCGATCTGCAACAACTGCACGGACGAGCTGCAGGTGGTCTCGGTGCTGTCCGACCTGCCCTACGTGCAGGCGCCGCGCACCTGGTCGCTGCTGTTCCGCTACAACTTCGGCGCGCGCCGCTGAGCGCGCCGGCCGCGGCTGCGTCCGCGGCTCGACACCGAGGGCCGGGGTGGCAACACCCCGGCCCTTTTTCGTGGAAGACTGGCGCGCGGCCGCGGCGTGGCGCCGCTGCGCGGGTCGGTCCGGGAGGCCCCACGATGATCTACTACGTCAACCGCATGCGGCTCACCGAGAAGGCGCGGCGCGACCTCAAGGGCTTCTGGCAGTGGCTGGAGCATCGCGAGCGCTGGTTCTACCGCGAACTGAAGATGGTCCGCGGCGTCCGCTGGTACCAGACCCAGATCGGCGAGCTCTACACGCTCGAGTGCTGGGCGGCCTTGGACGACCTCGCCGGCCTCGGCCAGTACCGCAGCGCGCTCTCGACCATGAAGGCCGACGACCAGTGGGAGGCGGAGCGCACCTCGCAGGACGACTGGTGGCACTTCATCGACTCGCGCGTGGTCGCGGACCCGCCCTGCGCGGTCGGCTTCGGCCCGATGGGCAAGGTCGCCGACGCCGCGCGTGGCGGCTGACGCGGCGCTGCAGCGCCGGGCGCTCGCCTCGCTCGCGCTGGTCGCCTGCGTCCTGCCGCTCTGCACCGACTCCCTCTCCCCGGTGCTGCCGCGCATCGCGACCGACCTCGAGGTCGCGCCGGCCGCGGTGAAGCTGCTGATCTCGGCGTTCACGCTCGGCTTCGGCCTCGCTCACCTGTTCGTCGGCTCGCTGCTCGATCGGTTCGGGCGCCGGCCGGTGCTGGTGGCCGCGATGCTGCTGGTGGCGATCACGGCCTCGACCGGGGCCACCGCCCAGGACCTGCCGACGATCGTCGGCGCGCGCTTCCTGCAGGGGCTCGCGGCGGCCGCGGCGCCGATCGCGATGCGGGCGATCGTCCGCGACCTCTTCCCCCCGGAGCAGGCGATCGGCGCGCTGACGCGGCTCGGCCTCGGCATCGCCGCGACCGCGATGGGCGCGCCGTTCCTCGGCATCGCGATCGGCACGCGCTGGGGCTGGCCGGCGAACTTCTGGCTGCTCGCGGCACTGGCGGCGATCATCGCCGCGTTCGTCGCCGCGCGCCTGCCCGAGACGCTGGCGCGGCCCGACCCTCTGGCCCTGTCGCCGGCGGCGACGCTGGCCGCCGTGCGCCGCGCACTCGCCGAACCGCGCTTCCGCGGCAACGCGCTGGCGGCCGCCTGCGGGTACGGCGGCATCCTCACGGTGCTGACCTCGAGCGCCTTCATGGCGCCGCGACTGCTCCCGGGCGTGTCGACGGCGGCCGCCTGGCTGGTGTCGTGCGGCGGCTTCGGCGACCTGCTCGGGACGCTCGCGGGGCTGCTGCTGCGCGCGCGCGGCGTCGCCGCGAACACCGCGACGCTCGGCGCCGCGCTCGCGAGCCTCGCGGCCGCCCTCGCCGCCGCCGGCCACGGACTGCTGGGCCTGCCGGCGGGGCCGCTGTACCTCGGGGCGCTGGTCGCGTTCGGCGCGGGCTGGGGGCTGATCCAGCCCTGGGCGCAGACCCATGCACTCGCCGGCAACGAACGGGACGCCGGCCGCGTCAGCGCGCTCTACGGGGCGACGCAGATCGCGCTCGCCTCGCTGGCGGTGATGCTGCTCGGGCCGTGGCTGCGCGAGCCGCTCGACCTGTTCGTCGCCTGGAGCGCGAGCGCAGCCGCGGCCGGCCTGGCCGCCCATCGTGCGCACTCGACGCCACCCTCCGGAACCACCTGAGCGCGAACTGCGCGCCGGACGACCGGTCGCCTCACCCCCGCGCGCGCGGCGTGCCGAAATCCGGGTAGCGCCCGAGCGCGAGCAGCAGCACGCCGAACAGCGCGATCCCCGCCGCGACGCCGTGGAGCCCGAGATCGTAGCTGCCGGTGACGTCGCGGGCGCGCCCGAACAGCGGCACCAGCAGCCCAGGCCCGAGCGCGAACGCGACGTAGAGCGCCGCGAAGATCCGGCCGAACTCGCGCAGGCCGAAGTAGCGCGAGGCGAGGTAGGCCATCAGGTCGACCTCGGCGCCGGCGGCGAGACCCGCGAGGAACACCGCGCCGAGCGCGAGCGCCGGCCCCGGGTGCAGCTGCGCGAGCGCCAGCACCCCGAGCGCCGCGGGGAACATCAGCGCCGCGCCCACCATCGGCCCCCAGTAGTGATCGACCAGCGCACCGACGCCGATCCGCCCGACGATGACCGCGATGCCGAAGCCCGAGGCGACCAGGGCCGCCGTCGAGGCCGCATTGCCCTGTTCCTGCACCAGCGGGACGATGTTGGTGATCAGCGCCGTCATCACGCCGGAGCAGCTGAAGAGCCCGACCGCCATCAGCCAGAAATGCCTGCCGCGCAGCGCCTGCACGAAGGTCAGGCCGGGCTCGACCGCAACCGCCGACGGCGCCGGGTGCGCGCGGGTGGCCGCGGGCACGCCATCGTCGTGCAGGTAGCGCCAGGCGAGCGGCAGCGCGATGCACAGCGGCAGCAGCCCGAGCGCGACGTAGCCGCCGCGCCAGCCGAACTCGGCGATCGCCCAGGTCAGGTAGGGCGGCACCAGGAACCCGCACAGCCCGGTGCCGGAGTTCGCGATGCCGAGGGCGAGGCCGCGCTGGCGCTCGTAGCGCCGCGCGAGCAGGCGCGAGAAGCCGATGCTGGTGGTGGCGCCGGCACCGACCGACATCAGGAAGTACAGCAGGTAGAACGACGTCAGCGAGTGCAGCCCCACCGCCAGCCCGAAGAACCCGATGCCGAACAGCACCTGCGAGGCCAGGATGAAGCGGCGCACGCCGTGGCGGTCGGCGAGCCAGCCCATCACGGCGCTCAGCGCCACCACCGCGAGCGTGATCAGCGGCTGCACGCCGAGGATCTGCTGGCGCGACCAGCCGAACTCGTCGGCCAGCGGCTTGATGAACGGCCCGATGGAGTAGGTGAAACCGAGGGTCGCGATGCTGCAGGCGAGCCCCATCATGCTCGCGAGCACCGGCCCGAAGTCGGCGCGCAGTTCGCTGGCCGACTCCGCCTCCGGCGCGTCGGCGGTCGTCGATCCCGGGGGCGGCGAAGGCGCGTGCATCCGCCCACTATAATCGCGCCCGGTCGCCGCCCGGCGCCGACCTGCCGGAGCCCGCAAACCATGTCCACGCCGCCCGAGCGGATCCCGCCCGTCGCCCTCACGCCCGCTGCGCCCCACGTGACGGCGCTGCAGGCGATGACGATCTCGACGGCCGACCCGGATGCGCTGGCCGCGCTGTTCATCGACGGGCTCGGCTGGCAGGCGTTCGCGGAGCATCCGGTCGAGTCGCTGATCGAGTCGGCGTGGGGCGTGGCGCCCGGCAGCGCCGGGCGCATCGCCCGCGTGCTGCGCTCGGGCTCGGCGACGCGCGGCATGGTGCGCATCGTCGCCGGGTGCGAGCGGCCGCGCAGCCGGCCGATGGCCGCGCGCTGGGCCGGCGTCGAGATGATCGTCGGGCACGATCTCGACGGCCTGCACGCGCGGCTTTCGCGGCACGCCGGCTTCCGTACCTTCGTGCCGCCCTCGGACTGGGACTGGACCGAGTACGGCAGCAACCTGCATCGCGCCTTCATCGGCACTGCGCCCGGCGGCACCCACCTCGCCTTCACGATGGGCCTGACCCAGCCCACCGGCCGCGAGTTCCCGGCCACGCCGGCGCAGGTGGGCCACGTGTTCGACGTGCCGCTCGTCACCCACCGCTTCGAGGACTGCCAGCGCTTCTACTGCGGCACGCTCGGCATGGTGCCGTTCCTGCAGTCGGCGTTCACCGACCACCTCTGGCACCGGTTGTGGAAGCTTCCGCCCGGCTCGCCGGCGCGACTCGACATCTACAAGGGCCACGCGCCCGGCACGGGCCTCGGCGGCATCGAGCTGCAGGGCTACGAGCCGGCGATCGTCGACCCCGAGCCCGCACCCGCGGACCGGTTCGACGGTGGCGCCTGCCTGTTGACGTACACGAGCGACGACCTCGACGCAGCCCATGCCGCCGTGGCGGCGGACCCCGCGGTCCACGGGCTCTCCCTGCCACGGCCCATCGACGCCGCGCCCTACCGTGGCGCGCGCGCCTTCGCGTTCCGTGGCCCGATTGGCGAGCGCGTCGAGATCGTGGAACGCCCGTGGGAGTCCTGAGCGGATCGCGCCCGCCGCTCAGGCGTTCGGCAGCAGCACGACCTTGCCGTCGCGCGCCGCGCCCGAGCGCAGTTCGTGCCGGAACGCCTCCTTCACCTGCGACAGCGGGTAGGTCGCCGCGATCTTCGCGCGCAGCGTGCCATCGCCGACCCACTCGCCGAGCTCGCGCATGGTGCCGAGCCAGCGCTCGCGCGGGATGCCGCGCTCGTAGTGCGGCATGAAGTAGCCCTGGATCCGCAGGTTGTTGAGGAACAGCAGGTCCGAGGGCACGCGGCAGGGCTGCATCGACATCAGCCCATAGACCGCGACCACGCCGTCGACGGCGAGGCAGCGCGCGAGCCGCTCGGTCGCCTCGCCGGCTACGGCATCGATCGCGAAGCGGATCGAGGCGCCGCCGGTGGCCGCGGCGACGCGCCGCGGCAGGTCCTCGCCGTCGAGCAGCACCACGTCCGCGCCCTCGGCCCGCAGTTCCTCCACGAGCTCCGCGCGGCGCACCACGTTGACGCTGCGCAGGCCGAGGCGCTTCGCGATGCCGATGTTGAAGCGCCCGCAGCTCGAGTTCGCGGCGTTCTGCAGCAGCCACTCGCCGGGACCGAGCGCGACCACGCGCGTCACCAGCAGGTAGGAGGTGAGCGCATTGACCGGCACCAGCGCGAGCTGCAGCGGATCGCCCCGCTCCGGCGCCGGCACGAGCCCCACCGCTGGAAAGCGCAGCCGTCGGGCGAACGCGCCCGCCTTGCGCGGCAGCCACACGCGCTGGCCGACCGCGAAGTCCTCGACCCCTGGGCCGAGCGCCGCGATGCGACCGAGGCCCTCGCTGCCGGCGACCGCCGGCGGCGGCGGCGCGGTCGCGAGACGTCCCTCGACGTAGAGCAGGTCGCCGAAGTGCACCGGCGCCGCCTCGACGTCGACCAGCGCCTCGCCCGGCCCCGGATCGCCGACCTCCCAGTCGGCCAGTTCGATGGTCTCCACCGCCGGCCCGAAGCGCCGGTATATCGCAGCCTGCATCGACATCCCCGGCGGACCGGCCGCCCGTTGCCGCGTGGATTCTAGACCGGTGGCTGCGACGGCACCGCGCGATGCCGGACGGCATCTCGCTAGCGCCGGCTCCAGCCGAAGCAGCCGGCCGGCAGGCCGGCGCCGCCGACGAGCAGTGCGCCGTGCGCGTAGAAGCGCGCGCGCCCGTGCGGTGCGACGTCGACGACCACGACCGCCATCGCGGGATCGGACCAGACCAGTCGCGCATCCATCGCCTCGAGCGAGCGCAGCACGTCGCTGGCGCCGACCCGCGGCGCGAATACCACGGTCGCGTAGCGCGCATCGGCCGCAGGACGCAGCGACCACACCGCCATGCCGGCGGTGACGAGGCCCGCGAGCACGAGGGCCGTGGCCGCCGGGCGCGGCGTGAGCGGCATCCGCGGCGGCGGGCGCCGCAGCATCCTCCAGCCCACGATCGACGGCACCAGCCCGAATGCCAGCGCCCAGCCGAGGTCCCAGGCGAGCGGTTCCGCGCTCTCGGGACGGATGCGGTGCAGGCCGAGCACGGCGTGCGCCAGCACCGCATCGACCAGGTGCCACAGCCCGAATCCCGTCACGAGGCCGCCGGCGAGGCGCTGGCCGGCACCTGCCTCGGGCCAGGCGCGACTGCGCCACAGGCCGCCGAGGCCGAGCGCGGCCAGCAGGTACATCGACGCATGGAAGTAACCGTCCCACAGCACCTGCGCGCGCAGCGTGTCGACCGCGGGAACGGCGCTCAGCAGGTGGTGCCACTGCAGGATCTGGTGCAGCAGGATGCCGTCGAAGAAGCCGCCGAGCGCGAAGCCCAGCACGATGCTCCAGCGGATCCAGGCACGAGTCGGCATCGGGGCGGCCTCGCGAGCTCGATGACCTCGAGAGCCTGCTGCAGCACGCCGACGGCGGGCAGCAGAGGTCGCGCACCCGGTGCGTAGGCGGGACGCCCGCCCGGCGTGGGCCGGGTCCTGCAGCGTAGGCCGGCCGGCGGCGTCGGCCACGGCTCGCGAGCTTCGACCTCAGAACCGCGCGCGCAGCGTCAGCCCGAAGGCGGCCGGGTCGCCCGGCGTACCGACCACGAGGCCCGAGTTGCCGGCCTGCACCGTGACGTTCTGCAGGTAGTCCTCGTCGAGCAGGTTGCGGGCCCAGAGCAGCAGGTCCCAGGGGCCCGCCCCGCGCAGGCCGGCGCTCGCGTTCAAGACACCATAGCCATCGATCCGCGTGTAGCGCGAGATCGACGCGTCGCCGTACACCGCGCCGCGCAGCGCACCGTCGAGCCGTACGAACCACTCCGCACCACGCCGCGACCACCACGCCGCCGGTCGATGCCACTCGGCGCCGACACCCAGCGCCCAGTCCGGCAGCATCGGCAGCGGCCGCCCGCCCAGGTCACAGGCGACCGTGCCGGGGCCGATGGCCTCCAGCGGGCAGGGCCCGTTGCGATAGGCCGCGTAGCGACCGCGGGTCCAGGCCGCCGCGAACTGGGCCGAGAAAGCTGCGCTCGGCGCGAATGCGAGGTCGAGCTCCAGGCCACGCACCTCGACGCGTTCGACGTTCGCGAGATAGCCGCGCAGCGCGCCCGGGCCCGTGTCCACCACGTTGGCCTGGAGGTCGTCCACGCGTGTCGCGAAGGCCGCGAGGTTCAGCTGCAGGCGCCGGTCCATGGTGGTGGTCTTCAATCCGAGCTCGGCGGTGGTCTGCTCCTCGGGGTCGACGACCGCGGTCGACAGCGCCGGCTGGTTCGCGGCGTCGAGCGGCAGCCCGGACATGTTGATGCCACCGGACTTGCTGCCGCGCGCGAGGCTCGCGTAGCCGAGCGCGCGCTCGCTCCAGCGCCAGGCCGCCACCAGCCGCCCCGACAGGCTGCCCTCGTCGACCGCCGCGGCATACGACTGCGGACGGAGGATCGAAAGCCTGGCATCCCGCAACGCGGAGGTCGTCGGCGGCAGACCGCCCGAGACGCTCGACTCGAAGCGCCCGCGCTTCTCCTCGTAGGTGTAGCGCGCGCCGGCGGTCAGGCTGAGGCGCTCGCCGATCCGCCAGTTCGCCTCGCCGAATGCCGCGTAGCTGTCGCCGACGAAGCGCGTGCGTCCGTCGCTGCGATACCCGTCGAGCAGGTCCGCCGGGAAGGCTGGCGCCGGGCCGAGCAGCCAGTAGGTGGCGAGCCGGCCATAGGCCGTGGTCGGCCGTCCCTCGATGGCCTGCGAGAACGCGTAGAGACCGGCGACATAGTCGACGCGCGCGCCCGCCCGCGACGCGAGACGCAGCTCCTGGCTGTACTGCTGCTGGCGCGACGGGATGCCCTGCAACGTCTGGACCTCGAGGCCCGTGAAGTCGCGGTCGTTCGCCGCGCGCCAGTCCCACGCGCGCCAGGCCGTGATCGACGTGAGCTCGACCGCGCCGCTCGTCCATTCCGCCAGCAACGATGCCCCGCCTTCGCGGCTGCCGACCCGCAGCGGCGCGTCGATGTCGGTGAGCCGGTCGTAGGGATCGAGGCTCGGCGGCGCATAGCCGAGGCCGGCGGCGAGCCCCGGGTACTGGCGCGCCGGGCTGCGCAGCGTCGAGCCGACCCGCACGAAGACCTGCGTGCAGCAGCGGCTGTCGATCGAGTGGTAGTCGCCCGAGAGGCGCAGCGACATCCCGTCGCGCGGCACCCAGCGCAGTTCGCCCCGCAACGCCGCATTGTCGAGGTCGTTGTCGGGGAGGCCCGTCGTCACGTTGTCGAGCAGCCCGTCGCGCCGCGTCAGCGCCGCCGACAGCCGCCCCGCGAGCCGCCCGTCCACCAGCGGCGCGTTCGCCACCAGCCGCGCCTGGTGGAAGCCGAAGTTGCCGGCGGACAGCTCGGCGCGCAGCTCCCGCTCGAACGAGGCAGGCCAGGTCGTCAGGCTGATCGCGCCGGCCGTGGTGTTCTTGCCGAACAGCGTGCCCTGCGGGCCGCGCAGCACCTCGACGCGCTCGAGGTCGAGGAAGTCGAACGCGGCCGAAGCCGGCCGGCCGCGATAGACCCCATCCACGTAGAACCCGACGCCGGGCTCGAGCCCGTCGTTGGCCTGCGCGATCGCCACCACGCTGCTGCCGAGCCCGCGGATGGTATAGGCCGTGTTGCGCGGGTTCGGCGCCGAGAAGTTGAGGCTCGGCACCAATTGCGTCGCCTGCTGCAGGTTCTCGATCCGCGCCGCCTCGAGCGTCGCGGCGGAGAGTGCGGAGAGCGAGATCGGCACCGCCTGCGAGTCCTCGCGCCGCAGCCGCGCGCTGACGACGACGGTCTCGACGCCGTCCTCGCGCAGCGTCGCACGCGACTCACCCCGCTCGTCCGACGCCCGCGCATCGAGGACGCCGGCCACGCACAGGCCGAGGCCGGCCACTAGGAGCGCCACGACCCCCGGTTGCCCGACCGACCTGACCTGCTCCGACATCGGATTCGCCGTTGCGCCTCTACATTGCGCTGTATCCGTCCGAATATAGCGATGCCGTGCCCGGGCGGTGATGGACGCCCGAGCGCATGCCGGCGGCTGCCCGCGTCGCGGGCGTGCCGGCGGAGGTTGTTTCGACAGCGTCGAGGCTACGAGCGGCCAGGGAGGCGAGGAATGGTGCCGGGTGAGGGATTTGAACCCCCGACCAACGGTTTACAAAACCGCTGCACTACCGCTGTGCTAACCCGGCGAACCGAAGCGGATTCTAGCCGACCGCCCCCGTGCCCGGGCCGGGGCCAGCGCCGGCGCCCGTACCGGGACAAGGCACGACCTGCCATCGCCGCGAGGCATCGGCGCCCTGGGCGAACGGATCGACATCGCCGGTCGCCGGTGTCTTGAGGTCGAAGTCGAGCCAGTAGACCGTGCCCGGGCGGGTACGCTCGACGATCTCGGGCCTGAAGCCCATGTTGGCCACGACCTGCGAGCGGCGCTCGGCACGGCGCTGCTGGCTGAAGAGCCCGACCGAGACGGCGTAGCCGTCGTCGAGCTTCGGGATCGCGAACGCGTCGTCGAGCCCGCCCCGGTTGAGGCGGCCGACGACCCGCGCCTGCTCGGCCTCGCTCCGCAGGCCGCGGATCACGACCATGTAGCCGTCGGGCACCGCGCCGTTCGCAGGCCGCGATCGCGGCTGGTAGCCGTCCTGCTGGAGCATCGTGGTGGCCTCGGCGGTCAGCTCGCGGTCGGTGAACGGGCCCATCGAAGCGCAGCGGGTGGCCGCGGCGGCGGCGGCCGCGGGTTGCACGTCGGCGGTGGAAGCCACCACCGCCACGGCGCCGGCGAGCGGTACTGCCGCGCCGCCGAGCGTCGCCGGGTCTTCGGCACCCGGCATGGAAACCACCGCCGGGGGTGCGGCGTCGGCCGTCGGAGGGGGCGCCTCCGCCGCCAGCAGGATCCGCGCCGGTGCCGCGGCGCCCGCGCCCGCGCCTGCGGGACCGGACGTGGCGCGCGGGGGTGATCCCGCGGGCGGCGGCGCGGGTTCGCCCTGCGCCAGCCACTGGGACCAGCCGAACACCACGAGGTTCGCGAGCAGGAGTCCGAGGACGGCGATGCGCATGGCGGGCGATTCTAGGGCAGCGATGCCGCCAGCGCCGCGAGACCGCGCAGCACCAGGTCGGGCGTCACGGAATGCGGCGTCGCGACCTGGCGCGCGACCCAGGGCGCGGCGCCGCCGGTGAGCACCAGCAGCGGCGCGTGGCCCGTGAGCCGGCCGGCCTCGGCGCAGGCGCGGTCCACCAGCGCCGCCACGGCGTGCGCTGCGCCGGCCTCCAGGGCCTCGCGGGTCGAGCGCGCGAACGGCGCGCGCGGTATGCGGGCCGGCTTGCCGGCAGCGCGCCGCCGGATGCCGCGCGTGCCGCGCAACAGGCTCGAGACCATCAGCGCAGGGCCCGGCACGATCACCCCGCCGCGATGCCGGCCGCGCGCATCGACGAGGTCGATCGTGGTGGCGGTGCCGACGTCGACCACGCAGACGGGCCGGCCGCGGCGGCCCGGCGCGTGCCAGCCGCCGATCGCCGCCATCCAGCGATCCGCGCCGAGCCGCCAGACCTCGCGGTAGCCATTGGTGACGCCGGCGGCGGACCGCGTCGAGGCGACGAAGCGCGGCTGCAGGCCGCAGGCGTCCACGATGGCGCGCGTCAGCTCGCGCTCGACGGCCGCGCCGGCGACGCTGACGACGTCGACCGCCGCGATGCCCCGCAGCACTGGCGCGAGCACGCGGCGATAGTCCGCGGCGCGCCAGCCGGCATGCCCGACAGCCTGCATCCGCCCGAGGCGCGCGCCGCGCAGGCGTGCCCACTTCAGCCGGGTGTTGCCGACGTCGACCAGCAGCCGCGGCATCAGGCCCCGTCCTCCATCCGCACCGACACCTCACCCGACACCACGGGCACGCAACGCCCGTCGGCGAGTTCCAGTTGCAGGGCCCCCCCGGCGTCGATGCCGCGCGCGATGCCGGACTGCTCGCCGGCGCCGCCGACGACGCGCACCGCGCGACCGCGCAGGGCATCCGCGGCGCTCCACTCGACCGCGAACGACGCGAAGCCTGTTTGCGCGAACCGCGCGACGCCACGCAGGTATTCGTCCACCAGCGCCGCGGCGATCGCGTTGCGGGCGGCCGGGTCGAGCCCGCTGGCGGCGAGGTCGGCAGCGACGTTGCCGGTCTGCGCCACCGCGGCGCGCACCGGATCGTCGAGCCGCAGGTTCAGCCCGACGCCGATCACGACCTGAGCCGGTCCGCCCGACTCGGCACGCAGGTCGATCAGGATGCCGCCGGCCTTGCCGGCAGGTGACACGACGTCGTTCGGCCACTTGAGGCCGAGGCCGCGCGCGCCGCGCGCGGCGAGCGCGCGCAGCGTGCAGACGCCGATCGCGAGGGACAGTGCACCGAGGTCGCGCGGCAGCGGGTCGAAGCTCGTCGCCAGCGACAGCGCGAGGCTGCCGCCCAGCGGTGCGAGCCAGCTACGGCCGCGGCGACCGCGCCCGGCGGTCTGGTTCTCGACCAGCAGCACGTCGAACGTCCCCGGCGGCGGCGGATCGCGCTCGAGCAGCGCCGCGTTCGACGAGGGAAGGGCCCACTCGACCTCGAGGCGGCGCAGCGCCGGACGCCGCGCCGGGTCGAGCGCGGCACCGATCGCGGTCGCGTCGAGCGCCGCGGTCGGCTGGGCGAGGCGATAGCCGCGATGGGTCGCGGCCTCGATGCGCAGGCCGAGTTCGCGCAGCGCCTCGATCGACTTCCACACGGCGCTGCGCGTCACGCCCGCGGCCTCGGCGAGCGACTCGCCGGAATGGAAGGCGCCGTCGGCGAGCGCGGCGAAGGTGCGCTGCGCCGGGGGCGCGGCCCCGCCGGCGCCGCGCGGGACCGCCCCGCCGAGGCTCACGCGCCGCTTCCGCCGCGCAGCCGGCCGAGCAGCCACAGTCGCCGCGACCGCGGCTCCCTGCCCTGGCGCATGCGTTGCAGGTTGCCGCGGTGCGTCCAGGCCACCAGCAGCGCGCAGGCGACGCCGAAGGCGACCAGCGGTGTCGCCCCGGGGACCGCGAGCGCGAGCATCACAGGCAGCGAGGCCGCGGCGACGATCGAGGCGAGGCCGACGAAGCCGAACAGCAGCATCATCAACAGCCAGGTGCCGAGCACGCCGGGCAGGAAGGCCGGCACCAGGCCCGCGACCGCACCCACCAGCGTCGCGACCCCCTTGCCGCCGCGGAAGCCGTGGAACACCGGCCAGACGTGGCCGAGGATCGCGGCGAAGGCGCAGGCTGCGGGCGACCAGGCGAGCGTGGCCGCCGCCGCCGCCGGGTCGGAGGGCGACAAGGACACCAGCGGCAGCGAGCCGAGCCAGGTCGCGGCGAGCCAGCCCTTGGCGATGTCGATCACGATCACCGCCAGCGCGAACTTCGGTCCCTGGGTGCGGAGCGCATTCGTGCCGCCGGCGTTGCCGCTGCCCTGGGTGCGGATGTCGACCCCGCCGGCGAGCCGCCCGACCAGCAGCGCACCGTTGACCGAGCCGAGGAGATAGGCGCAGAGCACCCGGAGCAACAGGTCCATCGTGGCGGCAAGCTTAGCGGCTCGCGGCCGGCGGCGCAGGCCTCCGATACCCGGCACGGCGAGTGCGATCGACCCACGCCACGCGCGGCGCACCCGCGCCTCCCCGCCTCAGCCGATCCCGACCTCGGCGAGCATGCAGCGGACGCCGCCGCCGCCCACGCTCTCGATGGTGTGGAGCGGCACGGCCAGCACGCTGTCGACGCAGGCCGAGAGGCGCTGCCAGGCCGGGCCCTCGAGGGCCGCGCGGGCGCGAGCCGACATCACCAGCACCCGCACGTCGCCGAGCGCCTCGTCCCAGGCCGCGAGCTCCAGCATGTTCCCGGCGAAGCAGCCGACCGCGTCCCGGCCCACCTCGACCAGCTCACGACCGGTCACGGCGAGGCTCGCGAGCACACGTTCGCGGTCGTGTGGGTCGATGGACTCCGCGGCGACCACGGCGAAGGCGGTGCCGATGCAAAGCATGACGTTGGTGTGGTACCAGGGCGTGCCGCCCGCATCGGTCGCGCGGAACGGGACGGGCTCGTAGTCGAGCAGCGCACACCATTCGTGCAGCAGCGCGAGGTCGGTGCGCGGCGAGAGGCAGGCATAGGCGCGACGCGCGCGCGGGTCGAGCACCAGGCTGCCGGTGCCCTCAAGGAAGCGGCCCTCGCGCTCGTGCGCGCTGAGGTCGAGGCGACGGCGCGGCTCGTAGCCGAGCTCGCGGCAGGCCTGCTCGACGATCGCCTCGCGTCGCTCCGGGCGGCGCGTCGCCGGCTGCATCGGGTAGAGCACGATCGTGCCATCGGCGTGGAAGCTCACCCAGTTGTTGGGGAAGACCGCGTCCGGCTTCGGTGGCTGCGGCGTGTCGTCGGCGACGCAGACGGCGACGCCCTCGGCGGCGAGCGCTGCGCGCAGGCCCTCGAACTCGGCGAGCGCCTGCGCCTGCACCGTGGCGGCACCCTCCGCCGCAGGCCTTTGCAACCGGTTGGTCACGGCCGCGTCGGGGTTGAAGCCGAAAGCCACCGGCCGGACCATCAGCACGCGGTCCGTGCCCTGCGCGCCGCCCTGCCGGGTGCCCGACATCGCCTGCCCTCCGCGGCGCCCTGCCGCCCCGCGACTCTATCGCGCCGCGGCGCGGGTTGGGTGCAGAATGCGCCGGCCATGCCGGACACCGTCCCCACCCTCTCGTTCGCCGAGGTCGAGGCCGTCGACTTCCCAACGCGGATCGGCGCTGCGTTCGAGCGCTATGGCTTCGTGATCGTCACGGACCACGGCATCCCGCAGCCGCTGATCGAGCGTTTCCTCGCGCTGTACCGAAGCTTCTTCGCGCTGCCCGAGGCCGACAAGCGGCGCTACCACCTCGCCGGCGGCGGCGGGGCCCGCGGCTACACGCCGTTCGGCATCGAGACCGCCAAGGGCGCGACGCACCACGACCTGAAGGAGTTCTGGCACGTCGGCCGCGAGTTGCCCGACGGCCATCCCTATCGACGCTACATGCCGCCGAACGTCTGGGTCGAGTCGCTGCCGGGCTTCCGCGAGCTGACGCTGGAGATGTTCGAAGCCTTCGACCGGATGGGCCGGCGCCTGCTCGCGCCGATCGCGCGCTCGCTGTCGCTACCGGCGGACTATTTCGAGGACAAGGTGCAGCTCGGCAACAGCGTGCTGCGGGTGATCCATTACCCCCCGATGCCCGCGCAGCCTACCGAGTCGGTGCGCGCCGGCGCCCACGAGGACATCAACGTGATCACCCTGCTGCTCGGCGCCGAGGAGCCCGGCCTGCAGGTGCTCACGCGGCAGGGCCAGTGGCTCGACGTGAACCCGGCGCCGGGCTCGCTGGTGGTCAACGTGGGCGACATGTTGCAGCGCCTGACCAACGGCGTGCTGCGCTCGACCACGCACCGCGTGGTCAACCCGCCGACCCACCGCGCCAGCCACGCGCGCTTCTCCATGCCCTATTTCCTGCACTTCAACCCGGACTTCCCGATACGCACGCTCCCCGGCTGCGTCGGCGGCGGGCGGCCGGACCGCTTCCCCGAGCCGATCACTGCCGACGAGTATCTCCAGCAGCGGCTGCGCGAGATCAAGCTGCTCTGACCGGCCGCCGGTCCCGATCGCGCCGCCCCGGATCGCGAAACGCCCCGCACCGGGCTATCCTCTGCGCTGCGTTCCCGGGCCGGCCAAGAACAAGAACAAGAACAACGGAACATGATCAGCCTCTACCTGCAGGCGGTGCTCGGCATCGCGGTGTTCGTCGCGATCGCCCTGCCCCTCTCGTCGAATTGGCGCAAGGTCAACTGGAAGCTGGTCGGCGTCGCCGTCGCGCTGCAGTTCGTGATCTGCGCGCTGCTGCTCAAGGTGCCGCTGCTCAACCAGGCGCTCTCCTACGTCAACCGCGCGGTCGACGCGCTCGCTGCGGCCACGCTCAAGGGCACCTCGTTCGTCTACGGCTACGTCGGCGGCGCGGGCGCGCCGTTCACCGTCACCGACCCGGGCGCGGCGGTGACCTTCGCGTTCCAGGTGCTGCCGCTGGTCATCGTGATGTCGGCGCTGTCGGCGCTCTTGTGGTACTGGCGCGTGCTGCCGGCCGTGGTCAAGGCCATCAACGCGGTGTTCCAGCGCGCCCTCGGCACCCGTGGACCCGCCGGCCTCGCGGCCACGGCCAACATCTTCCTCGGCCAGGTCGAGGCGCCGCTGCTGGTGCGGCCGTACATCGCGCGGATGAACCGTTTCGAGCTGCTGGTGCTGATGACCGCCGGCATGGCGACGATCGCCGGCTCGGTGATGGTCATCTACGCCTCGATGCTCGGCGAGCAGTTCCAGGGCGTGCTCGGGCACCTGATCACCAAGTCGATCATGTCGGTGCCCGCGGCCATCCTCTTCTCTCACGTGATGCTGCCGGACGCCGCGGAGCAGGACCACGGCAGCGCCGAGCCGCCGCGGATCTACGAGAGCACGATGGACGCGATCACCCGCGGCACCGCCGACGGCCTGAACATCTACCTCAGCATCCTCGCGATCCTGATCGTGCTGATCGCCTTCGTCGCGCTCGCCAACGGCGCGATCGGCGCGCTGCCGGACGTCGCCGGTGCGCCGCTGACGCTCGAGCGCGTCACCGGCTGGATCTTCGCGCCGCTCGCCTGGCTGATGGGAATCCCGTGGCGCGAGGCGCTGACCGCGGGCTCGCTGCTCGGCATCAAGACGGTGCTCAACGAATTCATCGCCTACCTCGAGCTCGCCAAGGTGCCGACCGAGGCGCTCTCGGAGCGCAGCCGACTGATCACCATCTACGGGCTCTGCGGCTTCGCCAATTTCTCGAGCATCGGCATCCAGGTGAGCGGCATCGGTGCGATGGCGCCGGAGCGCAAGAAGGACCTCTCGGACCTCGCGCTGCGCGCGCTGCTCGGCGCCACCCTCGCCTCCTGCATGACCGGCGCGGTGGTCGGGATCGTCGCCGGCTGAGCACCCGAGGGGGGTCGGGATGGCCAAGCTCTACTTCTACTACTCGACCATGAATGCGGGGAAGAGCACCGCGCTGCTGCAGGCCGCCTACAACTATGGCGAGCGCGGGATGCGCAGCCTCGTCTACACCGCGCGGCTCGACGACCGCGCCGGCGGGCGCGTCGCCTCGCGGATCGGCATCTCGAGCGAGGCGCGACACTTCGAGCCCGGCTCCGACCTCTACGCGCAGGTTGCGGCCGAGCATGCGCGCGAGCCACTCGCCTGCGTGCTGGTCGACGAGTCGCAGTTCCTCTCGCCGGCGCAGGTGCAGGGGCTCGCGCGGGTGGTCGACGAGCTGAACGTGCCCGTGCTCTGCTACGGGCTGCGCACCGACTTCCGCGGGTCGCTGTTCCCGGGCAGCGCGCAGCTGCTCGCCTGGGCGGACAACCTGGTCGAGATCAAGACCATCTGCCACTGCGGCCGCAAGGCGACGATGGTGGTGCGCGTCGGCGCCGACGGCCAGGTCGAGCGCGAGGGCGCGCAGGTCGAGATCGGCGGCAACGAACGCTACGTCCCGCTGTGTCGCCGGCATTTCGTCCGCGCGGTGACGGACGGGCGGCTGGAAAGCTAGAAATCACTTCAAGTTCGCGCCACAGCTCTCGGCGATCGTTTGTTGCTTCCAAGCAACGCACGCAGGCCGGGCTGGGGTTCGATCGGCCGTTGTCATCGCCACTTCATCTCGCTAACGTGTAATCCAAGAGGCGCGGATCGTCGGTCCAGCGCCCGTTTTTCTCGCTTTACCCGTCGGGAGTTCCTTTCATGCCTCACCTTGCCCCGGGCGCCGCGGCGCTTGCCCCTCGTTCGCGCTCGACTGTTGCGTATTCGCTGATCGCAGCCGCGGTCGCGGCCGCCCTCGGCGCGCCGGCGTTCGCACAGTCCGTCGGCACGGTCGCGACCGAGGAGGATCTCGCCGAGGTCGTCGTCTCGGCGCGCCGCGACAACATCCTCGGCACCATGACCGACCTGAACGCGACCAAGACCCGCGTCGCGATCACCGCCGAGTACCTCGAGACGCAGATGGCGGGCCAGTCGGTCATACAGAATCTCAACCAGCTGCCCGGCGTCAACTTCACCAACAACGATCCCTACGGCAGCTCCGGCGGCAACCTGCGCCTGCGCGGCTTCGAGGGTTCGCGCGTCAACGTCACCTTCGACGGCCTGCCGCTGAACGACACCGGCAACTACGCGCTGTTCACCAACCAGCTGCTCGACCCGGAGCTGATCGATCGCGTCGAGGTCAACCTCGGCACGACCGACGTCGACAGCCCGACTGCCTCGGCGACCGGCGGCACGATCTCGTTCCGCTCGGTGACGCCGCGCGAGGAAATGGGCGGCATGGTGGTCGCCTCCGGCGGCGAGAACAGCTTCCGCCGGCTGCTGGCCAAGTTCGACACGGGCGCCTTCGGGCCCTGGGGCACGCGTGCCTGGCTCGCCGCCTCCACCACCAGCTACGAGAAGTTCAGGGGCCCGGGCGAGCTCGACAAGCGCCAGTTCAACGCCTTCCTGCGCCAGGACGTCGGCGACAACGGCAGCTTCATCAACGTCGGCGTGCACTGGAACCGCAACCGCAATGCGTTCTTCCGGCAGGCGACGGCGGCGACCTTCCGCCAGTTCGGCTTGGGCTTCGACAACCTCGCCACCTGTACGCGGGACCTGCCGACCGCGGGCGTCGCCGACAACGACGGCGCGACGCCCGTCGCGGGCACCGCCGCATTGCCCGCCAACGACAACCTCGCCAACCCGTCGTCCTGCACCAACTACTTCGGCCTGCGCATCAACCCGTCGGACACCGGCAACATCCGCGTGCAGTCGCTGTGGAACCTGCGCGACAACCTGCGCTTCACGTTCGAGCCGTCGATCCAGTACACGCTGGCGAACGGCGGCGGCACCACCGTGCTGCGCGAGACGCCGCTCGCCACCGACGCGGACCGCCGCGTCGTCGGCGCGACCTCGCTCGCCGGCCTCGACCTGAACGGCGACGGCGACATCCTCGACCAGGTGCGCTTCTACACGCCCAACATCACGCACACCCAGCGCTGGGGCCTCAACAGCTCGCTGATCTGGGACATCAACGACCAGAACCGCGTGCGCTTCGCCTACACGCTCGACTACGGCAAGCACCGCCAGAGCGCGGCCTGGGGCAACATCGACAACTTCGGCAACCCGGTGAACGTCTTCGCCGGCCGCCTCGGCCCGAAGGTCGCGACCGCCGACGGCAGCTTCCTGCGCGGCCGCGACCGCTACTCGATCGCCTCGATGAACCAGCTCTCGGCCGAGTGGCGCGGCCAGTACCTCGACGACAAGCTGGTGGCGACGGTCGGCGTGCGTGCGCCGCAGTTCGAGCGCGAGCTGAACCAGAACTGCTTCACCCAGAACGGCGGCACCGGCAACTCGGGCCAGGTGCTGTGCACCACCCAGCCGGTCACCCGGACGCTGGCGAACGGCAACGTGCAGTTCAGCGGCTCGACCGTCGAGTACATCCCGCCCTATAGCGAGACCATCGACTTCGACGACGTGCTGCCGAACCTCGGCGTGACCTACCGCCTCACCGACAGCCAGACGGTCTATGCGTCGTATGCGGAAGGCCTCTCGGCGCCCCGCACCGACAACCTCTACCCGGTGCGGCGCCTCGCCAACGGCACGATCGGCCGCGGCATCCCCGAGTCCGAGCTGACCAAGGCCTACGACATCGGCTGGCGCTGGAACTCCGGCGACGTGCTGGCCTCGGTGGCGCTCTGGCGGGTCGACTACGACAACCGCATCGTCTCCTCGTTCGACGCCGACCTCGGCTTCTCGGTCGACCGCAACCTCGGCCGGGTGGACCTGCAGGGCATCGACATGCAGGCCGGCTGGCGCGTGGCCGAGTTCCTGACGCTGTCGGGCGCGGCCTCGTACAACGAGAGCGAGGTGAAGCAGAACGTGCCGCTGACCGCGACCACCTTCCTCGCGACCCAGGGCAAGCAGCTGGTCGAGACGCCGGACTGGACGTACTCGCTGCGCGCCGACTTCCGCTTCGGGCAGGGGTTCGCGGCCGGTATCCAGGGCAAGTACGTCGGCGAGCGCGCCGCGACCGACATCAACGACGAGTTCGCCCCGAGCTACACCGTGGTGGACCTGGACGTCGGCTACACCGTCGAGGTCTCGGACGGCATGAACCTCGAGGCGCAGCTGAACGTCCTGAACCTGCTCGACGAGGAATACTTCGGTTCGATCGCCTCGGGTACCGGCCTGACGCTGAACAACCCGGCGCAGTACCAGATCGGGGCGCCGCGCACGGCGATGCTGTCGCTCAAGCTGACGTTCTGAGCGGAAGGACCATGGGCCCGCGGCGGCGTGCCGCCGCTGGTCCCTTGCCATGGACCGCGGCAGTGGTCGCGGGCCTGGTCTGCGGACTCGTGGCGCGCGGCGCGCCGGGACCCGTGGTCGAGGCTGTCGAAGCAGGGTCTGCCGGCGCACCTGCGGACGCGCCCCTCGCCGAGCGCGTCGCCCGGCGGCCGCGTGGCACCATCCGGGTCGCGACCTACAACGCGAGCCTCAACCGCGCGACCGCCGGCGGGCTGCAGCGGGCGCTTGCGGCGCCGGGCGATCCGCAGGCCACCCGGATCGCGCGCGTCCTGCGCCACGTCCGCCCCGACGTGCTGCTGCTGAACGAGTTCGACTACGACGCCCGCGGCGAGTCCGCGCGCTCGTTCGCGCGCCACTATCTCGAGGCCGCCAGCGAGGATGCCGCTTCGCCGCCGCTGCGCTACCCGTATCGCTTCACCGCGCCGGTGAACACCGGCGTGCCGAGCGGCCTCGACCTCGACCGTGACGGTCGCTCCGGGGGGCCGGGCGACGCGCTCGGTTTCGGCGCCTTCCCCGGCCAGTACGGCATGGTCGTGTATTCGCGCTTCCCGATCGACCGGCGTGCCGCCCGGACCTTCCGGCAGCTGCGCTGGGCGAGCATGCCGGATGCGGTGCTGCCGCCGGGCTGGTACGACGCCGCGGCGCTCGCGCTCCAGCCGCTCTCGTCCAAGAGCCACTGGGACCTGCCGCTCCCCCTCCCCGGCGGCCGTCGCCTGCACCTGCTCGCGAGCCACCCGACGCCGCCGGTGTTCGACGGGCCCGAGGACCGCAACGGCCGCCGCAACCACGACGAGATCCGCTTCTGGGCGGACTATCTCTCGGGCGCCGAGGCCGACTGGATCGTCGACGACCGCGGAGCGCGCGGCGGGCTCGCCGACGGCGCCTCGTTCGTGGTCCTCGGCGACCTCAACGCCGACCCGGTCGACGGCGACAGCTTCGCCAGCGCGATCCACCCGTTGCTGGGTCATCCGCGGATCGACGCGTCCACCGCACCGGCGAGCGCGGGTGCGGCCGCCGCGGCGGCACGCCAGGGCGGCACGAACCTCCAGCAGCACGGCGACCCGCGGTTCGACACGGCGGACTTCGGCGAGCGCGGCGCGGGCGGCGGCAACCTGCGTACCGACTACCTGCTGCCGTCGCGGGACCTGCCGGTCTGCCAGTCGGGTGTCTACTGGCCGACGCCGCAGGACCCGGAGTTCGCGTGGGTGAACGACGACACGGCGGCGAGTTCCGACCACCGGCTGGTCTGGATCGACGTCGCCCTCGACGGGCGCTGCGGCGCCGACCCTCAGGGCAGCGACAGGTCCACGCCCACCGGGCAGTGATCGGACAGGCGGCGCGACTTCGCGTCGGCGAGCTCGTAGGTCACGCGCACGTAGCCGTCGCGCGGGACGCGCGTGGCGAGGCCCGGGCCCAGCACGACATCGTCGATGTAGCTGTCGTAAGGGTCGTCGGCGATGCACTTGCGGAACGGCAGCTTCTCGCTGACGCGGAACAGGTCGGCGCCCGGCGGGTCGCGATCGTCGATCTCGGCCCACAGGTTGACCAGGCGACCAGCGCCGTCGCGCGCCGGGCCACGTTCCAGCGCCATCCGACGATTGAAGTCGCCGAGCACCGCGAAGCGCCGCCCCGCGCGCACCTGCGCGTCGATCCAGGCCTCGAGTGCCGGAACCTGCGCGGCGATCGTCGCGCAGGCGGGCGTGGCGGGGTCGGTCAGCGGACCGGCCGGGCAGCCGGACTTGAGGTGGACGCCGAGCAGCGTGAGCTCCAGCGGCGCTCCGGGAAACAGCGTCACCACGACGCCGCGGCGCACGCTGTCGCCGAGCGAGATCGGCAGGTACTCCGGCTCGCAGCGGTGGGGCAGGCCGCGACGGATCGCGAAGCCGTTCTTCTGAAGGTTCGGCCGCGCGGTGAAGCAGAACTCGTAGCCCGGGAAGAGGCGCTGCGCGGTCGCCGGTCCGTCGACCTCCTGCAGCGCGACCACGTCGGCGTCGAGCTGCGCGGCATAGCGCCTCAGGGTCGCGAAGTCCGCCTCGTCGCGCGCCAGGCGCGGCACGGTGTTGCAGGGCAGGCGCCGTTCCGAGCCGGGGACCTTGCCACCGTCGGCGACGCACAGGCCTGCGAGCGCGGCATAGGTCGAGGGTTCGACCAGGTACTCGACGTTCCAGGTGGCCAGGCGGACCTTGCCACGCGCGGCATCCCAGTCGCCGAGGCCCGGCAGCGAGAGCGGCGGCGGTGTCGGTTCCAGCCGCGCGTACTTGCTCGCCACGACGCGAGCGGCACACTCTGCGCGCGCGAGTCCCGGAGGGCAGGCCGGGCCGGCGAGCGCGCGCTCCCAGGACCCGTACATCGCGTTCGGCAGCAGGAACCAGCGCGTGCCGAACAGCGGCGCGAGTTCGTCGCGGCGCGCATCGTAGACCGGGCGATCGACGAAGTCGCGCAGGTCGTCGCCGCCGAGCGCGACGATCCGGTAGCGCTCGGCGAGCCATGCGCGTCGCACGGACTTGTCGCTGCCGCTCCACTCGGTGCGTTCGCCCCGCAGCAGCAGCGACTCCGGGTCGTCGGCGAACGGCGCGCCGAGGCGCTGCAGGTTGCGGCGCGTCGCGGCCTTCTGCGGGCAGGCGTCGTCGCCCTCGGGCTGGCACTCGCGGTTGGTCAGGTAGAACACGCGATGGCCCGCCGCAGCCGCCGCGCGCAGGAACTCGATCGCGCCGGGCACCGCCGGCGCGGCCGCCTCCCGGATCCAGGCGTTCCAGCTCGCGTCGTCGTACTCGCGGCGCTCGCGCGTGAGCCTCGCCTGGTAGTAGGAGTTGTCGAGCACCGTCTCGTCGAGGTCGACGATCACGGCCGTCGGCAGCGAAGCGAGGCGCGCGGCGTCCATGCCGGCCTGTTCGAGCGCAGCGCTGCCGGGCGCGAGCAGCGCAGGCAGGCGCTCGGTGGCGAGTCGCCAGGTCTGCCCGGCGAGCGCGCGGTACTCGGCGGCGGTCTGCATCCAGAGCACCGCGTGCAGCTGCTCCCGGGACACGTCGCCGCCGGGCGCCGTGGCGGTGGCGGCCGGCGGCTCCCGGGTCGACGCTGCCGGCGCCGCGACGGCGCACCCGGCAGTTCCGCTCGCCGTCGCGCTGCTCCAGAGGAGCACCGCGATCCACCGCGCCGCGCGACCCATCGTTCCGTTCATCGCCTTCGCCCTTCGCTCCGCCTGCCCGGCGGCGCGCATGATCGCACGCCGTGGCGCCGGCTTCGCACTGCGCCCCTGCGGGCCCGCTCCCGGGTGCCTGTGATAGGGTGCGCGCCATGCTGCGCGACGCGATCCGTACCATCCCCGACTATCCCAAGCCGGGCATACAATTCCGTGACATCACCACCCTGCTCGGCGACGCGCGCGCGTTCCGTGCGGCCGTCGACCAGCTGGTGCAGCCCTGGGCCGGCCAGCGCATCGACAAGGTCGCGGGCATCGAGGCGCGCGGCTTCATCCTCGGCGGCGCGATCGCGCACCAGCTCTCGGCCGGGTTCATCCCGGTACGCAAGAAGGGCAAGCTGCCGCACGAGACCGTGCGCCTCGCCTACTCGCTGGAATACGGCGTGGACGAGATGGAGGTGCACCGCGACGCGGTGCGCCCCGGAGAGCGCGTGATCCTGGTCGACGACCTGATCGCCACCGGCGGCACCGCGACCGCGGCGATCGGCCTGCTGCGTGCGATCGGGGCCGAGGTGCTCGCGGCCTGCTTCGTCATCGACCTGCCCGAACTTGGCGGCGCCGCGCGGATCGCCACGCTCGGCGTACCGGTACGCACCCTGGTCGAATTCGAAGGCCACTGAGAAAGGGGACAGATTTATTTTCCGGATTTGTTTTCCGGATTTGTTCTCCGGATGTGTTCCCCGATCTCGGCGATCAGGTCCGACCCGTCGATCGTCCGCCTTCCCGGTCGAGCGTCTGCTAGCGCGTCACGATGACTCCGGCCGTCTTCAGGCGCTCGCCAGCAACCTCGACGGGCTGCGGCGGGACATCCATGCCACGCTGCACGGCCGGGCGCGCGGAGAGTTGGGTGAACCAGCGACCAAGGTTCGGAAACGGTTCGAGCGGGACGCCGGACCAGTCGTGCTGTGCCACCCACGGGTAGACCGCGATGTCGGCGATCGAATAATCCCCGGCCAGGTATTCCGACTGCGCCAGGCGGCCGTCCATGACGCCATAGAGCCGGCGGGTCTCGTTCTGGTAGCGCTCGATCACCGCCGGGATCTTCTCCGGGAAATAGCGATGGAACACGTTGGCCTGGCCCTGCATCGGTCCTACGCCGCCCATCTGGAACATCAGCCACTGCAGGACGCGCGAGCGGCCGAGTCGGTCCACCGGCATCAAACGGCCGGTCTTCTCGGCGAGGTACATCAGGCAGGCGCCGCTCTCGAACACCGCAAAGCCGCCGCCCTCGGCGTCGCCCGGGACGTCGCGGTCGACGATCGCGGGGATGCGACCGTTCGGGTTGATCGCGAGGAACCACGGCTCCTTCTGCTCGAGCTTCCGCAGCCTGACGAAGTGCACCCGGTAGTCGAGCCCGAGTTCCTCGAGTGCGATCGAGACCTTGCGGCCGTTCGGCGTCGTAGCGGTATAGAGATCGATCACGGCATCGAAGAAGGGGACAGGAAAAAGGGGACAGATTTATTTGTCAGGAAAAAGGGGGCAGATTTGTTTTTCAAAAAAACAAATCTGTCCCCTTTTTCCTGACAAATAAATCTGTCCCCTTTTTCCTCCTCACTGGATGGTGGCTTCGTCGCGCAGGCTCTGGATCATCGAGGTCCGCAGCAGGAACTGGCGCGCCAGAACTGGGTCGCCGGCCTGGCGCATGTAGTCGGCCTGGCGCTTCTTCTGGATGTCCGGGTCCTTCGACTCCATCAGCTTCTTGTTGTTGATGGTGTGTTCCTGGACGAACTTGGTGCAGATCGTGCGGCGCTGGCGGTCGTAGAGGTCGAGCAACGGACCCGGCTCGGCGCCCTGGTGGATGCGGATCAGCTTGTCGGCGAGGTTCCAGGCGTCGTGGATGCCGCCGTTCATGCCCATGCCACCGAGCGGGTTGTTGAGGTGCGCCGCGTCGCCCGCGAGCAGCACGCGACCGCGCCGCCAGGCCTTCGCGACGCGCTGGTGCACGCGATAGATCGTGCGGTGCGAGATGTCGTAATCCTCGTCGTGCGGCGCCATGTGGTGCAGGCGATCCTGGATCCAGCGGTCGGAGAGGAACAGCGCATCGTCCTCGATCTTCGGATCGGTCGGGATCAGCACGCGCCACACCGACGGCGTGCGCAGCAGCACCAGCCACTCCTCCGGGTCGGAGACGTAGTTGACCAGGGCGAGCCGGTCGAACTTGGTCTCCAGCGGGAAGTGCGTCGAGGCGACCAGGAAGCGCTCGGGATAGGTGAAGCCCTCGAACACGATCGCACAGGCCTTGCGCACCGTGCTGTCGGCGCCGTCGGCGGCAATCAAGTACGAACCCTCGATCAGGCGCTCCTGGCCGTTCTCCCAGGCGAGCACCTCGACCCCGTCGCTGGTCTGGTGCACGCCCTTGACCGCGAAGTTCTTGTGGCACTCGGAGAGGCTGGCGTACTTCTCCTGGAGTTCCTTCCAGACCAAGTGCACGAGCTTCCACTGCTCGGCCTGCAGCCGGTAGGGATGGCGCGTGTCGTCCTTCAGCACGCCGAGGTCGAACTCGGCGATCTCGCCGGTACGGCGGTCGCGGTACTGGTACTTGTCGCAGACCAGCCCCTGGGCGATCAGCGCCTTGTCCAGGCCGATCTCCTCGATCATGTCGAGCGACGGCGGATGGAAGGTCGAGGCGCGCAGCGTCTCGGGCAGTTCCCGGGCGCCCTCGAGCAGCCGGACCGGGATCCCGGCCTGGACGAGGCGCATCGCGGCCACGCAACCGACGGGGCCGGCTCCGGCGATGATCACGGGCTTGGTCAGCGGCACGTTGAAATCCTCATGAACTTGCCATTCGGCCATCTATTTTAGCTATAGCGAGCGGCGTCCAAGGCAGCCCGGTAGGCCCAGCCCTCGGGAATATTGCGCGAGGTTCGGCCTGCGAACCGCCCAGCGGACACCGCTGCCGCGGACGACCCGGCTTGCGTGCCGTCCGAGCCTCTGGCGGAGCGCGCTGCCCTA
This sequence comes from Steroidobacteraceae bacterium, assembly GCA_025458905.1. Taxonomy (GTDB): domain Bacteria; phylum Pseudomonadota; class Gammaproteobacteria; order Steroidobacterales; family Steroidobacteraceae; genus UBA964. The sequence goes on from JALORN010000036.1 coordinate 29,916, forward strand.
CCCGCGCTTCCTGAGGTCGAGCTTGGCGCGCGCCTCGGCCGGGGTCATCACGCCGAAGCCGATCGAGTCGAGGATCCGCACCGCCCGCTCCACCAGCTGGCCATTGGTCGCCAGCTGGCCCTTGCCGAGATAGAGGTTGTCCTCGAGGCCCACCCGGCAGTTGCCGCCGAGCAGCGCCGCCTGCGCGACCCACGGGAATTCCATCCGCGAGATCGCGAACGCCGCCCAGTCGGCGTTCGGAGGCAGCGCGGCCTTCATCGCGACCATTGCCTCGGTGGTGGCCGGCGCGCCCCAGGGGATGCCCATGCAGAGCTGGAACAGCGGCCGGCCCGGGACGAGGCCGGCGGCGATCAGGTGCTTGGCGATCTCGATCTGGCCGAGGTCGAACACCTCCAGCTCGGGCTTGACGCCGAGGCGCTGGGCGATCGCCGCCATCTTCTCGAGGTCGCGCACGCGGTTGATCACCACGTCCTGCGCGAAGTTCATGCTGCCGCAGTCGAGCGTGCACATCTCGGGCAGCAGTTCCTCGACGTGACGCATGCGCTCGGCAGGCGTCGCGAGGTCCGTGCCCTCGACCATCGACGACGGGTCGTCCGGGTGCAGGTTCAGCTGCCCGCCCATGCCGGCCGTGAGGTTCAGCACGATGTCGGTGCCGGAGTCGCGCACCCGCGCGACGACCTCGCGGAACAGCGCCGGATCGCGCCCGCCCTTGCCGGTCTTCGGGTCGCGCACGTGCACGTGGGCGATCGCGGCACCGGCCTGCGCGGCCTCGACGCAGGCGGCGGCGATCTGCCCAGGCGTCACGGGCACGCCAGGGTGCTTGCCGACCGTGTCGCCGGCGCCGGTCACGGCGCAGGTGAGGATGACCTTGTCACGCATGGGGAGTGGAGTCCTGGCAGGGGGGCTCGCCGACGACGAAGCGCCCGGGGAGAGTGGGCTCGAGATGGCTCAGGCGACCGCCCCGGCAGGCGCAGCCGCGGGCGTGGCAGCCGCCGCCGGCGATGCCGCGGCGGCGGCCGCGGCCGCGGCCGCGGCCGCGGGCAGCGTCGCGAGGTCGATGCGCACCTGCTTGCCGAAGCGGTGCCGCAGGTTGCGCTTCAGCAGGTCGCCGCCGTCCGCCTCGTAGTTCACCTTGTCGTGCTCCTCGAGGTTGCGGTTGGTCTCGTTGGTGACGATCGCGACGAAGTGCGTGGAATCCTGGAGCGGGAACGGCACCTCGTGCCAGGTGCCGACGTGCATGCAGATGCCGCAGCTGCCGTCGAAGTAGAACGCGCGCACGCTGGAGAGGTCCGGCAGGTTTTCCCGCGACTCGTCGACCGACTGGTCGGGCCGCATCCGCGTCGGCTTACCGAGCACCATGATGAACGGCTTGCCCGACAGCGGAATGAAGGTCTGGGTGTGCTTGGCGTGGTATTCCATCCAGTGGATGATCGGCTCGCGGCGGTCGAACGACACCAGGTTCAGAGTCAGGTCGTCGTTCGAGACGAACTTCACCGGCGTGCGTACCTGTACCTTGTCGCCGTAGTAGTCGATGCGGCCCCAGGCCTCGGTATCGGGCCGGCCGATCACGTAGCCGTAGCCCTCGAGGGCCTCGGGCGTGGCGCGCTCGACGGGAACGGTGATCGTCTGCGGCGTCGCGGTCATGCGGGCGTCTCCTCTGGCAGCGCGAGCGGCTCGGTCTCCACGTCGTAGCTGAAGAGCCCGAGCGACTCCTCGTTGCGGTGCTTCGACTTGTCGTAGTTCGGTGCGTCCCGGCCTTCGAGGCGGGCCGCCTTGGCGGCGGACTCAGCCTGGACGAAGTTTGCACGCCCGACGCGGGTCGCATCATAGGCGCGCAGCGCCCGTCCGGCATCCGGGACTTCGGCGAGGCAGCGCGCCAGCAGGTAGCCGTCCTCGACCGCCATCGCCGCGCCCATGCCCATGAAGGGCAGCATCGGGTGCGCGGCGTCGCCGACCAACGCGATGCGCGCCGACGAGTAGCGCCCGAGCGGCGCGTGCGTGAACAGGCCCCAGCGGAACACTCCACCCGCCGGTGCGGCCCGCAGGATGCGCAGGAATTCCGGGTGCGCATCGGCGAAGAGGCGCAGCACCGTACCCGCATCGCTCGGCACCGACCAGCCCTCCTCCGCCCACTCGCCGCTCTGCACCAGCGCCACCAGGTTCAGCAGCGCGCCGTCGCGGATGGTGTACCAGCCGAGGTTGCGACCCGGGGTGATCGCGAGGCCGGAGGTGAACGGCAGCTCGCCGAGCCCGCCGCAGTCGGCCATCGGGACCAGCGCCCGGTACGCCACGTGGCCCGTGAACACCGGCGCCTCGTCACCGAAGAGATGCGCGCGCACCCGCGAGCGCACGCCGTCGGCGCCGACCAGCAGCGCAGCCTGCGCCTCACCGCCATCCTCGAAGCGCGCGACCACGCCGTCCGCACGCTCCTCGATCGCGGCGAGCGCGCGGCCGGTCTCGACCGCCGACGAGTCCTGCGCCAGCACCGCATCGAGCAGCAGCCGGTGCAGGTCGGCGCGGTGCAGCTGGTACTGGAAGGCGCCGAAGCGCTCGCGATCCGCGGGCCCCCGCTCGTTGCGCACCATCACGCGCAGCGTGTGCAGGTCGCAGACGCCCTGCTTCAGGTGCTGGGTGCCGACGCGCGCCAGGCCCTCGCCGAGGCCGAGGCGCTCCATCGCCCGCGTCAGGTTCGGGTGCGAGGTGATGCCGGCGCCGACCTCGGCGAGCTGCGGCGCCTTCTCGTAGACCCGCACGCGGAAACCGCGCCGCTGCAACGCGAGCGCGGTCGCGAGGCCGCCGAGGCCTGCGCCGACGACGATGACGTCCTCGCGCTTCACCACAGTGCCACCGCCACCGTCTTCGTCTCGAGGTAGGGCTCGAGCCCCTCGGCGCCGAACTCTCGACCCCAGCCGGACTGGCGGTAGCCGCCAATCGGTGCGGTCACGTCCGGGATGCCATGGTTGTTGATCGAGACGAGCCCGGCACGGATGCGCTGCGCGAGCTTGTGGGCGGTGACGAGGTCGCGGGTCCAGATGCTGGCGGCGAGCCCGTAGGTGGTGTCGTTCGCGAGTTCCGCGATCGCGTCGAGGTCGTCGCTCGAGAAGCGCTGCGCACAGGTCACCGGCCCGAAGATCTCCTCGCGCAGGATCGTCAGGTCCGGCCGCGTGCTCGCGAACAGCGTCGGCCGGTAGAAGAAGCCGGGCCCCTCGATCGGCTCGCCGCCGGCGAGCACCGTGCCGCCCTCGGCGACCCCCGAGCGCACGTAGCCATGCACGCGCTCGCGCTGGCGCGCCGAGATCAGCGGCCCGATCTGCGTCTCCGGCGCGAGACCCGGGCCGACGCGGATCGCGTTCGCGACCCGGGCGACGCCCTCGAGCACGCGGTCGAACACCTTCTCGTGGACGAAGAGCCGCGAACCGCACATGCAGTTCTGGCCGCTCATGAAGAATGCCGCCATGCCGAGCCCGGTGCCGGCGCGCTCGAGGTCGGCGTCCGGCATCACGATCATGGGCGACTTGCCGCCGAGCTCGAGCGTGACCTTCTTCAGGTTGCCGGCAGCGGCGCGCACGATCAGCTTGCCGACCTCGGTCGAGCCGGTGAAGGCGACCTTGTCGACGTCCGGGTGCGCCGTCAGCGCGGCGCCGGCCGCCTCGCCGGTGCCGTGCACCAGGTTGACGACGCCCTCCGGCACGCCGGCCTCGTGCAGCAGCCGCAGCAGCCAGCCCGCCGAGAGCGGTGCGAGCTCGGCCGGCTTGAGGATGCAGGAGCAGCCGGCGGCGAGCGCCGGCGCGAGCTTCAGCGCCGCCATCACCAGCGGTGCGTTCCAGGGCGTGATCAGCGCCGCCACGCCGACCGGCTCGCGCAGCGTGTAGACGAGCTGCTCGCCGCCGCCGCGCGGCGGGGCGTCGGCCGGGATCGTCTTGCCGGCGAGCTTGTTGATCCAGCCGGCGTAGTAGCGGAAATGCCGGGCCGCGAGCATCGGCGCGGCCCGACCGGCGGTCTGCAGCGCCATGCCGTTGTCGATGACGTCGATCTCGGCGAGCGTGGCGGCGTCGCGGTCGATCAGCTCGGCGACGCGCAGCAGCACGCGCTCGCGCTGCGACGGCGACAGGCCGAGCCAGCGCCGGTCGCGGAACGCGCGACGCGCGGCCGCGACCGCCGCCGCGACGTCGGTCGCGTCGCTCGCCGGCACCTCGGCGAGCCGGCCGCCGGTCGAGGGATCCAGCACCTCGATCGTGGTGCCGGAGGCCGCCGGGACCCAGTGGCCGTCGATGCAGTTCAGATGCCTGCCGGCGATGAATTCCCTTGCCGTGACCATCGGGCCTCCTGCCCCGCGCGGGATGCGCGGACTCTAATGCATCGCGCGGGCATGCGGCGGCGACCTGCGCGCCGGCGGCGGCCCGATCAGGCCGCGGGCCCGCGCTCGCGGGCCGCGCGACCCCGCGCGACCAGCGTCTCCACCGTCTCGGCGCTGCGCAGCGGCGCCCCGAGCACCGCCTCGACCAGCTCGTTGCGCAGCACCTCGAGCCGCTGCTCGAGCTCGGGATCCGGCACGAAGCCGTCGATCTCGGCGGCGCTGGCCACACCCTTGCGGCGCAGCAGCTCCTCCATCACGACCATGCGGTCGCGCATCACCCAGACCTCGGACAGCAGCTGGAACATCATCCGGGCGAGCTGGTCGAACCGCTCGTCGGCGAGATAGGGCTTCTTCGGATAGCTCGGCATGGCCGCGCGTCAACCCGGCTTGTGGCCACGGGTGATCCACGGGTACCCGTGCTGCCCGATCGCATATTCCGAGACGTCGGCGAAGCCCACCTCCCGCAGCGCCTGCGACCAGTTGGCGCTGGCGGCGGCGCTGAAGAACGGCTCCTCGCGGTGCGCGGTGTCCCAGTCGAGCACGACGGCCTGGAACGGGTCGACCGCGCGGAACGGCGGCGGGTCGCTGATCACGAGGTCGCCCCCCGGCGCGAGGATGCGGAACGCCTCGCGGATCGTCGCGACCGCGTCCTTGGGCGGCATCTCGTGCAGCAGGGCGTACATCACGACCGCGTCGAACGAACCGGCCGGTTCACGCGTGTCGCGGCAGTCGCGCTGCCTGAAGTGCGCAGTGATGCCGAGGCGGCGCGCGGTCGTGTGGCCCATCCTCAGCAGCGTCGGCGAGAGGTCGCTGCCGACCAGCTCGGCCTGCGGGAACACGCGGTGCACGCAGGCGAGCGTCGAGAAGCCGCCGCAGCCCGGCTCGTAGACGCGCCGGTAGTCGTTGCGCGGCAGCTGTCGGACGAAGGCCATGCGCTGCGCGATGATGTCGTCGCCCGCCCCGACCGCCGCATAGCCGCCGTGGCGGAACACGTGCGGCCCCGCCACCAGCGCGAACATCGGGCCGTACAGGTCGTAGCCGTCCCAGCCGCCGATCTGCAGGTGCCACTCGATGCCGTCGTAGTAGTCCGGCACCGGCAGCGACGGGTCGAGCTCGAGGGTGCCGCCGGTCTCGGGCAGCGGGGCGTCGAGATAGCGCTGGAACGCCGGCCGCCGCTCCTCGACAGCGGGCACGCCGCGCAGGAACACCTCCTCGGCGACGATCCGCTGCAGGAAGCGCTCCATCCGGTAGTTCGGCGACTTCTCGGCGACGCGGCGCGCCTCGGCGAGCCACTGCGGCTTGCCCGACTCGGGCGTGCTGGCCGCGGCCTCGGCGATCACGGCCCGTCCTTCCGGATCGGACTCGAAGTCGCGCCGGGCGACCGGTCGCAGCACGGCGGAGGAATAGCGCTGCGCGGCACCGAGGAACTGCATCGAGGCACGACCACGCTGGCTGAGCGTCGGGATCGCGGCGGGCTGGTCGAGCTGCTGGATCGAGGTGGCGGCGAGGAAGGTCATCGGCGTGCTCCGCTCCCGGCCGTCAGGCCGTGGACGGCGAGTATCGCGGCAGCCGGCAGGGGTCGCCTGTCGGTTTCCTCGTATGGCGATGACGAGCCGTCATCGTGCGACGCCCGGGTCGCCACCGACGCCCGGCACCGGGCGGCCATAATCGCTGCGTGGCGGGTCGCTGCCCGGAGGACACTCTCTTGCGCCGAATGCTGATCGACACTCCCCACGGGGTCCTGGGCGCGCTCGGCGCCGGCGACGCCGGTCCTGCCGTGCTGCTGCTGCCGCAGTCACCGCTCGGCAGCCGGCAGTACGTGCGCGTGCTGCCGCGGCTCGCCGCGGCGGGCTTCCGCGCAATCGCGCCGGACCTGATGGGCTATGGCGACTCGGATCCGCGCCAGCGGCACTGGAGCATCGAGGACTTCGCGGGGCTCGCCCGTGACGTGCTCGATCGCCTGGGCATCACCTCGGCCGTCGTCGTCGCCGGACACTTCGCGGCCCAGGCCGCGATCGAGCTCGCCGCATCCGCCCCGCAGCGGGTCGTGGCACTGGTGCTGGACGGCACGCCGCTCTATGCCACAGAGATCCGCGAGCGCCTGCGGGCCGCGCCGCCGCCGCCGCCTGCGTCCGACGACGGCAGCCACGCCGCCGAGATGTGGCGACGGACGACCGCGTTCCTCAAGGCCTGGGACCCATCGGGCGCGTCGCTGCGCGAGCCCGGCACCGCGGGCGCGCTGCGTGCGCTGTACTTCAACTTCGTCCGCACCAACTACGAGCCGGCGGTGACGCCGGCGATCGCGGCCCACGACACCGCCGGCCGCCTGCAGCTCGTCTCGCGACCGGTGCTGGCGCTGACCGCCGATGGCGACTCACTCAAGGGCTGCCACGAGCAGGTGCTGGCCCTCTGCCCGAGGGCCCGGGGCCATCGCTTCACCGGGCGCCACCCCCTGCAGGCACTCGACGGTGGCGACGCAGACCGCTGGCTCGAGGTCGTGTTGCCGTTCATCGCCGCACAGGCGGGCGCCTAGGCGCCGGGATCGAGCGGGCTACTGACGCCGTGGCGGCGGCACGTCGCGGGCGGGATTCGCCGCCATCTCGACCGTCAGGGTCACGGCGCGCTCATCGCCCGGCCCGAGCACGCCGACACCGATCACCTTCCTGTCGACGATCTCGCCGCGCTGGTTGCGGATCGCGACCACCACCGTGTACTCACGGGGCGAGCTCGGGGCGGGATTGTCGAAGCTGCCCTCGATCTTGAAGGCAGTGACGGTCGCGGGCTTGAGGACCCCCGCGACTGCACCGGTCGCCGGGCCGAAACGCAGATGGCCATTGCAGCCCGGGCACACCACCGCGCTGGCAAGGATCGTCGCCTTGCAGTGCGGACACTGGCGCGTTTCCCCTACGCCGCGCGGTAGTGCCATCGTCCGGGCCTGTTTCAGCCTTTGTCCTTCCAGCCGAAGTCGACCTGGCCGCGCATGCGCGAGCCCGCGGCGACGGTCAGCTGGCCGGCCTTGATGTCGCCGTTGACGACGCCGGACTCGAGCAGGTCGACCTTCTCGGCGTTCAGGATGTTGCCGATCAGCTCGCCTGCGATCGTGATCGCCTTGGCGGTGACCTGGCCGGTCAGCGAGGCGTTGGTCTCGATCGTCAGGTTGCCGTTGACGTTGACGTCGCCCTTGAACTTGCCGACTTGCCGGCGATGCGGACGTTGCCAGAGCCCTCGATCTTGCCCTCGATCGTCAGCTCCGGCGCGATCACCGACTCGCGCTCGACGGCGCGCACCGTGGTGCGCGGCGCCGCCGGCGCAGGCGCGTGGTCGGCGGCCGGCGCAGCGGGGGCCGGCGTGGACGCGGGCGTCGCGGCGGGCGCGGCGGCGCGTTCGGGAGCGGCAGCGGGAGCAGAGGCCTGGTCTTTCCAGATCGCCATGTCTTGGATCCTCAGTGATAGTCGAGCCGTGGGAGTCGCCTGTTTACCCCTGACACCGCCGCCTCGCCACCTCGGCGAGGTTACGGACGTCACACTTTCCGGCAAACCCCGGCCGCATCCGCGCCCGGGCCCGCCTCGAATGCGGAGTCTACGTCGTGCGAAGCCGATTGTGCGCGTACGGCGCTGCGCACCGTCGCCCACGACCTCCGCGGCAGGCCGGAGCGTCGCCGTCTGGCGACGATGCAGGTAGTCTCTCGGAGGCCCGCGCCGGCGCGAGACCGCCGCTGCGGAACATCGATCGACCTTCGCCCACCCGCAGAGGAACCCCCGCATGGACGTCACCCGTCGACACGCCCTCGCCACCCTGTCCGGCGCCACCGCCGCGACCCTCGCCACCGCGGCGGGCCCCGCCGCCCTCGCCGCCACCACGGCTGCGTCCGGCCGCCCGGGCACGCGGATCCCGGGCGCGAGCCTGCGCGGCCCGTCGATCGACCTGATGACGCCCCAGGGCAACGTGCGCGCGACCGCGCGACTGCAGGGCAACCTCGACATGAAGTCGGACCGCTACACCTGGTACGACGGCATCGTCTCGGCGGTGATCCCGGGCCGGCAGGTGTTCAACCTGTTCGGCTTTCGTGGCATGGCCTCGTCCCGGCTGGTGCCGCTCGAGGGTGAACCGGGCTACCGGCTGCTGAACCGCGAGTTCGGCGCCTACTACGACCTCGCGACCCGCGAGGTGCTCGACACGTGGCGCAACCCCCTGCTCGACGAGACCGTGAAGGTCGTGCACCTGACCAACGACCCAGTGAACCACGTGATCCGCGAATGGGTGTCCCCGCCCCCGGTGGATCGCGCAGCTGCGGCGATGAAGCTCGAGAAGAAGCCACTGCAGTACAACTGGCGCGTGCAGGACGACCGGCTGCTGATGAGCCGCTTCGTGCACCTGTTCTACCCCAACGCCCTCGACCCGAAGGTGTGGGTGCGCGAGTCCTCCGGCCCGATGGTGCAGGCGAGCGAGTACACGTCGTGGACCTGCTCGCTCGACGACATGCAGAACGAGTCCCTGCAGACCGTCGACGCCGTCGGCAACTGGACCCGCGTGACCCCCTGGCTGCCGTGGATGCTGATGGGCCCCGCCCCCGGCCACTGCCTCTACGAATGCTTCATCACCAAGGTGACGCGCTACGAGCAGGTCCCCGAGGACATCCGCACCGTCGCCGAGAAGCGCTTCCCGCTGTTCCTCAAGTCGCCCGAGAAGTTCGTCGAGGGCTCGGGGTCGAGCCTCGAGAACTACGCGAAGATGAACAAGCCCGTGCCCCCGCGCGCGCCCTGAGGGGCGCGCGGGCGCCTTGCTCGCTCCGGGCGGTCGGTGGCGCTCGTGCCAGGCGTCGCGGGGGCGTCGCTAGCGTCAAAGTCCGGCCGCGTCGACATCGCGAAGGTCGAGTCTTTCCCACTCTTCACGCGCCGCGTGACGTGGCGGCTCTTCCTCTTCGCCCGGGGCGGCAGCGAAGCGACCCGCGCGCTGCCGATGACGAATCAGGGGCCGTGCGAGCGCGAGAAGCGGCTGCGCGCGGCGTAGCGCGCCAGGACGGCGCGCTCCGAGGCCCACAGGGATGTGCTCGTGGCCGTCCCCGCCCCAAGGCCTCTCGAGCCGCGCCCCCGCGACGCCTGGCACCGGCGCCACCGACCGCCCCTACTAGGAAGGCGCCCGCGCGTCCAGCAGGAAGTCCGCGATGGCGGACTTCACCTCGTGCAGCCGTCCATGGAAGAAGTGTTCGGCGCCCGCCAGCAGCACCAGGCGGGGGGCCGCCGGCATCGGCGCGAGCCACTGGGCGACCGCGCGATGATCCACGAGGTCGTCCTGGTCGCCCTGCACGACGAGCCAGGGGCAGCGCGGAGGCTCGAGGCCGCCGAAATCCCAGCGGCCCACCGGTGGCGCAATGGTCACGAGGCGGGCGGCGCCGGCGGCGGAATGCCCGCGCAGGGCGACGAACGAACCGAAAGAGAAGCCGCCGAGCCACAGCGGCAGGTCCGGGAAGCGCGCGCGCGCGTACCCCACCACGGCGAGCAGGTCGTCGGTCTCGCCGCGGCCGTCGTCGTAGCTCCCGGCCGAGGCGCCTACCCCGCGGAAATTGAAGCGCAGCGTCGCGGCGCCATGGGCCGTGAAGGCACGCGCGACGGTGTGGGCCACCTTGTTGGTCATCGTGCCGCCGAACAGCGGGTGCGGATGACAGACGACCCCGAATGCGCACGGCGCCGGGCGGTCTACAGGCATCTCGAGGAGTGCCTCGAGCGGGCCCGACGGCCCCTCGACACGCAGTGACTCAGGCACGGCGATGGGCGAGCTCGGCGGTCTCGCTGCGCGAGCGACGGTCGCGATACCGCGGGTTGCGCCACCACGGGCGCGGTCCGCACGGGCCGGCGCGCATCGGCGGGTTCAGCGGACCGCGACCAGCTCGACGTCGAACACCAGCGTCGCACCACCCGGGATCACGCCCCCGGCCCCGCGAGAGCCGTAACCCAGCTCCGGCGGGATCACGAGCCGGCGCTGGCCCCCGACCTTCATGCCGGCGACCCCCTGGTCCCAGCCCTTGATCACCTGGCCGCCGCCGACGCGGAACGAGAACGGGTCGCCGCGATCGCGGGAGCTGTCGAACTTGCGGCCCTTGTTGTCCGGCGCGCCATCGGCGTAGAGCCAGCCGGTGTAGTGAACGACGGCCGTCTGGCCGGCGACGACCTCCGCTCCGGTTCCGGGCGCGAGGTCGGTCGTCACGAGGTTGGCCATGGCATTCCCCTGGTCGAGTGATGGATCGCGATACGAGCCGCCGCCGCCCGGGCATCCGGCGAGGCTGGCGGCCAGGAAACAGGACAGCCCGATGCGCCAGGCACGGACGATGCCAGGGCGCACCCGCTGCAGCGGTGCGGGCGCCCTGCCGGGCAAGGCGTCCGCGGAGGTCGGCGGCATCGGCGGATTATCGCATGAGTTGCGCGAGCAGCCGGTTCAGCCGCCGCACGAAGTCGCCCGGGTTCGCGACCGAGCCGGACTCGGCGAGCCGCGCCTGGTCGTGGAGCAACAGCGCGAGCTCGTCGAAGTCGGGCCCGGCGGCGGTGGCATCGAGCCGCTGCACCAGTGCGTGCCCGACGTTCAGCTCCAGCACGGGCTTGCCCTGCGGTGGCGCCTGGCCACTGGCCGCGAGGATCCTGCGCATCTGCGCACCGAGGTCGTGCTCGGCGAGCACGAGGCAGGCCGGCGAGTCGGTCAGGCGGGTGCTGATGCGCACCTCGGAGACGCGGTCGCCGAGCGCATCCTTGACGCGCTTCAGCAATCCCTTGCTCTCCTTGAGTGCCTTGTCCTTCTCTGCCTCCTCGACGCCGGCGAGCGCGCCGAGCTCGAGGTCGCCCCGCGCCGCGTCCTTGAACGACTTGCCCTCGAACTCCCGCACCTGGCCCATGACCCACTCGTCGACGCGGTCGGCCATCAGCAGCACCTCGACGCCGCGCTCGCGCAGCCTCTCGATGTAGGGGCTGCCGCGGGCGGCATCGACCGTCTCCGCGATCACGTAGTAGATCTTCGACTGCCCGTCCTTCATGCGCGCGACGTAGTCGGCCAGCGCGGTCTTCGGCTCGTTGGACTCGTCGTGGGTGCTGGCGAAACGCAGCAGCGGCAGGATCCGGTCGCGGTTGGCAGCATCCTCGGCGATGCCCTCCTTGACGACGCTGCCGAACTCCTTCCAGAAGGTCGCGTACTTGTCGGCGTCGTCCTTGGCGAGCTTCGCGAGCATGTCGAGCACGCGGCGCGTCAGCGCCGAGCGCATCGCCTCGACCTCGGAGTCGCGCTGCAGCAGCTCGCGCGAGACGTTCAGCGGCAGGTCGCTGGAGTCGACGACGCCGCGCACGAAGCGCAGGTAGAGCGGCAGGAACTGCTCCGCGTCGTCCATGATGAACACGCGCCGTACGTACAGCTTGAGCCCGCGCGCGGCGTCGCGCTGCCAGAGGTCGAACGGCGCGCGCGACGGCACGTACAGCAGCGAGGTGTACTCGCGCTTGCCCTCGACGCGGTTGTGGCTCCAGGCGAGCGGCTCGGCGAAGTCGTGGGCTACGTGCTGGTAGAACTCCTTGTACTCCTCGTCCCCGACCTCGGTGCGCGGGCGGGTCCAGAGCGCCTTGGCCTGGTTGACCGGCTCCCAGTCGAGGCTCGCCTCGCCCTCCTTCTTCATCAGCACCGGGAAGCCGATGTGGTCGGAGTAGCGCGTGACCAGGGAACGCAGGCGCCAGGGGTCGGCGAACTCCTTCGCCTCCTCCTTGAGGTGCAGCACGACGGCGGTGCCGCGCTCCTCGCGCGCCACGTCCTCGACGGTGAACTCGCCGTCCGCCCTCGAGGCCCAGCGCACGCCGGCGGTGGGGGGCTCGCCGGCCTTGCGCGAGAACACTTCGACCTCGTCGGCGACGATGAAGGCAGAGTAGAAGCCGACGCCGAACTGGCCGATCAGGGCCGAGTCCTTCTGCTGGTCGCCGGTGAGGCGCTTGAAGAAGTCCGCCGTGCCGGATCTCGCGATCGTCCCGAGGTGGGCGATCGCCTCGTCCCGCGTCATGCCGATGCCGTTGTCACGCACGGTGAGCGTACCGGCCGACTTGTCGTAGTCGACCCAGATCCGCAGGTCGGCGTCCCCTGCCAGCAGCCCCGGCTCGGCCAGCGCGACGAACCGCAGCTTGTCGTTGGCATCGGAGGCGTTGGAGATCAGCTCGCGCAGGAAGATCTCGCGATGGCTGTAGAGGGAATGGATCATCAGGCGCAGCAGCTCGCGCACCTCGGCCTGGAATCCATGCTTCGCGGCGTTGTGGCCGGCCGACGGCTCGGTGGTGGTCGTGGTGGTCATGCAATCCCCGCTTGGACAGAGCTACGCCCGCGACCGGGCGCCTTCTCGCGCCGTCAGGGTGGGGGCGGGCCCCGGGAATTCAAGGGGCGGCGGGGGGCTCAGTCGGCCAGTCGGCCCGGCGCGGAGCGGCCCGGACCCGGGACGCCGGGGCGTGGATCGCGATCGCGCAGGCCGTGCCAGGCCTTGCGCAGCAGGTGGCGCGTGGCCCAGACGAGATCGTCGAGTTCGTCCCAGAGGTACATCACGCGTTCCATCCGCCGATCATGAGGTCGCCCCCCTCGCCGCGCCGTGCGCGCCATCACAGCGTCGCCGGCGCCCCGGCTTGCAACCGCGTCGCCCCGCCATCACACTCCGCCACGCCTGGCTCGACGGAATGCGGAGCGCCCTGCCCCCCCCGACATGCTGCGTATCGTGGTCGTCAATCCCAAGGGCGGGTCGGGCAAGACCACGATCGCGATCAATCTCGCCAGCTATTTCGCGGTGCGTCGCGAGCGCGTGGTCCTGATGGACCAGGATCCGCAGGGCTCGACCACGCGCTGGTTCCGCAAGCGCGGCCCCGGCGCGCTGCCGATCCAGGGCGTCGCCGCCTGGGAGGACGACGGCCGCACCACCCGCACCTTCCGCCTGCGGATCCCGCCCGCGGCGACGCGGGTGGTGATCGACACGCCGGCTGCGATGGACGGTCTGGGGTTGGCCGACGTGGTCCGCGACGCCCACCGGATCATCGTGCCGGTGCTGCCGTCGGACATCGACGTCCACGCCTGCACCCGCGTGATCGCCGACCTGCTGCTGGTGGCGAAGGTGCGTCGCGAGGACGACCGCATCGGGGTGGTCGCGAACCGGGTCCGCCGCAACACCCTCGTCTACCAGTCGCTGCAGCGTTTCCTCGCGACGCTCAACGTGCCGGTGGTCGCGACGCTGCGGGACTCCCAGAACTACGTGCGCAGCGCCGAGCTCGGCCTCGGCATCCACGAGATGAAGCCGCACCTCGTCGCCGAGGACACGCTGCAATGGCAGCCGCTGGTGCAGTGGATCGAGGGGGCGCGCAGCGCCCAGGGCGGCGACGGCACGGGCGATGGCGGCGCGCCGTTCGAGGTGCCGGCCGTCACCGGCGGGCTGGCGCTCTAGGCCGCCGCCCGACGCCCCGGAAAAAAAAGCCGGCGCGATGCGCCGGCTTCGATCGCGGGGCCGGTACTAACGCCGGCCCGTCCATGTCCCTCAGCGAGTCGGCTTCTTGCCGGCATCCTTCTCGGCCGGCTCGTCCTGCCAGCTGTCCTTCACCTTCTCGGTCCAGTTCTTGTAGCTCGACCACGTGTACAGGTTGCGCGTGATCGCCGCATGGCGCCCGCGCGTCCGCTGCATGCGGTCGGCCCAGTTCGCGTAGGGCGTGCCGCTGGCCGGGGGTGTCGCGCCCGGCACGGCGGGCGGCGTCACGCTCGGCGGCACCTGTGGATCGCGGGGAATGCCCGCGGCCGCGATGATGTCGGTGCGAAACCTGCCGGTAGAACTCATTGGACGCGCTCCCTCTGCGTTGGGAGGCAGACTAGGGCCGCACGTTGCCCCACCGGAGGAACTGGCTCACAGGCGATGGCGCGGCGTCGCAATCCTGCGACCGCGCTCTCGACAACGATGCATTATTGGTCGCTTATGTCAGCGCGCGCTTATGTTCAGGCGGCGACGATGCGGTAGCACGGCGTGTAGACGCTGCCGGGCAGCTTCATGCGCCCCTGCGAGACGAACGCGCCGAGCAACTCGTCGAGCATCGCCATGATCCGCGGGTCGCCGACGATCTCGAACGGCCCATGGCGCTCGATCGCGCGGATGCCGTATTCCTTGACGTTGCCGGTGACGATGCCCGAGAACGCGCGCCGCAGGTCCGCGGCGAGCTCGTCGACCGGCTGGTCGCGATGCAGGCGCAGCGTGCGCATCGACTCGTGCGTCACCTCGAACGGCTGCTGGAACTCGCCGTCGACGCGCAGCAGCCAGTTGAAGTTGTAGGAGTCGGAGCGGGTGCGGCGGAACTCGCGCACTTCCTCGAGGCCGCGCACCATGAAGCGCGCCGCCTCGGCCGGGTCCTCGATGATGATCTGCACTCGGTCCGCCGCCTGCTCGCCGAGCGTGCCGACCAGGAACTGGCGGATCTGCTCGAAGTAGGCCGCGCTGCGCCGCGGCCCCGTCAGCACCACCGGGAACGGCTGCTCCGCGTTGGCCGGATCGAGGAGGATGCCGAGCAGGTAGAAGATCTCCTCGGCGGTGCCCACGCCGCCCGGGAACACGACGATGCCGTGGGCGAGACGGACGAAGGCCTCGAGGCGCTTCTCGATGTCCGGCATGATCACGAGCTGGCTGACGATCGGGTTCGGCGGCTCCGCGGCGATGATGCCGGGCTCGGTCAGGCCGATGTAGCGGCCGCCGACGATGCGCTGCTTGGCGTGGCCGATGGTCGCGCCCTTCATCGGCCCCTTCATCGCACCGGGGCCGCAGCCGGTACAGACGTCGAGGCCGCGCAGCCCGAGCTCGTCGCCGACCTTCTTGGTGTACTCGTACTCCTCGCGGCCGATCGAGTGGCCACCCCAGCAGACGACCCGG
>JALORN010000107.1 GCA_025458905.1 Steroidobacteraceae bacterium
GCGTCGACGTCAACAAGGAGCCGATCCCGGTGCTGCCGACGGTGCACTACAACATGGGCGGCATCCCCTGCAATTACCACGGCGAGGTGGTGACGGTGCACGGCGACGACAAGAACGCCGTGGTGCCGGGCCTGATGGCGGTGGGCGAGGCGGCGTGCGTCTCGGTGCACGGCGCGAACCGCCTCGGCTCGAACTCCCTGCTCGACCTGGTGGTCTTCGGCCGCGAGGCGAGCCGCCATGCCGCCACGATCGTGAAGCCGGGGACGCCGCATCGCCCGCTCGCGAAGGACGCCGGCGACTTCGCGGTGGCGCGCCTCGACCGGCTGCGCCATGCGAACGGCAGCCGCCCGACCGCGGCGATCCGCCTCGAGATGCAGAAGACGATGCAGTCCGATGCCGCGGTGTTCCGCACCGGCGAGTCGCTGCAGGAAGGCTGTGCCAAGCTCGCGCGCACCTTCGACTCGTTCGCCGACGTCAAGGTCAGCGACCGCGGCCTCGTCTGGAACACCGACCTGGTCGAGACGCTGGAGCTCGACAACCTGCTCGGCCAGGCCGTGGCGACGATCCACTCGGCCGAGAACCGCAAGGAGAGCCGCGGCGCGCAGGCGCGCGAGGACTTCAAGGAACGCGACGACGTCAACTGGATGAAGCACACGCTGTGCTGGGTCGACGCCGCGGGCAAGGTCCGCTTCGACTACCGGCCGGTGCAGCTGAAGACGCTGACCAGCGACGTCGAGCCGGTGCCGCCGAAGGCCCGCACCTATTGAGCCGCGCGCGGCGAGCCGCACCTACATCGCAAAGCCAACGAGACCCACAGGACCAGGACCAGAGCCATGGCCGAGTTCCGACTGCCGCCGAATTCCCGCATCAACAAGAACGGCCGCGTGTTCGAGGCGCCCGCCGGCGCGAAGGACGTGCGCACCTTCCGGATCTATCGTTTCGATCCCGAGGGCAGCGAGGCACCGCGCGTCGACACCTACCAGGTCGACATGGCCAGCTGTGGGCCGATGGTCCTCGACGCCCTGATCAAGATCAAGAACGAGATCGACCCGACGCTGTCGTTCCGCCGCTCCTGCCGCGAGGGCATCTGCGGCAGCTGCGCGATGAACATCGACGGCGCCAACACGCTCGCCTGCATCAAGGCCTGCGCCGACGTGAAGGGCGAGGTCAAGATCTATCCTTTGCCGCACATGCCGGTCGTCAAGGACCTGGTTCCGGACCTCACGAGCTTCTACGCCCAGTACGCGGCGGTGAAGCCCTGGCTGCAGACGCGCACCCCGGCGCCGCCGGACCGGGAGCGGCTGCAGCTGCCCCACGACCAGGAGAAGATCGACCGTCCGTCGGCCTGCATCCTCTGTGCCTGCTGCTCGACCGCCTGCCCGAGCTACTGGTGGAACGGCGACCGCTTCCTCGGGCCGGCGGCGCTGCTGGCCGCCTACCGCTGGATCATCGACAGCCGTGACGAGGCGCGCGGCGAGCGGCTCGACGACCTCGAGGACCCGTTCCGGCTGTACCGCTGCCACACCATCATGAACTGCACCACGGTCTGCCCGAAGGACCTGAATCCGGCCAAGGCGATCGCGGAGATCAAGAAGATGATGGTCGACCGGCAGCACTGACCGGTCGCTTGCCGCCGGTCTCTACCCCGCATGAATGGATCCGCCCCGCAGCCGCTCGATGCCGAGGCTTCCCTCGGGCGGCTGCGCTGGGCCTGTCGCCGCGGCATGCGCGAGCTCGACGTACTGATGAGCCGCTACCTGGAGCGCGATTTCCCGCGGGCGTCCAGCGGCGAACGCGATGCCTTCGTCCAGTTGCTCGGCTTGCAGGACCCACAGCTGGCGGGGTACCTGATCGCCGGTGAAGCTCCCGCCGATCCCGAACTCGCCGCCGTCGTCGCACGGATCCGCGAGCCTTGAACTGCGCGTGCCGCCGTCCCCCCGGTTGTGGGCGCTGCTCGGCGCCTGGGGGGCGGCCGCGTCGTTCGCCGTCGCGACCTGCCGGCCCTGCGGCGCCGGGGGCAGGGCGCTGCTGTTCGCAGCCTGCCTCGCCGCCGCGGTTGCATCGCTGCCGCGGCTGCTGCCCGGTAGGCGTGGCGTGCGGGCCCTGCGCCGCGCAGGCGAGCACTGGTGGCTGCTGGTCGCCGACGGCTGGTGCGCGGTCGAACTCGAGCGGGCCGTCGAGGTCCTGCGAGCCGGATGGTGGCTGCAATGGCGGGGCGTGCCGGACGGCCGGCGACACTGGGCCTGGGTCGATGCCGGACGCAGCGCGCGCCGGCCGTACCGGGCGCTCTGTCGTGCACTGCAGCAGGACGCGGCGGCCCGCGGGGTGCCACCGGGAGCCGGCCAGCCCCCCGGACTGCCACCGGGAACGGGACGCGGCTCACGGCGCGACCTCCCGGGCAGCTCCTGAGTGCGAACTTTCCGCAGGTCCCCGGGTCTATCGAGCGCACGACGCGCAGCCCTCGGGGATCGATGCATGGTTGCCGGCCTTTCGGCGTACGACTTGGCCTCCCGCGACGGGGCCGTCCGGGACGCGGACATGAGCGTCGAGGCGAGTGACCTCAGCCTGGTGCAGCGCGTGCAGCGCGGCGACCGGGGTGCGTTCGACGCGCTGGTGCTGAAGTACCAGCACAAGGTCGTGAAGCTGGTGATGCGATACGTCCGCAATCCTGCGGAGGCCGAGGACGTCGCCCAGGAGGCCTTCATCAAGGCCTATCGCGCGCTGCCGAAGTTCCGCGGCGACAGTGCGTTCTACACCTGGCTCTACCGCATCGCGATCAACACCGCGAAGAATGCCGCGGCGTCCCGGGGCCGCAGCCCGATCGAGTACGAGCTCGACCGGGGCGACGGCGAGGAATCCCACGAGGTGCAGGCGCGGATGAAGGACACGGCCACGCCGGAGGCGCTCGCGATGACCGAGGAGATCCGCTCCACCGTCAACGCCGCGATCGAGGCGCTGCCCGAAGACCTGCGCAC
>JALORN010000080.1 GCA_025458905.1 Steroidobacteraceae bacterium
GTACTGCTCCAGCATCTCCGGCGTGATGCCCTTCTGCGCCATCACCGCCTCCATCACGTGCAGGCGGCGCTTGGTCGCCCAAACCTCCGCGCCCATCGCGATCATGCAGCTCATCAGGTTGTCGAGCGCCGGGTTGCCGAGAAACAGCCCGTTCTTCACGTCCGAGGGTATCGCCTCGGCCGTGTACGTCGGACGCTTGGGATCGGGGGCAGCCATGCAGAGATCCTCCATTGATCTGTGCGACGCGGCGCGGGTGGCGCCACGAGGAGCCCGCAAAATAACACAAGCCAATCGCAGCCGGGATCCCGCAGATGCTGCCCGGCGAACTGCGCGGCGCAACCTCCCCCGCCCGGCCAAAGCCCAGAAAATCCTTTCCCATCATGAGCTTGGAAGCTGCAGAGGAATCACGCCCGGTGCCGACCCGGCCCGCCCGGCGCCCGCCTCGCGGCGCCGATTGCACACGATTGCGAGGCGCGGTGCTCAGGCGAGGAAACGACGGATCGCGCCGGCGAGCCCCGCGGCCCCGTCGGCACGCGCCACGGCGAGCGGCACGGCCCCCGGCACCAGCGCGACGGCGCGTTCGACGTAGCTCGCGAGCGGATCGCCCTCCCGGCCGATGCACAGCACCGGCAAGCGCAGCAGCGGCAAGCGGCGCTCGATGTCGTGGCGGAAGGTCGCCTGGTACGCGAGGTGATAGGTCGGCAGCGCCTTCAGCACCTCGACGACCGAACGATGCAAGGCGTCGGCCGACGGCACCGCGTTGGCCAGCCGGTGTCCGGCATCGCGCGCGTAGTGCGGGAAGAACTGGCTCATGTCGCGCACGAACTGCCAGGCCCAGGCGAGCTGGCGCCCGGCGTCGTCCGGCTGGACCGGCGGCGCATAGTGCTCGAGCAGCTCGGCGCGCAAGGCTGCCGGGAATACCGGCACGCCGTCGAAGACCATCCGGCGCACCCGATCGGGCCAGCGCAGCGCGAGCTCGCAGCCGATGTGCGCACCGGTGTGCGAACCGTAGTAGTCGACGCGCGCGAGGCCGAGTGCGTCGAGCGTGCGGACCACGCTCTCGGCGTAGTAGGCCACCTCGGGCACGGGCACGTCGGGCGCAGCCGAGTCACCGGCACCGAGCGTGTCCGGCGCGATCACCGCGCGGTCGGTGCCGAGCCGCCTCACGAGTCCCTCCAGGCCGCGCGAGGAGCCAGGACCCGCGTGCACCATGTAGAGCGGCAGCGGTGCGCCGCGCCGCGCACGTGTCCCGACTGTGAAGCCCGCCGAACGATAGTGCAGCAATCCCTCGCGCAACCGCAGGAACGCCCGGTCGAGCGGCGCGAGGTCGACCTCGCCCGCCGAGGCCTCGACCGCAGGCAGCGGTGCGGCCGCCTCGCCACCGGGCGCCGCCGGCGCTTGGCTCGCACCGTCGGCGCTGAGGGCCACGGGCAGCGCGGACACGAGGCCGGTGCCGAGTGCGGCCAGTGCTCCCATCAGCGCCCGCCTCGACAACGCATCGGCGTCGGGCGGCCCGCCCGCCACCCACGAGCGCAGCGTCTCCTCGAGGGTCATCGTTCCGCCTCGAGTCGCGGATAGGCGCCGAGCGACAGCAGCAGGCCGGCGCCGACGAAGATCGCGCCCGCCGCGCCGTACAGCACGACGGTGTAGTTGCCGGCGACGTCGTACGCGCGACCGTAGAACGGCGCGGCGACGCCCGCGGCGATCTTGAAGGCCGCATAGAGGTTCGCGTAGACGACGCCATAGCGGCCCGAGCCGAAGTAGCGGCTGACGAGGAAGGACATCAGGTCGAACTCCGCGCCCGCCGCGAGCCCGACCAGCATCGCGGCGAACACCGCGCCGGCGAGCCCGCCCGCGCCGCTCGCCAGCAGCAGGCACGAGGCCACGGGCAGGCCGAGCACGATGCAGGCGACGCCCGGCGCCCAGAACTTGTCGAGCAGGAAGCCGGTGACGATCCGGCCGAGGATCACGGCGATGCCCACGCCACCGGCGATCTGCGCCGCGGTGGCCGCCGGCATGCCGCGATCCGAGAGCATCGGCACGAGGTGGGCGATGATGCCGGCGATGCTGCCGCCGACCAGCACGAAGGTGCCGCAGAGCACCCAGAACCGCCAGCTCGCCAGGGCGCGCGGAACCGCGGCGGCGGCTGCGGCGCCGGCATCGGGCGCCGCGACGCCCACGGTCGCGGCCTCGGTCCGGGCGCGCGTCCGCGCCGCGCGCGCCGCCGGCGCACCGGGCGGTTCGCGCAGCAGCCAGTAGCCGAGCGGCAGGGCGATCGCGACGGCCAGCGCACCCAGCCCCACATAGGCGCCGCGCCAGCCGAAGCGCTCGACCAGCCACACCGTGTAGCTCGGCACGACGGCCGCGCTGACGCCGGTGCCGGCGAGCGCGAACCCGAGGGCCTGCCCGCGGCCCGCGTCGAACCAGGAGACGATCGCACGCGTCCAGCTGATCGGGGTGGTGGCGACCCCGAACACCGCGGTCAGGAAGGCGAACAGGTAGGCGGTGTACGGCGAGTGCGTCGCGAGGCCGAGCGTCACGAAGCCGATCGCCATCGCGAGCGTCGACCAGAGCGTGACGGCCCGCACGCCGTGACGGTCGAGCCACCAACCCAGCGCCGGCGCGGCGACGAGGTTGCCGACCGTCATCCAGGTGAAGATCGCCTGCACCTCGCCGCGCGACCAGCCGAGGTCGTCGGCCATCGGCTTGGTCAGCGCGCCGAGGCTGTAGATCGGCAGCGCGCCGAGCCCGCAGGCGAGTCCGATGGCCGCGGTCAGCACGATCGGCCAGCCCCGACGGAATTCCGCCAGCGCGCCGGCCGGTGCGTCGGGCGCGACTTGCGGGTCGACGGCTGCGGCCTGCCCGCCTGCTTGTGGATTCACGACTGCCCCCACGTCGAGGGCCCGGTGACGATCCCGCCGCGGCCCTTTCGCGCGCCAGCGTACCAAGCGCGATCCATCGGCGAGCATCGCGTACGCGTCGCGGCACGCGCCGCGAGACCGCGCGCGCGACGCCGTGCCGGCCGAGCGGCATCCGACCCGCGCGTGGTCGGCGCCACCAGCGCGGTCGGCCCAGTCAGCGCAGTCAGCGAAGTCAGCGCGCTCCGCGGGCGTCCCGGCCTTCCCGGGGTGCGCGTGGCAGGATCTCCGCGACGAGCCGCTGCACGAATGCCTGGCACTCGCCGTCGATCGCCGCCTGGCGTCCGGGGTCCGGCTGCCAGGCGTCCGCTTCGCCCGGCGCAACCACGCCCTTGGCGGCGAGCAGTTCCTCCAGCACGCGCTGGCGGTCCTTCAGCACCCAGAGCTCGCGCGCCATCGTCAGCAGTGCCGGCACCCAGCGCTCCTCCGTGGAGCCGGTGGCCGTGCCCGGGACGGTGGCAGTGCCGGGGCCGTGCTCAATGCCACTCACGGACCGGTCCGGCCCGCGGCGAGTGGCTTGCAGGCATGCAGGATGAACGGGAAGCGCCGCGGAGTAGCGGCGAAGAAGTACCGCGCCGACTCGAAGCCGGCCGCACTCGCCGCGGCCGCGAGGTCGACGCTGCAGGCCTCCCGCCAGTACGGCTCGCCGCCGTGGCGTGCCTCGTGGTCCGCCCAGGCCTGGGCGAGCGGATCCTGTGCGAGATAGGGAACCACGTCGCCGAGCAGCAGCTCGCCGCCCGGCTCGAGTATGCGGAAGGCCTCGCGCAGCACGGCTCGCAGCACCGGCTGCGGCAGCTCGTGCAGCAGCGAATAGCCCGCGACCAGCTCGAAGCTGCCGTCGTCGAACCCGGTGGCCTCGGCGGCGCGCTGGTAGAGGCGCCAGGCGCAGCCGAGCTCGTTGCCGACGCGCTGCGCCTGCTCGAGCATGCGCAGGCTCGGGTCGACGCCGCAGATCGTCGCCGCGGGGAAGCGCTGCGCCAGCGCCACCGTGAAGTTGCCGGAGCTCGTGCCGAGCTCGAGGATGCGGGCATACGCCGGGCGGCGCAGCTCGTCGAGCATGCTGCGGCGCTGCGCGTAGATGTCGCCGCCGAAGTTCCGCCCGACCAAGCGTCGGTGGATGATCTCGCCGTGCACCGCGCCCATGTAATCGTGCGCGTCCCAGCAGCCGGTGCGGTGGAAGGCGACGCCGCGGAAGTACGCCGGGACGTCGTCCCCCAGGGTCGGCTCCAGCGTCGTCGGCCCGTGGCGTAGCGCATCGAGCGCCGGCGCCACCCCCTCGCGCACCTCGTCGAACGCCTCCATGGCGATGCGGCCGTGGTGCGCGTATCCCCATTCGCGCAAGGCCGCGAACGCCGCGTAGCTCGGCGTGCGCGCGACCGCGTCGTCGAAGGCCGCGCAGCGTTCCGGCAGCGGGCCCGTCAGCACCGCGTCGCCGACGCCGACCGCGAGCAGCTCGCCGGCGACGGCGGCCCGCCCCTGGCGCGTGGCCGCGCCGACCGCGGCGACGAAGTCGATCGAGGCACGGCCTCTCTGGTGCAGCGGGATGTCCATCGGGGCCTCCCCATGACATCAGCAATATAATTTCTCGACTTGGTTCATAATACGCATCCGCCATCGAGAGGGTCAACGCGATGCGTTCCGGGCGATCGGGCACAGTCGACCGTCGTGGCCTGCTGGCCGCGGCGATCGCCGGCGGCGCGGGGTTCGGCGGATCCGCCTTCCCTGCCGATGCCGCCGCACGCGCCGAGGCCGTCCGTCGCCTGCCGGTCGACGACCCGGGGTTCGCGCTGCGCGCCTGGGCGCGCCTCAATGGTGACCCGGCCGGGCGCACCACCTGGTCGGTGCACGGCGGCATGGTCTATGGCTTCCTGCCGCAGGGAGACGACGTCACGCTTGCGGCTTTCGCGCGCCGCCTGTACCAGTACCGCGCCTGCGTCGTGCGCCGCATGCGCTTCGAGCGCGACGGAGCACTGCGGCTGCGGACACGCGCGTGGACCTGGTATGCGGACGCCGACACGGGCGCGCTGCACCGCGAATTCGTGAACCCCTACACCGGCAGGCGCGTGCACTGCCCGCCGCGCATGTCGCCGGTCGGCGAGCAGGTGATGACGCGCGAGGGCCCGCCACCCGGCGCGCCGCGGCCCTTCCCCGCCGAGTCCTCGCTGGACGGCCGGCCGATGCGGCTCGACTATGCCGTGATGGGTCCGCACGTCTGGGCGCGGCGCGAGCAGTTCAGCCGCTTTCGCCCGCCCGACGCCACGTGGTTCAAGCTCGAGGCCGACATGGTCACGCACGCGGCGCGGCTGGACGAACTGCTGGCGCCCGGGCTCGATCACGTCGCCAACACGATGGCGCACAACCTCGTCGCCGAATGGCAGACCTGGATGGAGATGCACGGCACGCCCGGGCACATCCTGTTCGTCGGCCAGGGCACGACCGTCTTCCGCCCCGCGGACCTGCCGGCGCCGGTGCAGGCGGCCATCGAGGCCGAATTCCCGGGCACGCTCGCCGCCTCTCCCGGTGCGCCCTGAGAGGGCGCCGTCGGCGGCGCGATTCAGCGCGACCTGTCGCCGAAGCGGAAGCTGTAGGAAAAACGGTCCGGCCGGGTCAGGGCCTCGAAGTACTCGAGCGGCGCGCCGGTCGCGTCGCGCGAGATCCGTCGCATCGCGATCAGCGGCATGCCCACCTGCACATCGAGCCGGGTCGAGGTGGCGAGGTCGGCCGCCGTCGAGCTGATGTTGAGGTCGATGGTGCTGGAGCGCACGCCCTCGTCCTGCAGCAGCAGCAGCAGCAGGAGCCGGCCGTCCCCGCGCGGCAACGGCTCGAGCAGCTGCGCGTAGCGCCCCGGGACGTACTGGAAGTTCAGGTGCACCGGCGCGTCGCCGTCCTTGCTGAGCACGCTCAGGTAAACGCAGTCGGCGCCGAAATCCTCGACCTGGTTGCGCACGAAGGCCGGGGTCTTCGTGCGCCCGAAGGCGAGCACCTCGCGCTCGTAGCTGCCCATCAGCTCATTGAGGTCGTCGTACAGGCTCTCGACGTCGCGCGCGCGGCGCAGATGTGCCGCCAGGGGCGCGGGAAAGGTCCCGGCACCGTGCCGCCGCACGACCAGGCCCTCCTGCTCGAGGGCGGCGAGCGCCCGGCGGACGGTGACGCGCGAGACCTTGAACTCCGCCGCGAGGTCGTTCTCGGCCGGCAGTGCCGAGGCCACGCGGCCGTCCTCGCCGACGTAGTGGCCACGGATGAGCTCGTTACGCAGCGTGAGGTACACCTGGTGGTGCAGGGCTACCAGCTTCTGGCGGCGGCGCGGCGCGACCGTGCGTCGCGGGGACATGCTGCGCGCTGCGGAGCGCTCTCTCATTCGGCGCTTGTACCACATCGCCCCGGCAGCCGGCCTCGGCCGGCCGGGCACGACGCGCCGCTGGCCGCGGGCCGGGCCGCGTCCGTCGCACGGGCCGAACCGGGCCCGCAGCGACGGCCCGGCTGGCGTGTACTGGCGAGCACGCCTCTGTCAATGTAGGCCGCCGACGCGCCCGGGCTGCCTGGCGCAGGGTCACGAGCGTTCACGCGACGAGGGGGGCCGATGAGCCAGGACCACGACGAATCCGCTGCCGGTGTGTCGCTGACCAAGCGCGAATTCCTCAAGACCGCCGGCCTCGCCGCGGCCGCGTTCGGCCTCGCCGGCGCGTCGCGCGGCGCCGAGGCAGCGAACGACGCGCGCTGGGACCTGATCGTGGTCGGCGGCGGCAACGCAGGCCTGCCCACCGCGATCTTCGCCGCGCAGCGCGGCGCGCGGGTGCTGGTCGTCGAGGCGGCCGGCGCGCTCGGCGGCACGCTGTTCCTCTCCAGCGGCCAGATGAGCGCCGCCGGCACCCAGCTGCAGAAGTCGATGGGCATCGAGGACAGCTGGCAGCTGCACTACGACGACGTGATGCGCATCAGCACGGGCACCGCCGACCCCACGCTGGTGCGCCTCGCGGTGCAGAACGCGGCGCCGGCCTTCGACTGGCTCACCGACCACGGCTTCAAGGTGCGCGAGGGCCACCCGGTCACTGGCACCACCCACGATCCCTACAGCCGGCCGCGATACGCCTGGGGCTACGAGGGCGGGCGTTCGATCCTGAAGGTGTTGAACGAGCAGCTCCAGCCACTGGTCGACGCGGGCAAGGTCACGGTGCTGCTGCAGACCCAGGTCACGGGCCTGGTCCAGGAGCGCGACGGCGCGGTCGGCGGCGTGACGACCCAGGACGCCAAGGGCGCGACGGCCCGGCACCTCGGTCGCTACGTCGCCCTCACCTGCGGCGGGTACACCGAGAACGCCGCGATGTACGAGAAGTACGAGGGCGTGAAGGACTACTGCAAGATGACCTACCCCTTCAGCCAGGGCGCCGGCTACGACCTCGCGGTGGCCGCGGGCGGCTACGTGCGCGGCGGCGAGAACCACGTCCCGCTGTTCGGCGCGGTCACCCTCGACTACGACTACCCCGCGCCGATGATGGCCAATGCGCGGCACTACCCGGGTGACCGGCCGCCGTGGGAGATCTACGTCAACCGGTTCGGCAAGCGCTTCATCTGCGAGGACATGCTGAGCCACACCGAGTACGAGCGCGGGCTCGGTGCGCAGCCCGACGAGCGCTGCTGGGCGGTGTTCGACGACGCGATGTACCGCGCCATGCCGCCACTGCTCGGCGGCGGGTTCAACGGGCCGTGGACTGCGAAGGACACGGCCGAGGCGTTCGAGTCCGGCGCGCCGAACTTCTTCCGCGCCGACACCCTCGAGGGCCTCGCGACGGCCGCCGGCGTCGACCCGGCCGGCCTGGCCGCCACCGTCGAGACCTTCAACGCCGCGCAGGCCGGCAAGCGCCGCGACCCCTTCGGCCGCAAGCACATGCCGGCACCGATCGCCAGGGCGCCGTTCTACGCGATCCGCATCCAGAGCTGGAACCTCACGTCCTACGCCGGAGTCGCGGTCGACGAGCAGCTGCGGGTGATCCGCAAGGACGGCCGCCCGATCCGCAACCTCTACGCGGCGGGCGAGTTGCTCGGCATGGGCCAGCTGATGGGACGGCTGCTCGGCCACTCGATCCTGGACTTCGGCGCCTGAGACACGACGCCCGGCGTGCGATCCGGGTTCACGCTAGCATCCGCACCGCGATGCACGCCGACGATCCGCCGACCCTGACTCTCGCCGCGTCCGCGCCAGCCGCCGGGTGGGTGCAGCGCGCGCAGCCGTGGCTCGGCACGCTGGTGCGCATCGGCGTGCAGGGCCTCGACGCCGCCGCGGCAGGCGCGGCGATCGATCGCGGCTTCGCGGCCGTCGCGGCGATCCACGGCCTGATGAGCTTCCACGAGCCCGGCAGCGAGCTCAGCCGCCTCAATCGCGAGGCCGCCCACGGCGCGGTGCGCGTCGACCGCCACACCCGCGAGGTGCTCGAGCTCGCGCTGGCGGTCGCCGAGGCTTCGGGCGGTGTGTTCGACCCGACGATCGCCCCGTGGCTGGTCGGCTGGGACTACCTGCCGGAGCCCGCCGACGCGCCGCGGCCCCAGCCGCAGGCGACCTGGCGGGACATCGAGCTCGACGGCGACGCGGTCCGTTTCCGCTGCCCGCTGTGGCTCGACTTCGGCGGCATCGCCAAAGGCTATGCCGTCGACGCCGCGCTGGAGGCCATGGCCCTGCCCTCCCGGGTGCAGGCCTGCGTCGATGCCGGCGGCGACCTGCGCGTCAGCGGCCCCCGGCCGCAGCGCGTGGTGCTGAACGCGCCCGCGCAGCGCCCCGAGGCGCTGCCGTTGCTCGAACTCACCGATGGTGCGGTCGCAAGCAGCACGGGCCTGCGCTCGCGCCGCCGCCGCGCGGCGCGCTGGGTCGGGCCGCACCTGCACGGCCGCCGCCGCCGCCCCGCTCCGGTCGAGCGCTTCGCGAGCGTGGTCGCCCCGCGCTGCGCCGTCGCCGACGCGCTCACCAAGGTCGCGCTGGCCGCCGGTCCCGACGCTGCCAGCACCTATGCGAGGTTCGACGCCACGGCCCACCTCTTCAGCCGCGGCGTCGGCTGGCAGACGATCGGGCGCACGGCATGAGCTCCACGGGGGCGAAGCCGCGCGTCGGCGCACTGCCGGCGAGTCGCCGCCGTGCGGTCCACTGGATCGCGACCGGCACCTGGGTGACCGGCGCCGTCTGGCTGGTGTTCAAGTACTTCGTGCGCGTACCCGACGAGTTCGGCTTCGACAACCCGCACCCGATGCAGCAGTGGTGGCTGATCGCGCATGCGATCGTCTCGGTGTTCGCGGTCTGGATGTTCGGCGTGCTCTGGCCCGGTCACGTGATCCGCGGCTGGAAGAGCCACCTGCGCCGGCCGACCGGCGGCACGCTGTTCGGCATCACGGCCTGGCTCGCGCTCACCGGCCTCGCGCTCTACTACGTCGGCAACGACGACTGGCGCTCGTGGGTGGCGATCCTGCACTGGGCCGTCGGGCTCGGGGCGATCGTCGCCTTCCTGCTGCACCGGCGCCACGCGCCGCGCGCGTGATCCACTCACCGGCCCGGCGACGCGCGGCAGCGCACCCGCCCGGCTAGCTCGCCTGCAGCAGCAGCGCGAGCGCACCGCTGCCCGGGACCTGCAGCTGCAGGCCGGGTCCCGAGGGCAGGCCCGGCACGCCGGCGAACTCGACGCGGCGCGGCGCCTGCCCACGCCACTCGCGCTCGACCCGCGCGAGGTCGGGCACGAGGAACCCTTGCGCGAGATAGCCGATGCGCGGCGCGCTCGAGCGCTCGACGCGCTCCGGCACGATCCAGTTCTGGGGCTCGTTCAGGGCGACCTTGCCGTAGAAGTGGTCCCCCGCGACGAACTGGGTGTGGGTGAGCGCCTCGCGCGGACGAGCCAGGAAGTGGTTGGTCTCGGGACGACCGAGGTACTCGTCGAGCACGACGCGCATGCCGAGCACGCCGGTGTAGAAGGCGCTCGCGAGAGCCAGGTCGCGCACGCAGTGCGCGCTGGTCGCCACCGGCGTGAACCCGGTGTGCGTCTTGCCGTGGCGCGCGACCTCGGCGCGGACCCGGCCCGTGAAGGTCTCCGGTCCGCCCTCGGGCTGGACGAGGTTGACCGCGACGCTGTCGGGCCCCTCGAACACCACCTCCGTCGCCACTCCGGCGGACTCGCCGACGCGGTATTGCACGGGGTCGCTCCAGAACGCGAACCCCTCGGCCCGCAGCGCCCGCGTGCTCGCGTGGATGTCGTCGACGTAGAAGTTCAGGTTCCAGTAGCCGCGCGTGGTCCGGTCGCCCGGCAGGCGCACGGTCCCGTCGCGCGGCGCGGCGTACTCCACCAGCAACACCCGCCCGGCCGGCGTACCGGGCTCGCTGCAGAGCGCCCCGCGCGCCGGGGCCGCCCGGCCGGCCTCGACGAACCCGGCCTCGAAGCGCGGCCACTCGACGACCGGACCTGCCGTCAGTCCGATACGGTCGCGATAGAAGCGCAGCGATGCATCGAGGTCGGCGACGCTGACCAGCGCGAACGCCAGTGGGCTGCCCGTGGCGAAGTCGCGCGCGGCCGCGCTCACCTCGCACCGCCCGCGCCGGCCGGGGCATGGTAGGTGCTGGTGCGAGGGCGCGCGAACAGGCGCCTCAGCAGCGGCTCGAACTCTTCGAGCGGCAACGAGGGGTAGCCGGGGTCGAACGCGGCCTGGTCGAAGCGCTCGCAGAAATCGGCCGTCAGGTCGAAGTGCGGGCTCGAGCGGTGGCGCTCGCGCGCGTTGGGGTCGAGGCCCGCGTGGTGCAGGTGGTAGTAGCCCTGGAACACTGCGTGGTGCAGCACCATCCAGTGGTGGGCCTCGGACACGAAGGGCCGCAGGATCGCCGCGGCGACCTCGGGATGGTTGTAGGGGCCCAGCGTGTCACCGACGTCGTGCAGCAGCGCGCAGGCCACGTACTCCTCGTCCATGCCGGCGCGTTGCGCGCGGGTCGCGCTCTGCAGGCAGTGCTCGAGACGGTCCACGGGGAAGCCGCCGAAGTCGCCGCCGAGCAGGCGCAGGTGCGCGAGCATCCGGTCCGCGAGGCCGGCGCCGTAGCGCTCGGCGCTGCGGAAGATGATGGCGACGTCCGCCGCCGTGCAGTCCTTGAGGGCGGTGAAGCGCGCGCGCTCCCCGTGATCGTCCTGGCCACCCATGTCGTCCTCCTGGACCTCGGCGGTGCGTCGCGCGTGGCGTCGACGCCACGCCGATCATACGGGCGGAGCGGCCCGGGAGCGCGGGCCTCCCGACCGTGGTACCGCTACGCGAATCCGCGGTGCCGGGCCGCGGCCGCGCCGCGGCACGCTCCCGACACACCCCGGCCGCCACCCCGCGCCCCACCCCGGCTGACAGCCCGCGGCCGATTAGTTACACTAGAAACTATATCCGCCGTGGCCCGTGGAGGCAGCGATGAACCCCGTGCACGACAACCCCCTCGGCCTCGACGGCTTCGAGTTCGTCGAGTTCGCCGCCCCCGCGCGCGGCATCCTGGAGCCCGTGTTCGAGCGGATGGGCTTCACCGCCGTCGCGCGCCACCGCTCGAAGGACGTCACCCTCTATCGCCAGGGCGGCATCAACTTCGTCGTCAACCACGAACCGCGCAGCCTCGCCGCGTTCTTCGCCGAGGAGCATGGCCCGGGCGCCTGCGCCATGGCGTTCCGCGTCCGCGACGCGCACGTCGCCTATGCCGAGGCGCTGCGCCGCGGCGCGCAGCCGGTCGAGGTCCCGACCGGTCCGATGGAGCTGCGCCTGCCGGCGATCAAGGGGATCGGCGGCGCGCCGATCTACCTCGTCGACCGCTACGACGAGGGCGGCACGATCTACGACATCGACTTCCGCTTCCTGCCGGGCGCCGAGCGCGCGCCGCGCGGCGTCGGCCTGCAACGCATCGACCATTTGACCCACAACGTCTACAAGGGCCGCATGGCGTACTGGTCGGGCTTCTACGAGAAGATCTTCGGCTTCCGCGAGATCCGCCACTTCGACATCCAGGGCCAGCAGACCGGCCTGGTGTCGCGCGCGATGACCGCGCCCGACGACCTGATCCGCATCCCGCTCAACGAGGAGGCGCGCCAGGGCGGCGGCCAGATCGAGGAGTTCCTGATGCGCTTCAACGGCGAGGGCATCCAGCACATCGCGCTCTCCACCGGCGACCTGCAGCGCACCGTCGACGCGCTGCGCGCGCGCGGCGTGCCGCTGATGAGCGCACCGCCGGACACCTACTACGAGATGCTCGAGACCCGCCTTCCGGGCCACGACATGCCGGTCGACGAGCTGCGCAGCCGCGGCATCCTTCTCGACGGCAGCACCCGGCCCGAGCGCCGGCTTCTGCTGCAGATCTTCTCCGAGTGCCAGGTCGGGCCGGTGTTCTTCGAGTTCATCCAGCGCGAGCGCGACGAGGGCTTCGGCGAGGGCAACTTCAAGGCACTGTTCGAGGCCATGGAGCGCGACCAGCTGCGCCGCGGAGTGCTCGCATGATCCGACGCATCCACCACGTCGCCTACCGCTGCCACGACATGGCCGAGACGGTCGCCTTCTACCGCGACCTGCTCGACATGGAGTTCACGATGGCCTTCGCCGAGGACCGGGTGCCGTCGACCAAGGAGCCGGACCCCTACATGCACGCCTTCCTCGACGCCGGCAACGGCAACGTGCTGGCGTTCTTCGAGCTGCCGACCCGGCCGCGGATGGGCCGCGACCCGAACACGCCGACCTGGGTGCAGCACATCGCCTTCGAGGTCGACTCGCTCGACGAGCTGCTCGCCGCCAAGGCGCGGCTCGAGAAGGCGGGCATCGAGGTGCTGGGGCCGACCGACCACGGCGTCTTCAAGTCGATCTACTTCTTCGACCCGAACGGCCACCGGCTGGAGCTCGCGGTCAACACCGGCACGCCGGAGCAGCTGGCGCGCGCGCGCGCCGTCGCGCCGGCGATGCTCGAGGAGTGGAGCCGCACCCGCCGCGCGCCGCGGCACGCCGCCTGGCTGCACGAGGGCGAGTTCAGTCCCGGCGACGGCCCTGCCCCGGGCGCAGGCGCGGCCTCGTGAAGCTCGCCAGCCTCAAGGGCGGCCGCGACGGTCGCCTGGTCGTGGTGTCGCGCGACCTGCAGCGCATGCTGCCGGCAGGAGCGGTCGCCGCCACGCTGCAGGCGGCGCTCGATCGCTGGGACGAGTGCCGCCCGGCACTCGAAGCCCTCGCGCACCGTCTGGAGGCCGGCGAGGGCGAGCGCTTCGACGAGGCGGCCTGCGCCGCGCCGCTGCCGCGCGCCTTCCAGTGGGCCGACGGCTCCGCCTACGTCAACCACGTCGCGCTGGTGCGCCGCGCCCGCGGCGCGGAGCTGCCGCCGTCGTTCTGGACCGACCCGCTGATGTACCAGGGCGGCTCGGACAGCCTGCTCGGTCCGCGCGATCCCATCCTGATGGACGACGAGGCCTGGGGCATCGACTTCGAGGCCGAGGTCGCCGTCATCACCGGCGACGTGCCGCAGGGCGCCGACGCCACGCGCGCCGCGCGCGAGATCCGGCTGCTGATGCTGGTGAACGACGTGTCGCTGCGCGAGCTGATCCCGGGCGAGCTCGCCAAGGGCTTCGGCTTCTTCCAGTCCAAGCCCTCGTCGGCCTTCTCGCCGGTCGCCGTGACGCCGGACGAACTCGGCAACGCCTGGGACGGCGGCCGGTTGCGCGGCGCGCTCGAGGTGCAGCGCAACGGCGAACTCTTCGGGCGGGCCGACGCCGCCGTCGACATGACCTTCCCCTTTCCCGCGCTGCTCGCCCACGCGGCGCGCACGCGGCCGCTCGCCGCCGGCACCATCATAGGCTCGGGCACCGTCTCGAACCGCGACGCCGACGGCGGCCCCGGCCGGCCGGTCGCCGAGGGTGGCCTCGGCTACTCGTGCATCGCCGAGCAGCGCACCGTCGAGACGCTGCGCCACGGCGCCCCGCGCACCTCGTTCCTGCGCTTCGGCGAGACGGTGCGGATCGAGATGCGCGATGCCGCCGGCCTCTCGATGTTCGGCGCGATCGAGCAGCAGGTGAGGCGTCGCGCCGGTTGAGCCATTCCCGCGCCGCCGAGTCGAGGGGCCGCGCGTCGCTATACTGCCGCTCCCTCGGCCTCGCGGAACGCGGCGTGATGGCATCCCGTCGGTTCGGAGTACTCGGCGTCCTGGTGGCGGCGGGCGGCTTGCTCGGTGTCGCGGGCCCGGTCGCGCCCTGCGATCCCGCCGGCACCGACTTCTGCGCGCTGCCGCGGGCCGAGGACGTGGTGTTCCTGCCGGGCGGTTCCTGGTTTGCCGTCAGTTCAGCGGCGCCGGACGCTCCCCTGCAGTTCATCGATGCGGCGACGCGGCGACGACGCCCGCTGGTGCTGCCGTTCCGGCTGGGGGATGCCCCTCGGGCACGCACGGCGCCCGGCCGCCGCGCGGGCTCCTGGGGCGGCGCCGCGGACTGCCCCGGCCCGCCGGCGCAATGGCGGGCCGGCGGCAACGACGTGAAGCGCCACGGCCGCGTCCTGCGCCTGGTGGTCCTCAATCGCGCCGAGACGGGCGCGACCGTCCGCGACGGCGACGAGCGTATCGAGCTGTTCGACCTGTCGCCCGACGCTGCCGGACCGCAGGCCCGCTGGGTCGGCTGCGTACCGGTCCCGGCACGCTGGTCGCTGAACGACGTCGCACTCGCGCCCGACGGCACGCTCTACGCCTCCCACCAGTTCGACCGGCCGCGCTCGCCCGGGGAGGCCGCGGCGACTCGCCAGCGGTGGCTGTCGGGCAGCGCGACGGGCCAGGTCGTCGAGTGGACGCATCGCGGCGGCTGGCGTGCCGTACCCGGCACCGCGCTTTCCTTCAACAATGGCGTCGCGGTGTCGCCCGACGGACGCACGCTCGCGGCCGCCGGCACCTACTCCTCCGCGGTGCTGCTGCTCGAGCGGCGCAGCGGACGTGTGCGCCGCGTCGCCCTGCCGCACACCCCGGACAACGTCACCGCGCTCGAGGACGGGCGCTTCCTCTCCACGGGCCACACCGGCGTCCCGGTCACCGGCGTGGATGCGTGCCGCGATCCGGGCGCCGTCCCCTGCGGCTTCCCGTTCGCCGTCGCCGAGGTCGGCGGGGACGGCAGCGTCCGCGTCGTGTTCGAGCATGACGGCGCCCGCATCCCCGGCGCCTCGGTCGCGGCGCCGCATGGCGGGCGCCTGTACCTTGGGTCGTTCTTCGGGGACCGCGTCACCGTGGTCGAGCCTGCGGCCGTGATCGTGCCCTGACCGCCCACGTCCGCGACGTGCACGCCGTGAGACACGCGCGCGCCGCAGCATCGGCCCGTGGACGGGCGCGGCTCCCCGACGCGGCGCCGTCGATCGCGGTCGTGTAACGTCATCCTGGGACGTCAGGATCCCGGGGAGTCTCCGATGAAGGCATCGCGCATCGTGGCCGCAGCGCTCGCGGCCCTGCTCCTGGGTGGCGTCGCCGCTGCCACACCCGCCGCCGTGCTGGCAGGGTTCGGGGAGGCCGCCGGTACGGTGCAAGGCGCGCCGGCAGGCTCGGTCATCCGCGTCTACCTCTACCACCCGCAGAAGAAAGTCGGCTACGGCGTGTTCGCGATCGACGGTCGCTGGCGCGCGGTCAACCTCTTCCCGGGGCGCTACGAGGTCTCGCTGCGCACCGACGGCTACGTACTCGCGCCCGTCGCGCTCGAGGTCGCCGCGGGCGCCAAGGCGCAGGCGACGCTACAGCCGCGGCTCGTCGCCGCTGGCCCCGACTACGTCGGCGGCCACACCTACAAGAGCGTGGTCGTGCAGCCCTACGACGCGATCTACCCCGCCGGCCCCGGGCGGGCGCTGGTCGAGCGCACCTGCATCGTCTGCCACGGCGTCAACTTCCTCCCGGGCAAGCAGTTCGACCGCCGCGCCTGGGAAGCCTTCGTCCACTACATGACGCGCGAGCCGGCGTTCCGCAACGGCGGCATCGTCCGCGGCTCCTCGCTGATGGACCCGAAGCGCATCTCCGACGCCGAGATGCCGGTGCTGCTCGATTACCTCGCGGCGAACTATGGCCCGACGGCCAAGGTCCGCGCCGTCCAGCAGGAACGCCCGCCGCAACTCGACCGCGCGGCGCTGGCGAAGGCGATGTACGTCGAGTACCGCTTCCCGAACACCAAGGCGATGCCGAACCGCTGGACCCAGGAGCCGCACTTCGATCGCGACGGCAACGTCTGGGTCACTGACCGCGGCACGCCCGCCGCGCTGGTGCGCGTCGACCCGCGCACCGGCGAGTCGAGGGACTTCCTGACCCCCTCGCCCACGAGCTCGCCGCACGGCCTCGCAGTCGACGGCGACGGCAGCGTCTGGTGGGCCGGCAAGAACAACTTCGTCGCGCACCTCGACCCGAGGACCGGCCGCACCGACGAGTACCCGGTGACCCAGCTCGGCCTGCACGGCCACACGCCGGTGTTCGACTCCAAGGGCAACCTCTGGTTCTCGATGCTGATGGGCAACAAGATCGGCCGCTGGGACCGCGCCACCGACCAGGTGAGCTACTACGAGACGCCGGCGGAGCGCGGCCATCCCTATGGCTTCGTGATCGACCACCAGGACCGCATCTGGTACGTCGAGTACTTCACCGACCACGTGGTCTGCTTCGACCCGAAGACCGAGAAGTTCCGGCGCTACCCGATCAAGAGCGCGCCCGCGGCGCTGCGCCGGCTCGGCGTCGACGCGAACGACATCGTCTGGTACGGCGTCTACGGCACCGTCGGCAAGGCGGGCAAGCTCGGCCGCCTCGATCCGAAGACCGGCGCGGTGGTCGAG
Source organism: Steroidobacteraceae bacterium (assembly GCA_025458905.1). GTDB lineage: Bacteria > Pseudomonadota > Gammaproteobacteria > Steroidobacterales > Steroidobacteraceae > UBA964. The sequence goes on from JALORN010000080.1 coordinate 16,710, forward strand.
CGGACCCTGCCGATCGCGTTTTCCAACCCCTACGACACCTGGCCCGACGACCAGGGCAACGTCTGGGTCAGCTCCGACAACTACCTGACGAAGTTCGACCCGCGCAGCGAGAAGTACACGATCTACCCGACCCACGTGCGCACCGACCAGCCGAAGATCATGGTGACGCGCGACGGCGCGGTGTGGTTCACCCCGCGGCTCGCCGGCCGCGACGGCTATGGCGGCGCCGCCAGCGTGCTGTATCCGGACATGGACGCGATCCGTACGCTCGGCGCGTACTATTCGGACAAGAGCAGCGCCAACCACCTCGCGAAGTACCGCGGCCCCTACACGCCGGTCGCCGGCGTGCAGAAGAAGTCGAAGGACGGCGCCCGCAATCCCGACATGCCAGGCCTGCACTTCGCGGGCCGGCCGAACACCGGCGCGGCCGCGCCCGCCTCGAAGGGCGCCGACGACCGCGTCGGCGACTGACGAGGACGCTGCGATGACGAATCTCTCGCGCCGGCACTGGCTGGCGCTCGCGGGCGCCGGCGCCGCCTCGCTGGCGCTGCCGGGTTGTACCGCAGGCTCGCGCACCATCTCCGCGCCCGCGGCTCGCGTGATCCCGACGGGTGCTTCCGGCCCGGTGCCGGCCTCCGCCGGCGGCCCCTGGCCGATCGACTGGACGGTCGGCGACGTACGCATCACCAAGGTCCTCGACGTCGTCGAGCCGTTCGACGCCGCGCGCGCCTATCCGGGCGCGCCGCTCGAGGCCTTCGCCGCGAACGCCGACTGGCTGCCGGCGCATTTCTACGACCCGGCGCGCAAGGCGATCATCTTCAGCTTCCACTCCTACCTCGTGCGCACCGCGGGCCTGACGATGATCGTCGACACCTGCTGGGGCGAGGACACGCCGCTCCGCGCGCGCCAGCACCACGGTCGCTGGCTCGAGAACCTCGCGGCGGCAGGCGTCCGCCCCGAGCACGTCGACGTCGTCACCTGCACGCACTTCCACGCCGACCACGTCGGCTGGAACACGCGGCTGCGCGACGGGCGCTGGGTGCCGACCTTCCCGCGCGCGCGCCACCTCTTCAACGCGACCGAGATCGCGCAGCTGGAGGCGAGCGTCGAGGCGGGCACGACGCCGCCGGCGGTCTACGAGCAGTCGGTCCAGCCGGTGCTGCAGTCCGGTCACGTGATCCGCCTCGACGGCGGCTACGACGTCGCGCGTGGCGTGCGCATCGTGCCCTCGCCCGGCCATTCGCCGGGCCACCAGCACGTCGAGATCGCCTCACGCGGCCGCCGCGCGGTGCTCTCCGGCGACCTGGTCCACAACCCGATCGAGATCCGCCACCCCGAGTGGACCAAGGTCTTCGACCAGGACAAGGGCGCCGCGCGCGCCACGCGCACCCGCTTCATCGAGTCGCACACCGACGTCGACGTGACGCTGTTCGCGGCGCACTTCGCCGGGCCGACGGCGGGCCGCATCGTCAGTAGCTCCGGCGGTCGGCGCTTCCGCCCGCTCGGCGACTGAACGGCCTGCGCCAGGCAGCGAACGCGGGTTCGACGGCAGGCTTCGGCGGCGCCCGCTTCTACTCCCGCTTGCGGCGCGCCGCCATCAGAGCGTGCGGCGACGCTCCTGCCAGCCATTGATCAGCGGATGCGGCCCCGACGGCGTGTCGATGCCCAGCGCCCGGCACAGCGCCCAGGCGAGACAGAGGTTCGTCGACAGCACGGGGATGCCGAGCTCGGGTCCGAGCGTCTCGACCGCAGCCAGCGACGGCATGCCAGTGCCGGTGATCAGCAGCCCCTCGGCGCCCGACAGGTCGAGCTGTCGGGCCGCCGCGAGCGCGTCGGCCGAACTCAGGGGTCACGACCCGGTGCCGGACGACGACCTCGTGCCCCGCCGCGGTGAAGTACGCCGCGCCGGCGTCGACCACCACCTGCGGATACGGCGCGATCATCGCGATCCTCCGCAGCCCGAGCGCCGCCAGCGCGGCGCGGATCGCCATGCCGCCGGTGATCACCGGCGCGCCGAGGCGCGCATCGAGTTCCGCGACGATCGCCGCCTCGCGATGCGCGCCGACCAGGTAGGACGAGGCCGAGCAGGCGAAGCCGACCGCGTCGAGGCGCAGCACGTCGTAGCTGCGCAGCGTCGTTCCGAGGTTCTCGAGGTAGCCGACGAAGCGAGTCGGCGGGTCCGGCTCGGTGCTCGTCAGGCGCGTCGCGAGCAGGCTGACGCCCGGGGGCAGCAGCGCGGCGGCTTCCGGCTCCGCAGTCGGGTTGGCCTGCGGCACCGCTAGGCCGACGCGGCCTCGCGAGCCGTACTCGCGCCCGTGCCTCGGTGCGCTCATCGCCAGTGGCTCCCTGCGGACGCTTCCATCGCTGCGCGACCGCCCCGCAGCTAGGCGCCGCGCACCAAGTCGAGCAGCGCCGCCGCGTCCTGCGGCACGCTCGCCCCGCGCCAGGCGACGTGCCCGTCTGGCCGCACCAGCACGAGACGCGCCTCGTAGAGCCGCGCGATCGCGGGGTCGCGCAGGTCCTCGAGGCTCATCGGCATGCCGACGGCCCGCGCCGCCGCGAGCAGCCCCTCGTCGCCGCCTTCCGGGTCCCCGAAGCGCAGCAGCACCGCATCGCGCCCCAGCAGGTCGAGGGTCGAGCGCCCGTCCGCCATCCAGGCGTGCGGCGCGCGCGAACCGGGCCAGGTCGAGGGCACGACCTGCAGCGGGTCGTCCGGCGGCTCGGGCGTGCCGTCGCCGACGATCACCGGCGAGTCGACGTAGCGGTAGCCGAGGTGGGTGCCGGCGCTGTTGAACTGCCGCGCCAGCCACTTGATCTTGCGCGCGAGCAGCGCGCGCGCCGCCTCGGCCTCGGCGCCGGGTTGGTCGATGTTGGGCGGCGTCTCGTCCATCACCATGTCGATCTTGTCGGAGTTGGTCGCCGAGATCAGGCTGTTGCGCACCGCGATCGGCTTGCGCTCGATCTCGTAGCTCTCGAGCAGCCGCTCGCCGCCCCAGCCGCGCAGCACCGCGTCGAGCTTCCAGGCGAGGTCGCAGGCGTCACCGATGCCGGTGTTCATGCCGACGCCGCCAGTGGGCGCGAACAGGTGCGCGGCGTCTCCCGCCAGGAACACCCGTCCGCTGCGCCACGTCCGCGCCACCGACTGGTGATGGTGCCAGTGCATGGTCTGCAACAGCTCGAACTCGAACGGCCTTCCGACCGCGCGGTGCAGGATCTGCACCGGGTCGAGGTCCTCGGTGGCCTTGGCCGGGTCGAGGAAGTAGTACTGGTAGTTCCACAACTCGGCCCCGTCGATCGCCGTGAACACGCCGAAGCTGTCGGGCGTGAACACGAAGTACAGGTTCGCGAGCCCGAGCCCGTGCACCTTCAGGAAGTCGCGGCTGCGGAAAAAGAAGCTGACGTTGCCGCGCATCCGCCCGCGGCCATTGCGGCGGATGCCGAGGCTCCGGCGGATCTCGCCGGTGCCGCCGTCGCAGGCGACCAGGTACTGCGCGCGCACCGTCTCGCGCCGCCCGCTGCCGACCTCGACGATCTGGCCGAGCACGTGGTCTGCATGCTGCTCGAAGGACTCGAAGCGCCAGCCGTGGCGCATCCCGAGCCGCGGCAGGCTCCGCGCATGCTCGACCAGCACCGGCTCGAGCGCCTGCTGCCCGATCTGCGTCTTGGAGTACGGCGACCAATGCAGCTCGCGGAAGCGAAGCAGCGCCGCCGGGTCGCGGTACCGGCCCTCGTCGATCGAGGGCGAACGGAATCGGTGCAGTTCCTGCCCCGCGAGGCGGGTCGTGAAGATGATGTAGTACGGGTGATCGTTCGGCACCGCCGCGTCGAAGATCGGGCCGTCGAGGTTCCAGCGGCGGAACAGCTCCATCGAGCGCGAGCCGAGCAAGGTGGCCTTCGGGTGCGGCATCGGGCCGGTGCGCTCCTCGACCAGCACCGACGGCTGGCCGCGGTGCGCGAGGTCGATGCCGAGCGTGAGGCCCACCGGGCCCCCGCCGACGATCAGGATCGGGGTCTCGATCATTGCTGCAGTGTTCCGTCGTTGGGCCGCACGTCCGGATCGCGCGGCCGACGCACGACCTGTCCTGCCGCACCGCATCGACCGCCTGCCACCCGGCGGCGTCGCGGCGGATCTTCGCCCAACGGCGAACAGTCCGCGAGCCGCGCCGGCGCAGAACGGGCCGCGTCGCCGCCGCGCGGCCGTCAGCCGGCGGGCCTCGGCAGCGGCAGCCCGACGTCGACGGTGATCGTGTACTCGTCCGGATGGAACTCGCCGCGATGGCCGTCGCTGTCGACGTTCTCGACCAGGGCAATCGTGCCCGGCAGCACCACGCCCTGGGTGCCATCGCGCAGCGTGAACGTCGCGCGACCGCGCAGCAGCGCAGTGATCCGAGGCCGCGAGGGCTTGTGCCAGTCGAACGAGGTGCCCGGCGGGATCACGCGGATCGCGAAGGTCTCGGCGGGCTGTATCAGCAGTCCAGGCGTGGGCTCGGTGGTCAGCACGATGTCGCGCCGCTCGGCGCGAGTGATCCGGTCCGGCCCCGCGTAGAGCCGGAGGAACGGCAGCACACCGGGCCCGGCCGCCGTGCCGCTGCGGCGTACCCAGTCAGCGGGGTCCCGAGGTGCCTCCGCAGCGCCGGCTGCAGCCACCACCGCGGGCGCGAGCAGGCCAGAAGCCGTGCCGAGGGCCGCCACCGCGCCGGCCGTCGCGCCGAGCAGTGCACGCAGTGCATCGCGACGGCCGGAGTGGATGGTGCCCTGGAACAGCGGTGCGATACGCTCGTAAGGGTCGTCGGTGCCGGGGGCTGCCATCCGAAGGCCTCGCGGGTGCATGGGTATCCATGAGTCTAGGACCGTACCCACTCGCCGCGCGGGCTGCGCTGCGCGCTGCCGGAGTCCGGACAACCCAGGGTGGCCCTGCAGGACGGAGGAATCGTCGGATGAATGTCGATCGCAGGATGGCGCTGGCGGCAATGGTCGCCGGCACGGGCGTGGGGCTCGCGTCGGGCCGATCGCTGGCCGCGACCCCCGCCGCCGCAGGCACGGCCAAAGCACCCGACTGGTCCGACCCGCAGGTGCGCCTCGACGCCGTGATCCGCATGCGCGGCGCGCTCGACGAGCGGCTGGTGATCAGCTTCCTCGAGGGCGTCTACTACGGCGTGATGGGCGCGCGCATCACGCCGCTCTATGGCCTCTCCGCCGGCCTGTTCCGCCAGTATCGCCGGCGCGCCGACGGCGGCTGGGACTACGCCAACTTCGAGCTCGTGTACGTGACGGACCTCGACCGCGGTGACCTGCTCGCCGAGTTCCGCAACCCCTACTCGGGTCGCACCGGCAAGCCGCCGCAGACCCGGCTCGGCCCGACGCGCCTGACGATCACGCCGACGCTGCAGGTGGCGCGCCCGGCCTCGTTCGAGACACCCGGCAGTTTCCACCGCTTCCGCGCGCCGCAGGTCGTCGGCGAGGACGTGTGGATCATCGAGGAGTCGGCGGTGCAGGCGCCGCCGCCGATGAACTTCGCCTTCAACGAGGTGCTCACCTACCGCGCGCGGCTCGCCGACCTCGCCGACCGCTCGCGCCCGCACGTGCCGACGCACGTGCAGTTCAACCCCGTGATCGGCTGGCGGCCCTGGCAGGGCATGGAGGGCTTCGAGGGCCCGCCGAGCCACGTCATGGGCGTGTGTGCGGGCCGGGTCGTCGACGCCCTCGACGAGCTGCCACCGCGCTACCTCGACTGGACGCGGCGATACCACGCCGACGTGCTCGCCGATCCCCTGAAGGTGCTGGCGCCGGCCTGGACGTCCAGCCGATAGGCCTCGCGCCCCGCCGCGCGCCGGGCGTGCGAGAGCCCGTCATCGCGGCTCAGTCGCCGTCGTCGACGCGATACTTCTTGTGGCAGTTCTGGCAGGCCACGCCGACCGTCTTGAGCTGCTCGCCGAAGGCCGCGTCGTCGCCGCCGGCATAGACCTGCTGCAGCTTGTCGGTCTCGACCACCAGCGCCTCGACCTTCTGGTCGAAGTCGGCCCGATCGGTCCAGATCTCGGCCTTGGCGTCGGTCTTGGCACCCGACTCGGGGCCGGTGCCCGCGTCGAACCAGAACTTCTGGTCCTTGGCATAGCTCGCCAGCTGCTGCACCGCGGACTGCACCGCCGGGTTGCCCTGCAGCGGATCGCCCTTCTTGATCGTGTCGCCGAGGTTCTTGAACAGCGTGCCGATCTCGCTGAAGTTCTGCTGGCGGACGCGGATCTTCTCCTCGATCTCGGGATCGACCACGACCTTGGGCTTGTCGCTGCAGCCGGCCACCAGCCCCGCGACGACGAGGACGGCAAAGGCGAGCAGCGGCGACGATGCCCCGCGAACGCCGGCGCGCAGTGGACGGGGGGCGAGATCGGTCGGATGGTTCGACATTGGAGATTCCTTGAGGTTTCGTACGGTGACGCAGCGCCCAAGGATAATCCAGGAGCACGGGCGCCAGCGCACCCCCCGCCTCGGCGCGCCGGTGCTTGCACACGAATGCATCGCGCACCGCAGTCGCCTCATTCTGCCGGGGACGGCGGCGCGCCTGTGTGGAGTAGTGTCGAGCGCGGCACCTTCTGTCCAGGGCCAGAGCTGGCGCGCCGACCGACGAGGCGTCTACGTGCGCAACGGGTGTCGCGGGCTGTTCCAGGCGCGGCTCGCCGGGGGCGGTGGCAACTGGGGCGGCGGCGGCGCTGGCTGGGGCGGCGACGGCCAGGTCTACTCGATCAAGTGCCAGTCCATCGGTGGTCGCTGGGGCGCCTGTCCCGTGGACATCGGCGGCCGCGTACGTCTCGCCAAGAAAGAGAGCCACGCCGAGTGCGTGCGCGGCTGGACCTGGGGCACGCTCGGCCGCGAGGCGAGCGGCCGCAAGGCCTACGACGGCGCCGGCGACGCCCCGCCGGGCATCCAGCGTCGCCGCGAAGAATAGCGCCCGCCGGTCGCGCCATCGCGCGCCGTCAACTTCCGGGATACGGCGGGCCAGCCGCGCCGACCGCCGGTCCGATCGCCCGGGCGTGCAGGAACACCGCCGCGACCACCACGCCCGCCCCGGCATAGAACGCCGCCCCGAGTTCGCGCGACTCGCCGAGGAAGATCGCCGCGATCCCGATGGCGTAGATCGGCTCGAGGTTCACGGCGAGCTGCGCCGTGAAGGCCGAGACGTGCCGCAGCGCCACCAGCGACAGCGCGAATGGCAGCACCGTGCAGGCCGTGGCGAGCACCAGCAGCAGCGCGAAGTCCCGCGGCGACGGCACGGCCAGCCACCCGCCGGGCATCGGGCCCGCGGCCTTCGCGCCCGGCAGCCACGGCAGCATCACCAGCAGCACGACGAGCCCCGCGGCGAACTCGATCGCCGTGACCCCGAGCGCGTCGCGATCGCCGATCCAGCGCTTGTTAAGCGTCATGAAGGCCGCCGCCAGCACGGCCGACAGCACGCCGACCCACAGGCCCGCATCCATCGACGCCGGCACGCCGCCCGCGATCAGTGCGATCCCCGGGATCACGACGATTCCGAGCGCCAGGTCGCCGCGCCGCAGCGGCGCGCCGTGCAACAGCGGGTCGAGCAACGCGATGGTCACCGGTGCGATCGCGAGGCAAATCGTCGCGACCGATGCGTTGGCGAGCTTGACCGAGCCGTAGAACGCCAGCCAGTGCAGCGCCACCAGCACGCCGATGCCGGCGTAGCGCCAGCGCAGCGCAGCGGGCACGGTCCGCGCTCCCCGCCAAGCGCGCGGCAACAGCGCGAGTACTGCGACGACGAAGATCAGCCGCCAGGCCACCAGTTGCCCTGCCGGCAGCAAGATCAGGCGGCCGAGGATCGCAGTGAAGGCCCAGAGCACGACGCAGAGATGGATCTGCAGCAGGGCGCGCTGCGCAGCGGTCACCGCCTGCACCTCGATCCGTGGCTGGCTCTGCTCGCGACTGGCCAGGCGGGCTTCCGCGTCACGCTCACGGCTCGCCGCGACCCGCGATCGGGGAAACATCGAGCTGCGGACTGGATGCCATGCGTCCCACGCTCCGCGATCGCCAGCCGCGGCATAGCACTGCCAGTATCGCGGTCGTCGCACGCCAGCCGCAACTCCGTCGCCTCCGATCGCCGGCTCGTGGCGGTGCGGCGCGTCCCGCGGCGTTTGCGCGCGGCTGCAGGCACACTAGCTTCGCCAGCACAAACACCCGCAGAGGATGCCCATGACGCGACCGCCTGCCCGCCCCGCCCTGTCGCGCCGCCGCTTCGTCGCCTCGGCCGGCGCCAGCCTCGCGGCCCTCGGCGCCGCGCGGCGCGCCTCCGCCGCGACCGCGCGCCACGACGTCGTGATCGTCGGTGCCGGCCTCTCGGGCCTCAACGCCGCGCTGATCCTGCAGGAGCTCGGCGTGGACGTGGTCGTGCTCGAGGCCGAGCGGCGCACCGGCGGGCGCTGCCTGACGATGGACGCCTGGCACCTGCACCCGGACCTCGGCGGCGCGCAGATCGGCCGCAACTACGCCCGCGTGCTCGACACGGCGCGGCGGCTGAAGGTGAAGCTCGGGCCCGGCGCGCACCTCAACGCGCCCTATTCGTTCGTGCTCGGCGACACACTGATCCCGGCCAAGGACTGGGCGGCCTCGCCGCTGAACCGCCTGGTCGGCGCGGAGCGGCAGGTTCCGCCGCATGCTCTCGGCGGCTTCTACATCGAGCGGCGCACGCCGTTCAGGACGCTCGACGGCTGGCTCCAGCCCGAGGCCCTGCCCTATGACGTATCGGTAGCCGAGTGGCTGGGCCGCCAGGGCGCCTCGCCCGAGGCGCTGCGGATCATCCGCGAGTCCCAGGGCCGCCCGCTCGAGCATCTGAGCGTGCTGCGGATGATGCAGGAGGCCACCAGCGCGATCATCGGCATGTCGCAGATCGACCCGAAGGAACTCGAGGGCAAGGACCAGTACGAGCGCGCGGCCGTCACCTCGCAGCACGTCGTCGGCGGCACCTCGCGCCTCACCGACGCGATGGTCGCGGCGCTCGGCGAGCGCGTGCGCACCGGCAAGCGCGTGACGTCGATCGACCTCGCCGAAGCCGGCTGCGAGGTCCGATGCGCCGACGGCACGCGCCTGCGCTCGCGCTATGCGCTCGCCGCGGTGCCGTTCACGGTACTGCGCGACATCGCGATTTCGCCGTCGCTGCGCGGCGACCAGGGCGACGCCGTGCGCCGCATGACCTACGGCAACCAGAGCCAGGTGTGGCTGCGCGTCAAGAAGCCGTACTGGGAGATGGACGGCATCGAGGCCTCGATGTGGACCGACGGCGCCTTCAACCTGATCCGCCAGCAGATCGAGTCGGACGGCTCGCGCGAACTGATGAGCGTGCTCGCCTTCAGCGAGAAGTCGGTGAAGCTCGATGCCATGTCGCCCGCCGAGCGCGGACGCTTCGCGATCGCCGAGATCGAGCGCATCCGCCCCTCGACCCAGGGCCTGTTCGAGTTCGTCGGCGCCCACTCCTGGGAACTCGCCCCGTTCCAGCGCGGCTGCAGCTACCAGATGGTCCCGGGGCGCGCCTGGACCTGGGCCCAGAACATGGGCAAGCCGCACCTCGGCCTGCACTTCGCCGGCGAGCACCTGCGCCGGCTCGAGGTCGGCATGGAAGGCGCCATGGAATCCGGCGAGCGCGCCGCCCGCGAACTAGCCGAACGCCTGACGGCCTGAAAAAGGGGACGGATTTATTTTCCGAATCTATTCCCCACGTCAGGCCTTGCGGACGCGCAGCTTCACGTCGCCGCTGGAAAGCGGCACGGCGCCCGTCTTGGTACAGACCATCATGTCCTCGACGTGCGAGGAGCCGTAGCCGACCTCGAGATAGGGCACGTCGATCGTGAACACCGTGCCTTCGGCGAACTTCAGCGGCTCGGGACGGCGCACCGGGTTCGCGAGCGAGTTCGGCTGGTCGGTGTGGTCGATGCCGACGTTGTGCGCCGCGGCGAACCCGTTGTAGCCCTCCTGGCGCATCACGTCGCCGACGATCCGCGACACCTCCTCGAAAGGCATGCCCGGGCGGATCGCCCGATAGGCCGCCGACAGCGCCTTGCCGTTCGCCTCGTTGCGACCCACGGTCTCGTCCGTGGGGTTCCCTACCACGACCGAACGGCCGATGTCGCCCACGTAGCCGAGGTAGTCGCCGACCGAGTCGATCTTGATGACCTTGTCGCGCTCGATACGGCCCGAGTTCAGGCCGTCCTGGTTGATGATCAGCCAGCGCGTGTCCCCACCGAGCGCCCCGATGCGCTTGCGATACTCGACCTCGACGTCCGAGATCGCCTGCCCGACGTGCAGCGAAGCGATCGCCGCGTCGAGCGCGGACTCGCAGCGGCGCGACACCTCGCGCAGCAGCTCGACCTCGTTGGCGCTCTTGACCATGCGCACTTCCTTGAAGATGTCCGAGGCATCGACGCCCGCGAGTCCATCGAGACCGACATCCTTCATCCACGGGATCACCCGTGCGTCGTCGAAACCGACCCTGCCCTTGCCGACCCCAGCAGCGAGCAGCGTGCGCTTCAGCGCGTGCAGCGCCGAGGCCGCGGGCTTGTCGGCATACTCGGCCGCGAGCGCGAGCTGGAACAGGTCGCGCTGCGAGAGCTTCGCCCCCTTGCGCACCAGGTTCCGGTTGTAACGCATCGCCGGCGGATCGCCCTTCATCAGGTCGGCGGGCTCCTGGCCGGTCAGCCGCTGCTCCGAGGGCAGTGCGCCACTGCCGGCGAAACGCTCGAGGGGCGCCGGTGCAGTGAAGATCTGCACCGACGGCATCCACGTCGGCCGGTAGTCCAGGTGGTACAGCAGCGCGCCCCAGATGATGAGCCCGGGCGGTGCGTCCTCGCGGCGCGGCAGCACCGCGAACAGCATGTGCTCGATGCCCGTGTGGTAGAACGCGTTGTCGTGGCTCGACAGGTAGTAGACGTTCTTCGGCGTGCAGGCCACGAGCGCGTGAAGCCCGTGCTTGTCCATGACCTCATAGGCCCGCTCACGGTTCACCAGCGGCTTCGCCGAGAACAGGTGCTTCAGCAGCGCCGGGTTGCGGTACTTCGCGAGTTCCTCGGAGCCGAGGTTCACCGACATGGACGGGTCGTAGCCGGGCGTTGCCGCGCCGGCTCCGTGGCTCCAGAGCCCCATCAACGGCGCCGCGGCCAGCGTCGCGGCCCCCGCGCCGGCGCCGAGCAGGACCTCGCGTCGCGAAGCGCGCACGCTGGCAGGATCCGCGTCGCCAGTCATGGACTCACCATCCTTGGGCTCGATGCTCATTCGCGGTCCTCCACAAGGGTCGATCCAGGTAGCCCAGGCACGGGCCGAGGCAGCTACCGTAGCGCGCCCATGCCCCGCGGCTCCAGCCCACGCGGTCCTCGCGTCACGGAGGCCGGCTGCGGTTTCACGCTGCGAGCCGCCACGCCAGTTCCCCCGACCGCGGCGAAACTCTCAGCGACGGGTAAACTCAGGTTGGCAGGGCGAAGGACTGATCACCGGAGAACAGCACCTGCTTGTGCACGACAGCGGGCCAACTCCAGTCCGGACCAGCCGGCGACGACTGAAGGAGTACGACGACGCGAGCCGACAAGCGAAAGAATCTGGCAGCCAAGGGCTGGAAACCCGGCGGCGCGAAGGACTTGCTCGGGCTCCCTGACGGGGAAGCGGCCTACATCGAGCTACGCCTGAAGCTAGCGCAGGATCTGCGTGCCAAGCGCTCGGCGTAGGGGCTGTCACAAACGGAACTCGCGAAGGCAGTTCGTTCGAGCCAGTCGCGCGTGGCGAAGATGGAGGCTGGCGATCCGACGGTCTCGCTAGATCTGCGGGTGAGATCGCTGCCGGCGCTCGGTGCGTCGGATCGTGAACTCGGTCGGTTCATCAGCAGCGGTCGTCGCCGGGACGACCGGGAATATCACTCTTGGACCTTGAGTTGCCATTTCAGCGTCGCCTAACGCCAGGATCAACGGCCGCACGCAGCAAGCGGCCTTGGCTCCTTATGGTTCACGGACCGTTGCACCCTGACGTTAGCCGTCAGGCTGCCCATCCCAACTTCAAGCGCTTCTTCTCTGCCGCGCAGTCCCGAAGGTATAGGTTGATCAGATTCTGATACGGGATGCCAGTGCTCTCAGAAAGCCCCTTGAAATAGTCGATCGTCGACTCGTCGAGGCGGATCGTAATCTGCCGCTTCGCCTTGCGAAGATAGGGATTGGGACGGGACTTGGAGAAGCCATAGCGCTTTTTCATGGCAAGTACCTTGCGTAGTCCTGACGTTCCGAGGGATCTGCACGACGCGCTGAAATGATGCGCACCACCTGCTCCGACTGTCGGTAGCAATGGCAGACGACCAACAGCCGCAACTCAGTACTCATGCCCAGGAGGATGAAGCGGTCCTCCCCCTCTGAATGCTCTGGGTCGTCTACGACGCGAGCGTGCTCGTCGAGGAAAGCGGACCTGGCTTCCCCAAAGGAAACTCTGTGCTTGGCCTTGTTGGCACGGCTCTTCTTCGGATCCCATTCGAAGCTGATGTGGCCATAACCACAGAGTAGTTATGGCGTAGGGGGCGTCAAGTCTGACGGCCAACACCAGGATCAACGGCCGGCTGCCGTCGCTTCGAAGGGCACTCTATCCCACCCAAACCGTTGCATTGATGGGATGGACTCCTCCCGGTCTGTCTTCGGCATCATCGTGCCTGCTGGCCTCATGTGGTGTGGGGTGTCAGCGCAACCTACCGGAA
>JALORN010000108.1 GCA_025458905.1 Steroidobacteraceae bacterium
CGATGGAGCGCCAGATGGCGTGCCACTTCATCTCCTGCTGGGAGCGCGCGAGCCGGTCGCGCAGCTGGCCGATCGGCAGCGACTGCAGGAAGCGGCGCACCTCGAGCTTGTCGAGCAGCGGCTTGCCGCGGCGCTCGCCCTCGGCGAGCAGCGCGGCATTGAGCCGGTCCTCGAAGTCGGCGCCCTTGCCGAGGATGTATTCGCGGAAGCCCTCGACGAAGTCGAGGTAGGCGGCGTCGTGGCGGCGCGCGAGCTTCGGCATCGCGTCGGCAGCCGCGGCCGCGGGAAGGGCGCTGGAGGGTACGGCGTTCATCGTGGCCTCACTGTATGAGTGTACAGCCGGCGTCTCCGCGCGGCGCTTGCAGGCGAATCTAAGGGAGCCCCGCGGGGCCTGCCAGCGGCGCAGGCCACGAATCGGCCGGCGTCGCACGGCGTGGTCGGCGGCGGCGGCGCTGCGAGGCGCGCGACCCTCGGCAAACGCGGGTTGCGACCCCCCGGGGCGCCAAGTAGTCTCGCGCCACTTCCGGCACAGGCGGCTCCATGAACCTGCTCGAACTCGTCCAGGCGCAGCTCGGCGATGAGCGCATCGACAGGCTCGCGGCGGTCGTCGCCGAGAGCGGCACCGCGACGCGGCGCGCCCTGCAGGGCGCGGCGCTGCCGGCGGTGCTCGCCGGCCTGTCCGGCGAGTTCGCCGGCGAGGCGGGCGCGGCGCGGCTGCTGGAGCTGATGCGCGCCGGCGGCCACGACGGCTCGCTGCTCGCCAACCTCGACGGCGCGCTCGGCGGCGGCGCGCACACCGACGCGCTGCTGAACCTCGGCAAGGGCCAGCTCGGCGCGATCCTCGGCGACCGCATCGACGCGGTCACCGAGCTGATGGCGGCCGACACGGGCATGCGCCGCACCTCGGCCGTGTCGCTGCTCGGCCTGCTGGTGCCGGTCGTGCTCGCGGTGCTCGGCCGCCAGCTCGCGCAGGCGGGTGGCGCCTCGCGCCTGGCGGGGCTGCTGGCGGGCGCGCGCCCGGCGCTCGCGGCGCAGGCCGCGCCCGGGCTGCCGGCGGCGCTCGGCGTCGCCGACCTCGCCGCCGCAGCGCCGGCCAGCGGCGCCCCGGCGGCGCGCGCCGGGTCGGTGTGGCCGTGGCTGATCGTGCCGGCCTGCACGCTGGCGATGTTCTTCGCGCTGCGCAGCTGCCAGCAGGGCTCGATGCGCGAGGCGCCCGCGGCGCCCGCGCGCGCGCCGGCCCCTGCGCCGCGCGCCGATCCCGCACCGCCAGGCGCCGCATTCCCGGGGCCCGGCTCGCCGACCCCGACGCTGCCCGAACTCGCCACGCCGCCGCCGTCGTCGGAAGTGCCCTTCCCGGGGCCGGAGGCGCCCCCGATGCCCTCGACCGGGCGCGCGCCGGCCGCGACGGAGAACGCACCGGCGACCCGCGAGGACGCGGCCCCGCGCTGAGCCGCTGGTGCGCGGCGCCGCGCCGCGCTGCGCCGTCAGACCGGCTGCGTGACCGGGTTGTACGAGAACAGGCCGATGCCTTCGTCGGCGGCCTTGCCGCCGGTGCGCTCGCGGTAGCTCTCGGTGTCGGGCGCATGGAACTGGCGGCCAGCCTTGCGCGACTCGTGCACCACGAAGGCCGCCCGCTCGCGGCGCGCCGCCTCGTAGCGCGACAGCGCCTCGGGCACCGAGTCGGACGCGGCGAACGCGCGCGCCAGCACCACACCGTCCTCGATCGCGAGCACCGCGCCGTGCCCGAGGAACGGCAGCACCGGGTGCGCGGCGTCGCCGAGCAGGGTGATGCGTCCCTTCGACCATCCGGCCAGCGGCTCGCGGTCGAACAGGCCCCACTTGAACAGCAGGTGCGAGGGCACGAGCTCCATGAAGCGCCGCACCCACGGGGTCCAGCCGGAGAACTCGTCGAGCAGTTCCTGCACCGTGGAGCGGATCGACCAGCCCTCCTCCGACCACGCCCGGCGCTCGGCGAACGCGACGAAGTTCAGCAGCTCGCCGTTGCGCACCGGGTAGCGGTTCACGAGGTGCCCCGGGCCGAGGAAGATGCCCGAGGGCGGCTCGAGGATCTCCGGCGGCACGAGTTCCATCGGCACCAGGCCGCGCCAGGCGATGTAGCCCGTGTACTGCGGCTCGAGTGCGCCGAACAGCGCCTGCCGCACCGCCGAGCGCGAGCCGTCGGCGCCGATCAGCACGTCGGCGCGCAGGCGGGTGCCGTCGCCGAAGGCGAGGTCGACGCCGTCGGCGTCCTGCTCGATGCGCTCGCAGCGGCGGTTCAGGACGATCGCGGCCGGATCGTGGGCGCGCACCCGCGCGGCGAGGCCGTCGTGCAGGTCGGCGCGGTGGATCAGGTAGTAGCGTTCACCATATTTCTGGACGAGGTCGCGGCCGCGGTTGATCCAGCCGAGCGGGCGCGCGTCCTGCCAGTGGCGCACGCACTGGTCCTCGGGCTTGTAGGCCTTGGACTCGAGCACCGACTGCATCCCCAGCCAGTTGAGGCCGTGCACCGCGGTGGGGCTCAGCGACAGGCCGGCGCCCACCTCGGCGAGTCGCGGCGCCTGCTCGTGGACCGTGACCCGGAAGCCGAGCCGCTGCAGCGCCAGGGCCGCGGAGAGACCGCCGATGCCGGCGCCGACGATCGCGATGTTCAGGTCTTTCATGGTGGCGGCTATTCAGCCGTGTCCGCGCCGGCAAACGAAGCCTCGACCCCGCAGGGGACCGGACAGTGGACACACCTGCGCCCGCTGCGAGAGCATGCGCGGCCCATGTCACCCAAGAACCCCAAGGTCGGCTTCGTCAGCCTCGGCTGCCCGAAGGCGCTGGTCGACTCCGAGCGCATCCTCACGCAGTTGCGCGTCGAGGGCTACGAGGTCGCCCCGACCTACGACGCCGCCGACGTGGTCGTCGTCAACACCTGCGGCTTCATC
>JALORN010000081.1 GCA_025458905.1 Steroidobacteraceae bacterium
GGTGCCCGAGAGGTTGATCGCCGACTGCATGGTCTCGCGGTCGCGGATCTCGCCGATCAGGATCACGTCGGGCGCGGCGCGCATCGCCGAGCGCAGCGCCCGGTCGTAGGACTTGGTGTCGATGCCGATCTCGCGCTGGTTGACGATCGAGCGCTTGTTGGTGTGCAGGAACTCGATCGGGTCCTCGATCGTGATGATGTGCTCCGAGGCAGTCTCGTTGCGGTGGTCGATCATCGCCGCCAGCGTGGTCGACTTGCCGGAGCCGGTGGCGCCGACCAGCAGGATCAGCCCGCGCTTGTGGCCCGCCAGGTCGCGGACGATCTCCGGCAGGCCGAGCTGCTCGAGCTTCGGCATGTTCGCGGTGATGTACCGCAGCACCATCGCAGGGTAGCCGCGCTGGTGGAACACGTTGACGCGGAAGCGCCCGAGCCCGGGCTCGCTGATCGCGAAGTCGATCTCGAACTCGCGGTTGAAGTAGGCCAGCTGCTCCTGCGACATCAGGCCGTAGGCGGCCTGGCGGACGGTCTCGGGCGTCAGGATCTGCTTGTTGATCGGGAAGATCTGGCCCTCGATCTTGATCTTGATCGGGGAATTGGCGGTGAAGAACAGGTCGGACGCGTTGCGGTCGACCATCAGCTTGAACAGCGGCTTGGTGTTCAGCGCACCCGGGGCGACCTCGCGGGCGGGTGCCTCGATGCCTTCCTGTACGCTCTCGGTGTTCGCGGCCATTTGTGGTGCTTCCTGGTAACCGTGGCGCCGCCTGGCCCTGCGCGGGCACGCCCTCGCCTGCCCGCGCCGCCCCCGGCACGGGGCGGCCCGCCGGGGATCGCCGCGGGCCGCGTCAGAGCGCGCGGCCGCGTTCCTCGTCGTCGAGCAGCTGCAACCCGCCGGCGTCGTCGACGTTCTTCGCCTCGCGCTTGCTCTCGAGCTTGACCCGCAGCCGCAGCTCGTTCTTCGAGTCGGCGTTGCGGATCGCGTCCTCGTAGGAGATGAAGCCGGTCTCGTAGAGCTCGAACAGCGCCTGGTCGAACGTGCGCATGCGACCTCGCCCTTGAAGATCAGATCCTGGATCAGCGGCGAGTTCAGCATGATCTCGGTCGCCGCGATGCGCCCGCCCGATTCGCGCGGGATCAGCCGCTGCGAGATCAGCGCACGGATGTTCAGCGACAGGTCCATCAGCAGCTGCTCGCGGCGCTCGTCCGGGAAGAAGTTGATGATGCGGTCGAGCGCCTGGTTGGCGCTGTTGGCGTGCAGCGTCGCGAGGACCAGGTGGCCCGTCTCGGCGAACTGGATGCCGTATTCCATGGTCTCGCGGTCGCGGATCTCGCCGATGAGGATGACGTCCGGGGCCTGGCGGAGCGTGTTCTTCAACGCCGCGTGCCACGACTCGGTGTCGACGCCGATCTCGCGGTGGGTGATCACGCAGCCCTTGTGCTGGTGGACGTACTCGACCGGGTCCTCGATGGTGACGATGTGGCCACGGGTCTTCTCGTTGCGGTAGCCGACCATGGCCGCGAGCGAGGTGGACTTGCCGGAGCCCGTGCCGCCGACCAGGATCACTAGGCCACGCTTGGAGAGCACGACCTCCTTCAGGATCGGCGGCAGGTCGAGTTCCTCGACCGTCGGGATCTTGCTGTTGATCATGCGCAGCACGCAGCCCGTCTGGCCCTGCTGCACGAAGGCATTGACGCGGAAGCGGCCGATGCCGGGCGGCGCGATCGCGAAGTTGCACTCCTTGGTCGCGTCGAACTCCTTGGTCTGGCGGTCGTTCATGATCGCGCGGGTCAGGATGGCGGAGTGCTCGGGCGAGAGCGCCCGCTCGCTCTGGGGACGCACCTCGCCGTCGATCTTGATCGCCGGCGGGAAACCGGCAGTGATGAAGAGGTCCGAGGCCTTCTTCTCGACGACCCGCCGCAGCAGGTCCTGCATCAGCTTGATGGCCTGGTCACGATCCATCAGATCGCATCCTTGTTCTGCGCCTTGTAGCGCGCTTCTTCCTTCGTCACCAGCCCCTTGGCCACCATGTCCTGCAGGCACTGGTCCAGGGTCTGCATGCCGGCGCCCTGCCCGGTCTGGATCGCGGAGTACATCTGCGCGATCTTGCCCTCCCTGATCAGGTTGCGGATCGCCGGGGTGCCGATCATGATCTCGTGCGCCGCCACCCGCCCTCCGCCGTTGCGCTTCAGCAGCGACTGCGAGATCACGGCGCGCAGCGACTCCGAGAGCATCGAGCGCACCATCTCCTTCTCCGCGGCCGGGAACACGTCGACGACGCGGTCGATGGTCTTGGCGGCGGAACTCGTGTGCAGGGTGCCGAACACCAGGTGGCCCGTCTCGGCGGCGGTCAGCGCCAGGCGGATGGTCTCGAGGTCGCGCATCTCGCCGACCAGGATGATGTCCGGGTCCTCGCGCAGCGCCGAGCGCAGCGCTTCGCTGAAGCCGAGGGTGTCGCGGTGCACCTCGCGCTGGTTCATCAGGCAACGCTTGCTCTCGTGCACGAACTCGATCGGGTCCTCGATCGTGATGATGTGGTCCGGGCGGTTGTCGTTGCAGTGGTTGATCATGCCCGCGAGGGTCGTCGACTTGCCGGAGCCCGTCGGGCCGGTGACCAGCACCAGGCCGCGCGGCAGCATGCACAGGTCGCGGAAGATCTTGGGCGCGTTCAGGTCGTCCAGCGTCAGGATCGTGGACGGGATGTTGCGGAATACCGCGCCGGCGCCGCGATTCTGGTTGAATGCGTTGACGCGGAAGCGTGCGAGCTTCGGGATCTCGAACGAGAAGTCGGTCTCGAAGAACTCCTCGTAGGCCTTGCGCTGCTTGTCGTTCATGATGTCGTACACCATGCCGTGCACGTCCTTGTGGGACAGGGCAGGCATGTTGACGCGCTTCATGTCGCCGTCGACGCGGATCATCGGCGGCATCCCGGCGGACAGGTGCAGGTCCGACGCCTTGTTCTTGACGGCAAAAGCGAGCAGCTGCGCGATGTCTACAGCCATGAAGACTCCCGGGCCAAGCGGACTTGCAGGCGAGCGTCCGGCGGGCAAGCGTCCCGCGGGGCAAGCGACCGGAGTATAGCCAAGGGCCTCCCCGACACCTATGTTAATCCTTCCGCAGAATCTGCCCGACAACGTGCGCGCCGTGCGTGCGCGGATCGCGGCCGCCGCGGCGCAGCATGGCCGTAACGTCGACTCCGTCACGCTTCTGGCGGTCGGCAAGGGCCAACCGGTCGAGGCGCTCGGCGCGATGGCCACACTCGGCGTGCGCGACTTCGGCGAGAACTACCTGCAGGAGGCCTTGCCGAAGGTCGCCGCGCTGCGCGACCGGGGCCTCACCTGGCACTTCATCGGCCAGGTGCAGTCGAACAAGACCCGGGAGATCGCGCTGAACTTCGACTGGGTGCACACCGTCGATCGCGCGAGGATCGCGCACCGGCTCGCGGAGCAGCGCTCGCCGCACGCCTCGCCGCTGCAGGTCTGCATCCAGCTGCGGCTCGGCGACGAGCCCGGCAAGGGCGGGATCGATGCCGCGGGAGCCGCTGCGCTCGCCGCCGAGATCCGCGCCCTGCCCCGGCTCGCGCTGCGTGGCGTGATGTGCGTGCCGCCGCCGGAGGACGAACCGGCGGCGCAGCGCCGTTGGTTCGCCGCGGCGCGCCGCATCCGCGACGACCTGCAGGCCCGGCTCGGAGGCGCGCCGCTCGACACCCTCTCGATGGGCATGAGCGGCGACCTCGAGGCCGCGATCGCCGAGGGCGCGACCGTCGTGCGCGTCGGCACCGCGCTGTTCGGCCCGCGCCCCGGCGCGTGACCGGCCACGCCCCGCGGGCAGGGGGCCGCGACGCGAGGCTCGCGCGGCGCCCCGCACGCGCGGCGACGGCTCCGTCTAGAATGGACCGATGACACGGGACTCCAGGCTCGCCTTCATCGGCGGTGGCAACATGGGTCGCGCCCTGGTGGGCGCGCTGCGCCAGCGCGGCCATCCGCCGCAGCGGATCGCGATCGGCGAGGCGCACGAGGCCACGCGGGCCGCGCTGCAGCGCGACTTCCCGGGCGTGCAGGTCGGCGCCGAGAACCTCGCCGCCATCGACGGCGCCGCGCTGGTGGTGCTCTCGGTCAAGCCGCAGGAGATGGCCACGGTCGTCGCCGCATTGCGCCCGGCGCTGCAGCGCCAGCGGCCGGTCGTGCTGTCGATCGCTGCGGGCCTGCGCACCGTTGACCTGGAGGACTGGTGCGGTCCCGGCGTGCCGGTGGTGCGGGCGATGCCGAACCGGCCGGCGCTGGTCGGCGCGGGGGCCACGGGCCTGTTCGCCGGCCCGGCCGTGCCGCCCGCGGCGCGCGCGCTCGCCGAGGACCTGCTGCGTGCAGCGGGCATGGTGACCTGGATAGACGACGAGTCGCTGATGGACGCCGTCACGGCGGTGTC
This sequence comes from Steroidobacteraceae bacterium, assembly GCA_025458905.1. Classification (GTDB taxonomy): domain Bacteria; phylum Pseudomonadota; class Gammaproteobacteria; order Steroidobacterales; family Steroidobacteraceae; genus UBA964. The sequence continues at coordinate 4,420 of JALORN010000081.1, forward strand.
GGGCAGCGGTCCCGCCTACTTCTTCCTGCTCGCCGAGGCACTCGCCGAGGCCGGCGTCGCCCAGGGCCTGTCACCGGAAGCGGCGCGCCAGCTCGCCGTGGCGACCCTGCACGGCGCCGGCGCGATGGCAGCAGCCGGCGACGGCGACCTCGCGCGGCTGCGGACCGAGGTCACTTCGCGCGGCGGCACCACCGAGGCCGCGCTGCGCGCGCTGGAGGGCGCCCGCTTCCGCGAAGCCGTCGCCGGCGCGGTGTCCGCGGCAGTGCGCCGCGGCAGCGAGCTCGCCGCGCAGTTCGGCGCCTCCCGCTCCTGATCTTCCGCCCGGACCGACGGCATGCAAGACGTCCTCGTATTCCTCGTCGACACCTTCTTCTCCCTGCTGTTCTTCGTGTTCCTGCTGCGCCTGCTGCTGCAGTGGGCACGGGCCGACTTCCGCAACCCGCTCTCGCAGGCGATCCTCCGGCTCAGCAACTGGCTGATCATGCCGCTGCGCCGGGCGCTGCCGCCGGTCGGCCGGATCGACACGTCCTCGGTCGTGGCGGTGCTGCTGGTCGCGGTCGCGCAGGTGGCAGCGCTGTCGCTGGTGCGTGGCTTCGGCGTCCCCGACGCGCTCGACCTGCTGCGGCTCGCCGCGCTGGAGGTGGTCCGGAGCACGCTCTGGGTCTACTTCTGGGCGATCTTCATCTACGCGCTGCTCTCGATGATCGCCCCGGGCACCTATTCTCCGGCCACCTCGATCCTCGAGTCGCTGTGCGAGCCGGTGCTCGCGCCGATCCGGCGCACGCTGCCTGCGATCGGTGGGCTGGATCTCTCCCCGCTCTGGGCCGGCATCGGCATCCAGGTGCTGCTGATCCTGCTGCGCTGACGCCATATGGCGACAGCACGACGCCTCGCGCCTCGGCCGCGTTCGCGGTGCCGCCGCGCGCGGCGCCGGGAGTCTGCACTCGCGCCAAGCACTTCGGCGACGGCTCGCGCGGCGACGCCGCGTGCATCGGCGACGCGCCGGCGTCGCGGTCGCCGCGACGTCGCGCGAGGCATGCTCCCGAAAGCCTTGATTTTCAGGCTCGCGCGCGACGTCGATCGAGAGCAGTTGCGCGCGAGCCTAGAAAAAAAGGGGTTTCAGCAGCATGCCTCGCGAAAAAACGCTTGCCATGCGCACCCCATGTGCTATGTTGCGCGCCGATTCGTGCGGCGCAGCGATGCGCACTTGCAAACACTGACCGAAATCCATCCCAGGAGTATCTGAAACATGGCTAAGAAGGCTGGCCCGCCGACGAAGTCGGAGATCCTCAACCAGATCGCGAAGGACACCGAGCTGTCCCGCAAGCAGGTGTCGGCGGTGTTCGACTCGCTGCACGCCTCGATCAAGAAGAGCCTCCGCTCCAACGGCCTCTTCACGCTGCCCGGCCTGCTCAAGCTGAAGGTCGTCAAGAAGCCCGCCACCAAGGCGCGCGAGGGCGTCAACCCGTTCACCGGCGAGAAGATGACCTTCAAGGCCAAGCCGGCCTCGAAGAAGGTCCGTGCGATGCCGCTGAAGAACCTGAAGAACTTCGTCAACTGAGCCGGCTGCGCGGCCGACGGGCGCCCTCGGGGTGCTGGCGGCGGCGCGAGGGTTCGGCAGAACCAGGCCCGGTGCAGGCGCTGCACCGGGCCTTTTTCGTTTTCGTCAGGCCGCTGCCCGGGCGCTCGGGCGGGACGGGATGGGGTCAGGGCGCCGCACGCATGCGCGAGCGGCGTTCGGCCATGCGCTGCTGGCGAGCCTCGCGGCGCTGCGCCTGGAGCGCTTCCATCTTCTGGCGCTGCTCCGGGGTGAGCACCGCCCAGACCTGGGCGCGCAGCTGCGCACCGTTGGTGACCGCCCGGGTCGCGAGCTCACCGGCGGCGCGCGACACCTCCGAGACGACCGCGTCGTAGTTCCGGTCGCCGGGCCGGACGGACTGGAGCTTTCGGGCGTTCTGCCGTCCGAGCTCGCGCACCTGCTCCATCTCCGGGCGGGCCGACTCGAAGACACCCTTGAGCTTCTGCTTCTGGTCCTCGGTCAGCTGCAGCTCGCCGGCCATGCGCTCGAGCATCCGGGGATGCGGTACGCCCATCATCATGCCGCCCGGCCCACCGTCCATCATGCTCATCGGCGGCCGCTCGCCGCCGCGGCCGGCCGGACCCATGCCGGGACTCGCGAGCGCGACGCCCGCGGCGCTCGCCAGGATAGCCACCAGTCCGAGCCCCAGCCCCAACGCACCGTGCCTGTTCATCGTCGTGCTCCTGTGTCGTCCATGGAATCGAGGATGCCGCATTGGACCGACCGCGGGCGTCGAGTTTCCGTCAATGCGGTGCAAAGTTGTGTCAAGGGTTCGGGTCGCGCTGGCGGCAGTGCGCGCGCGACGGCAACATCCTGCGGACCCCACGGAGACCGGACCATCCGCCCCCGCATCCTCATCATCGACGACGACCGCGAGCTCGCGGCGATGCTCGCCGAGTTCCTGGACCGCGAAGGCTTCGAGGTACAGCTCGCGCACGAGGCGCCGGCCGCGCCGCTCGAGCTGCCGGGCGGCGATGCCGCGCCCGACCTCGTGGTGCTCGATGTCATGCTGCCCGGCCGCAGCGGCTTCGACCTGCTGCGCGAGCTGCGCGCGCGGGAACCGCGGCTGCCGATCCTGATGCTGACGGCGCGCGGCGACGCCGTCGACCGCATCCTCGGGCTCGAGCTCGGCGCCGACGACTATCTCTCCAAGCCGTTCGACCCGCGCGAGCTCGCCGCCCGCGTTCGCGCGGTGCTGCGCCGCGCGAGTGCGCCGCCCGCCGGCCATGCGGACGACGCCGCCGTCCCGGCGGAGCTGCGGGCGGGGCCCCTGCACCTGGACCTGGCGCGGCGTCGCGCCGCCTGCGGCGGTGTCGCGCTGGAACTCACCGGGGCGGAGTTCCGCGTGCTCGCCCGGCTCACGCGGGACAGTGGCCGGCTGGTCGGCCGCGCCGAGCTGACCGAGCACGCGCTCGGGCGCAAGCTGACGCTCTACGACCGCAGCGTCGACACCCACGTCAGCAACCTGCGGCGCAAGCTCGAGCGCACCGGCGTGCGCGGCATCGAGATCCGCGCGGTGCGCGGCGCGGGCTACGAGCTGCTCGCGGAGCCGTCCGCGTGACGCGCCTGTCGCTGCGGATCTTCGCCTCGTTCTTCGCCGCGATGCTGGTGATCGGCGCCGGCGCGATCCTGATCACCTGGTGGGTGCTGGCGGAGCGCCAGGACGACAACGCCGCGCAGCTGCGCGACGCGGCCGGGCGTGCCGCGGCCGCGCTCGCGCGCGGCGGCCGGCCCGAGCTGGTGGCCTGGCTGCGCGAGGACGCCGCCACGCGCCGCGAACGGCCGCTGCTGGTGATCGACGACGGCGGTCGCGAGCTGCTCGGCCGGCCGCTGCCGCCGCGGCGCGCGGCGCGCTGGGCGGCGCCCGCGCTGCGCCTGGACGGCGCGCCGGGCGTGGAGCTGCGCCCGCCGGAGCGGCTGCCGGTCCTGGTGGACGCCGCGGGCACGCGCTATCGGCTGCTGCTGCCCGCACCCCGCCGCAGGCGCGGCTTCGCGCCACCATTCATGATGCCCGACGCCCGAGTCCCGCTGCTGCTGCTCGCGGTCGTCGTCACGGCATTGCTCAGCTTCGGGCTCGCGCGCTCGATCACCCGCCCGATCCGCGACCTGCAGCGCGCCACCCAGGCGCTGTCCGACGGCGATCTCGGCGCCCGCGTGGCCGCCGCCACCCGCGATCGTCGCGACGAGCTCGGCCGCCTCGCCGGCTCGTTCGACTCGATGGCGGCCCGGCTCGCCACGCTGATCGAGGTGCGCGAGCGCCTGCTGCGCGACGTCTCCCACGAGTTGCGCTCGCCGCTGGCGCGGATGCGGCTGGCGACCGGGCTCGCGCGCCAGCCGGGCGCGGACGTCGGGCGCCAGCTCGAGCGGCTCGAGAGCGAGATCGAGCGGCTCGACGAGCTGATCGGTCGCGTGCTCGACGTGGCGCGGTTCGATTCCGGGGCCGGCGCGATCGCACCCGAGCCGATCGACCTGGTGGAGCTGGTCGAGCGGCTGGCGGACGATGCACGCTTCGAGGCGGAAGGCTCGGGACGGCGTCTCGAGTGGCGCACCGAGCTCGCGCGCCGGCCGGTGCAGGCCGACCCGGCGTGGATCGCGTCGGCCATCGAGAACGTGGTCCGCAACGCGCTGCGGCACGCGCCAGAGGGCACTGCGGTGTCGATGACCCTTCAGCCGGCGCCCGACGGCGGCGCCCGCGTCGTGGTCGAGGATGCGGGGCCGGGCGTGCCCGAGGACGAGCTGGCGCGGATCTTCGAGCCGTTCCACCGGGTCGCCGCGGCACGCGAGCGCGGCAGCGGTGGCGCCGGCCTGGGCCTCGCGATCGCGGCGCGCGTGATGCGTGCCCACGGCGGCTCGATCGAGGCACGCAACCGGCGCGACGCGCCGGGCGGCAGGCCACTGGGGCTCGCGGTCACGCTCGCGCTGCCGGCCGCGCCCCCTGCGAATCCGCGCCCCGCGACGTTCTGAGCGGCTGGGACGGTGACGTCGACGGTGACGACGACTGCCCGGCCGACGCCGCGCCGCGACGCGAATCGAGGCCGAGCTGCAGGCGCACCCTCAGGCCCGGTTCGGCGTCCTCGAGCTGCAGCTGCCCCCCATGCAGGCGCGCCGCAGCGGCGGCGATCGCGAGCCCGAGGCCCGAGCCGGGCTTGCGGCCCGCGGTCTCCAGCCGCACGAACGGACGCAGCACCTGCTCGCGTGCGTGCTCCGGGATGCCGGGCCCCGCGTCGGACACGACGAACGCGGGTCCCTGCGTCGCGCTGCCGGGCTCGAGGCACAGCCGCAGCGGCACGCCGGCGGGCGAGTACTTGATCGCGTTCTCGAGCAGGTTGCCGAGTGCCTGGAACAGGATCTGCCGGTGCGCCACCGCGGTCGCCGGACGGATGTCGCGTTCGAGCCGCTGCTGTCGCTCCTCGGCCAGCGGTTCGAAGAGGTCGGCCACGTCGGTGGCGAGCTCGGCGAGGTCGGTGCACTCCATCGCGTCGCGCGACAGGCCGGCCTCGGCCCGCGCCAGGTCGATCAGCGCGCTGAAGGTGCGCAACGCATGCTCGGCCTCGGACTCCGCACTGCCGAGCAGTTCGTCTCGCTGCAGCGGGTCGGACGTGTCGCGTGCCGCCTCGATCGCGCGGCGCAGGCGCATCAGCGGGGTGCGCAGGTCGTGCGCGAGGCTCTCGGTCGCCGTGCGCATGCCCGTGACCAGCGCCTCGTTCTGGTCGAGCATCTCGTTGAAGACCCGCGCCAGCGAGCCGAGTGCGTCGACCCGCTGGCCTTCCGGCGCACGCGCCTTCATCTGGCCCCGCATGATCTCGCGCGCCGCCTGCGCGATGCCGGCGAGGCGCTCGCCGACGTAACGGTTGGCGAGCCACGCGACCAGAAGACAGGCGAACAGCACCAGGAGCATCGCCACCACGCCGGCGGTGACCAGGGAGCGGCCGACCTGTTCCTGGCGCGCGTCCAGCTCGCCGATGAACAGGCGGTGGCCGTTGCCGACCGGCCCGGACACCACACGCAGGCGCGGCCCGTCGCCGAGCACGACGTGGGAGAGGTCGGCACGTGTCGCGACGTCCGGCGGCCACGCGCCGCCATTCCCCAGGACCGTCCGCCCGGCCGGGTCGAGGAGCAGGTAGCGGCGCGGGCCGCCCGGCACGGCGAGCCGACGCTGCAGCGCCACGACCACCGAGTCCACGCCGGTCTCTCGCTCCAGCGCCTGGAACAACTGCAGGTCGCGGCCCAGCGATGCGGCCAGTTCCGCGTCGAGCACGCTGGCCACCCGATTCTCGAGCCAGGCGAAGGCCGCGATGAAGGCCGCGACGACGGCGACCGCCGACAACGTCGCCGCGCTGAGCGCGCGCCGGTCGAACAACAGGGTCTTCATGGGGTTTCGGAAAGCTCGTAGCCGACGCGCCAGCGGGTGTGCAACCGTAGCCGCGGGAAGCCGTCGTCGATCTTGGACCGCAGGCGCCGCACGAGCTCCGGCGCGCCCACGGGCCTGGCTTCGGCGGAGTCCGCGCCGCCATCGATCACCAGTATGGGTACCGGGCCGTTCATACCGGCAGTGTCCTACCAGGCAATCCCCCCAGGCAAACCGATCTCGTCAGTGTGTCCTTTGCCTCCTTGTGCGGTTGCACTGATGCCCATCGGAACGCGGATGCGGCACCATGCGGGTCACCCATGAACCTGTTGCTCATCGAGGACGACGTGCAGCTCGCGGCGGAGATCGCCGCGCCCCTCTCCGCGCAGGGCTTCGAGGTGACCCGCATCACCGACGGCCAGGCGGGGCTGGAGGCCGCCAGGGCGCGCAGCTTCGACCTCGTGATCACCGACCGGATGCTGCCGCGACTCGAGGGCCTGGAGATCGTGCGCGCCCTGCGGGCGGGCGGCGACCCGGTGCCGATCCTCGTGCTCTCCGCATTGGACACCGTCGACGACCGAGTGCTCGGCCTGCGTGCCGGCAGCGACGACTACCTCGGCAAGCCGTTCGCGATCGAAGAGCTGCTGGCGCGCGTGGAGTCGCTGCTGCGACGCCGCCAGACCGCCGCCGAGACCGTTCTTCGGGTCGACGACCTCGAGATGGACCTGATCGCCCACCGCGCCACCCGCGCCGGTCGCGAGGTCACGCTGACGAGCCGGGAGTTCCGCCTGCTCGAGTTCCTCGTGCGCCACGCCGGCCAGGTCGTGACGCGCAGCATGCTGCTCGAGGCCGTCTGGGACATCCGCTTCGACCCCCAGACCAACCTGATCGACGTGCACGTCAGCCGCCTGCGCCAGGCCGTGGACCGGGAGTTCGACAAGCCGCTGATCCATACCGTGCGGGGCGTGGGGTACACGCTGCGCGCGTAGGCGCGGCGGCTCGTCGGCGTCACCTGGGTCGTCGGCCGAGAGACCGGCGCGGGTCGGTGGCGCACCCGGGGCCGTGCGAGCGCGCGCGGCGGCTGCGCGCGGACGGCCCCGAGCCCGTCCCTGTGGGCCTCGGAGCGCGCCGTCCTGGCGCGCTACGCCGCGCGCAGCCGCCTCTCGCACTCGCACGGCCCCTGATTCGTCATCGGCAGCGCGCGGGTCGCTTCGCTGCCGCCCCAGGCGAAGAGGAAGAGCCGCCACGTCACGCGGCGCGTGAAGAGTGGGGAAGACTCGACCTTCGCGAGGTCGGCGCGAGCGGACGATGGGGCTAGCGGACGTCGCCGCAATCGGATCTCGACACTGGCGGGTGGCGGCCCTACCAGCCGGGGGGCTGGTTTCTTCGACTCTCGCGCCGGCGGATCGTGCGGGCGCCCTCTTTGTGCGGACGATCGCTGGCAACGGTGGGGGGCGTCGCGGGGGCGCGGCTCGAGAGGCCTTGGGGCGG
>JALORN010000037.1 GCA_025458905.1 Steroidobacteraceae bacterium
GTGGGCCGCGCCGGGCTCGTGACCCGCGGCGAGCTGCCGCTCGAGCCGCCGCTCGACGCGATCCTCGAGCGCTGGACCGCGCGGCGCGCCGCCGGCGAGCCGCTCGCCTACATCGTCGGGTACCGCGACTTCTGGACGCTGCGCCTCGCGGTCACGCCGGCGGTGCTGGTGCCGCGCCCCGAGACCGAGCTGCTGGTGGAACGCGCGCTCGCGCTGGCGCCGCAGTGCGGCGCGGACGGGTCCGTGGTGTCGCTCGCGGACCTCGGCACCGGCTCCGGGGCGATCGCGCTCGCGCTCGCCAGCGAGCGCCCCGACTGGAAGATCGTTGCGACCGACCGTTCCGCCGCCGCGCTCGACGTCGCGCAACTGAACGCCCGCAGCCACCGGCTGCGCAACGTCCAGTTCCTGCACGGCGACTGGTTCGAGCCGCTGCGGGGCCGGCGCTTCGACCTGGTGGTCTCCAACCCACCCTACGTGGCCGCCGACGACCCCGTCCTCGGCGCCGACTCGCTGCGCGTCGAGCCGCGCGAGGCGCTGACGCCCGGAACCGACGCGCTCGCCGCGCTCGCCGCGCTGGTCGAGTCGGCACCGCTGCACCTCGTGCCGGACGGCTGGCTGCTGCTCGAGCACGGCGCCACCCAGGCCACGGCCGTGGCCGGGCGGCTTGTCGCGCGAGGCTTCCGTCACGTACGCTCCCACGCCGACCTCGCGGGGTCGCAGCGCGTCACCGAGGGGCAGTGGTCGCGCTGAACCGTCCCACTCCACTGCAGGCCCGCGCCCCGCCTCCAGGACACCCGCATGCTGCGCTTCGAGACCTCGCACGGTGACTTCTCGGTCGAGCTGTTCGAGAAGGAGGCCCCGCGCACCGTCGCGAACTTCCTCAAGTACGTCGAGGACCAGTTCTACGACGGCACCGTCTTCCACCGCGTCGTGCCGGGGTTCGTGATCCAGGGCGGCGGCATGGAGCCGGGTCTGTCGCAGAAGGCCACGCGCCCGCCGATCCAGAACGAGGCCACCAACGGCCTCGAGAACCTGCGCGGCACGCTCTCCATGGCGCGCACCAGCGACATCCACAGCGCCACCTCGCAGTTCTTCGTCAACCTCGCCGACAACGACTTCCTCGACCACCGGCCCGGCAACTATGGCTATGCCGTGTTCGGGCGCGTCACCGAGGGCATGGACGTCATCGACCGCATCGCCGCCGTCGCCACCGGGCGCCGCCGCGGCTTCGACGACTGCCCGCTCGACGACGTGGTGGTCCGCAGCGTGCGCAAGGTCGGGGCACCCTGACCCCGGGCCGGCGCGGCCGCCCGCGGCGAGGCGCCTGAGGTCGCTTGGCACGCGCCCGCGCGAAGGGCCTGCGCCGCGCCCTGCTGCGCTGGACGGCGATCGTCGCGATCGCCGCCCTCGCCGGTTCGGCCGGCAGCGTCCTGCTGCTGCGCTGGGTCGAGCCCTGGACCTCGGCGTTCATGATCGCGACGCGCAAGGACGCGCTGCTCGCCGGCGACTTCCGCTACGCCAACGACTACCGCTGGGTCGACCTCGAGCAGGTCTCGCCGCACGCGGCGCTCGCGGTGATCGCCGCGGAGGACCAGCAGTTCCCGTTCCACGCCGGCTTCGACTTCGCCTCGATCCGCGAGGCCGTGCGGCACAACGCGCGCAGCAGGCGGGTGCGCGGCGCGAGCACGATCTCGCAGCAGGTGGCGAAGAACCTCTTCCTGTGGCGCGGCCGTAGCTACCTGCGCAAGGGGCTCGAGGCGTGGTTCACGGTGCTGATCGAGGCGATGTGGCCCAAGGAGCGCATCCTCGAGGTCTACCTCAACGTCGCGGAGTTCGGCCGCGGCGTCTATGGCGTCGAGGCCGCCTCCCGGCGCTTCTTCCGCAAGCCCGCCGCGCGCCTCACCCGCGCGCAGGCCGCGACGCTCGCCGCGGTGCTGCCGAACCCGGTGCGGCTGCGCGCCGATGCGCCGTCCGCCTACGTCCAGAAGCGGCGCGCCCGGATCCTCGGCCAGATGCGGGCGCTCGGTGGCCCGGCCTACCTGCGGCAGCTCGACGACGAGGAGCCCGAGGTCGCCAGCGCCCGCTGAGGGGCGCGGCCGACTCAGCCTCGCTCGTAGCCGAGGTTCGGCGCCAGCCAGCGCTCGGCTTCGGCGAGCGCGACGCCCTTGCGGCGCGCGTAGTCCTCGACCTGCTCGCGCGACACCTTGCCGACCGCGAAGTAGCGCGCCTCCGGGTGCCCGATGTACCAGCCGCTGACCGCGGCGGTCGGGTACATCGCGTAGCTCTCGGTCAGCGAGATGCCGGCATTGCGCTCGACGTCGAGCAGCGACCAGATCTTGGCCTTCTCCGTGTGGTCCGGGCAGGCCGGGTAGCCCGGTGCCGGGCGGATGCCGCGGTAGCCCTCGCGGATCAGCTCGGCGTTGCTCAGCTGCTCGGCCGGCGCATAGCCCCAGAACTCGCGCCGCACGCGCTCGTGGAAGTGCTCGGCGCAGGCCTCGGCGAAGCGGTCGGCGAGCGCCTTGACCATGATGCTCGAGTAGTCGTCGTGCGCCGCCTCGAACTTCGCCACCCAGGGCTCGATGCCGATGCCCGCGGTGACGGCGAACGCGCCGACGTAGTCGCGCACGCCGCTGTCGCGCGGCGCGACGTAGTCGGCGAGGCACTCGTGCGGCTGCCCCGCGGCCTTCGGTTTCTGTTGGCGCAGGTGGTTCAGCGTGGCGAGCACCGTGGAGCGCGACTCGTCGGCGTAGACCGCGACGTCGTCGCCCACCGCAGCCGCGGGGAACAGGCCGACCACCGCGCGCACCTTGAGCCACTTCTCGGCGAGCATCTGCCGCAGCATCCGCCGCGCATCGGCGTACAGGTTGCTCGCGGCCTCGCCGACCACCGGATCGGTGAGGATGTCGGGGAACTTGCCGGCGAACTCCCAGGCGTTGAAGAACGGCATCCAGTCGATGTACTCGACCAGCGAGGCGAGCGGGTAGTCGTCGAACACCTGCAGCCCGGGCTTCGCCGGGACCGTCGGCCGATAGGTCGACCAGTCGATCCGCCGCCGGTTCGCGCGTGCCTCGGCGAGGCCGACGTCCGGCAGCTTCTGGGTCTTGCCGGCGTGCTGCTCGCGCCGCCGCTCGTGGTCGGCGGCGACCTGCGCCGCGAACGCGGGCTTCTGCGCAGGCGTCACCAGCGTCTGGCAGACCCCGACCGAGCGCGAGGCGTCCTTCACGTAGACCACGGGCTCGTCGTACTGCGGCGCGATCTTGACCGAGGTGTGCGCCGGCGAGGTGGTGGCGCCGCCGATCAGCAGCGGCACCTTGAGGCCCTGGCGCTTCATCTCCGCGGCGACGTGCACCATCTCGTCGAGCGAGGGCGTGATCAGGCCCGAGAGGCCGATCAGGTCGGCGTTCTCGCGTCGCGCGACGTCGAGGATCTTCTCCGCCGGCACCATCACGCCGAGGTCGATGACCTCGAAGTTGTTGCACTGGAGCACGACCCCGACGATGTTCTTGCCGATGTCGTGGACGTCGCCCTTGACGGTCGCGAGCACGATCTTGCCGTTGCTGCGCGCCGCCCCGCCCTTGCCCTTCTCGATGTAGGGCACGAGGTGCGCGACCGCGCGCTTCATCACGCGCGCGCTCTTGACCACCTGCGGCAGGAACATCTTGCCGGCGCCGAACAGGTCGCCGACGACGTTCATGCCGTCCATCAGCGGCCCCTCGATCACCGACACCGGGTGCTCGGCCTCGAGCCGCGCCGCCTCGGTGTCCTCGACGATGAACTCGTCGATGCCCTTGACCAGCGCGTGGCCGAGGCGCTTCGCGACCGGCCAGCTGCGCCACTCGAGGTCCGCCTCGCGCTTGGTGCCCGACTCGCCCTTGAAGCGCGCGGCGAGCGCCAGCAGCCGCTCGGTCGCGTCGCGACGGCGGTTCAGGATCACGTCCTCGACCGCCTCGCGCAGCTCGGGCACGATGTCCTCGTAGATCGCGAGCTGGCCGGCGTTGACGATGCCCATGTCCATGCCGGCGCGGATCGCGTGGTAGAGGAACACGCTGTGCATCGCCTCGCGCACCGGGTCGTTGCCGCGGAACGAGAACGAGACGTTGCTGACGCCGCCACTCACCATCGCGTGCGGCAGCCGCTCCTTGATGAGTCGCGTCGCCTCGACGAAGGCGACGCCGTAGCCGTCGTGCTCCTCGATGCCGGTCGCGACCGCGAAGATGTTCGGGTCGAAGATGATGTCCTCGGGCGGGAAGCCCGCCTCGGTGGTGAGCAGCCGGTAGCAGCGCTCGCAGATCGCCACCTTGCGCTCGACCGTGTCGGCCTGGCCGCGCTCGTCGAAGGCCATGACCACGATCGCCGCGCCATAGCGGCGCGCCTTGCGCGCCTGCTCGAGGAACGGGCCCTCGCCCTCCTTCAGGCTGATCGAATTGACGATCGGCTTGCCCTGCACGCACTTGAGGCCCGCCTCGATCACGCTCCACTTCGAGGAGTCGATCATCAGCGGCACGCGCGCGATGTCGGGTTCGGTCGCGACCAGGTTCAGGAAGCGGACCATCGCCGCTTCCGAGTCGAGCATGCCCTCGTCCATGTTGACGTCGATGACCTGCGCGCCCGAGGCCACCTGCTGCTTGGCGATCTCCAGCGCGGAGGCGTAGTCGCCGGCCTCGATCAGCTTGCGGAACTTCGCCGATCCCGTGACGTTGGTGCGCTCCCCGACGTTGACGAACAGCGCGTCCGCGCCGATGTTCAGCGGCTCGAGGCCCGCGAGCCGGCACGCCACCGGCGGTGCCGCCCGGCGCCGGGGCGCCGTCCGGGTGACGGCCTCGCGGATCAGGCGGATGTGCTCGGGCGTGGTGCCACAGCAGCCGCCGACGATGTTCAGCAGCCCGGAACTCGCGAACTCGGCGAGGATCGCCGCGGTCTCGGCCGGCGTCTCGTCGTACTCGCCGAAGGCGTTCGGCAGGCCGGCGTTGGGATAGGCGCAGACATAGGTATCGCTGACCCGGCCGAGTTCCTGCACGTAGGGCCGCAGGTCCTTCGCGCCGAGGGCGCAGTTGAGCCCGACGGCGAGCAGGTCGCCGTGGCGCACGGAGTTCCAGAAGGCCTCGGTGGTCTGCCCCGAGAGCGTGCGCCCCGAGGCGTCCGTGATCGTGCCGGAGACGATCACCGGCAGGTCGAGGGACAGTTCCTGCAGCACGCCGCGCACGGCGAAGATCGCCGCCTTGGCGTTCAGGGTGTCGAACACCGTCTCGATCAGGATCAGGTCCGAGCCGCCCTGCACCAGCGCGCGCGTCGCGTCGGCATAGGTCGCCACCAGCTCGTCGAAGCTGACGTTCCTCAGCGCCGGGTCGTTGACGTCCGGCGAGATCGAGGCGGTGCGGTTGGTGGGGCCGAGGGCGCCGGCGACGAAGCGCGGCGCGCCGCTGCGCGCGGCGAACTCGTCGGCGACCTGGCGCGCGAGGCGCGCCGAGCGGTAGTTCAGCTCGGGCACGAGCGCCTCCATGCCGTAGTCGGCCTGGGCGATCGAGGTCGAGTTGAAGGTGTTGGTCTCGACGATGTCGGAACCCGCCTCGTAGTAGGCGCGGTGGATGCCGGCGATGATGTCCGGCCGGGTCAGCGACAGCAGGTCGTTGTTGCCGCGCAGGTCGCGGCCGTAGGTGCGGAAGCGCTCTGCGCGGTAGCCCGCCTCGTCCAGGCGGTGACGCTGGATCATCGTGCCCATCGCGCCGTCGAGCAGCACGATGCGCTCCTCGAGGAGCTTGCGCAGCCGCCGCACGCGCTCCTCGCGCGCGCGCTCGTCCGGCGGCTCGACCGCATAGGGCGCCGCCCCGGCACGCACCCCCGGGGGCGCGGCAGGCGCATCGCGGCGCTCGAGTGCGCGCGCGCCGCCGGCCGCGGGCGCGGGCGCGCCGCAGCCGACCCCGTGCCGGCAGTGCGGGCCGTGGACGTGCGCGGCGCCCGCGCGCCGCGCGCCGGCCGCGCGGCTCACGCGACCCCCTGCTTGGCCGCCGCTGCGGCCGGACGCAGCCCGAGCGCGTGGCAGATCGCGTAGGTCAGCTCGGCCCGGTTCAGCGTGTAGAAGTGGAACTCGCGCACACCGTGGCGCCGCAGACGCGACACCTGCTCGATCGCGACGTTGGCGGCGATCAGCCGGCGCGTGTCGGCATCGTCGTCGAGACCCGCGAAGCGCTCGGCCAGCCAGTCCGGGATCCGCGCGCCGCAGCGCGCCGCGAACCGCGTCACCTGCGGGAAGCGCGTGATCGGCAGGATGCCGGGGACGATGCTGACCCCGATGCCCGCCGCGACGCAGCGGTCGCGGAAGCGCAGGTAGTCGTCGGTGTCGAAGAAGAACTGGGTGATCGCCCGGGTCGCGCCGGCATCGACCTTGCGCTTCAGGTTGTCGAGGTCTTCCTGGGCCGACCGCGCCTCGGGATGCACCTCGGGATAGGCCGCGACCGAGATGTCGAAGTCGGCGACCGAGCGCAGGCCGGCCACGAGGTCCGCGCCGTACGCGAACCCTCCGGGATGCGGCTCGTAGGAGGTGGCTCCCTGCGGGGCGTCGCCGCGCAGCGCGACGATGTGGCGCACGCCTTCGTCCCAGTAGCGGCGCGCGATCGCCAGCACGTCGGCCCGCGCGGCACCGACGCAGGTCAGGTGCGGCGCGCCGGTCAGCGCGGTCTCGCGCTGGATGCGCTGCACCACTTTGTGCGTGCGGTCGCGGGTCGAGCCGTCGGCGCCGTAGGTGACCGACACGAAGCGCGGCGCGAGCGGCGCGAGCCGCTGCACGGACTGCCACAGCGTCGCCTCCATCGCGGCATCGGCCGGCGGGAAGAACTCGAAGGAGACCTCGATCGGCGCAGGCCCGCGCGGTGCGGCGAGCGGCTGGATCGACGTGGCGCGGTCGGCGATGGTCATGGGTATTCCTGCGTAGCGGTCAGGCGGAACGGGCGAGCGGCGCGGCGACGGGCGCCGCGGCGCAGCGGGCCACCAGCACGTGGCGGCCCTCGGATTCGACGGGCACGAGGTCCTGGCACTCGAGGCCCGCGGCGAGCAGCAGGCCGCGCAGGCGTCGCGGCGGCGCGACGCCGCCGGCCGCGGCTTCCAGCGCGTCGTAGTCGGCCATCAGCCAGGCACGGCCCGCGGGCGCGAGCAGGCGGCGTGCGAGCTCGAGGTCCGCCTCGAGCGCACCGATCGCGCCGGGCCGCGACGTCGGCGGCTCGTCGAGCACCACGAGGTCCCAGCGCGGCGCCGCGGGCTGCACGAGCAGCGCTGGCGCGAGCGCGACCTCGGCCGCCACGCCCCGCTCGGCGGCCCAGCGACGCAAGGCCGCACGCTCGGCGGCGGACGTCGCGAGCAGCACGGCCTCGCGCGCGCTGCGCGCCAGTGCCGCCAGCAGTTCCGGATGCCGGCAGCGCAGCAGCGCGCGACCGGAGCCGTTTGCGCCTGCCGGCACCAGCGCCGCCGCGAGCGCGCGGCCGAAGCGCGACGGGGCCAGCGGACCACGACCGGCGCCGCCACGTGCGGCCTCCGCCCGGCGCGCACGCTGCAGCGCGAGCCGCGCGGCCTGGAGTGCCGGATCGTCGGCCAGGCGGGCGAGCAGCCACTGCACCAGCCGCGCCTCGTCGCCTTCACCGGCCGGCAGGGCGTACTCGACGAACTGGCCTTGCCGCGTCCGCTGCACCAGCCCGGCGCCCGCCAGCTGCTTCAGCTGGCGCGAGACGTTCGGCTCGCTGTCGGCGCAGGCGGCGGCGAGCGCCGAAACCGAGGCCGGGCCGTCCGCGCAGAGCCGCAGCAGTCGCAGCCGACGTTCGTCGGCCGCGGCACGAAGCTGGGTGGCGAGGGTATCGAGGACTGACATTTGAAATATTGCGAAAACCTGCAATTCTTAGTCTAGCGGGCGGCCGCGCGTCCGGCAAGCGACCGGATCCGGTCGCGGCCCCGCCCCGGGTCCGGCGCCGTCGCAGGGCCGGCGGCACTGCGCTCCGGTAACCTCTCCCCGCCCCGCCAGGACGCACCGATGACCCGACCGCGCCGCCTCCAGCTCGAGAACTTCCTCCCCTATCGCCTTTCCGTGCTCTCGAACCTCGTGAGCAGCGCCATCTCCGGCAGCTATGCCCGCCGCTTCCGCCTGACGATCCCCGAGTGGCGCGTGCTGGCGACCCTCGCGATCCACCCGGACCTCTCGGCCGCCGACGTCGCCCAGCGCACCGCGATGGACAAGGTGGCGGTCAGCCGCGCCGTGTCGTCGCTGCTGCGCGCGCGACGCGTCGAGCGTCGCTTCGCCCCGGACGACCGGCGCCGCTCGATGCTGCGGCTGTCGGCGCGCGGCGAGGCGGTGTACGCCGAGGTGGTACCGGTGGCGCTCGCCTACGAGCGCGAGCTGCTGGCGCCGCTCGGCGAGGCCGAGCGCGCAGCGCTCGACCGGGCGCTGCGCATGCTGCTCGGTCGTGCGACCGAGATCGGGCCCGCGGAGCCCGGCCGGCCGCGCCGCATCGCCGCCGCCGGCGGCGACGCCTAGACTTGCGCCGACGCCGCCTGCCGATGGACACCTCGATGCTCGAGAACCTGCCGCGACGACGACTCGACCGGATCGCACGGATCGTCGCGGCCGCGCGCCGCCCGGCGCCGCGCGACCTGCCTGCGGGCGTGCCACCGCGCCGCTACCTCGAGGCGTATTTCCGCGGCGTCGACGCGGACGACCTGGACGCGCGCGAGCCCCGCACGCTGGCGCTGGCGGCGCTGGCGCACCTGCGGATCGGTGCACGGCGTCGCCGTGGCGAGGCCTGCGTCGAGGTCTTCAACCCGGACCCGGCTCGCGACGGCTTCGAGTCCGCGGCCACCTACGTGGCGATCGTCACCGACGACATGCCTTTCCTGGTGGACTCGCTCGGCATCGCGTTCTCCGGCCGAGGCATCGCCATCCACCTGCTCGTGCACCCGGTGCTGGTGGCCATGCGCGACGCCGCCGGGCGCCTGCGCGACCTCGGGCTCGCCACCGCCGGCGGCCCGGACGGCGGGCTGCCGCGCGAATCCTGGCAGCTGTACGAGATCGACCGGCAGTTCGACCCCGAGGCGATGGCGGCGCTGCGCGGCGCGCTGCTCGCCACCCTCGCGGACGTGCGTGCCGCGGTCGAGGACTGGTCGCCGATGCGGCGCCAGGTGCGCGCGCTCGCCGACGGGTTGCGCACCCGCCCGCCGGCGCGCACGCCCCGGACCGCGACCGAGGAGGCCTGCCACCTGCTCGACTGGATGGACGCGGGCCACTTCGTGTTCCTCGGCTACCGGCACTACCGGCTGCGCCGCGGCCGCGCCGCCGACCGCCTCGAGCCACGGCGCGGCAGCGGCCTCGGGGTGCTGCGCGAAGCACCCGGGGCCCCTCCCGTCGCTGCGGGCGTGCTGCGCGGGCGGATGCGCGAGGTCGCGCGCTCGCCGGCCCCGCTGGTGATCTCCAAGGCGAACCTGCTCGCGACCGTGCACCGCGCGACCTACCTCGACTACGTCGCCGTCAAGGAATTCGACGCGCGTGGCGAGCCGCGCGCCGAGCACCGCTTCCTGGGGCTCTGGACCTCGACGGCGTACTTCGCGAGCCCGCACGAGATCCCGCTGCTGCGGCGCAAGGTCGATGCGGTGATCGCGCACTTCGGGCTCGACCCGGCGAGCCACGACGGCAAGGCCGTGATGGCGGTGCTCGAGAACTGGCCCCGCGACGAGCTGTTCCAGTCGACGGAGCGCGAGCTGGTCGCCTTCGTGCGTGGCGTCGTCAACCTCTACGAGCGTCGCACCACGCGGCTGCTGGCGCGGCGCGACCCGTTCGGCCGGTTCTGGTCGTGCATGGTTTACGTGCCACGCGACCGCTACACCACCGACGTCCGCCACCGCATCGAGCAGATCCTGCGGCACGAGCTGCGCGGCATCGACGTCGAGTCGCAGGTGCAGATCTCCAGCTCCAACCACGCGCGCGTGCACGTCGTGGTCCGCACGCCGCCCGACGCGGCGCCGCGGCTCGACGTGGAACAGGTGGAGCGGCGCATCGCCCTCGCGGCCACCACCTGGGGCGACCGGCTGCGCGAGGCGCTGGCGCAGCGCTTCGACCCCTCGGCGGCGGCGCGTCTCGCCGCGCGCTACGGCAATGCGTTCCCGCTCGCCTACCAGGACCAGGTCCAGCCGGACGATGCGCTCGACGACATCGGCGACCTCGAGACGCTGCGCGGCGACCCGGCGGCGCGGCTGCTGAACCTGCACCGGCCGCGCGGACGCCCGCAGTCGCGGATGCACCTGCGGATCGTGAAGGCGGGCGAGTCGATCGCCATCTCGGACCTGGTGCCGATGATGGAGAATTTCGGTCTGCGCGTGGTGTCGGAGCGGCCGTGGCGCGTCGCGCTGCCCGGACTCGACGGCGGCGCCAGCGTCCAGGACTTCGAGCTGGAGCACGCCGCAGGCCTCGCACTCGACATCCCGCGGATCGAGGCACGCTTCGTCGCAGCCTGCCTCGCGACCTGGCGCGGCGAGGTCGAGGACGACGGCTTCCACCGGCTGCTGGTGCCGACCGCGCTCACGGCGCGGCAGATCGTGGTGCTGCGGGCCTGCGGGCGCTACCTGCTGCAGACCGGCCTGCCGTTCAGCCAGGCCTACATGGAGAGAGTGCTCGCCGCGAACCCGGAGCTCGCCGCCGACCTGCTGCGGCTGTTCGAGGCGAGGCTCGACCCGGACGCGCCGGCGCGCGGCCGCCAGGCGCGCGCGGCGCGCATCGCCGCCTCGCTGGCGCGGCGCCTGGAGTCGGTCGCGAGCGCCGACGAGGACCGGATCCTGCGAGCCTTCCTGGCGGTGATCCAGGCGGTGCTGCGCACCAACCACTGGCAGCACGGGGCGGACGGCGCGCCGCCGCAGGTGCTGGCGCTGAAGCTCGACCCGGCGGGCATCCCCGGGCTGCCGCTGCCGCGCCCGCGTTTCGAGATCTTCGTCTACTCGCCCTCGGTCGAGGGCGTGCACCTGCGCATGGGCTTGGTCGCCCGTGGCGGCATCCGCTGGTCGGACCGCCGCGAGGACTTCCGCACCGAGATCCTCGGCCTGATGAAGGCGCAGAACGTCAAGAACACGCTGATCGTCCCGGTCGGCGCCAAGGGCGGGTTCGTGCCGCGGCGACTGGCCGCAGGCGCGGGCCGCGACGAGGCGCAGCGCGAGGGCGTCGCCGCCTACCGCGGCTTCATCGGCGCGCTGCTCGACGTCACCGACAACATCGTCGACGGGCGGATCGTGCCGCCGCCGCGCACCGTGCGCCACGACGGCGACGACGCCTATCTCGTGGTCGCCGCCGACAAGGGCACCGCCACCTTCTCGGACGTCGCCAACGGGATCGCGACCGCGCGCGACTTCTGGCTCGCCGACGCGTTCGCCTCCGGCGGCTCCGCGGGCTACGACCACAAGAAGATGGGCATCACGGCGCGCGGTGCCTGGGAGTGCGTCAAGCGCCACTTCCGCGAGCTCGGGCTCGACGTCCAGTCGACCCCGTTCACCGTCGCCGGCATCGGCGACATGTCGGGCGACGTGTTCGGCAACGGCCTGCTGCTGTCGCGGCAGGCGCGGCTGGTGGCCGCGTTCAACCACCAGCACGTGTTCCTCGACCCCGATCCGGACCCGGAAACGAGCTTCCGCGAACGCGAGCGGCTGTTCGCCCTGCCCCGCTCCTCCTGGGACGACTACGACCGGCGCCGGCTGTCGCGCGGCGGCGGCGTGCACCCGCGCCACGCCAAGTCGATCGCGCTGTCGCCCGAGGCGCGCCGCCTGCTCGGGCTCGAGGCGCCCGCCGCGACGCCGGCCGAGGTGATCCGCGCGATCCTGCGGATGCCCGTCGACCTGCTGTGGAACGGCGGCATCGGCACCTACGTCAAGTCGGCCGCCGAGACCCATGCCGACGCCGGCGACCGCGCCAACGACGCGGTGCGCGTCGACGGCCGGGAATTGCGCGCCCGCGTGGTCGGCGAGGGCGGCAACCTCGGGTTCACGCAGCGCGGCCGCGTCGAGTACGCGCTCGGCGGCGGCCGCATCAACACCGACTTCATCGACAACTCGGCCGGGGTCAACACCTCGGACGTCGAGGTGAACCTCAAGATCCTGACCGCCGCCGAGGAGCGCCGCGGGGCGCTGCGCCGGCGCGAGCGCGACCGTCTGCTGGCAGCCCTCACCGGTGACGTCGCGGCGCTCGTGCTGCGCAACAACTACCTGCAGAGCCAGGCGCTCTCGACGCTCGAGGCCCAGTCGGCACGTCGCCTGCCCGAGCTGCAGCACCTGATCCGCCTGCTCGGGCGCAGCGGCCTGCTCGACCGCAAGGTCGAGTTCCTGCCCGACGACGAGACGCTCGCCGAGCGCCGCCAGCGCGGCCTCGGTCTCGCGCGTCCCGAGCTCGCGGTGCTGCTCTCCTACTCCAAGATCGCGCTGAACCAGCAGCTGATCGACTCGGACGTGCCCGAGGATCCCTACTTCTCGGGCGAGCTCGCGCGCTACTTCCCGCCGCGCTTCGCGCGCCGCTTCGCGCGCGCGATCCCGCGCCACCGGCTGCGGCGCGAGATCATCGCCACCGCCACGACCAACAGCCTGGTGAATCGCATGGGCCCGAGCTTCGTGCCGCGCGCGATGGAGGACACCGGCTCGAGCGCCGGCCAGGTCGCGCGCGCCTACAGCGTCGCGCGCGAGGCGTTCGACCTGCGCTCGCGCTGGGCCGAGGTCGAGGCACTCGACAACCGCGTGCCCGCCGCGACGCAGTACGCGATGCATGCCGAGACCGCGCGGCTGCTGCGCCACGCCACCTACTGGCTGCTGCGTCACCGTCGCGACCGGCTCGACGTCGAGGCCGCGGTCCGGCATTTCGCGCCGGCGATCGCCGGGCTCGCCGCGGCGCTGCCGGCGGCACTCGCGGGCCTCGACCTCGAGGCCTGGCGACGCACGCACGCCAGCCACCTCGAGGCGGGCGTGCCGGCCGGGCTCGCGGCGTTCATGGCCTCGACCGAGGCGCTCGGCGCGGCCTTCGACATCGTCGAGGTCGCGGCGGCCCGGCGCGCGGACCTCGGGCTCGCCGCGGGCGTCTACTTCCAGGCCGGAGCACGCGTCGGCCTCGACTGGCTGCGCGCCGGCATCGAGTCGCTGGGGGTCGAGGGGAGCTGGCAGGCCGTCGCGCGCAGCGGCCTGCGCGATGCGGCGCTGCAGGCGCAACGCGGCGTCGCCGACCGGGTTCTGTCGCTGCCCGGGCGAGGCCCCGCCGAGGCGCGGATCGAGCGCTGGCTGGCGCGACGCGCCGACGACCTCGAGCCGTGGCGCCGTACGCTCGCGGACCTGCGCAGCGCCGGCGGCACGGACTTCGCGACCCTGTCGGTGGGCGTCGATGCGCTGCGCAAGCTGGTCGGCTGATCGTCGCCGTGCGACCTTGCGGGCGTGAGCGCACCGCGGCTCAGCCTCGCCATCACCACCTACGAGCGTCCCGATGCGCTCGAGGCGGTGCTGCGCAGCGCGCTCGCGCAACGCGACCTGCCGGACGAGGTGCTGGTGGCCGACGACGGTTCCGGGCCCGCGACCGCCGAGTGCATCGAGCGGATCGCGCGGCATGCGCCCCGCCCCATACGCCACCTGCGCCAGCCGCACCTCGGCTTCCGGCTGACGCGGCTGCGCAACCTCGCGATCGCGGCGGCGAGCGGCGACTACCTCGTGTTCGTCGACGGCGACATGGTGCTGCATCCGCGCTTCATCGGCGACCACCGCGGGCTGGCGCGCCGCGGCCACTACACCCAGGGCGTGCGCATCGCGCTCGACGCACGCGCCAGCGCGGCGCTGCTCGCCGACCCGCTGCGCGGGCCCGGGCCACTCGCACCCGGCCTCGGCGGCCTGCGCCGCCTGTATGCCCTGCACGCGCCGTTGCTGCAGGCGGTGCTGCGCTCGGCCGCGAACGCGGTCATCGCGATCAAGGGTTGCAACCAGGGATTCTGGCGCGCGGACCTGCTCGCGGCCAACGGCTTCGAAGAGGCCATCGAGGGCTGGGGACCGGAGGACAAGGAGCTCTGCGCGCGGCTCGCGCATCGCGGCGTGCGCCGCCAGACGCTGCTGTTCGGCGGCATCGCCTGGCACCTCGAGCACCCGCCCGCGTCGCGCGCGCACCGCGCGGCCAACGAGCAGCTGCTGGCGCGCACGCTCGCGCAGCGCCGCACCCGCGCCGAGCGCGGGCTCGACGCACACCTTGCCGGCACGGAGGGCGAGGACGCTGCCGGAGCGCGGCCAGCGTGAACCGGGCCGCCGTCCGGGCCGCTGCCCCTGTGCTATAAACCGCCGCCTCATTCGCCCAGGAGTCCGATCGTGCCCGGAAAGCTCGTCCTCGTGCGCCATGGCCAGAGCCTCTGGAACAAGGAAAACCTGTTCACCGGCTGGACCGACGTCGACCTCTCCGAGCAGGGCCGGGCCGAGGCGAAATCCGCGGGCCAGGAGCTGCTGCGCGAGAAGCTCACGATCGATTGCGCCTTCACCTCGGTGCTGAAGCGCGCGATCCGCACGCTGTGGATCATCCTCGACGAGACCGACCGCATGTGGATCCCGGTGGAGGGCAGCTGGCGGCTGAACGAGCGCCACTACGGCGCGCTGCAGGGGCTCGACAAGGCGCAGACCGTCGCCAGGCACGGCGAGGCGCAGGTCAAGGTCTGGCGCCGCAGCTACGACGTCCCGCCGCCGGCGCTCTCGCCCGACGACCCACGCCATCCGCGCCACGACGCGCGCTACGCCGGCCTCGACCCCGCGCTGCTGCCGGGCACCGAGTCGCTGAAGGACACGCTGGCCCGCGTGCTGCCGCTCTGGCAGGGCCGCATCGCGCCGGAGCTCGCCGCGGGCCGCAACGTGCTGGTGGCCGCGCACGGCAACAGCCTGCGCGCGATGGTGAAGATGCTCGACGACGTCCCGGAGTCCGAGATCGTCGAGCTCAACATCCCCACTGGCGTGCCGCTGCTCTACGAGCTGGACGAGAAGCTCAGGCCGCTGTCGAGCCGCTACCTCGGCGACGCCGAGGCGATCAAGGCCGCCGCCGAGGCGGTCGCGAGGCAGGCGCAGGCTCCGAAGGCCTGAGCGGGCGCTCCGCAGCCGCAGGCGCGGCGGCCGCGGTCGGCGGCCCAAGCACGCGCGTCGCCAGCCGCTCGAGCATCTGCTCGATCCGCACCCAGCTCTCCTCGCGGTCGAGCTTGATGCCATAGTAGTCGGGCACGGCGCCGGCGCGCAGCGCGAGGTAGGTCATCGCGGCCGTCACGAAGAAGCTGAACGCAAACGCGTCCTCGCCCTCGGGGGCACCGCCGGCGGTGGCGAAGGCCCGCATCTCGCGGCCGAAGCGTGCCCGCATGTCGTCGAGTGCATCGGTCACCGGCGAGGTGCGCAGCAGCTCGACGATCAGCAGCTCGCGGGTCTTGGGCCGCGCACGCAGCGCCTGCGCGTAGGCGATCGCAGCGGCCACCTGGGGCCGGCGCGGCGCGGCGCCGGAGAGCGCCGGCGGTCGCGGCAGGAAGGTCTCGCCCTCCGCCCAGGCGCGGGCGAGGCCGACGAAGTCGCCGAAGTAGCGGTACAGCAGCGCCTTGCCGACGCCCGCCTCCTTCAGCACGGCGTTGACGCCGAGCCCCTGGATGCCGTCGCGGGCCCAGACTCGATCGAAGGCGGCGACCAGCCGGCGTTCGGTCTCCTCGCGATCGAGCTTGCGGCGTGGGCGCGCGCCCGCGGCATCGACGCTCACGGGCCCGTATCAGCCCGCGCCGGGCTGGCTCGCCGTCCAGCCGTCGTAGCGCCCGCCCTGCGCCGCAGCCAGCTCGCGCAGCCGCGTCGAGACCGAGCGGATGCCGTCGGCGTTGAGCTGCATCGGCTTGATCGCGTGCACGCTCCACGGATGCTCGGTGGACTCGGAGACGGCCCGCACGTCGACCCGGAAGCCCTCGGCCTCCAGGCGCTCCGCCACGCCGGCGGCCGCGGACTCCGACGGCATCGCGACGAAGAAGTCGACGTCGATCGGCCGGAACGGGTCGGCGCCGCCGCGCCGCAGCCGCTCGATCAGCCTCGCGTCCCAGTCGTCGACCGGCTGCTCGCGCAGCTTCTTCACCTGGAACCAGATGCGACCGATCGCCAGGGCCGCACCGAGCAGCAGGAACACGTAGAGCCAGGACATGGTCGATTGCCTCCTCGGCGCCGGCGCCCGCTCAGGCGAACCGGGGCTTGCGCTTCTCGAGGAAGGCCTTCATGCCTTCCTGCCCTTCGGGCGTGACCGACTGGCGCGCGATCGTGTCGGACTCGACGGCCAGGTGCGCCTCGAGGTCGCCGACCGCCAGCGCCACCAGCTTCCTGACCGCCGACTGTGCGCCGCGCGGGCCGGCCGCGAGCCGCTCGGCGAGCGCGAGGCCCGCGGCGAGCACCTCGGCGTCGGGCACCACCTGGTTCACGAGGCCCCACTGCAGCGCCTCGGCCGCGCCCAGCGGACGATTGGTCAGCATCAGCTCGAGCGCGCGCCGCTGGCCGAGGATCTTCGGCAGGAAGAACGACGTGCTGCCATCGGGCGTGAGCGCGACCCCGGTGTAGGCGAGCGAGAACTTCGTGCCCTCGCCACAGACGGCGAGGTCGGCCATCGCCGCGAGGCCCACGCCCGCGCCGGCCGCGGTGCCATTGATCGCGGCGACCAGCGGCGCGTCCATCCGCACCAGGGTGACGATCGCGCGATGCAGGTCGCCCGTCAGCTCGCGCAGGTAGACATCGCCCGGCAGGCTGCCGGCGAGCATGCCGCGCAGGTCGCCACCGAAGCAGAAATGCTTGCCGGCGCCCGTCAGCACGACTGCACGCACCGCGGCGTCGGAGGCGACCGACTCGGCCGCGGCGCGCAGCTCGCGACCCATCTGGAGGTCGAGCACGTTGGCGTTGTCCGGGCGGTTCAGCGTGAGCAGGCGCACCGGGCCACGCGCTTCGACGAGGACGGTCGATCCCTGGGTCATGACCTGCGGCTCCTGCGCGAGGACGGGCGGGCGGCCCGGCAGGCGACACTGGCCGGCCGGCCGGGGCGACGCTGCGGCGGCCGGCGCAAGCCGGCCGCGACACGGCTCACTCGTCCGGGGCGATCGTCACGCGCATCCCGGCGAGCGCGTCCGTCATCTCGACCTGGCACGACAGGCGCGAGGTGTCCTTGTGGTGGGAGAGTTCGGAGAGCAGCTCGCGCTCGTCGGACATCGCCGGCGGCAGCTTCGCGGCCCAAGCGGCGTCGATGTAGATGTGGCAAGTGGCGCACGAGCACATGCCGCCGCAGATCGCGGCGATGCCGTAATCGAGCTCGCGCAGCGTCTCCATGACCTTGAGGCCCGACTTGGCCTCCACGTCGTGCTCCTTGCCGTCCCGGTCGACCACCTTCAACAAAGGCATGCTGGCTTCCTGATGCGTTGAAAAACCGGCCCGCGGTCCCGTGACGGGCGCGACGGACGGGCGGCTAGTTTGCCCGCCTCCCCGCAGGGATGCCAGCCGCAGTTTCCGCGAGGGCGAGCCACGCCTGCCCGAGCGCCTCGTACACCCGCACCATCCCCGCGAGCATGCCCGCATCGGCGACGTCGTCGAGCCCGCAGGCGCGCAGCACCCGCGCCTCGCGGCCCCGCCATGCAGGACAGGACTGCAGCCACGCCGCCGGATCCTGCAGCGGGTCGCCGACGTGCGCGTACTCCCAGTCGAGCAGCAGCAGCGGGCCATCGCCCGGCGGCCACAGCACGTTGCCGGGATTCGGATCGCTGTGGACCAGGCACCGGGCGCGGCGAGCCGCACCATCGGCTGCGCCCGCGGCGAGCCAGCCCTGCTCCGCCGCCTCGAGCGCCCGTGCGAGGGACGCGGCCGCATCGCGGCCCGCCTGCGCACGGGCGCGCCCGACCAGCCACCGGGTGCGCTCGATCAGGTTCGGCGGCGGCCGCGAGGCGCGCGCTCGCGGCGCGTCGTCCTCGCTCGCGGTGCCGGTGCAGGATCGTCCCACGCTCGCGAGGCCGGCGACCGGCAAGCGGCGCAGCCGCGCCAGCGTCTCGCCGAGGCGCCGCAGTCCCGCCGGCGTCTCGGACCGCACTTCGCTCCCCGCCTCACCGGCGACGAACTCGCTGACGAGGAAGGCATGGTCTTCGGCGCTCGCGACGACGTGCGGCGCGAGTCCGGCGCCGGCCGCCAGGCGCTGCGCCGCCAGCTCGAACGCCCGGTCGACGCCGAGCTCGCGCATCGGCGTCGCGTCCGCGGCGAGCCGCAGCACGTAGCGGCCTGCGCGAGTCTCGACGAGGAACGTGCGGTTCAGCAGCCCCCCGCCGAGCGGCACGACGCGCGGGGGAGGATCGTCCGGCCCCGCACCGGGCACCGCGGCGAGCGCCGTCGCGGGGATCACGGTGCGCCGGCCACGGCCGACTGCCGCCGCAGTCGTCCGCGCCACTCGAACCAGCCGAACACCGCGATCACGAGGTACACGAGATAGAGCAGCGCCACGAACGAGAGACCTTGCACCGCATAGAGATAGAGCGACACCGCGTCGATCGCGATCCAGTAGAGCCAGTTCTCCAGCCGCACCCGCGCCACCATCCAGGTCGCGAGCAGGCTGGCGAGCATCGTGGCTGTGTCGAGGCGCGGCCAGGCGGCGGCGGTCCATCCCTCGACCCATGGCGCGAGCGCCGCGGTGCCGGCGGCGATCGCGACGCCGATCGCGACGTGCGCCGGCCACGGCCAGACGCCGATCGACAGCGTGCTGCGCTGCCGGGACGCACGCGACCAGTGCCAGAATCCGTAGCCGGCCATCAGCACGTAGGCGACCTGCAGCATCGACTGCATCGGCAGCCGCGCCTGCGCGGCGAGCCAGGCGAGGATCGCCGAGGAGAACCCACCGAAGAGCCAGCAGCGCCGGTCCTGCCGCACGGCGAGCACGCCGTAGGCGAGCCCGGCGAGCACCGAGGCGAGTTCCGCCGGGGACGTGGCGCGCAGGCCTTCGACGATGCGCTCGAGCATCGCGGTGCCGCGTCAGTACGCGGGCAGCGGGCCGACGAGCTTGATCACGAACACCGAGGCGTGGCCCCGCTCGAGGCTCGGGCGCAGCTCGCGCGCGAGCGCCGCCATCACCGCCTCGTACGGGCCCGAGACCTGGGTGCTCAGGCTGTTGGTGACGACCTTGAGCCGTGCGTCGGTGCCGAGGCGGTCGATGAATTCCTGGATCGGCGGCACGAAGTCGCGCTCCAGCGGATAGAGACTGATGTCGACGGCGATGTCCATGCGGCCCTCAGCGCAGGTCGAAGGTGAAGGTGACGCCCGCCTGGCGCGGGTCGCCCGGCTGGACGTAGAGCCTCTCGGGGAAATCAGGCGGCTCGTTGCCGAAGAAGAATCCGCGCTGCGTCCAGTCCCGGTCGAGCGCGTTGCGCACCCAGACGCTCGCGTCCCAGCGCTCCCCGGCCCAGCCGGCGCGCAGGTTCAGCAGGGTGTAGGGCCGGGAGCGCTGGTCGTGGCTCTCCGAGAAGAAGAACGCGTCCATGCCCTGCAGGTCGGCCCGCGCGTAGGGCCCGCGCACGCCGCGGTACTCGACGCTCAGCGAGTACTGCCAGCGAGGCGCGTGCGCCTGGTCGCGGCCGTCGAGGTCGCGCGCGCCGATCCGGTAGCCCAGATAGCGGGTGCGCAGCGCGCCGAGCGTCGCGCCGATGCGCAGCGCGTCGGTCGGACGCCAGTCGGCGGTGAGCTCCGCGCCCCAGTTCTCGCCTTCGGCCGCGTTGTCGGTGAGGAAGATGAACGACAGCGGGTCGCCCGGGTCGAGCTGCGCCGAGGTGCTCACCTGCTGGTCACCGCGACGCATGTGGAACAGCGCGAGATCGAGCGCGGCGCGCCCGCCCGCCTCGCGCAGCCGCAGGCCCAACTCCGCGCTGCGCAGGAACTCCGGGTCGAACAGCCGGCGTCCGTCCGGGACCAGCGGCCCGAGGTTGAAGCCACCTGCCTTGTAGCCGCGCGACAGCGTCAGGTAGGCGCTCGCGCCGTCGCGCACGGCGTACTCGGCCGCGACGTGCCCGCCGAGCATGCGGTCACGCGGCGCGAAGCGGCTGCCGTCGCTGTCGCGGTAGCGGGCTTCGCGCTGCTCGGCACGCAGTCCCGCCGTGAGCCGCCAGCGCGCCACTGGCCGCCACTCGAGCTGCCCGTACGTCGCGACGTTGGTCGCGGCGTAGCGGCTGACGAGCGCACGGAATACCTCGCCGCCGAACAGGTCGAGCTGGTCGTTCGTCTCGAGCACGTCGAGTGCGTAGAGCCCAGCGATCCACGCGACGTCGCCCGGCTCGCGGGCCTCGGCGGCGGACACCAGGCGCAGGTCCTGGCTCGCGGTGCGATGCCGGCGCAGGAATCGCGAGGTGAAGTCGTAGCCCGGGTCGAAGCCCCAGTCGCCGTCGAACGAGTAGACGATGTCGGAGTCCGTCCACGCCGTCACGCTGCGCAGGCGGAAGGCCTCGGCGGCGCCCCAGTCGACGGTCGTGGAGAGGCCGCGCGAGCGCTGCGCGTCGCGCCCCGGCGCGTCGGAGAGCGTGCGGCGCGAGTTGTCGAGCGCGAACGCGTCGTAGCCGTTGTCGAGGTCGACCCAGAGCGCCGAGAGGTCGACGTCGAGCCGCTCGCCCGCCTCGATCGCCAGGCGGCCGCGCAGCGTCGTCTCGTCGAGGCCGTTGGTGTCGTCGCGGCCGAGGAAGGCGTTCTCCCGGAACCCGTCGCTGCGGAAACGCTGCGCGACCAACCGTCCGGCGACCCGCTCCGACAACGCCCCGCCCACCACGGCCCCGGCCGCGCGGCTGCCGAACTCGCCGCCCGTGAGCTCGAGCCGCGCCTCGCCCTCGCGCCGCGCCGCGCGGGTGCCGATGTTGATCAGTCCCGCGAGCGCATTCGCACCATAGGTGGTGCCCTGCGGCCCACGCAGCACTTCGACCTGGCCGAGGTCGAACAGCGTCGCCGGCATGCCCACGCCGGAGAAGTCCATACCGTCGATCAGGAAGCCCACCGACGGGTTCGGCGCGCCCTGCCACTGGTCGGTCTCGCCGATGCCGCGCAGCTGGAAATAGCGTGGACGCGAACTGCCCGAGGCCCAGTTGAGGTTCGGCACCAGCGGCAGCAGGTCCTGCAGGTGCTGCACACCCGCGGCGCGCACCGTGGCGGTGTCGAGCACGGTGACGCTCGCCGGCAGTTCCGCCAGGGGATCGCGCCGCAGGCTGGCCGTGACCACCACCTCCTGGAGCACGGGCGGTGCTGCGGCGAGCGCGGCCGCCCCCGGCGCACCGCCGCCGTCCTGCGCGGGCGCCGCCGCGAGCAGCGGCGCGCCGAGGGCGAGCCAGACGCAGGCGCCGAGCGACGCCCTGCGCGGGTGAACGGGCAACGGCAAGGCCGCGCGAGGCGCAGCGGCGGCCCGTGGGCCGCGACGGATCGAGGACATGGCCAGCTCCCTACGCCGGTACTAACCGGATCAGGTTCAACGGGTTCGCCGGTCCACCGGCATCTCAGGCCCTCGCCAGGGCCACCCCAGGGTCCCGGACATGGTAGGCGCCGCGCCGGGGATTGCAAGCCGCGCCGCGGCGGCAGCAGGGCACGGTCGCCCGTGCCGCGGCGCTGCGCGCCCCAGCGCCGCGGGGATGCGGCGACGCCGACACGCGACCATGCCGTCACGCGACCACGCCGTCATGCGACGTCGCGCGGCCCCGTGGCACGCCGCTCGAACCCGACGTCGCAGCGAAGATGCGCAGCGCGACCGGGTTACATACAATCCCGCCCCCGACGCGCCAACCGAGGCTCGCCCGATGACTCGCAGCGTCCACGTCTTCCAGGTCGATGCCTTCACCGACCGCCGCTTCACCGGCAATCCCGCGGGGGTGGTGCTCGGCGCCGACGTGCTCGGCGACGACGAGATGCTGGCCATCGCGCGCGAGCTGAACAACGCCGACACTGCGTTCGTGCTGCGCCCCGACGGCCCGGACCACGACCTGCGCGTGCGCTTCTTCACGCCGCGCACGGAGGCGAACTTCGTCGGCCACGCGACCGTCGCCGCGCACTACGTGCTGTCGCGCCGCGAGGGCACGCCGTCGCGCCTGCGCCAGCGGCAGAAGAGCGGCAGCGTCGACGTCGAGGTGCGCGGCGACGGCCCGGCCCGCCGCATCGCGATCCGCCAGTCGATGCCGCCGCTCGGTCGCGAGCTCAACGAGCGCGAGCGGCTCGCGGTGCTGGATGCGCTCGCGCTCTCCAGTGCCGACCTCGACACCCGCTGCCCGATGCAGATCGTGGGCGGCAGCGGCACGCGCCTGATGATCGGCGTGCGCGGACCCGAGCAGCTGAAGCACCTCAAGCCCGACTTCAACCGGCTCAATACGCTTTCCGCGCAGCTCGGCGCCGCCGGCCACTTCGTGTTCACGCTCGGCTCGCGCAGCGCCGGCTGCCTCACCGAGTCGCGGATGTTCTGCCCCGCACTCGGCATCCCCGAGGACCCGGTCAGCGGCAACGCACACGGACTGCTGGGTGCCTACCTGGCGCGGCTCGGCCTGCTCCCGCCGCCCGAGGGCGGCCGCGTGCGCTTTTCCGGAGCGCAGGGCCAGGCCATGCAGCGCCCGGGCCGCGTCGACGTCGAGCTCGAGCTCGCCGAGGGCGCGCCGGGGGCCGTCTGGATCGTCGGCCAGGCCGTGCTGGTGTTCGAGACCACGATCGAGCTCTGAGCGGCGTCGATGGGCGACCCGCAGCGCTTCCACGTCGTGGCCGAGCTCGCCGCGTTGCGCGAGGGACGGACGCTCGCCTGCCGCGTCGAAGGCCGCCCGGTCGTGGTCTGCCGGACTCGCGACGGCTTGCATGCGCTCGACGATCTCTGCACCCACGCGCTGGCGCGGATGAGCGAGGGGCGCCTGCGCGGCACGCGCCTCACCTGCCCGCTGCACGCTGCCGCGTTCGACGTGTGCGGTGGCCAGGTGCTCTCCGGTCCCGCGACCCGCCCCCTCGCGACCCACGCCGTGCGCGTGGCCGGGGGTCGCATCGAGGTGGCCATCGACCCCTCGCTGCCGCCCCTCGAGGAGTGACGGAGCGGGGCACGGCGCGCCGCAATCGCCGGCGCGCCCCGCCGCTAACGGGCGCGCCAGCGAACCCCGAGGTCCACGAGGTGTGCGGCCAGCGCCGCCAGCAGCCACGCGGCGACCGGCCTGCCGCCCTGGCCTGCGAGCGCGGCGCGCACGGCGAGCATCAGGAACGCGCCTGGCAGCAGGCAGGCGACGATCGCCGCCGGGGCGAGACCGCGGCCGGTGCGTCTCCAGGCGGCCCACAGGACGGCCGCCTCCAGCAGCACGAACAGCAGCACCCATTCGATCGCACGCGGGTCGGAGAAGCGCTCGAGCATGGGCGGGCGGCGAGCAGCGGCGGGCAGCCGGCCGCGCTCAGGCGAACGGGCCGTTCAGCCGCACCACCGACCAGGTGAGCGCCGAGGCGAAGCTCACCCAGGCGAGGTAGGGCACGAGCAGCCAGGCCGCGCGCCCGGAGACGCGACCCAGCACGACGATCAGCAGCAGGATCGACAGCCAGAGCAGCGAGACCTCGACCAGCGCCCAGTCGGGCCGCTTCACGTAGAAGAAGAACGCGCTCCACAACACGTTGAGCACGGCGTTGAGCAGGAACATGGCGACCAGGCCGACGCGGAAACGCCGGTCGGTCTCGGCCCGCCAGGCCGTCACGCCGGCCAGCGCCGTCAGCGAGAAGATCAGCGTCCAGGCGGGCCCGAACAGCAAGTCGGGCGGCTTCCACGGCGGAAAGCGCAGCGACTGGTACCAGGGCCCGAGGTCCGTGACGAGCGAGCCGGCGGTGGCGGTGGCGATCGCCAGCGCCGCAGCGACGAGGACCGGCGCCGCGCGGCCCGGCCGCCCGGCGCTCACGTCGAGGCGAAGCCGAACAGGTGCGCGAGGTCCTTGAAGAAGATGCGAACGTGCGCCACCGGCCGGGAAGCCACCAGCTTCTTGTGCATGTACGACTCCCAGGTGAGGCGCTGCACGTCGGGATCGCGGCAGATCGCCACGAACTTCTCGCGGCGCTTGTCGCTGGAGTACCAGAAGTACTGCATGATCCCGAGGATCCAGAACACGCGACCGTGCAGCTTCATGAACTGGCGCCGTGCGCCGCGCAGCGCACGCGCGTTGCCGGTGGCCAGCAGCTGCTCGACGGCGTCGCCGGCCATCCGGCCGCAGGCCATCGCGTAGTAGATGCCCTCGCCCGAAGCCGGCGCGACCACCCCCGCAGCGTCGCCGGCGAGCACCACGTCCTGGCCGTTGTCCCAGCGGCGCAGCGGCTTCAGCGGGATGGGCGCACCCTCGCGGCGCACGACCTCGGCGCGCTCGAGCCCCGCCGCGGCGCGCAGGTCGCCGACCGCGCCGCGGATCGAGAAACCCTTGTGTGCCGTGCCGGCGCCGGCGCTGATGGTCTCGCCGTGCGGGAACACCCAGGCATAGAAGTCGGGCGACAGCCGTCCCTGGTAGTAGACGTCGCAGCGCTTCGGATCGTAGCCGGGCGCCGCATCCGCGCCCTTCGGCGTGCGCAGGATCTCGTGGTAAGCGTAGACGAAGGGCACTTCCTCGGCGCCGGGGATGCACTGCCGCGCCACCTCGGACCGGGCGCCGTCGGCGCCGATGACGGCGCGGGCGCGCACGCTGAGCGCCGGTGCGCCGGCCGAGGCGCCCTTCGCCCGGTAGTGGATGCGCGCCACGCCATCGGCATCGCGGGTCAGCAGCTCGAACGTCCCGGTGCGGCGCTCGGCGCCCGAGGCCGCCGCGCGCTCGCGCAGCCACTCGTCGAACACGTCGCGATCCACCATGCCGACGAAGCCGCCATCGATCGGCATGTCCACCGCCTGCGAGGTCGGCGACACCATACGGGCGGAGGTCACTTTCGCGACCAGCAGCGCATCGGGGATCTCGAATTCGGCGATCGCCGCGGGCGGGATCGCGCCGCCGCAGGGCTTGATGCGTCCTGCGCGGTCGAGCAGCAGCACGCGCCGGCCGCGCCGCGCGAGGTCGTTGGCCGCCGTAGCGCCCGCGGGACCGCCCCCGATCACGACGACGTCGAAGTCGTCCCGCGGCGCACCGCCGCCACCACCACCTGCGTCCATCTCAGCCACCTGCCTGGGTCGCATAGCGACCCTCTGGAACTGCCACGGCCGCGGGCTCGAAGCCCGCGACCTCCGAGTCCGTCCGGCTCAGCCGGACTGCGATGCCGGTCGCGATCACGAACATCACGGCCTCGGCCACGAACACCAGCGCATAGGCCGCCGTCGGCGAGCCGAGCAGCAGCCGCGCCGCGTCCACCGCCAGCGTGCCGACGATGCCGCCGAGCCCGAAGGCGACGGCCTGCGCCGCGCCCCACAGGCCCATCCGCACCCCTTCGCGGGACTGCCGGCCAGCGCCGACCAGGCGCATCATCGAACCGATCGCCGCCACCGCGAACACGCCGTTGGCGAGCCCGAGGCAGAACACCGACTCGCGCAGCGGCCACTCGGCGCCGAAGAAGCTGCCGACCGCCAGCAGGCACAGCATCGTCGCCGAGGCGACGCAGCCGATCACGGTCCAGGTCCGCAGCGCGCCGACGCGGGTGCGGGTGCCGAAGGTGCAGAACAGCGCCACCAGCGCCATCCCGATCAGCACGCCCGCGTTCTGCACGCCCGAGAGCCGGGTGGACTCGGCCGGCGTCATGCCGAACACCGTGCCGGCGAACGGCTCCAGGATCAGGTCCTGCGCGCTGTAGGCGAGCATCGAGACGAACACGAAGCTCGCGAGGCGCCGCGAATGCGGCTCGCTCCAGACCTGCATCAGGGCCTCGCGGAAGCGCGGCTCGTTGGCGGCCGCGGGCTCGCTTGCACCCTTCGCGGGAGCCGCCGGCCGCGCGCCCTCGACGTTGTAGACCGCCACCGCGGTCAGCAGCAGGGCGCCCGCCGACACCGTCGCCGCGACCTCGACCATGCGCGACAGCGAGAACGGCTCGAGCATCTTGCCGACCACGACGGTGGTGAGGATGAAGCCGACGATCATCATGAGCCAGGTGACGGTGGCCGCGGCCGCGAGCCGCCCCTGGTCGACGCGCTTGGAGATCAGCACCAGCAGCGCCGTGCCGCAGGCACCGACGCCGAGGCCGACGATCGTGAAGGCGACGACGGCGGCGGCGATGCCGAGCAGCGGCGCGCTCGCCATCAGCGCCGTCGACGCCGCGGCGCCGGTCGCGCCGATCCCGAGCAGCGCCATGCCACCGACGATCCACGGTGCACGCCGGCCGCCGAGGTCGGAGCCGTAGCCGAGCCGCGGTCGCAGCACCTGCACGAAATAGTGCAGCGCGACCAGCATGCCGGGCAGCATCGCCGGCATCGACAGCTCGACCACCATTACACGGTTCAGCGTGGAAGTCGTCATCACGACGATGCCGCCGATCGCGGCCTGCACGAGGCCGAGGCGGAAGATGCCGAGCCAGCCGAGAGACGAGTCCTTCATGCTCCCCCCGTCACACCATCGTTCGCACCGCGAAGGCGCTAACCAGCATGCCGGCGACGTACAGCGGGACGCCGGTCGCGTTGTACCAGTAGTCGAGTTCGGACGGCCGTCGCAGCAGCCGCGCCATCATCGCCAGCTGCACGAGCAGCAGGCCGCCGATCGCGAGCGCGTGCATCGGCGCGCCCCAGGCGAGCAGCAGGCCGATCACCACCACCTGCGCAACCGCCATCACCGCGCAGGCGACCCAGGCCGCGGCCGATACGCCGAGGCGCACCGGCAGCGAGCCGACGCCCATGCGTCGATCGCCCTCGACGGACTTGAAGTCGTTGAGCGTCATGATCCCGTGGGCGCCGGCGCTGTAGACCAGTGCCAGCGCGAGGATGCGCGAGTCCGGGAGCGTGCCGAGCATCACCGCGGCAGCGGTGAACCAGGGCAGGCCCTCGTAGCACAGCGCGACCGCGGCATTGCCCCACCAGCCGTTGCCCTTCAGGCGGATCGGCGGCGCGCTGTAGGCCCAGGCGAGCGCGAGCCCGAAGACGGCGGCGCCGAACACCAGCGGGCCGAGCATCGCGGCGACCGCCAGCGACACCAGCGTCCACGCGATCGCGATGTAGAGCCCCCAGTGGCCGGGCACGCGCCCGGAGGGAATCGGACGGCGCGGCTCGTTGATCGCGTCGACGTGCCGGTCGTACCAGTCGTTGACGGCCTGGCTGGTGCCGCAGACCAGCGGCCCGGCGAGCAGCACGCCCGCGAAGATCGTCAGCCAGTGGCCCGCGGCAGGCACCCCCGAGGACACGACGCCGCAGAAGAACGCCCACATCGGCGGGAACCACGTGACCGGCTTCAGCAACTCCAGCACGGTCGGCACGGCGGGTCGTGCATCGCGGAACACGTGCTGGGCCGGTCGTGCCATGGCTGCAAACTAGCCATGACACCGAAGCATGTCAATGTGGACTTACACCGCCCGCCCGCGCCTCGGCAGGCCGCGGCGCTTCACCGGGATTCGGTGCGTGCGGGCTTGCCGCCGGCCGGCGCGTCGTCGTCGCCGTCGCCGTCGAGGTCGCCGAGCCCGTAGCGGCGCAGCTTGACGTACAGGCTCTGGCGCGAGAGACCGAGCATCTCGGCCGCCGACGCACGGTTGTCGCGCGTCAGCTCCAGCGCCGCCTCGATGCACAGGCGCTCGATCACGTCGGTGGTCTCGCGGACCAGGTCCTTGAGCGAGACCCGTCCGACCAGCTCGGTGAGTTGCTCGACCGAGCGTGGCAACTCGCGCGCCACCCGCGCATCGACCGCGAGCCGGCGGCCGACGTTGCGCATCGTGAAGCCGAAGCAGGGCTCGCCGCTCTCGGGCACCGACACTGCCGAGATCTCGACCTCGGCGGTCGAGCCGTACTCGCCGCGCAGCGTGGTCGAGAACAGCCGCACCGAACCGTGCTGCTTGAGGTTCGCGATCAGCACGCCGAGGTCGACGCCCGGCCGGCCGAGCCAGCGCTCGAGGGACTGGTTGCGCGCCTGCTCCTCGGTGGCGAGCTGCGCGAGGTCGAGGAAGGCGCGGTTGGCGGTGAGGATGCGGCCGTCGATGCCGGTGACGACGATGCCGTCGGGCAGGCCTTCGATCACCTCGAGCAGGCGCGACTTGGCGCGCGGCATCGCGAGGGCGCCCGCCTCCACGTGCACCGGCGAGAGCCGCACCAGGAAGTGCGAGGCGTTGTCCTGGCGGAACAGCGATGCCGACACCAGGAACTCGCGTTCGCCGTCGGCGAGGCGCGCGCGCAGGTCCTCGGCGCGACCGGTGGCGCGCACCGTGGACAGCAAGGTGTTGATCGCGCGAGTGCCGGCGGGGTCGAAACCGTCCGGGAACGCACGGCCGACCAGCCGCTTCGAGCCCTCGCCGAGCAACTGGGCCGCGGCGGGGTTCGAATCGACCACGCGCTGCGTCGAGGCATCGACGATCAGCACCGGCTCGGTCGACACCTGGAACAGCAGCCGGTAGCGCATCTCGGCGTGCCGCAGCCGCGAGTAGTCGCGCTCGATCGACTGCTCGGCGGCGATCAGGCGCTGCTGCAGGGTCGCGACCGCGCGCAGGTCGCGGCCGAGCGCCAGGACCCGCCCGTCGTCTCCGAGCCTGATCGCGCTGTACATGACCGGGACGCTGGCGCCGCGCGACGAGGCGTGGTTCAGCTGGCGCCACCGCAGCCCGCCGCCATCGGCCGCGTCCTGCAGCAACGAATCGATCTTGGGCCGGCTCTCGGTGGTGACCGTCTCGATCCAGGACTGGCCGGTCCACTGGACATCGAGCTCCCGCGACAGCTCGTCGCTGCCGAAGGCGACGTCCTTGATGACGCCCTTGCGGTCGACGACCAACGCGACGTCGGCCGCGGCGGCGATCAGGCCCGCAGTGGTCTCTGCGTCGAGGCTCCCGAGCGACTTGCGCGGCGACTTGAAGGTTTTCACGCTCGGTGCATCCCGGCTGGCCCGGCCCGGCCCGCAGCCGCCCGGCTGGGGCTTGCCCGGGGCCGGCCTGTGCGGAGAGCGGTCACGCCCGGCTCGCCAGCAGGCTGACCAGCTTCTGCGCCTGCAGCGCCGCCTGCCGTCCGTCGCTGGCCGTCGCGTCGGCGCCGACGAGCGCGACGCGCTCCGGGTGATCCGTGAATGGCTGGCCTCCCACCATGATGCCGACCGAGGGATTGCGCGATGCGCGCCGGATCGCGCGGATCACCGAGGGCAGGCCTTCGAGGTGCTGCTCGCAGCTCACCGACAGGCCCACGACCGCGAACCATTCCTTGCGGACGATCCGCAGGATCTCGTCCTTGGAGGCGCCCGGGTCGTCCCAGACGTCCCAGCCGGCGCGGCGCAGGAATTCCGCGACGATCACGGTGCCGAAGGTGTGCTGGTCGCCCGGCACGGGCACCAGGAACACGCGCCGGCCGGGTTCGGCAGGCTCGGACTCGTTGAGGAACGCCGGGCCGAGCTCGTGCAGCACTTCCTGCAGCCGCCACAGGCCGATCGTGACCTGCATGAAGTCGCTCTGGTCCGTCTCCCACATCTTGCCGAGGTGGCGGGCCGTCGGCGCGAGCAGGTCCAGGTAGATGGAATCGAGCGGCACGCCGCGCTGCAGCAGGCCCTCGACGAAATCGAGCGAGCGCTCGGTGTCGCCCTCGAGCACGATGCGGGCGAGCATCTCGACGTCCGCCGCCTCGGGCCGCAGGTGAGCCCGGGCCGCCGGCTCGCGCTGCCCGTCCGCGACGCGGTGCACGAGCATCAGGCGCGGGATGATCTCGCCCTCGATGGTCTGCAGCAGCTGGTCGCGGCGTTGCTGCCGCGGCTGCGACGCCACCTGCGCATCGCTGCAGCCCTGCGCGGGCCTGGAACGCTCGGCCGAAGCGTCGTCCTCTTCCCTGACCATCCTGTAGTCGACCATCGCGCGCCCCCTGCACCTGCGCCGCCCGCGAGGCAAGCGCCTCCGCCGCGGACTCCCGACACCGTGGATTCTTCTCCGGAACCTTCTGTGCGGACGGAGTCGATCACGTTCGCAAACCGGGCCGTATCAGGACCTTCGCATAGTTATCCGCCGCTGTCCGGTTTGTCAACGTCTGTTTACGTACACCAAAGTTGACAGTCCCGGCCATGCGATCTAGGCTCGACCCGACTGAAGGGTGCGAGTCGAAAGGGATGCCGCTCAGAGAAGTAAAGCCCGCTCACCGGCCCCTGTACACCCCGGAGGAGCGTCGCAGGCGGGATGCCTCGCGGTGGACGCTGGTCCAGGGCGTGCTGGCGCCGCTGCAGCTGCTGGCCTTCATCGTCAGCACGTGGCTGGTGCTGCGCTATCTGTCCACCGGCGCGGGCGAGACCGCGGCGACCGCGTCGGTCGTGGTCAAGACGATGTTCCTCTACGCCATCATGTACACCGGCGCGCTCTGGGAGCGCGACGTGTTCGGCGTCTACCTGTTCGCCCCCTCCTTTTACTGGGAAGACGTGGTGAGCATGCTCGTGATCGCGCTGCACACCGCCTATCTCGTCGCGCTCGCGACCGGCTGGCTGACCACCCGCGAGCAGATGCTGCTGGCGCTCGCGGCCTATGCCACCTATGTCGTCAACGCGCTGCAGTTCGTGCTGAAGCTGCGGGCCGCGCGCCGCCAGGGCGCAGCCGAGGCGGGCCGGCCGCTCGGCGGATCCCACTCGCTGGCGACCACCGAATGAGCACCGCGACCACCCAGGGGACGTCCGTGGGAGCCGCAGCCGCCTGCGCCGAGCCGCGCGTGATCCGCGAGCGTGGCCAGCGCGAGGTGTTCTGCGGGCTCACCGGCATCGTCTGGCTGCACCGCAAGATCCAGGATGCCTTCTTCCTGGTGGTCGGCTCGCGCACCTGCGCGCACCTGGTGCAATCGGCGGCCGGCGTGATGATCTTCGCCGAGCCGCGCTTCGCCACGGCGATCATCGAGGATCGCGACCTCGCGGGCCTCGCCGACGCCAACGCCGAGCTCGACCGCGTGGTCGATCGCCTGCTGGAGCGACGGCCCGACATCCGCCTGCTGTTCCTCGTGGGCTCCTGCCCCTCCGAGGTGATCAAGCTCGACCTGTCGCGCGCCGCGCAGCGGCTCTCGGCGCGCTTCGCGCCGCAGGTCCGCATCCTCAACTACTCCGGCAGCGGCATCGAGACCACGTTCACCCAGGGCGAGGATGCCTGCCTCGCGGCGCTGGTGCCGGCCATGCCGGCGGCGCCGGCCCTGCTGCCGCGCTCGTTGCTGGTCGTCGGCTGCCTGGCCGACGTCGTCGAGGACCAGTTCCGCCGCCAGTTCGCCGCGCTCGGCGTGGACGCGGTCGATTTCCTGCCGCCGCGGCGCTCCGGCGCCCTGCCGGCCGTCGGGCCGGGCACCTCGTTCCTGCTGGCGCAGCCGTTCCTCGCCGAGACCGCGCGCGCCCTCGAGGAGCGCGGCGCGACGCGCCTGCCGGCGCCGTTCCCGATCGGCGTCGAAGGCACGACCGGCTGGCTGCGCGCGGCCGCCGACGCCTGGGGCGTCGACGCGGCGCGCTTCGCGGCCGTCACCGCGCCGGGCATCGAGCGCGCACGCCGCGCCCTCGCCCGGCCGCGGGAGCAGCTCGAGGGCAAGCGCATCTTCTTCTTCCCCGACTCGCAGCTCGAGGTGCCACTGGCGCGCTTCCTGGCACGCGAGATCGGCATGGTGCCGGTGGAGGTGGGTTCGCCCTACCTGCACCGTGCGCACCTCGCCGCCGAGCTCGCGCTGCTCGGCCCGGACGTCCAGCTCAGCGAGGGCCAGGACGTCGAGAGGCAGCTCGACCGCTGCCGCGCCGCGCGGCCCGACATGGTGGTCTGCGGCCTCGGGCTCGCCAACCCGCTCGAGGCCGAGGGCATGACGACCAAGTGGTCGATCGAGCTCGTCTTCACGCCGATCCAGGGCTACGACCAGGCCGCCGACCTGGCCGAGCTGTTCGCGCGCCCGCTGGTGCGCCGCACGCGGCTGGTGGCCTGAGATGCAGCTCACCCTCTGGACCTACGAAGGCCCGCCGCACGTCGGGGCGATGCGCGTCGCCACCGCGATGCAGGGCCTGCACTACGTGCTGCACGCGCCGCAGGGCGACACCTACGCGGACCTGCTGTTCACGATGATCGAGCGGCGCGACCGCCGGCCGCCGGTGACCTACACCACGTTCCAGGCGCGCGACCTCGGCGGCGACACCGCCGAGCTCTTCAAGGACGCGGCCCGCGAGGCCTGGGAGCGCTTCCGGCCGCAGGCGATGCTGGTCGGCGCCTCGTGCACCGCGGAGCTGATCCAGGACGACCCGGGCGGCCTCGCCCGCGCGCTCGACCTGCCGGTGCCCGTGGTACCCGTCGAGCTGCCCGCCTACCAGAAGAAGGAGAACTGGGGCGCGTCGGAGACCTTCTACCAGCTGGTGCGCGTTCTCGCAGGGCCGTCGGTCCCGCCGCCCGGCACCCCGCGTG
Organism: Steroidobacteraceae bacterium; assembly: GCA_025458905.1. Lineage (GTDB taxonomy): Bacteria > Pseudomonadota > Gammaproteobacteria > Steroidobacterales > Steroidobacteraceae > UBA964. The sequence goes on from JALORN010000037.1 coordinate 32,461, forward strand.
CGCCCCGCCCCGCCGGGGCGCGCCCACGCTGCAACCTGCTGGGCCCCACCGCCCTCGGCTTCCGCCACCGCGACGACCTGCGCGAGGTCACGCGCCTGCTGGAGCGCCTCGGCGTCGAGGTCGCGCTGGTGGCCCCGTGGGGCGCCACGCCCGCCGACCTCGCGCGCCTCGGCGAGGCGGACTTCAACGTCGTGCTCTATCCCGAGATCGCCGCGCTCGCCGCGCGCTGGCTGCAGCGCAGCTTCGGCCAGCCGATGGTGACCACCGTGCCGATCGGCGTGAACGCGACCCGCGAGTTCGTCGCCGAGGTCGCGCGGCTCGCCGGCGTCGACCCCGCGCCCGCGCTCGCCGACGAGTCGTTGCGCCAGACCTGGTACTCGCGTTCGGTGGACTCGACCTACCTCACCGGCAAGCGCGTGTTCGTGTTCGGCGACGCGACGCACGCGCTCGCCGCCGCCCGGGTCGCCACCGAGGAACTCGGCTTCACCGTGGTCGGCCTCGGCAGCTACAGCCGGGAGTTCGCACGCGAGATCCGCGACGCGGCGAAGCGCTACGGCGTCGAGCCGCTGATCACCGACGACTACCTCGAGGTCGAGGCCAAGGTCGCCGCCGCGCAGCCGGAGCTGGTGTTGGGCACGCAGATGGAGCGGCACATCGCCAAGCGCCTGGGCGTGCCTTGCGCGGTGATCTCCGCACCCGTGCACGTGCAGGACTTCCCGGCACGCTATTCGCCGCAGATGGGATTCGAGGGCGCGAACGTGCTGTTCGACACCTGGGTCCATCCGCTGATGATGGGGCTCGAGGAGCACCTGCTCGGGATGTTCCGCGACGACTTCGAGTTCCACGAGGGCGCGGCGCCCTCGCACCTCGCGAACGTCGTCGAGTTCCGTCGCGACCCGGCGCCCGCTGCGGCGCGCCCGGATGCGACGCCCATTGCCGCACCGGCTGGCGCGCCTGCCCCTGCGACCCCCGCTGGCCGGGGCGCCACGCCGGTCGCGGCAGCCCCGGGTGGTCCGGACGCGGTGGCGGGTGACGGGCCGCCGTCCTGGGCCGACGACGCCGAGAAGGAACTCAGGAAGATCCCGTTCTTCGTGCGCGCCAAGGCCCGTCGCAACACCGAGAAGTTCGCGCAGGAACGCGGCGTGACGCGGATCACCGTGGAGACGATCTACGATGCCAAAGCACACTTCAGCCGCTGACGCGACCCCGGTCCGCGTCACGATCGTCACGCTCGACTCGCACCTCTCGAGCGCGGCGGCGCGCGCCCAGCAGGCCCTGCGCTCGGAGATCCCCGGACTGTCGCTTAGCGTGCATGCGGCGGCCGAATGGGGCGAGGACCCGGCGGCGCTGGAGCACTGCAAGGCCGACATCGCGCAGGCCGACGTCGTCGTCGCCACGATGCTGTTCCTGCAGGACCACATCCGCACGATCGTGCCCGCCCTGCAGGCGCGTCGCGAGTCCTGCGACGCGATGGTCGTCTGCATGTCGGCCGGCGAGGTGATGAAGCTCACCCGCATGGGCCGCTTCTCGATGGACAAGGAGGCGAAGGGCCCGATGGCGCTGCTGAAGCGCCTGCGCGGCAAGAAGGAAGGTCCGGCCGCCAACGCCGGTGCGCAGCAGATGAAGATGCTGCGGCGCGTGCCGCAGATCCTGCGCTTCATCCCCGGACCCGCGCAGGACGTGCGCGCCTATTTCCTCACCCTGCAGTACTGGCTCGGCGGCTCCGAGGAGAACATGGCGAACATGGTCCGCTACCTCGTGGACCGCTATGCCGACGGCCCGCGCCGCGCCCTGCGCGGCACCCTCAAGGCGGCGCCGCCGGGCTGCTACCCGGACGTGGGCGTCTATCATCCGCGGCTCAAGGGGCGGATCGCGGAGAAGGCCGAGGCGCTGCCGAAGCCGTCGCAGCCGGCGCACGGCACGGTCGGCCTCGTGCTGCTGCGCTCCTATCCGCTGGCGAACAACGCCGCCCACTACGACGGCGTGATCGAGGCGCTCGAGGCCCGCGGCCTGCGGGTCGTGCCCGCCTTCACCAGCGGCCTCGACGCGCGCCCGGCCGTCGAGAAGTTCTTCCTGCGCGACGGGCGCCCGGTCGTCGACGCGGTGGTCTCGCTGACCGGCTTCTCGCTGGTCGGCGGGCCCGCCTACAACGACGCGCGCGCCGCGGAGGAGATGCTGGCCACGCTCGACGTGCCCTGCCTCTCCGCTCAGCCGGTCGAGTTCCAGACGCTCGAGCAATGGGGCGAGTCCGAGCGCGGCCTGATGCCGGTCGAGAACACCATCATGGTGGCGATCCCCGAGCTCGACGGGTCCACGGGCCCGATGGTCTTCGGCGGGCGCACCTCGGCCTCGGGGGCCAAGTGCAACGGCTGCCATCGCGGCTGCACCTTCCCGACGGCCGACGAGGGGCGCGACATGCATCCGTGCATCGAGCGCGCCGAGATGCTCGCCGCCCGCGTCGACCGGCTGGTGCAGCTGCGCCGCGCGGAGCGTGCGCGGCGCAAGGTGGCGGTGGTGCTGTTCAACTTCCCGCCGAACGCCGGCAATGCCGGCACCGCCGCCTACCTGTCGGTGTTCCGCTCGCTGTACAACACGCTGAAGGCGATGCAGGCCGAGGGCTACACCGTGGAACTGCCCGCGGACGTCGAGGCGCTGCGCGCGCGCATCGTCGAGGGCAACGCGCAGCGCCACGGCGCGATCGCCAACGTGCACGCGCGCATCCCGGCCGACGACCACGTGCGCCGCGAGCGCTGGCTGCGCGAGATCGAGGCGCAGTGGGGCCCGGCGCCGGGCCGCATCCAGACCGACGGCCGCTCGATCTTCGTGCTCGGCGAGCGCTTCGGCAACGTGTTCGTGGGCCTGCAGCCGTCGTTCGGCTTCGAGGGCGACCCGATGCGCCTGCTGTTCGAGAAGGGCTTTGCGCCCACGCACGCGTTCTCGGCCTTCTATCGCTGGCTGCGGACTTCGGCGCGCACGCGGTGCTGCACTTCGGCACCCACGGCTCGCTGGAGTTCATGCCCGGCAAGCAGGGTGGTCTCTCCGGCGCCTGCTGGCCCGACCGCATGATCGGCGACCTGCCGAACATGTACGTCTATGCGTCGAACAATCCTTCGGAGGGCACGATCGCGCGGCGCCGCTCGGCCGCCACGCTGATCAGCTACCTCACGCCGCCGGTCGCGCACGCCGGCCTCTACAAGGGGCTGCTCGACCTGAAGGCTTCGATCGACCACTGGCGCGCGCTGGCGCCGGACGCCGCCGCCGAACGCGCCGCGCTGGTGCCGGTGATCCAGGCCCAGGCCGTCGCCGTCGAGCTCGCCACCGCCGAGCCGGCGTGGCCGGGCGACGGCGCGGCCCAGATCCTCCCGCTCGCCGACCAGGTGCGGGAGCTCGAGTACACGCTGATCCCGCACGGCCTGCACGTGATCGGCGAAGCGCCCTCGCCCGCCGAGCGCGTCGACCTGCTGCTCGCGATGGCCGGCTCGGCGGCGGACGACGCGCCGTCCCGCGAGGCGATCGAGGCCGTGGTGCGCGGCGCCGACCCCGAGCAGGTGCTCGCCGACCTGCCGCAGGACGATCCGCGCCGCCAGCGGCTGCGGGAGCTGGCCAGCGCCGATCGGCTGCTGTCGGTGGACCACGAGATCCCCGCGATCCTGCGCGCGCTCGACGGCCGTTTCGTGCGCCCGGCGCCGGGCGGCGACGTGCTGCGCACGCCCGAGGTGCTGCCGACGGGCCGCAACCTGCACGGCTTCGACCCGTTCCGCATCCCGAGCGCGTTCGCCCTGGCCGACGGCGCGCGCCAGGCGGCGCGCCTGATCGAGCGGCACCGCGTCGACGGCAACGGCCTGCCGGAGTCCGTGGCGCTGGTGCTCTGGGGTACCGACAACCTCAAGACCGAGGGCGGGCCGATCGGCCAGGCGCTGGCGCTGCTCGGCGCCGAGCCGGTGTTCGACGGCTATGGCCGGCTCGGTGGCTCGCGGCTCGTGCCGCTCGAGAAGCTCGGGCGCCCGCGGATCGACGTGGTGATCACGCTCTCGGGCATCTTCCGCGACCTGCTGCCGATGCAGACCCGGCTGCTCGCCGAGGCGTCCTACCTCGCGGCGAGCGCGGACGAGCCGCTCGAGCTGAACTTCGTGCGCAAGCACGCCCTCGAGTACCAGCGCCGGCACGGCTGCGACCTCGAGACCGCGGCGCTGCGCGTCTTCGGCAATGCCGATGGCACCTACGGGGCGAACGTCAACCACCTGGTCGAGAACGGCCGCTGGGACGACGAGGACGAGCTCGCCGAGACCTACACGCGTCGCAAGAGCTTCGCCTATGGCCGGGCCGGCCGGCCGGTGCAGCAGGTGAAGCTGCTCGAGACGATGCTCGCGGACGTGCAGCTCGCCTACCAGAACCTCGACTCGGTGGAGCTCGGCGTCACCGACGTCGACACCTACTTCGACACGCTCGGCGGCATCGGCCGTGCGATCAAGCGGGCCCGCGGCGGCGGCTACGTGCCGATCTACATCGGCGACCAGACGCACGGCGAGGGCACCGTGCGCACGCTCGGCGAGCAGGTCGCGCTCGAGACCCGCACCCGCGCGCTGAACCCGAAGTGGTACGAGGGCATGCTGGAGCACGGCTACGAGGGCGTGCGCCAGATCGAGGTGCACGTCACCAACACCATGGGCTGGTCCGCCACGACCGGCCAGGTGGCGCCCTGGGTCTACCAGGAGCTGACCAAGACGTTCGTGCTCGACGAGCAGATGCGCGACCGCCTCGCGAAGCTCAACCCGACCGCTTCCGCCAAGGTCGCGCACCGCCTGATCGAGGCGCAGGAGCGCAACTACTGGTCACCCGACGCCGAGACACTGGAGGCGCTGCGGCGCGCCAGCGACGAGCTCGAGGACCGCCTCGAGGGCGTCTACGTGCCGCCCGTCGCCCAGGGAGCCGCCGCATGACCGTGACCACCGTGCCCGTGTCCTCGATCGGCCGCTCCGGCCAGGCACCGCGCCCCGACGGCTCCCGGCCGGATGGGGAGGGCAGCCTGCAGGTGCACCTCGACCCGAAGGTGAAGATCGGCAGCGCCAAGGTCTTCGCCGTATACGGCAAGGGCGGCATCGGCAAGAGCACAACCTCGTCGAACCTCTCGGTCGCCTTCTCCAAGCTCGGCAAGCGCGTGCTGCAGATCGGCTGCGATCCGAAGCACGACTCGACCTTCACGCTCACCAAGAAGCTGATGCCGACGGTGATCGACGTGCTGGAGTCGGTCGACTTCCACGCCGAGGAGTTGCGCACCGAGGACTTCGTCTACGAGGGCTACAACGGCGTGATGTGCGTCGAGGCCGGCGGCCCCCCCGCCGGCACCGGCTGCGGCGGCTACGTGGTCGGCCAGACGGTGAAGCTGCTGAAGGAGCACCACCTGCTCGAGGACACCGACGT
>JALORN010000082.1 GCA_025458905.1 Steroidobacteraceae bacterium
CGGGGCTGTAACCGGCGTAGAAGTCCCGGTTGAACTTCAGGCCTGACACGCGCTCCAGGATAGGGACGCAAACCTCCTCGGTGCAGCCCGGATACACAGTGGATTCGTAGACGACGACGTCGCCCTTCTTGAGGACCTTGCCGACCGACTCGCTCGATTTCACGAGAGGCGTGAGATCGGGCCGATTGTACTGGTCGATCGGCGTGGGTACGGTGACGATGTAGACCCTGCACTTTTCGAGATCACGCAGGTCGTTCGAGTAGTTCAGGAACTGCGCCGCTGCCAGTTCCCGCCTACTCACCTCCAGGGTCACGTCCCTGCCAGCCTTCAGCTGCCGTATCCTCTCGTCCTTGATGTCGAACCCCACGGTCGCGAAGTGCCGGCCGAACTCGACTGCCAGGGGAAGCCCGACGTAGCCTAGACCGACGACGCCGACCTTCAGATTGCGGAAGCTGAATGCTGGGCGGAGGTTACTCATGGGTCCAACCTGGTGGATATCTGCGACACGCGTCACGCTCGGCAGGATTCTGCGGACCTGTGAGGCCGACGAGAAGGAAACAGGTAGCAGGAACGGAGCTCAGAGAGTTCGGAACAAGCAGGACCCACCGGCGGACTTGGCGACCCGGTCGAGCATCGACTCGTGGGCGGCGAGCTCGACGTCGGAAGCACGCGGCACTGGCAGAGCACCGCCCCGCCGCGCCCTGGGTCGAGCATTTTCGGTGGAGTCGCTGGCACGGTCACCCCCGTGTCCCTCCCCCAGCGCCAGCGCCCCCTGCCCACCCGTCATCGCCAGGTAGACGTCCGCCAGGATCATGGCGTCGAGCAGCGCACCGTGGAGCTCGCGCTGCGAGTTGTCGACGCCGTAGCGCTTGCACAGCGCGTCGAGCGAATTGCGCTGGCCGGGGTGCAGTTCGCGCGCCAGCACCAGGGTGTCGAGCACGCGGCAGCGCGTGGCCATCGGCACGAACTCGCGCGGCAGGCGCTTGAGCTCGGCGTCGAGGAAGCCGAGGTCGAAGGCGGCGTTGTGGATCACGAGCTCGGCGCCCTCGCAGAAGGCGAGCAGCTCGTCGGCGATCTCGGGGAAGCGTGGCTCGCGTTCGAGCTGGGCACGCGTGATGCCGTGCACCGCCAGCGCGCCCTCGTCGATGTCGCGGTCGGGGTTCAGGTAGCGGTGGAAGCGGCGGCCGGTGACGCGGCGGTTCGCGAGCTCGACGCAGCCGATCTCGATGATGCGGTGGCCGCGGTCGGCCTCGAGGCCGGTGGTCTCGGTGTCGAGGATGATCTGTCGCATGGCGGGGCGCAGTCTAGCCGACGAGCGTGTCGATCGCCGCGGTCGCGAGCCGGTCGACGCGCTCGTTGCCGGGCACTCCGGCATGGCCCGGCACCCAGCGCCACTCGATCTCGTGGCTCGCGGCCAGGCCGTCGAGCCGCTCCCAGAGATCGCGGTTCTTGACGGGCTTCTTGTCGGCGGTGCGCCAGTCGCGGCGTTTCCAGGAGGGCAGCCACTCGGTGATGCCGCGGCGCACGTACTCGGAATCGGTGTGGATCCGCGCCTTGACGGGGCGCTTGAGCGCCTCGAGCGCGCGGATCACCGCCGTGAGCTCCATGCGGTTGTTGGTGGTCTGGGCCTCGGCGCCGGAGATCTCGCGCAGGTGCTCGCCGACCTGCAGCGTGGCCGCCCAGCCTCCGGGGCCGGGGTTGCCGCGGCAAGCCCCGTCCGTATAGATCTCGACGACGCTCACGAGCGGTTCGCGCGGGACGGTTCGACCAGCCCGCCGATCACTTGGCGGCGCTCCGGCAGGCGCAGCCGCAGCGGCGGCACCGCATACACGCGCTTGCGCGCCTTGATCAGGTAGGCGCCGGCGGGCAGTGGATAGAACAACCCTCGCCGCAGCATGCGGGGACCGCCGCGCGGTTCGCCCCAGGGGGCCTCGTAGAGATAGTGCCGTGCCTCCGCCACCTCGTAGCCGAGCAGGCCGAGCCAGTCGCGGATGCGACCCTCGCGCAGCAGCCGCCGCAGCCCGGGCGGGTAGCCGCTGCGGGTCGCGGCGGCGCGCAGCCCCCAGAGGCTCAGCGGGCGGAACCCGAGGATCAGCAGCTTGCCCTCGCCCGTCAGGACGCGATCGACCTCACGCAGCAGGGTGTAGGGGTCCGTCTCGAATTCGAGGGTGTGCGGCAGCAGCACCGCGTCGACGGAATCGCTGGCGATCGGCAGCTGGGTGAGCCGGGCCGCGACGTCGGCGCCGGTTCGCACGACGGTCCCCCACTCGGGCGAGGCGACGATCGTGCGGCGCCGGGTGCGGCCGCTGGCGACGAGCTCGCGCTGCTGGCCCCAGGCGCCCACCTGCATCAGTTCCCAGCCGAAGCAGTCGTCGAGCGCCTCGGTCATCAACGCGGCCTCGGCGCGCAGCAGCGCCTTGCCGCGCTGCGATTCGAGCCAGCTGGAGATCCGCTCAGTCATGGCACGGGAGACAGTTCACGAAAACGGCCAGACAATAGCAATTTCCGGCGCCAATCGGTTAAATACGCACCCTGATGGTGCACCCGGCCGGACCACGCCGGTTGTGCGTCGCGCTCGCCGTCCTCAGCCTGACGGCCTGCGCCACCACGACCGAGGATGAACCGTGGATGCGCCCGGCGACGCAGGTCGCCACGTCGCCGGTGCCGCCGACCGCGCCCGAGGTCATCGAGCCGGCGCCGCAGCCGGTCGCATCCCCTGCCCCGGCACCGACCTACACCGACCTGTTCCAGCGGATCCGTGCCGGTTTCTCCCTGGAGGACCCGGATCGGCCGGCGATCGACACGCAGCTCGCGTGGTATGCCCGCAACCCCGAGTACCTGGAGCGCACGTTCAGCCGCGCCGAGCTGTACATGCACCACATCGTGTCCGAGGTGGAGCGGCGGGGCATGCCCCTGGAGCTCGCGCTGCTGCCGGTCATCGAGAGCGCCTTCGAGCCCTATGCCTACTCCAGCGCCCGTGCCTCGGGGCTATGGCAGTTCATCCCGGGCACCGGCACGCGCTTCGGCATGCCGCAGAACTGGTGGTACGACGGGCGCCGGGACGTGCTCGAGTCCACTCGCGCCGCCCTCGACTACCTGCAGTTCCTGCACGACGAGTTCTCGGGGGACTGGCTGCTGGCCATCGCCGGCTACAACTGCGGGGAGGGCTGCGTGGCTCGTGCCGTGCGGGAGAACCTCGCGGTCGGCCGTCCGACGGACTTCTGGAGCCTGCGGCTGCCGCCGGAGACCCGGGCGTACGTGCCCAAGCTGCTGGCGATGAAGCGGCTGGTCCAGACTCCCGACACCTACGGCATCGCGTTCAGCGCGATCCCGAACGAGCCCTACTTCGTCCGCGTCGACGTCGACAGCCAGATCGACCTGAAGCTCGCCGCGGAACTCGCCGGCCTGCGTCCGGAGGAGTTGTTCGAGCTGAATCCGGCGTTCCACCGCTGGGCGACGCCGCCCCAGGGACCTCATCATCTGCTGCTGCCGATCGATGCAGCCGAGCCGTTCCGCCAGGGCCTCGCGCAGCTCACCCCGGACGAGCGGATGCGGGTGCTGCACCACGCCGTGAAGCCGGGCGAGACCCTGGCCACGATCGCGCGCCGCTACGACTCGCAGCCGCTGACCATCCGCATGCTCAACGACCTCGGCAACGGGCCGCTGGCCGTGGGCACCAGCCTGCGGGTCCCCTCGGGAGCCATGGTGCTGCCGGACAAGGTGCTGCGGGCTGCAGCCCGCTTCGACGGCGGGGCCCGGCGCACCACTCGACGGCCGACCGTGCACGTGGTGCGTCGCGGGGAGTCGCTGTGGACCATTGCGCGCCGCAACAACATGGACCCCAAGACCCTGATGCGCCTGAACAACATGCGCCCCGGGGACACCCTGCCGGCCGGCAAGCGGCTGGTGGTGTCGGCCAAGGGCAGTGCAGCGCCGGGTGGCACGGCCAAGGGCACCCGGGCCGCGGGGACGCGGACCGTGCAGCACACCGTGCGCAACGGCGAGACGCTCTACCGCATCGCGAAGCTGTACCAGGTCACCGTCGCGCAGATCGCCTCGTGGAACGGCATCGCTGCGAACATGACCCTGCGCCCGGGGCAGAAGCTGAACATCAACCTCGGCCGGAGACGCTGATGGGATTCCTGACTGGCAAGCGCGCGCTGATCGTCGGCGTCGCGACCGACCGTTCCATTGCCTGGGGCATCGCGCAGGCGATGCACCGGGAAGGCGCGGAACTCGCGTTCACCTATGCCAACGACCGGCTGAGGGACCGGGTCGAGCCGCTCGCCGCCTCGCTCGGGTCGTCGATCGTGCTGCCCCTCGACGTCACGGTCGATTCCCAGGTGGAGGCGGTGTTCGCTGCGCTGCGCGATCGCTGGGGGACGCTCGACGTGGTGGTGCATGCCGTCGCCTATGCCCCGCGCGAGGCGTTGGCCGGCGGCTTCGTGGAGTCGACCACCCGCGAGGCCTTCGCGGTTGCGCACGACGTTTCGAGCTACAGCCTCACGGCGCTGGCGCGGGGTGCGGCGCCCTTGATGAAGGGGCGCGCCGGCTCGATCGTCACGCTCTCGTACCTCGGCGCGATCCGCTCGATCCCGAGCTACAACGTCATGGGGCTCGCCAAGGCGAGCCTGGAGGCCAACGTACGCTTCCTGGCAGCGGACCTCGGGCCTTCGGGAATCCGCGTGAACGGCATCTCCGCCGGGCCGGTGAAGACCTTGGCGGCCGCCGGGATCGCCGGCTTCCGCAAGATGCTGTCGAAGGTCGCCGAGGTGGCGCCCCTGCGGCGCAACGTCACGCTGGAGGATGTCGGCAACGCGGCGGCCTTCCTCGCCTCGGACCTCGCAGCCGGCGTCACGGGCGAAATCCTCTACGTGGACAATGGCTTCAGCACGGTCGGAATGAGCTTCCCTCAGGAAGCCGAGGGCTGAGGCGAGCTGCGGACGGCGCCCGCCCGGGCCGCACGAGGCCGGCTACTCGAAGGCCTTGGGGTTCTTCTCGACGTCGGCGCGGCGCCGCAACTCGCCGACGTAGGCGACGACGTCGCCGGAGCCCGAACGCCCCGCCATCTGCATCACCCGCTGCGCGCGCTCACGCGGGTCGCCGGCAGAGTCCGCTGGCGGCTGGCGCGCCTGGGTCACCACGATGATCGCCGCCCCACCGGCATCGACGGGGATCGCCTGCACCTCGGGCTTGCCGGGCTGCGGGCGCGGCAGGTCGAAAGCCTCGCGGACCACCTGCGCCGGCACGGCCGGGTCCGCGCGGCCGACGAACCGGGCCGGCTCGGCGGCAACGCCGACGGACTTGGCGACCACTTCAAGCGACTCGCCGGCGGCGACGCGCTTCGCACCCGCCTCGGCGGCCGCCTTCGCCGCCTCGGCACCGCGTTCCCGGCGCAGCGCCGCCACCACCTGCTCGCGCACCTCGGCCAGCGGGCGCGCCACAGGCTTGCGATGGTCGAGCACGCGCACGATCACGAAGCGATCCTCGCCGAGCGCGACCGGCCCGCCGATGCGGCGCTGGTTCAGCACCGCATCGCCGAAGACCACTTCCTCGAGGTTGGCGTCGGCGCCCAGCGGCGGGCCGCCAGCGCCGCGCGCAAACTCGGCGACCTCGCCGGTCGACAGGCCGAGCTCGGAGGCGAGCTTCGCGAAGTCCGCCCCGGGCTCCTCCAGGCGACGCTGCGCCTGCTCCTCGCGCTCGCCGAACAGGTCGGCGGCGCGGTCGCGGCGGAATTCGGACTCCAGTTCGGTCCGCGCTTCCTCGTAGCTCTTGCCGCGGCTCGCCTGCACGCCGTCCAGACGGATGACGTGGTAGCCGAACTCGGTCTTGACGGGCCCGCGCACCTCGCCTTCCTTCATCGCGAACACGGCGTCGGAGAACGGACCGACGAAGGCACTGCGCTCGGACCACCCGAGATCGCCACCCTGCTGGGCGGACCCCGCATCCTTGGAGTACTTGCGCGCGAGCGCGGCGAAGTCGGCGCCCGGCGCACGGGCTTCCGCGGCGACCTGTTCGGCGAGCTTGAGCGCGGCAGCGTCGTTGCCCGCCTCGACCGTGACGAGGATGTGGCGGGGCCGGCGCTTCTCTGGGTCGACGTAGCGGTCGCGGTTCTTGGCGTAGAGGCCCTGCAGGTCGCTCTCGGCGACCTGCACGCTGGCGGCGACCTGGTCCAGCCGCAACTCGGCGAACTGGAGGCGCACCGTCTCCGGAGTCTGGAAACGGGCCAGGTTGCGGTCGTAGTAGGCCTTGACTGCCGTGTCGTCCAGCGCGACGGACGCCGCGAACTTGTCGATCGGCAAGAGCGCATAGCGGATCTCGCGCTGCTCGTCCTCGATGCGCAGCGCCCGCTCGACCTCGAGGGGCGTGCGGAAATCGGAGAGGGTCAGCGCCCGCTGCAGCTCCTGGTTGCGCAGATTGTTGCGCACGTCGGCCCGGTAGGCGTCGACGGAGACGCCGATCTGCGCCAGGCGCGCCAGGGCGAGGTTTTCGCTGAACTTGCCGTCGACCTGGAAGGCCGGTTCGTTGCGGATGTACTCCTCCACCTGGGCGGTCGGCACGCGGTAGCCCATCGACTGCGTGCGCTCCTCGACGAGCACCTGGCGGATGAACTGCTCCAGCAGCCGATCCTGCAGCAGCTGGCGCTCCGCCTCGGGCACGTCGGTGCCGAAGCGCTGCTGCCACTGGGACTGCTGGTCGCGCCAGGCATCGTTGACCTGCTCGAGCGGCACCTGCCGGCCATCGACCTTGGCAGCCCAGTTCGCCGGACCGAAGAAGTCGAGGTTGACGGCCCCCGCCGCGCCCCAGACCGCAAAGACCAGGGCCAGCGGGATCAGGATCACGTAGGCAAGGGTCTTCTTGCCCTTCAGGGAGTCGCCGATCTTCTGGAGCATGGCGGCGGGAAGGGTTGAGCGAGAGGGAGATGGGAGGAAAAGTGGCGGAGCGGACGGGGCTCGAACCCGCGACCCCCGGCGTGACAGGCCGGTATTCTAACCAACTGAACTACCGCTCCGCGTGTCCAACCCCCACCCTCTCCCGCAGGGCCCTCGACCCGGCAGTGTTGGTGGGTGCTGAGGGGATCGAACCCCCGACATTCGCCTTGTAAGGGCGACGCTCTACCGCTGAGCTAAGCACCCCCAAGGAAGGGTGCGCACTATAGCGGAAGCTTCCCGGGGTTGCCACACGGCACCGCGCGCAGGGCACCCGGGGTGCCCTCCGCGCGGCCCGACCGACTGGTCCGCTTCGCGGTCAGTGCGCCGACGGGGCGATCTTGCCGCGCCGGTTGCCACGTCGGCCAGCGGGCTTTTGCGGCACCTTGCCGGCATCCGGCGACGGCTCGGGCAACGGCGTCGGCTGCGAGGACAGCGCGATCTCCAGGACCTCGTCGATCCACTTGACCGGCTTGATCGTGAGGCTGCCCTTGATGTTGTCGGGGATGTCGGCCAAGTCCTTCTCGTTGTCGACCGGGATCAGCACGGTGGTGATGCCACCACGGTGCGCCGCGAGCAGTTTCTCCTTGAGGCCGCCGATCGGCAGCACCTCGCCGCGCAGCGTGATCTCGCCGGTCATGGCGACGTCGGAGCGCACCGGGATCCGGGTCAGCGTCGAGACCAGGGCGGTGCACATGCCGATGCCCGCCGAAGGCCCGTCCTTCGGCGTCGCGCCCTCCGGCACGTGCAGGTGGACGTCGAGCTTCTGGTAGAACTCCGGGTCGAGGCCGAGCCCGCGCGCGCGGCTGCGCACGACGGTCATCGCCGCCTGGATCGACTCCTGCATCACCTCGCCGAGCTGGCCGGTGTGCTGCAGCTTGCCCTTGCCCGGCACCGTGGCCGCCTCGATGGTGAGCAGCTCGCCGCCGACCTCGGTCCAGGCGAGGCCCGTCACCTGGCCGATGCGGTTCTCCTCCTCGGCCTTGCCGTAGCGGAAGCGCTGCACGCCGAGGTACTTGTCGAGCGTCTTGGGCGTGATCGTGACCGACTTCTGGTCCTTCTTGTTCAGCAGCAACTGCTTCACGGCCTTGCGGCAGATCTTGGCGACCTCGCGCTCGAGGTTGCGCACGCCCGCCTCGCGCGTGTAGTAGCGGATGATGTCGACCAGCACGTCCTCGCCGACCTTCAGCTCGCCTTCCTTCAGGCCGTTGTTCTTCATCTGCTTCGGCAGCAGGTAGCGCTTCGCGATGTTCATCTTCTCGTCTTCCGTGTAGCCCGGGAGACGGATGACTTCCATGCGATCGAGCAGCGGCGCGGGGATGTTCAGGCTGTTGGCGGTGCAGACGAACATCACCGACGAGAGGTCGAAGTCGACCTCGAGGTAGTGGTCGCTGAACGTGGCGTTCTGCTCGGGATCGAGCACCTCCAGCAGCGCCGACGACGGGTCGCCGCGGAAGTCCATCGACATCTTGTCGATCTCGTCCAGCAGGAACAGCGGGTTCGACACGGCGGTCTTCGCCATGTTCTGCACGATCTTGCCGGGCATCGAGCCGATGTAGGTGCGTCGGTGGCCGCGGATCTCGGCCTCGTCGCGCACCCCGCCGAGCGACATGCGGACGAACTTGCGGTTGGTCGCGCGCGCGATGCTCTGGCCGAGCGAGGTCTTGCCGACGCCCGGGGGGCCGACGAGGCAGAGGATCGGGCCGCGGATCTTGTCGACTCGCTGCTGCACGGCGAGGTACTCGACGATCCGCTCCTTCACCTTCTCGAGGCCGTAGTGATCCTCGTCCAGCACCTTCTCGGCGCGGGCGATGTCCTTGATGACCTTGGTCCGCTTCTTCCACGGCACCTTGACGAGCCAGTCGATGTAGTTGCGGACGACCGTGGCCTCCGCCGACATCGGCGACATCATCTTCAGCTTGTTCAGCTCGGCGGTGGCCTTGTCCTTGGCCTCCTTGGTCATGCCGGCCTTCTGGATCTTGTTCTCGAGCTCCTGGACCTCGTTGACGCCGTCCTCCATCTCGCCGAGTTCCTTCTGGATGGCCTTCATCTGCTCATTCAGGTAGTACTCGCGCTGGGACTTCTCCATCTGCGCCTTGACGCGGCCGCGGATGCGCTTCTCGATCTGCAGCACGTCCATCTCGCCCTCGATGGCGACCAGGATGTGCTCGAGCCGCTGGCGCACGTCGAGGATCTCGAGGACCTTCTGCTTGTCGCCGAGCTTGAGGGACATGTGGGCCGCCACGGTGTCGGCGAGGCGCCCGGCATCCTCGATGCCGGAGAGCGCCGTCAGCACCTCGGGGGGCACCTTCTTGTTCAGCTTGACGTACTGCTCGAACTGGGAGACGACCGAGCGCGACAGCACCTCGAGCTCGCGCTCCTCGTACTTGTCGACGTCGGCCGCGAGCACGACGTCGGCGGTGTAGAAGTCGCCGCCACCGGGCTTCTCGCCACCGAGCTTCTCGATGGTGCCGCGGTTCACTCCCTCGACCAGCACCTTGACCGTGCCGTCGGGCAGCTTCAGGAGCTGCAGGATGGTCGCCACGGTGCCGATGCGGTACAGGTCCTCGACCTTCGGGTCGTCGACGTCGGCCTGCTTCTGCGCGATCAGCATGATGCGCTTGTCGGCGCGCATCGCCGCATCGAGCGCCTGGATCGACTTCTCCCGACCCACGAAGAGCGGGATGACCATGTGCGGGTAGACCACGACGTCCCGCAGCGGCAGGACCGGGATGTTCTCGATGGCGGTGACCTTCAGGCCAGGACTGGATTCGTCGGACACGCGGACTTCCCCCGGGGTTGGGACGCGGCAAGCGGTGGCTCAAGTCTAACCCGGGATGGGGGCGCGAAAGCGCGAATCAAGGTGCGCACAGGCACCCCGGCGGCGGCGCCGCAGCCTGGCGGGACGCAGCCGGCAGACGCCGCGGCAGACCCGTGAGGCGGCGCTCGTCGCCGCGAGGTCCGCCCCCGGCGCGCGTCAGTTCGCGGCGCCGGAGACCTTGCGCGCCGGCGGCTCGTCGCCGGGCGCGTCGGACTTGTAGACGATGTAGGGCTTGGTCTGGCCCTCGATGACCGTCTCGTCGACGACCACCTTCTGCACGCTGCGCAGCGACGGCAGGTCGTACATGGTGTCGAGCAGCACGTTCTCGAGGATGGTGCGCAGGCCGCGGGCGCCGGTGCGACGGATCATCGCCTTGCGCGCCACCGCGCGCAGGGCGTCCTCGCGGAACTCGAGCTCGGCGCCTTCCATGTCGAAGAGGCGCTTGTACTGCTTGGTCAGCGCGTTCTTCGGGTCGACCAGGATCGACATCAGCGCGGCCTCGTCGAGCTCCTCGAGGGTGGCGACCACCGGCAGACGACCGACGAACTCCGGGATCAGGCCGAACTTGATCAGGTCCTCGGGCTCGACGTCGTGGAACACGTCGGTGCCGTGCGGGCGGGCGTTCTGCTCGCGCACCTCGGAGGTGAAGCCGATGCCGCCCTTCTGGGTGCGGTTGAGGATGATCTTCTCGAGGCCGGCGAAGGCGCCGCCGACGATGAAGAGGATGTTCGAGGTGTCGACCTGAAGGAACTCCTGCTGGGGGTGCTTGCGGCCGCCCTGGGGCGGCACCGAGGCGATCGTGCCCTCGATCAGCTTGAGCAGCGCCTGCTGCACGCCTTCGCCGGAAACGTCACGGGTGATGGAGGGGTTGTCCGACTTGCGGGAGATCTTGTCGATCTCGTCGATGTAGACGATGCCGGTCTGCGCCTTCTCGACGTCGTAATCGCACTTCTGCAGGAGCTTCTGGATGATGTTCTCGACGTCCTCGCCGACGTAGCCGGCCTCGGTCAGCGTCGTGGCATCGGCGATCGTGAACGGCACGTTGAGCAGGCGCG
>JALORN010000038.1 GCA_025458905.1 Steroidobacteraceae bacterium
ACCTGGCTGATCGCGCCCTCGTCGCGCTTGCGGCCGGCGATGCGGAAGCCGGCGCGCGCGGCCTCGGCGCGCGCCTCGGCGGTGCGCAGCGAGTCGGCCGTGGTCTCGAGCCGGTCGAGTGCCTGCTGCACCTCGAGCTGCACCTGCTGCTCGAGTTCGTCGCGCTGCGCGCGCACGCGGCGGGCACCGGCGTCGGCGGCGCGTACGTCGGCGCGCCGCAGGCCGCCGTCGAACAGCGTCCAGTTGAGCAGCAGCGACACGGTCGCGAAGTTGTTGCCGCGGCCGAAGTCGTAGCGGTTGCCCTGCGTGCCCGCGTCGGCACCGAGCGCCAGCGTCGGCTTGCGCGCGGCGCGCGCGACGTCGGCCTGGGCGCCGGAGGCGGCGACCAGGCGATCGAGCTGCGCGATCTCGGGGCGGCCGTCGAGCGCGCTGGCGCGCAGCCGCGCGAGGTCGTGGGCGGCGCGCTCGACCTCGCCCGCGATCTCCGCCGGTTCGGCCGGCTCGAGCGGCGCGTCGAGGTCGCGGTTCAGCAGGAAGTTCAGGTAGCTGCGCGCCTGCGACTGGCCGTTGCGCGCCTCGCGCAGCTGCTGCTCGACGGCGAGCAGCTCGGCCCGTGCGCGCAGCACCTGGTCCTGGGTGACCTTGCCGTTGCGGAACAGCGAATCGTTGACGCGCAGGTTCTCGGCGAGCAACCCCCGGCTAGAGTCGACGATGCCGACCGTCTTCGAGGCCTGCAGCCAGCCGAGGTAGCCAACGGTGATGTCGCGCTTCAGGCGTCGCGCGAACGCGAGTCGCGCGTATTCGCTGCCCTCGTGCAGCGCGCGCTGCGCGCGCACCGCGGCGGGGATCGCCGGCGCGTACAGCGGCTGGCGCACCGACAGGCGCGTGTCCTGGTCGCGCTCGAACAGCAGCGTGAAGCCGCCGTCCTGGATCTGCGGGAACTGGCCGGGCCGGCCGCTGGCCGCCAGCAGCTCGTTCAGCGTCGAGTAGATCGGGTTCACGAGCGAGGCGAACGGCAGCTCGACCAGCCGGCCGCCCTCGGCGCGCGTGTAGCGCGCCGCGAAGGTCGCCTCGGGGAAGAAGCGGGCCTGGGCGGCATCGAGCGCGGCCTGGCTGCGCTCGACGTCGAGCGTGGCGGCCCGCAGGCCGAGGTTCGCGGCGAGGCCGGCGCGCACGTACTCGTCGATGACTTCGGGCAGCGGCCGCAGGGTCGGGCTCGGTGGCACGGCGTCCAGCCGGGGTCCAGCGGCGGGGCCGTCCTGCGCCCCCGCAGGCGGCATGAACGCCGCCGAAAAAAGGCTCAACGTCGCAGATAGGGCGACGATCGCCGTCTTTCGAAGCGGGCGCTGCACGTTCCCGCCGCGCCCCAGGGCGCGCTCCGGCCGCCATCGATGACGCGCGGCGAGCGGAATCCTCGCGCTATGCACGTGTCCAGCGATTAGACGCCTGTCATCAGACTGCAACGGAAACGCCTGATCGGGACACATGGTCGGGCTCAGCGACGGGTGGCGATCGAGCGCACGCCCTGGAGCAGGGCCTGGTCGAGCAGCTGCTGGGTGGTGACGCCATCGTGGGCGAGCAGCGTGGCCTTGTTGGTGGCGAGCTGGATCACGCCGTGCAGGAAGCCCCACAGCGTGAAGCTCACCAGCAGCGGCGGGCCGGCATCGGGCCGAACGCTGCCGTCGCGCATGCCGTGCTCGATCGCGGCGATCAGCACGGCGTGCACGCGATCGCCGGCGATCACGCATGCGCCGACGTTGCCTTCGCCGGCGACGCGCTCGACGGAATGGGCCTCGAAGGCCGCCAGGGCCTCGGCATACACCGGGAATTCCTGGGCAAACGCCACGTAGGCGCGGCCGCAGGCCTCGACCTGCGCGATGCCCTCGCGGTGGCGGCCGACCGCCTCGAGGAAGCGCCGGTGCAGGATGTCGAGCGCGCGGTTGCAGAGGCCGAACAGCAGGTCGTCCTTGTCCTGGAAGTAGACGTACAGCAGCGCGCGCGACAGGCGCGCCTTGCGCGCCACCTGGTCCATGGTCATCGCGTCGATGCCGACCTCGCCGGCGACGGCTTCGGCGGCGTCGAGGATCTCGAGGCGGCGGCGCTCCTTCTCTTCCTGCCGACGTTCGACCAGATGGTTCATGGCCGCACCTTAGCGAGCCGCTGACAACGTGTCAATGACTGAACGAAAGTCCAGTTTCGAGGTGGGTCGCGGACGGTGCCTGGCCACGACGAAGGGCGCGATGCCCGTGGCGCGTCAGCCGGGCAAGCCGAAAGTCAGCAGCCAGAAAGCGATCATCCCGCCGAGAATGGTGCCGATCGTGCTGCGAGTGAGCGCGAATATCGCGATACCAGCGGCACCGGCGAGCAGCCGGGGGTTGTCCAGGCCGAGCCGCAGCGCGCCGTCGTCGACCGCGAGGTCCGGCGCGATGATCGCGGCCAGCGCGCACGCCGGGGCGTAGCGCAGCGCGGACTCGACCCGCGGCGGGATCACGAAGCGGCGGCCGGCGAGCAGCAGGCCGCTGCGGGTCACGACCGTCGCGAGGGTGATGCAGAGGAACGACAGCCAGATCTCGGGCGTGCTCATCGTGCGCGGCTCACGAGGCCGAGCTGCCGCGACGCGCGGCGCCGTGCCGTGACTCGGCCAGCAGGGCCGCGCCCATGCCGGCGAACACCGCGAGCAGCAGTCCGAGGCGCAGCGGCAGGCCGCGCGCGGCGACCGCCACGGCACTGGCGACCGCGACGCCGGCGAGCGCCGGGAGGCGCGCGCACAACGGCACCACCAGCGCGACCAGCGCCAGCGTGCCGGCGAGCTCGAGGCCCCAGTCGGTCGGGATCACGTCGGCGCCGAAGATGCCGAGCAGCGAGGCCACCTGCCACACGACCCAGTTCGCCGCCGCGCCGCCGAGGTAGTAGGGCACGCGCTGTGGATAGTCGGGGTGGTTGGTCAGCAGCGCCACGTAGCGCACGAACATCACGTCGCCGACCAGGTAGCCGAGCAGCGCGCGGCGTCCTGCGGAGAGGTGCTGGAACGAGCCGCGCGTGTAGGCCGCGTAGACCACGAAGCGCAGGTTGACGATCAGCGCGGTGAACGCGACCACCCAGACGGGCGCGGCGCCGGCGATCAGCGGCAGCGCGGCGAGCTGCGCGCTGCCAGCATACGCGAGCAGCGAGAAGCCGGTGGCCTGCGCCACGGTGAGGCCGGACTTCACCATCGCGACGCCGGTCACCAGGCCCCAGGCGAACACGCCGGGGCCTGCGGGCAACAGCTCGCGGACGCCTCGCCAGAAGGCGTCGCGCGCGGACGGTGCCGCGCTCACGCGAGGTCGATCGCGTGTGCGCGCAACCGCGCGAGCTCGACGATCTCGAGAGCGCGGCGATGGGTCGCCTTGAGGTGCACGCGCGGCGCGCGACCGGCCTCGAACGCCTCGAGCCAGCGGGCGGCGCAGAGGCACCAGCGGTCGCCGGGCTTCAGCCCGGGGAAGCCGAACTCGGGGCGCGGCGTGCTGAGGTCGTTGCCGCGCGACTTCGAGAACTCGAGGAACTCGGCGGTCATGACCGCGCAGACGGTATGCGAGCCGAGGTCCTGGGCGTCGGTCTCGCAGCAGCCGCTGCGATACCAGCCGGTGACCGGGTCGTCGCTGCAGGTGACGAGCGGCTCGCCGAACACATTGACCTGCCGGTTGCCGTCGCCGCCGCTGCCGTCCATGGGCGCGACGATAGCCTCTGGTCGGGGCAGGCGCCACAGGCAGCGGGCCTCGATCGCCCAAGTGACTGATTATGTGAGACTTTGGCGCTCCATTAGGCGGTTCGGCGCGTTGCGGGCTTATCGAGAATGATTTACATTCAGGACCGCAATGCGAATAACCCGCAATGGCGGGTCAGCGGCTGCGCTGCCGACACTTTAGAAGACGCAGGGCCTTCCGGCCCGGGATCGAACTTGGACGCTGTCGCGAACAACGAGGTCGTGAGCCTGAGCTCGCTCTCGAAGGGCGAGCACGCCACCGTGCTCTCGGTGATCGAGGACGGCCAGTCGCTCGGCGACGAGCAGGCCTCGACGATCGCGCGGCGCCTGCTCGAGCTCGGCTTCGTGCCGGGGGCCGAGCTCGAGGTCGTGGCCCGCATGTGGCCCGGCGACGATCCGGTCGCCGTGCGCGTCGGCGGCTCGATGTTCGCGCTTCGGCGCCGCGAGGCGCAGGCGATCCGGGTCCGGCGCGGCGCCGCCGCCGCGCCGACGACCGACGCGGGTGCGCGTTGATCTCCACCATGGACGCCAGCGTCATCGCCGCCAAGGACCTGCGCGTCGCGCTCGTCGGCCTGCCGAACTGTGGCAAGACGGCGCTGTTCAACCGTCTCACCGGCAGCCGCCAGAAGGTGGCGAACTACCCGGGCGTCACGGTCGAGCGCAAGGAAGGCCATTTCGTCGGGCCGTCGCGCCGTCGCTACCTGGTGCTGGACCTGCCGGGCACCTACAGCCTGAGCCCCACCACCCTCGACGAGGCGATCACCCGCGACGTCGCGCTCGGCCGGCTCGCCGGCGAGCAGCGTCCCGAGGTGGTGGTGCTGGTCGCCGATGCGACGCACCTCGCGCTGTCGCTGCGCCTGGTGCTCGAGGTGAAGCGCCTCGGCCTGCCGCTGGTCGTCGCGCTGAACATGAGCGACCTCGCGCGACGGCGCGGCTACGCGCTCGATCGCGAGCGGCTGTCGCGCGAGCTCGGCGCGCCGGTGGTCGAGACCGTCGCCGTCGCGGCGGGCGGCGCGGACGAGCTGGTGCGCGAGCTCGAGCGCAGCGGCGCGCTCGCGCCCGCGGTGGCGTCGGCTGCCGCGGCCCCCGCCGCGGACTGGCGCGACCCCACGCCCGAGGAGGTGCGCGCCTCGCACGTCGAGGCGGCGCGCATCCTGAAGGCGATCGGCTATCGCGTGCCGTTGCGCAGTCGCGCCGCGGTGCAGTTCGACCAGGTGCTGATGCACCCGGTGGGCGGCATGCTGATCCTCGCGGCGCTGCTGTTCTTCGTGTTCCAGGCGGTGTTCGCCTGGGCCGAGGCACCGATGGAGTGGATCGACGCCGGCGTGGCGTCGCTCGCCAACGCGCTGAACGCCGCGCTGCCCGAGGGCGTGCTGAAGAGCCTGCTGGTCGACGGCATCGTCGCGGGCGTCGGCAGCGTGCTGGTGTTCCTGCCGCAGATCATCATCCTCTTCTTCTTCATCCTCGCGCTCGAGGACAGCGGCTACCTGCCGCGCGCGGCCTACCTGCTGGACCGCGTCATGGGCAGCGTCGGGCTGTCGGGGCGCGCCTTCATCCCGCTGCTGTCGTCCTTCGCCTGCGCGATCCCCGGCATCATGGCGACGCGCACGATCCCGAACGTCCGCGACCGCATCGCCACCATCATGATCGCGCCGTTGATGACTTGCTCGGCGCGGCTGCCGGTGTACGCGCTGCTGATCGCGGCCTTCATCCCGGACCGCGCGGTCGGATGGATGAACCTGCAGGGCCTGGTGATGTTCGCGCTGTACTTCGCCGGCATCGTCAGCGCGCTGGCGGTCGCCTGGGTCATGAAGTGGCGCAGCAAGGGCGCGCGCTACCACCCGCTGATGCTCGAGCTGCCGGACTACCAGTGGCCTAACCTGCGCAACCTCGCCTTCGGGCTCTGGGAACGCGTCCAGATCTTCATGGTGCGCGTCGGCGGCATCATCCTCGCGATGATGGTGCTGCTGTGGTTCCTCTCGAGCTACCCGGCGCCGCCGCCGGGTGCGACCGGTGCGCCCATCGAATACAGCTTCGCCGGCATGCTCGGCCGCGCGCTGCAGGTGGTGTTCGCGCCGATCGGCTTCAACTGGCAGATCTCGATCGCGTTGGTGCCGGGGCTCGCGGCGCGCGAGGTCGCGGTCGGCGCGCTCGGCACGGTTTACGCGATGTCCGGCAACGACCCGGACCTCGCCACGACGCTGACCCCGGTGATCGCGCAGGGCTGGCCGCTCGCGACCGCGCTCGCGCTGCTCGCGTGGTACGTGTTCGCGCCGCAGTGCCTCTCGACGCTGGCCGTGGTCAAGCGCGAGACCGGCGGCTGGCGCCATCCGCTGATCATGGCGGGCTACCTGTTCGGCCTCGCCTACCTCGCCGCCTTCGTCACCTACCGCGTCGCGCTCGCCTTCGGTGGAGGCTGAAGCATGCTGCAGCAACTCGTCGCCGCGCTCGCCGTCGCCGCCGCGGCGCTGTACACCGCCTGGGCCCTGACGCCGGCGCGCGCGCGCTTCACGGCGCTGTCGCGCCTCGAGGCGGCGCTCGGTCCGGGGCCGCTGCGCGAGCGGCTGGTGCGGCCGCTGCTGAAGCGTGCGCTGCCAGCCGGGGGCTGCGCGAGCTGCGGGTCGGCGCCGGCCGCGGCGCACGTGCCGCCGCGCCGCGCCCGCGAGCCATGAGACCCGGGCCCGGGCGGCGTCGGCTCCGCGCCCTCGCGGCACTCGCCGCGGCCACCCTGCTCGGCGCCGTGGCATCGGCCGCGCGAGCCGCGAGCGGTGACGGTGCGCTCACCGTCACCGACGACACGGGTGCGACCCTGAGCTTCTCCGCCTCGCCACGGCGCATCGTGAGCCTCGCGCCGGGCGCGACCGAGATGCTGTTCGCGGCAGGTGCCGGCGGGCAGGTCGTGGCCACGGTGCT
Source organism: Steroidobacteraceae bacterium (assembly GCA_025458905.1). Lineage (GTDB taxonomy): Bacteria > Pseudomonadota > Gammaproteobacteria > Steroidobacterales > Steroidobacteraceae > UBA964. The sequence goes on from JALORN010000038.1 coordinate 6,656, forward strand.
GGGCGCCGACGAGCCGGCAGCAGCCAAGGCGCTGCCGCGGATCGGCGATGCGAACACGCTGGCCTACGAGAAGCTGGTCGCGCTGCGGCCGGACGTGGTGGTCGTCTGGGAGGACCTCACCAACCGGCTGGTCGTCGACAGCCTGCGCAAGCTCAAGCTGCCGGTGTACTTCATCCGCGCCAGGGGCCTCGAGGACATCCCGCGTTCGGTGCGCCAGCTCGGCCGGCTCGCGGGCACTGCGGCGGCCGCCGACGCCGCGGCGAAGGACCTCGATCGCAGGATCGCCGCGCTCGCGCGGCGCAAGGTGCCGGGCGAGCCGCTGCGCGTGTTCTACATGATCTGGGACGACCCGCTGTACACCCTGGGCGGGCGACACGTGATCACCGATGCGATCGCGCGCTGCGGGGGCCGCAACATCTTCGACGACATCGCCTTTCCGGCGCCCATCGTCGAGCTGGAGGCGGTGGTCAAGCGCGACCCGGACGTGATGCTGCTGTCCGCGCCGCCGATCACCGCGCGCGACTGGCGCGAGCGCTGGGGGCGCTACACCACGATCCGCGCCGTGCAGACGCGGCAGGTGCTCACCTTCTCGGACAAGCGCCTCGACCGCATGGGGCCGACCGCGATCGACGCCGTCGAGGGGCTCTGCCTGCAGCTGGACGGCGCGCGTCGCGCCCTGTCGACCGGCCCCGTGACGCCGGCGAGCCGCTAGCGGGCACGACGGCCGCCGGCCACGCGCCAGGAGGGCTGGAGGTCGGCCGCGACGGCGACCTGCGCCGGCGTCAGCCCGGGTCGCCGCGGCCGATCGCGTGGGTCAGTGCGATCACGCGCAGTGCCAGTCGCTCGGGACGCTGCCAGGTGCCGAAGTACTCCCAGTTGCGCTGTGCCATGGCGTCGCGCGCCGCGGGGTCGTCGAACAGCCTCGCGACCTGCGCCACGCATTCCTCGGGACTGGTGAACGGCAGGTAGTGGGTCCCGGCCGCGAACGGTCCGGGAACCGTGTAGCGCAGTGGCTCGCTGACGATCGCGCGCGAGAGCGCGACGAACTCTGCGAGGCGCCAGCCGTTCGAGCCGTGCAGGCCGGTGGAGGTGACGCAGACCGGCCGCTCCCTCGCATGCCTCACGAACGCGCGCTGGCCGGCTGCCTTCTCCGAAGGCAGCATCAGGTCCGGGGCGCGCTGCCGCGCATACGCGCTCGGCCGGATGCCGCCGTGGAAGCGGTTGCCGAACTCGCGCCGCAGCGCCCGGATGCACTCGATGCGCATCTGGTTGATCGACTCCCACTCCTCGCGCTTGCCCGCTGCCCAGGTGGGCACCGGCGCCGGATCCCAGAGGCCGGCCATCAGCAGCACGCCGGCGGGCTGGCCCGGAGTCGGTGGGGAGCTCATCCGCGAGAGGGTCGGACGGCTGCCGAGGTCGAGGCGTGCGCCGACCGACAGCACGGCCCAGCGCAGCAGCTTCTGCAGCCGCGCCGGTGCCGAGCGCGCGGCGCCGAGCTCGTTGCGCAGCTCGATCATGTCGAGGAAGTCCGGCCGCACGTCGTTCAGCAGGCCGAGGGTGCGCAGCTTGTGGCCGCCGGGCATCAGCAGCGTCTCGGGCGAGAGGCTGCGCTTGAAGTAGAGATCGTGGGCTGCGAGATCGCCCTCGTCGACTTCCCAGCTGTCGTGCACGTCGAGCACGCACGAGCCGCCGCCCTCCACCTCGACCACGGTCTGCAGGCGTTTCTTGTCGCGCAGGTGCCAGGGCCCGTGGACGAGCGGCGGGTCTTCCGGCCGCATCGCGACCTCGAGGCGTATGCGGCCCTCACGCGCGAGCATGGCGAGGCCGGTGAGCAGGGCCCCGCACGTACCGGGCGCGATCAGCAGCCGGCAATGAGGAGCGGTGCGTCCGAGCAGCGTATCGAACGCTGGATCATCTGCCAGTGACCGGCTTTCGCGCGCACGTAGCTCCAGCTCGCGCGCCTGCCATCGATCCGAAGATATGTGCACGTCCAACATAATGCGGGCGCACCGCCGTGGCGTCCATGACAGCGGTCGGGGACGTGAAGCAAATCACAGCGGGAAGCATCGCCCTGTCGGACGCGGCCTCGTCGTCCGGCAGGACTGGCCTAGCGTACGCGTCGCGGCGGGACGGAACCCATCCAGCCTGGCGATACGATGCTCAGCCGGGCACCGACTGTCGCTGCATGCCGACAGCGCGCGGCCCCGCGGCGCAGGTCAGTGCGACCAGTCGCAGCGCGAGACGCTCGGCGCTCTGCCACTGCGAGTAGTACGTCCAGTTGCGGCGCGCCATCTCGTCGCGTTCCCGTGGCCGGTCGAACAACCACGCCACGCGCGCCACACACTGCTCCGGTGTCTGGTACTCGAGATAGTGGCTGCCCGGTTGCACGTCGCCCGCGACGATCTCCCGCAGCGGCTCGCAGACGATCGCGCGCGAGAACGCAACGAACGTCGCGATCCCGAGGCCACCCGCGCCTGGCGGCCCCGAAGTGGCGACACACACCGAGTGCTCGCGGGTGAGGCGCAGGAGCTCGCATCGCGTCGCGTTGCGCGCCGAGGCCAGCAGCACGTCCGGCGCGAAGCGGGCAGCGAACGCGTCGGGCAGGATGCCACCGTGGAAGCGGCTGCCGTAGGCGCGCCGCAGCGCACGGATGCACTGGACGCGCGAGCGGTTCGCCGCGGCGCACGCGTCGCGCAGGCCGGTGGCCTCGGGCGGCAGCTCTTCCGGATCCTGCAGCCGCCAGATCGCCAGCACGCGTTGCGCCTGCCCCGTGACCGGAGGAGCGTGCATGCGCGACAAGTTGGGGCGATCACCGAGGCCCGCGCGTGCGGCCACCACCTGCGCCACGCCGCGTGCGAGCGCGCCGGCCTTCGCGCAGGCCGAGTTCGCGGCCGCGAGTTCGCCGCGCAGCTCGTCGAGGTGCAGGAAGTCGGTGCGCACGTCCTCGAGCAGCGGCAACGGCCGCAGCTTGTGCCCGTCGGGCAGCAGCAACGATTCCGCGTGAAAGCATCGCTTGAAGTAGAGATCGTGGCGCGCGAGCTCGTCGGCCTGCAGGCCCGGGTCATCGTCGAGGTCGATCACCGACGAGCCGCCGCCCTCGAGCTCGAGGATTGCGAGCGGACGCGACGCTTCGTGCCGCGAGGAGGCCTCCTGGCCCGGGCGCTCGTCCTGTGGCCGCCACTCGACCTGGAGGCGGATACGTCCCGCGCGACGCAGCATCGCGAGCCCCGTGAGGATCGCGCCATGCTTGACCGCGGCTGGCGTGAGGCGCAGCTGGCAGGCGACGGGCTCGGCGGGCAGCAGGCGCTCGAATGCTGGGTCGTCGGGCGCGGCTGCGGGTCGCGCGTGCCGCGCGTGCCCGTCGACTGCAGGCGCGGGTGCTGCTCGTGCGGTTGCGGCGGCCGGCGCCGGCACGGCTGGCTGCGCAGGCAAGCTGGTCCGCGATCGTGCCGTCGCGTCGTCCCGGCTCATCGGCGAAAGTCCTGCAGCGGCGCGTCGGGTGGAGCAGCGTTCATCTCGGCATGGGCACGGTGGCGATCGGTGCGGCGCGAAGGATGCGCGTGGCCCGCGCCGGTCACCGAGACTCGCTTCGCAGATCGTCGCGTCGCGCAAGAAACTCGAGTCGGCGCGCGGCACGGGGCCGCGCGCGAGCACCGGCACTCGGGGAAAGTCGCAGGATCAGGTGTCGGCGTCGGGCGGCGCCGCGGCTCAGTCGACGAGGTCGACCCGGGCAGTGGATGGCGGGCGCGCTGCGACGGCGCGCGTGGACGGCGGGATGCGGGTCGCTGCCGAGGTCAGCGCCAGCACGCGCAATGCGAGCCGGTCGGGGCGCTGCCAGTGCTGGTAGTAGTCCCAGTTGCGGCGTGCCATGGCCTCGCGCTCGTCGGCGTCGGCGAGCAGCCGCGCCACCTGGGCCACGCATTCTCCCGGGGTCTTGAACTCCAGGTAGTGGCGGCCGGCATCGAACTCGCCGGCGAGCAGGTGGCGTAGCGGCTCGGAGACGATCGCGCGCGAGAACGCGACGAACTCGGCGAGCCGCCAGCCGTTCGAGCCGTGCAGGCCCATCGAGGTGACGCACACGGGGTGCTCGCGCACGCGTCGCAGGAACTCGCGCTGCGACCCGTCGCGCGCGCGAGGCAGCAGCACGTCCGGCGCGAAGCGGCGCGCGAAGCCGCAGGGCCGGATGCCGCCGTGGAAGCGTGGGCCGAATTCCGTGCGCAACGCGCGCACGCACTCGACCCGCTGCCGATTGATCGCCTCCCATTCCTGCCGCTTGGCGGTGTCGATCGCCGGCACGGCTGCAGGATCCCACAGGCCCGCCATCAGCAGCACGCGTCCGGGCTGTCCGGGCAAGGGCGCGGCGTGCATCCTCGACCACGACGGCCGGCCGCCGCGGTCGAGCGCGCGCGCCGCCGCCCAGCGCGCATGCCAGCGCAGCAGCGTTCGCAGCCGGCCCGCGCCGCTGCCGGCCGCGGCGAGCTCGCTGCGCAGCTCGAAGGTGTCGCGATGGTCGCAACGCACGTCGTTCAGCGGCGCCAGCGCTCGCAGCTTCGAACCGCCGGCACGTCGCAGCGACGCTGGCGCGAGGCTGCGCTTGAAGTAGAGGTCGTGGCGCGCGAGGTCCTCTTCCTCGACCTCGAAGCTGTCGTGCGTGTCGATGATCGCGCTGCCGCCGCCGTCGACCTCGAGCCTCGCGAGGGGGCGATCCTTGTCACGCAGGTACCACGGGCCGTGGGCCCGTGCCGGTGCCGCCGGGACGACCTCGAGATCGAGCCGGACACGGCCTTCGCGCGCGAGCATCGCGAAGCCGGCGAGGATCGCGGCGAACGGCGCGGCCGCGGGCGTGATGCGCAGCCGGCAATCGACGGGCGCCGACGGCAGCAACGCCTCGAACGCTGCCCCGGGCGCCGTCTCGGAGGAAGCGCGCGCGCTGCGCGCGACGAGCACGTCGATGTCCCTCGCGGCGGTCGCCATCCTTGCTACCCGAGGCCCTGCGGCGGACCTCGATGCGGGCCCCTGCGCGTCACAGCATGCAGCACGCCTGCGGCAGGCGTCCATGACAAGTTGGGCCGTCGCTGCTTCGTCGCGAGCCTATCCTCCGGGCTGCGTTAGCTCAGTCACGGAAGTTGTTGAATTGCAGTGGGCGGTCGAATTCCGAGCGGCGCAGCAGGGCGATCGCCTCCTGCAGGTCGTCACGCTTCTTGCCGGTCACGCGCACCTTGTCGCCGTGGATCGCGCCCTGGACCTTGAGCTTCGAGTCCTTGATCAGGCGCACCACCTTCTTGCCGCAGTCCTGGTCGATGCCGTGGCGCAGCAGCACGTCCTGCTTCGCCTCGGCGAGGTTCTTGGCCACGTCCTTCATCTCGACGCACGACAGGTCGATGCCGCGCTTCGCCAGCTTGACCTTGAGGATCTCGGCCATCTGCTTGAGCTGGAACTCGACCTCGGCCTTCATCGTCACGGTGAAATCGTTCAGCACGAAGCTGCACTTCGTGTTCTTGAAGTCGAAGCGCGTCGCGAGTTCCCGGTTGGCCTGGTCGACGGCGTTGGTCAGCTCGTGGGCGTCGATCTCGGAGACGACGTCGAAGGAGGGCATCGAGAATCCTCGGGTGGCGCACCGCGCGGCCTGGCGGCAGGTGTCAGGAAACGGGCGGGGAGGCCGGCACGGCGGCGGCAGCCGGCGCGGGCGACGGAGCGGGCTGTGCTGCGGGCGGTGGTGCCGGCTCGGCGAGCAGCGTGTCGATCGTACGGCGGAACTCGGCGGTCAGGCGCGCGTGGTGCTCGCCCGTCGCGGGTCCGGAGAAGCCGGTGTGGAGCTTGCGCACCGTGCCGGAGCGGTCGACGAAGATCGTCGTCGGGAATGCGAACACGCCGTTGAGCTGGGGCAGCCTGGTGGCGGCGTCGTCCTTGTCGGAGATGCCGGCGATCAGCGTGGCGTAGTCGATCCCGTAGCGCTCGCGGAAGCGGTGCGTAGCCTCCGCGGCACGCTCGAAGTCCCCGAACTGCTCGAACATCAGCGAGACGACCTCCAGCCCCTTGCCGCGGTACTCGCGGTACAGCGGCGCGAGGAACGCGGCCTCGTCGTGGCAGTTGGGACACCAGCTGCCGGCGAGCGCGACCACGACCACCTTGCCACGGTAGAACGGGTCGCTCAGGGAGACGTAGACGCCGCCGAGGTCGGGGAAGCGGAAGTCGAGCCGCGTCGCGCCCGCCTTCATCCGGGTCGCCTGCTCGGCCTCGCCGAGCGAGGCTGCCGCGTCGCGGCGCGCGATGAAGGTCTCGGTCCAGGCGAGGCCCGACCAGAACCGGCCACGCAACGTGCCGTCCTCGCCGAGCGTCGCCTCGTAGAGAAACGGATGGCCGCCGTCGAACTTCGACAGCCGCAGCGTGCGGCCGTGCAGCTCACCCGCCAGGAAACGATGGTCGCCGGTCGGCGTGAGGAAGGTGCCGGTGACCTCGGCCTCGCGCTGGCGGAACTCGCCGACCGCGGGGTACGACTTGCCGTCCTGGTCGACGAAGGTGACGGCCCAGCGTCCGGCGAGGTCGCCGGCCGGCGGCGCACTCGGCGCGGCGGGCGGCGTGAAGCGCCAGGCCGGGCCGCGTTGCGCGGCGAACGGGATCTTCTGCTCCTTCGCGCCCGCCTTGACCATCGTCAGCGTGCCGCGCAGCTGGTCGCCGGCGAGCGTGGCGTCGATGCGGTTCTTGAAGCCGGGCAGCAGCAGCGTCACGGCGCCGCCCTCGACGCTGACCTCGTCGACCCGGATGCGGTCACTGCCGTTGAGGATGTAGACCGGCGGATGTGCGTTGCCGCGCCCCTCGCGCGCGGCCACCTCGAGCCCGAAGGGCAGCGTGCCGCCGGGCAGGGCCAGCGTCGCGCGCCAGCTCCCCGCCGGCAGCACCTCGGGGCCGCGGGCGCAGCCGCCCGCGAGCAGCAGCGCCCCGACGATCGATGCGAGGGCGCGCATCAGAAGCCGGCGCGCAGCGCCTTCTCGAGCCGGTCGGCGGTCTCGGTGCCGACCCTGGCGCGCACGAACTCCATGATCACCGGCGCCATCCGCCGGGCGTGGTCGGTGCCGAGCCCGAGGCTGCCGAAGCCCGACACGATGCCGGCGACCAGCGCGCCCTGGCCGCCGCCCACGGTCGAGGCCAGCCCACCGAACAGCTTGCCGAGGCCGCCGGGTTGCGGCGCCTGCCGGATCAGCTCGTCGAGGCCGGGCAGGTTGCCGAGCATCGTCCCGAACTCCTGCGGGCCGAGCTTGTCGCGCGCGGCCTTCAGCAGCACGCCGGCACCGCCGCGCGCCTGGCGCTCGTCCACGCCGACGGTCTTCACGAGCAGCTCCACCAGCTCCTTCATCGGCGGCCCTCCACGATCGAACCCCCTCAGTCGAACGCCGGCGCCGGGAAGCCGTCGCTGCCGCGCCGCCACGGCGTCCACACCAGCGCGACCTCGCCGATCGCGAGGTCGGACTTGCGCGGCGTCACCGCCACGCTGCGCAATGCGACCGTCGCGGCATCGAGCGAGGCGGCGAGCTTCGCGGCCTCGGCTTCGCCTTCCTGCTGCAGCGCGGCGAGGCGCTGGCGCAGCACCTCGAGACTCTCGTCGGCGCGGTCGACGTCCTGCGACTCGCGGCCGATCCGCGTCGCCGAGCGCGCCGCGGTCGCGGCACGGCCGAGGTTCGCCGAGGAGAGCGTCTTGCGGCCGCCGAACAGTGCGCCGAGCAGCGAGCTGCCGACCGACAGCGCGGTCTGCAGCTTCTGCTGCTTGAGCTGGTCCTGCTCGCGCGCGAGCTTGTCCTCGGCACGCGCGATGCGATCCTGCAGGGCCTGCAGCTTCGGTGCGAGCTTGCGGCGCAGCTCCTCGACCGCCGCATCGCGTTTCTCGCGCAGCAGCAGCGCGAGGCGGGCACGGAAGTCCCCCTCGCCCTCGCCGGGGTTCGAGGTGGCCTTCAGCGCGTCACAGGCGAGCACGGTGCTGCGCACGTTCTCGTACAGGTGCGCGGCGAGGCCCTTGCCGTAGGCAGGCCAGGTCGCCGCTCGCAGCACCGGCCCGGGCAGTGCGGCGAACCCGGCATTGCCGGCCTCCGGCGACTTCGCGAGGCGGGAACGCAGGTCGTCCTGCGCGCTGCCTTCGGCCCACAGCGCCTGCTTGCCGTCGTCGGCGAGCGGTGCCAGCCAGGTCGTGGTGGTCCACTGGTCGAGGCCGAGCCTGGCGTCGACGAAGCGCAGCTTGGCCGCGCCCATCACCATCGGGCGGTAGGAGACGGCGCCCTCGCCGGGCTTCGCCGCGAGGAAGTACTCCGGCACCTCGGGTGGCAGCACCGGGCGCGGCGCCGGTGGCGGCGCGCTGCCGGCGTCCGCGGGCGCAGCCCCGGTCGACGCCGCGATGCGGCCGGCGCCTCCTGCCGCGGCGCCTGCGCCCGCCGCGCCGCCGGCCGCGATGGCCTTGCGCGGCGCCATCACGCGCGCGATCTCGCTGCCGGTCAACGGCCCGCGCAGGAACGACAGCGCCCACCGGCTCTTCATCAGGTACGGCCCGTCGTCGTGCACGTTGCGCACCAGGAAGACCCGCGGTGACAGCGCCGACATCAGCTTCTCGAGCGTGCCGCGGTCCATGCCGCCGGGGCCGGCGAGCGCGCTCTCGAGGCCCTCGATCACGCGCAGCTTGTCGCGCTCGGTCTGCAGCCGTCCGATCATCCAGGTGCCGCAGTTCGACAGGCCCTTGTAGTCGAGGTCGACGGGGTTCTGGGTCGCGAGCACGCAGCCGAGGCCGAACGCGCGCGCCTGCTTCAGCAGCGTGAGCATCGGCAGCTTCGACGGCGGGTTCGCGCTCGGCGGGAAGTAGCCGAAGATCTCGTCCATGTAGAACAGCGCGCGCAGCGACGAGGTGCCGGACTGGTTGCGCATCCAGCCGATCAGCTCGTTCAGCACCAGCGTCACGATGAACATGCGCTCCGGGTCGGACAGGTGGCCGATCGAGAGGATCGAGACGCGTGGCTTGCCCTCGCTCGTGAACAGCAGGCGCTGCACGTCGAGCGGCTCGCCCTTCATCCAGGTCGAGAAGCCGGGCGAGGCGAGCAGGTTGTTGATCGCCATCGCGAGTGCGAGCCGCTCCTTCGCCGGGAAGAAGGTCTCGAGGTCGAAGGCGCCGACCTTGTCGAACGGCGGCTTCTGCACCGCGCCGATCAGCCCCGCCATGTCGAGCGAGGCGCCCTCGCGCCACGCGTGCTCGAGGATGTTGGCGAGCAGGATGTGCTCGCGGCTCTGCAGCGGGTCGGCGTCGCGGCCGAGCAGCGACAACAGGCCCGAGACCACTGCGCCGACGCGGTCGCGCAGCGCACCGGCGTCGGCGAGCAGCTCCGCCGGCGGTGGCGCGAACGAGCGCAGCACCGACAGCGGCAGCCCGGTCTCGGCCCCGGGGGTGTAGATCGCGACGTCGACCGCGGCGCGCAGCCGCGCGATGCGCTCGGGCGGCTGGCCCCACTCGGCGAGGCCGTTCTTCCAGGTCTCGGCGGTCTTCGCGGCGAGCTCGGGCACGCTCAGCCCCTTGCGCTGCGCATCCGCCGGGTCGACCCAGGGCTGGAAGTCCTGGGGCGCGAGCGAGGGGAAGGCGAGCAGCAGGTTGCCGAGGTCGCCCTTGGGGTCGATGCAGATCGCCGGGATGCCGTCGATCGCGGCCTCCTCGAGCAGCGAGAGGCAGAGGCCGGTCTTGCCACTGCCGGTCATGCCGACGCAGACCGCGTGGGTGGTGAGGTCGCGGGAGTCGTAGAGGACGAGGTCGTCCTTCAGGGCGCTGGCAGCGGGGTCGTACTCGCGCCCGAGGTAGAAGACACCGAGCTTCTCGTAGTCGACGGCCATCGCGCACTCCCGGGTCGAGGCCGCCTATTGTAGGGGAGCCCGGGGCGCACGCACGACGGGGCGCGGCAGCGGTCTAGGCGGCAGCCGCCTGCCCGGGAAGCGCCTGCGCCGTGCCGCGTGCCGCCGCACGAGGGCGCGCACGTGCCTCGGCGCGCGCCCACGCACGCTCGTGGAAGTAGAAGGCCACGGTATTGGCGAGTGGCTCGACCAGCCCGATGCCGGTCGCGATCGCCGCGGAGCCGGTCAGCAGGTAGGCGACGGTGAACGCCACGGCGAAGTGCAGCGCGGCGAACGAGGCAGTCTTGGCGAGGTCGCGTCGGGCATCGACGAGCTTCTGGCGCATGGCGGGTTTCCGGTGTGGAGTGGCCCGGATGACGGGGCCGGTCGGGACGTGACTGCAGTCTCCCGTCCCGCGCGCGGGATGGCCAATCGATTGAATGCCTGCAGGCGATAGACCGGAGCTATCGGGTGCGGCCCTGGCCCGGCGCCCGCGACGATGCTCAGTCGCCGACCAGGTAGTGCACGCTGAAGAGGCGCGCGGCGTCGGTCCAGACGTCGACGCTGCTCCAGCCGGCGCTGCGGGCCAGGACGCCGAAGTCGGCGATGCGGTACTTGTGGCAGTACTCGGTGCGCAGCGGCTCCCCTGCCTCGAAGCGCAGGGTCGTGCCGGCGAAGCGCACCGCCTGGGCGCGCACGCTGACGAGCTGCATCTCGATGCGCTCGTGGCGCGGGTCCCAGGCCGCGCGGTGGCGGAATGCCGCGAGGTCGAAGTCCGCGCCGAACCTGCGGTTCAGGTGCGCGAGCAGGTTCAGGTTGAAGGCCGCGGTCACGCCCGCCGCATCGTCGTAGGCGCGCTCGATCACCTCCGGAGCCTTCACCAGGTCCACGCCGACCAGCAGGCCGCCGCGCCGCCCGGCGGCCTCGCGCAGCTGGCCGAGCAGGCGCACGGCGGCGTCGCGCTCGAAATTCCCGATCGTCGAGCCGGGGAAGAAGAACACGATGCGCGCGGGCGCGCGGCGGCGCGGCAGCGGCAGCGGGAACGTCCGGGTGAAGTCCGCGTACACCGGCAGGATCTCGAGGCCCGGGTGCTCGACGGCGAGCTGCGCAGCGGCACACGACAGGTGCTCGCGCGAGATGTCCACCGGCACGTAGGCCGCGGGCGCCGGCAGCGCCTCGAGCAGCAGCCGCGTCTTGGTGCTCGAGCCGCTGCCGGGCTCCACCAGCAGGGCGCGCTCGCCGATCGACGCGACGATCGCGCCCAGGTTCTCGCGCAGGATCGCGGTCTCGGTACGGGTGGGGTAATACTCCGGCAGCTCGCAGATGCGGTCGAACAGCACCGAGCCCGCCGCATCGTAGAGGAACCGCGAGGGCACGTGCTTCGGGCGCGCGCGCAGCCCGGCGAGCAGCTCGGCGAGGTCCGCATCGTGAGAGTGCGCGGATGCCGCGGGCGGCGCGGGCGCCTGCTCCTCGACGGGCTCGCGCGGCCTGCGGCGCGGCGCGGCCACGGGGTCAGCCGTCGCGCGCGAGGCGCAGGCCGACGAACTGCCAGCGCGTCGCGGGACCGAAGAAGTTGCGGGAAGTGGCACGCATCGACGCCGCCGGCGTCGCGCAGGAGCCGCCACGCAGCACCAGCTGCGAGCACATGAACTTGCCGTTGTACTCGCCGAGCGCGCCGGGCAGCGGCCGGAAGCCGGGGTAGGGTGCGTAGGGCGAGCGGGTCCATTCCCAGGCGTCGCCGAACAGCTGGCGGATGCGCGGCCGGCGTGCGCCCGGCGCGGCGGCGTCGGCGGCGACCGGGTGCCAGCGACCTGCCTCGACGAAGTTGCCGTCGACGGCGAGCATCGAGGCGGCCACCTCCCACTCGTGCTCGGTCGGCAGGCGCGCCTCGGCCCAACGCGCGAACGCGTCGGCCTCGTAGTAGCTGACGTGCACCACCGGGGCGCCGGGGTCGAGCGCGCGATCGCCGGTGAGGCTGTACTCGGAGGCGAGGTCCGCCGACCAGTAGAGCGGCCGATCCCAGCGCCCGGCCTGCACGAGGTCCCAGCCGTCGGCGAGCCACAGGCGCGGCTCCCGGTAGCCGCCGTCGCGCACGAACTCGAGCCAGTCGCCGTTGGTGACCATCCGGTCGGCGAGCTGGAACGGCTCGAGGAACACCCGGTGGCGCGGCGTCTCGTTGTCGAACGCGAAGCTGCGTCCACCGTGGCCGATCGGGGACAGCCCGCCGGCGAAGCGATGGAAGCCCGCGGGCGTGGCGCGCCGCGGGTCGATGCGTTCGCGCCGACGATACGCCGGGCGCAGCGGATTCGAGGACAGCGCGTGCTTCAGGTCGGTGAGGATCAGCTCCTGGTGCTGCTGCTCATGGGCGATCCCCAGCTCGACGATCGCGGCGATCGCGCCGGCGCGCACGCCACAGCGGCCGGCGGCTTCGACGTGCTCGAGCAGGCGGTGCACGGCGTCCTCGACGTGCCGGCGGTAGCGCAGCACCTCGGCGACCGTCGGCCGCGACAGCTTGCCGCGGTCGGGCCGCGGGAAAGCCGGCCCGACCGACTGGTAGTAGGAGTTGAACAGCGCGCGGAAACCCGGGTGGAAGGGTTCGTACCGGGGTGCATGCGCAGCCAGCAGGAACTCCTCGTAGAACCAGCTGGTGTGCGCGAGGTGCCACTTGACCGGGCTCGCCTCGGGCATCGACTGCAGGCCGTAGTCCTCGACCTCGAGCGGCTCGCAGAGCGCGAGGCTGGCGGTGCGCACCTGCCCGAAGGCGGCGCGCAGCGTGCCGGTCTCGACCGGGGGCCAGCCGGCTGCGAGCGCGACCGCGGCCGCACCCGGCGGTGGCGGGCGTGCGACGGCGACGGCGTCGTGAGTGGATTCGAGCATCCGTCCGGACCCGATGGATGGTGGCCAGGGCGGCCGATTGTTCCCACCGGCACCACCGGGGGTCGGTACGCGATGCCACCGAGGCGCCGGGTGGGACACGCGTTGTGGCCGCCGGCCTACGGCCGCCTCGGAGCGGGCGCCCTCGCGCGCACCGTGCCCGCACTCGCTCGCACAGCGGTTGCCGGCCATCGACAGTACGGGCTTGCTTGACGGCCGGACCCTGCAGCGGCGATAGTCGGCGCGCATGAACCGGCCCGCCGCCCTCCCGCATCGTTGGTGGCGCCCCTCCTGAAGGAGAGGGCGTTGGGCGCCGTGGACGCTCGCTGAAGGCGAGCCGAAGCCAAAGCAAGTCGATCACCCAAGACCCATCTCCGGCCCTCCGGGATGGGTCTTTCGCTTTCTGTACGACGCAATGACGACCACAGCCGAATGAAGCCACCGTTCGACATCGCCGGCGACCTCGACACGCCGGTCTCCGCGTTCATCAAGCTCAAGGCCTTCCGGCCGAGCTTCCTGCTCGAGAGCGTCGAGGGCGGCGAGCGCCTCGGCCGCTATTCCTTCATCGGCTTCGGCGACGCGCTGGAGCTGCGGCTGGCGCCCGATGGTCTCTGGTGCGGCGGCCAGGCCTACGGCGTGCCCGCGGACCAGCAGGCGCTGCTCGCCGCGCTGCGCGACGCGCTGGCGCGCGCGCCGCGTCCGACCGCCGAGGGCGCCGGGCCCGGCTTCCCGCTCGCCGGCGGCCTCGTCGGCTACGCGTCCTACGACGTCGTGCGCTGGTTCGAGAAGCTGCCGCGCCGCGTCGCGGACCCGACGCCCGTGCCGGACCTGCACTACGTCGCGCCGCGCTCGCTGCTGGTGTTCGATCACCTGACGCGCGGCATCGCGCTGCTGCATGCCGGCAGCGAGGCCGAGCGCCGCTCGCTGCGGCGCGAGGTGGTGCGCGCGCTGCGCGGCGGCCTGCCCGCGGAGGGCGCGCGCGGCGGCTACTCGGCGGCCGCGGCGTCGATGTCGCAGGAGCGCTTCCTCGACGGCGTCGCGCACGCCAAGGAGTACATCGCCTCCGGCGACGTCTACCAGCTGGTGCTGTCGGTGCGCTTCGGCGGGCGGCACGACCTCGATCCCTTCGAGGTGTATCGCGCGCTGCGGCTGATCAATCCCTCGCCCTACATGTACTACTGCGCCCTCGGCGACGTCACCGTGGTCGGCTCCTCGCCCGAGGCGCTGGTGAGGCTGCAGGGCGGGCATGCGCAGTTGCGGCCGATCGCCGGCACGCGGCCGCGCGCCGCCGACGGCGCCGAGGACCGTCGGCGCGAGCAGCAGCTGCTCGCCGACCCGAAGGAGAACGCGGAGCACGTGATGCTGGTCGATCTCGCGCGCAACGACCTCGGGCGCGTGGCGCGCGCCGGCAGCGTGCACGTCGACCCCTACCGCTCGATCGAGCGCTACAGCCACGTGATGCACATCGTCAGCGGCGTCAACGGCGAGCTTGCGCCGGGACGCGACGCCTTCGACCTGTTCGCGGCGACCTTCCCCGCCGGCACGCTGGTCGGCGCACCGAAGGTGCGCGCGATGCAGATCATCGACGAGCTCGAGCCTGTGCCGCGCGGGCTCTACGGGGGCACGGTCGGCTACTTCGGTGCGCAGGGCGACATGGACCAGGCGATCACGATCCGCACGCTGGTGTTCCGCGGCGACGAGTACAGCTACCAGGCCGGCGCGGGCATCGTCGCCGACAGCGTGCCGAGCAGCGAGTACGAAGAGGTGTTCGCCAAGAGCGGCTCGGCCGCGCGTGCGCTGGCGATCGCGCAGGAGGGCCTGTGAGCACCGTCGCGCCGGCGGTCGCGGGGGCGCCGCGGCTGCTGCTGATCGACAACTACGATTCCTTCACCTACAACCTGGTGCAGGCCTTCCTGGTGTGCGGCGCCGAGGTCGACGTGCGCCGCAACGACGCGATCACGGTCGAGCAGGCGCTCGCGCTCGCCCCGACCCACCTCTGCATCTCGCCTGGCCCCGGCACGCCGCACGATGCCGGGGTGTCGATGGCGATGATCCGCGCGTTCGCGGGCAAGGTGCCGGTGTTCGGCGTCTGCCTCGGCCACCAGTCGATCGTCGAGGCCTTCGGCGGCAAGGTGGTGCGCGCCGGGCGGCTGATGCACGGCAAGACCTCGCAGGTCGGGAACGACGGTCGCGGCCTCTACGAGGGCCTGCCGCCGCGCGTCGAGGTGGGCCGCTATCATTCGCTGATCGCCGAGCCGGCCTCGCTGCCCGCGCATCTGGTCGTCACGTCGCGGACCGACGAAGGCGAGATCATGGGCGTGCGGCACCGCGAGCTGCGCGTCGAGGGCGTGCAGTTCCACCCCGAGAGCGTGCTGACGCCCGAGGGCCCGGCGCTGATGGCCAATTTCCTGCGGATGAAGGGGGGCACGTGGACGTGAAGCGGCAGGCGCGGGCGCGATGAAGGCGCTGCTCGAACGGGTGCTCGACGGCGCCGACCTCGGGGAGTCCGAGGCGGCCGACGTGCTGCGACAGCTGACGCAGCCGGAGCTGTCGCCCGCGGTGGCCGGCGCGATGCTGGCCGCGCTGCGCGCCAAGGGCGTGGTCGCGGCCGAGCTGCGCGGCTTCGCCGGCGCGATGCGCGGGCTCGCGCGCCGGCCACAGATCCCGCCGGAGATCGGCGCGGTCGACATCGTCGGCACCGGCGGCGACGCCTCGGGCAGCTTCAACATCTCGACCGGCACGGCGCTGCTGGTCGCGGCCTGCGGCGTGCCGGTGGTCAAGCACGGCAACCGTTCGATCTCCAGCCGCTCGGGCAGCGCCGACGTGCTCGAGCAGCTCGGCCTGCCGTTGCCGCTCGACGAGGCGGCGGCGGGCGAGTGCCTGCGCGCCAGCGGCTTCACCTTCCTGTTCGCGCCCTATTTCCATCCGGCGATGAAGGCGCTCGCGCCAGTGCGCCAGGCGCTCGGCGTGCGCACGGTCTTCAACATCCTCGGCCCGCTGACCAACCCCGCCGCGCCGCCCTATCACCTGATAGGCGCCTATAGCGCAGGCGTCGCCGAGCTGATGGCGAACGCGCTCGCGGGAATGCCGATCCGCCGCGCGTTCGTGGTGCACGGCGCCGAGGGCTGGGACGAGCCGACGCCGGTCGGCCCGTTCACGCTGTACGACGTGCAGGGTGGCCGGGTGATGCCCTCGGTGCGCACGCCTGCGGACTACGGCCTGCGCACCTGCACCGTCGAGGCGCTCGCGGGCGGCGATGCCGCGGCCAACGCACGCGCGCTGCGGGCGGTGCTGCGCGGCGACGACCACGGCGCGCATCGCGACGCACTGCTGATGGGCGCGGCACTGGCCTTGGAGCTGACGGGCGCGGCCGCAAGCCCCGGCGAGGGCGTCGAGCGCGCGAGCCGCGCGATCGCCGACGGCACGGCGGCACGGGTGCTGGATGCGCTCGCGGCATTCGGCGCGGGGCTGCGCCGGTGAGCGACGCCGCCGCTGCCGACTTCCTCGCGGGCATGGCCGCTTCGAGCCGCGCCCGCTGCGCACGCGCGCGCCAGCTGCGCAGCGAGGCGCAGCTGCGCGACTTCGTCGCGCGCCTGCCGCCGCCGCCGCCGCTGCGCCTCTCGGCGCAGGGCTTCGACCTGATCGCCGAGCTGAAGCTGCGCTCGCCGGCGGTCGGCGCGCTGCGCGCCGCCGGCACCGAGGACGTGCCGGGGCGCGTCACGGCCTATGCCGAGGCGGGAGCCGCGGCGGTGTCGGTGCTCACCGAGCCCGCGCGCTTCGACGGCTCGATGCTGCACCTCGAGCAGGCGGCGCGCGCCCTGTCGCTGCGGCAGGTGCCGGCGATGCGCAAGGACTTCCTCGTCGAGCCGTACCAGGTGCTCGAGGCGCGCGCCGCCGGCGCCGGCGGCGTGCTGGTGATCCTGCGGATGCTGCCGCGGCCGGCGCTCGAGGCACTGGTCGACGAGTCGCTCGAGCAGGGACTGTTCGTGCTGCTCGAGGCCTTCGACGCGGCCGACGTCGCGCTCGCGGTCGAGCTGCTGGCGGCGCGCCGCGCCCGCGTGCCGCGCGAGGCGCTGCTGGTCGGCGTCAACTGCCGCGACCTCGTGACGCTGCAGGTGGTGCCCGGCCGCCTCGAGGCGATGGCCGGGACGCTGCCGGCGGACGTGCCGCGCGTCGCCGAGAGCGGTGTCGCCTCGGCCGAGGACGCGGCGCGCGTCGCGGCCGCCGGCTACGACCTCGCGCTGGTCGGCAGCGCGCTGATGGCCGGCGGCGAGCCGGGCGCGCTCGCCGCGGCGATGATCCACGCGGGCCGGGCGGCCCGTGTCGGCCGGCCCGCCGGCGGCGCGTCGCCTTGAGTCGCCGAGGGTCCGGGCGCGATGTGGGTCAAGGTGTGCGGGATGACGACGCCGGAAGCGGTCGAGGCGGCGCTCGCCGCCGGCGTCGACGCGATCGGCTTCGTGTTCGCGAAGTCGGTACGACGGGTCGAGCCTGCGGCCGCGCGTGCGCTGGCGGCGCCGGCGCGCGGCCGCGTCGCCTGCGTCGCGGTGACGCAGCATCCCGAGGCACGGGCGCTGGCGGAGATCCTCGCCACCTTCGAGCCGGACCTGCTGCAGACTGACGCCCCGGACCTCGCCGCGCTGGCGCCGGGCACGGTGCGCTGCGAGGTGCTGCCGGTGGTGCGCGCCGGCACTGAGCCACCCGTGCCGCTGCCGGCGCGCCTGCTGTTCGAGGGGCCGGTGAGCGGCACCGGCGAGACCGCCGACTGGACGCGCGCCCGCGAGCTCGCGGGGCGCACGCGCCTGGTGCTCGCCGGCGGCCTGAACGCCGCGAACGTGGCCACGGCGATCGGCTGCGTCCGGCCCCATGGCGTCGACGTCTCGAGCGGCGTCGAGGCCGCGCCGGGACGCAAGTCGCCGGCGAAGATCCTGGAGTTCGTGGAGGCCGCCCGTGCGGCCTTCCGGGAGTTGCAACGATGAGCATGGTCCTGCCCGAACCCGCGGAGCGCGAGCGCCTGCTCGCCGACGAGATCGCGGGCAAGTTCCCCGATGCGCGCGGCCGCTTCGGACCCTATGGCGGCCGCTACGTGCCGGAGACGCTGATCCCGGCGCTCGACCGGCTGGAGGCCGGCATCCGCCAGCACCTGCACGCCCGCGACTACCAGGCGCAGCTGAATGCCGAGCTCGCGAGCTGGGTCGGCCGCCCGACCGCACTCAGCTTCGCGCCACGGCTGTCGGCGGCCTGGGGCGCGCGGATCTGGCTGAAGCGCGAGGACCTCGCGCACACCGGTGCGCACAAGATCAACAACGCGCTCGGCCAGGCGCTGCTCGCGCAGCGGCTCGGCGCGAAGCGCATCGTCGCCGAGACCGGCGCCGGGCAGCACGGCGTGGCGAGCGCCGCGGCCTGCGCGCGCCTCGGCCTGCCGTGCACGGTCTACATGGGCGCGATCGACATGGAGCGCCAGGCGCCGAACGTCGGGCGCATGCGGCTGCTCGGCGCGAAGGTGGTGCCGGTCACCGGCGGCGACCAGACGCTGCGCGCGGCGATCGACGAGGCGCTGCGCGACTGGGTGTCCGACCCGTCCGGGACCTTCTACCTGCTCGGCTCGGCGGTCGGTCCGCACCCCTATCCGTACCTCGTGCGCGAGCTGCAGGCGATCATCGGCCGCGAGGCACGCGCGCAGTTCCTCGCCGACCAGGGGGCGTTGCCGGACGCGGTGTTCGCCTGCGTCGGCGGCGGCTCGAACGCGATCGGCATGTTCCACGCGTTCGTGCCGGACCGCGCGGTGCGGATCATCGGCGTCGAGGCCGGCGGGCGCGGCACCGGGCTCGGCGAGAACGCCGCGAGTCTCAGCTACGGCCGGCCCGGCGTGCTGCAGGGCTGCTATTCGCTGCTGCTGCAGGACGAGGACGGCCAGATCCAGGAGACCGACTCGATCTCGGCCGGCCTCGACTACCCGGGCGTTGGCCCCGAGCACGCGCTGCTGCTCGCCGCGGGCCGCGTGCAGTACGAGTCCGCCGGCGACGACGAGGCGCTCGAGGCGCTGCAGGAGTGCGCGCGGCTCGAGGGCATCCTGCCGGCGCTCGAGACGGCGCACGCGTTCCACGGCGTCAGGCGCTGGGCGCGCGCGAACCCGGGCGGGCGCGCGATCCTCTGCCTCTCCGGACGCGGCGACAAGGACATGCCGACGCTGCAGCGCACGGTGCTCGCATGAGCGGCGTGAACGGCACGGTCGGCGTCACCGGCGCGAGCGGCGCGGGCACGGAGCAGCTGCCGCGCGAGCGCATCGCCGCGGCGATCCGTGCGCCGCAGGTGCCGGGGGAGCCGGCGCTGGTCGCGTTCCTCACCGCAGGCTACCCGAGCGCGAAGCGGTTCCGCGAGCACCTGGCCGCGGTCGCCGCCGCATCCGACGTGGTCGAGATCGGCGTGCCGTTCACCGACCCGATGGCCGACGGCGTCACGATCCAGCGCTCGAGCCAGGAGGCGCTGAAGCAGGGCGTCAGCCTGCGCTGGATCCTCGCCGAGCTGCGTGCGATGCAGCGCCCGGCGGCGCCGCTGGTGCTGATGAGCTACCTGAACCCGCTGCTGAACCACGGCTATGCGCGGCTCGCGGCCGACGCGGCCGAGGCCGGCGTCTGCGGCTTCATCGTGCCGGACCTGCCGTACGACGAGGGCGAGGAACTGCGTGCGGCGCTCGAGCGCACCGGCGTCGCGCTGGTGCAGATGGTCACGCCGGTCACGACCGACGCGCGCCTGGCGCAGGTCTGCGCCGCTAGCCAGGGCTTCGTCTACGCAGTGACGATGACCGGCACCACGGGCAGGAACGTCGCGGTCCCGGAGTCGGTCGTCGACTACCTCGTGCGGGTGCGACGCGTCGCGGGCCACGTGCCGGTCTGCGCCGGCTTCGGCATCCGCGCGCGCGAGCAGGTGGAGCGGCTGCGCGGCCACGTCGACGGCGTGGTCGTGGGCTCCGCGCTGGTCGAGGTGCTGGAGCGCGGCGAGGACCCGACCG
The DNA here is from genome assembly GCA_025458905.1 of Steroidobacteraceae bacterium. Lineage (GTDB taxonomy): Bacteria > Pseudomonadota > Gammaproteobacteria > Steroidobacterales > Steroidobacteraceae > UBA964. The sequence continues at coordinate 26,391 of JALORN010000038.1, forward strand.
CCTGGCTGCGGGCGCTGCGGGCGCACGGGTGACCGGCCCCGCCCGGCGCGCCGTGCCGCTCGGGCTCGCGGCGCTGCTCGCGCTGCTGTCGATGATCAGCCCGTTCTCGATCGACACCTTCTTCCCGTCGTTCCGGGCGATGCAGGCGGAGTTCTCGGTCTCCGACCTGACGATCCAGCAGACCCTGACCGCCTACATGCTGCCGTACGCGGTGATGTCGCTGGTGCACGGCCCGCTGTCCGACGCGCTCGGCCGGCGCGTGATCGTGCTCTGGGGCCTCTCGCTGTACGCGCTCGCCTCGCTCGCCTGCATGTTCGCGCCGACCTTCGGCGCGCTGCTCGCGTTCCGCGCGGTGCAGGGCATGACGGCCGGGACCGGCCTCACGGTGGGCCGCGCGATCGTCCGCGACCTGTACGACGGGCCCGAGGCACAGCGGCTGATGAACGCCGTCACGATGATCTTCAGCGTCGCGCCGGCGATCGCGCCGGTGTTCGGCGGCTGGGTGCACGTCGCCTTCGGCTGGCGCGCGGTGTTCGGCTTCCTGTTCCTGCTCGGGCTCGCGGTGGTTCTGGCGAGCTGGCTGCGCCTGCCCGAGACGCTGCCGCCGCAGCGGCGCGCCCCGCTCGGCTTCGGCTCGCTGGCGCGCACCACGGGCCGCATCCTCGCCACGCGCCAGTTCCTGCTGCTGGCGGTGGCCGGCGGGCTGAACTTCGGCTCGGTCTTGATGTACATCGGCGCCGCGCCGGCGATCGTGCTCGACGCCTGGGGTCTCTCGGAGACCCAGTTCCACTGGCTGTTCGTGCCGATCATCGGCGGGTTCGCGATCGGCGCGGTGGTCTCGGCGCGGATGGCCGGGCGCGTGCCGCCCTCGAGGCAGGTGCGCGGCGGCTTCGCGGTCGCGATCGCGAGCTCGGGGACCGCGGCGCTGCTGCATGCCGTGCTGCCGGCGCCGCCCCCGATCGCGCTGCAGATGCTGTTGCTGACGGCCGGCTCGATCGGCGTGCAGCAGGTGTTCCCGGTGCTGGCGCTGCGCATCCTCGACATGTACCCCGCGACCCGCGGGGCGGCCGCGTCGGCGCAGACCTTCGTGCAACTGCTGGTGGCGAGCACGATGATCGGCCTCGTGGTGCCGGCGCTGCACGGCGACCTCGGATGGCTGACCCTGGGCGCGACGCTCGGTGCGGCCGGCTCGCTGCTGCTGTGGGATGCCGCGGGCCGGCTCGCGGCGCGCCGCCGTGCGCCCGCTGCGGCCTGAGGCACGGGGCGGGTGTTCGGCGTCTACCGCTCTTTCTCGCTGCCGGACGTGATGCACTTCCGCAACCTGCTGGTGGAGCGCGGCATCGCCTGCCACGTCCGCAACTACCATTCGGCCAGCGTGCTCGGCGAGCTGCCGTTCCTCGAGGTCGCGCCCGAGCTCTGCGTGCTCGACGCGCGCGACGTCGAGCTCGCGCGGCGCGTGATCGCGACCTCCGGCGTGCCCCAGGGCCGGGGCGCGCACGACTGGACCTGCCCCGGCTGCAGCGAGCGGCTCGAGGCGCAGTTCGCCCAGTGCTGGCGCTGCGGCGCCGAGGGTCCCGGGTGAGCGGCGCCACGACGCTGCTGACGGTCGCGCCGCGCTTCTGCGGGCCACCGGCCTCGGCCAACGGCGGCTACTTCGCCGGGTTGGTCGCCGCGCTCGCCGACGTGCCGGTGCGCGTGCGGCTGCGGCGGCCGCCGCCGCTGTCGGCGGCGATGCCGGTCGAAGTGGCGCCCGGCGGGCGCATCGTCGTGCGCCACGGCGAGGAGGTGGTCGCCGAGGCGCGGCCCGAGGCGCTGTCGCTCGCCGTACCGCCGGCGGTGTCGCGGCTCGCCGCGGTCGAGGCCTCGCTGCGCTGCCGCGGCCTGCAGCAGCACGTGTTCCCGCGCTGCTTCGTCTGCGGGCCGCAGCGGGCGCGCGGCGACGGGCTGCGCATCTTCGCCGGCCCGGTCGCGGGGCGCGCCGAGCCCGGGCTGGTCGCCTCGCCGTGGATCCCCGATTCCTCGCTCGCGCTCGTCGACGGGCGCGTCGCGCCGCAGTTCATGTGGGCCGCGCTCGACTGCCCGGGCTACTTCGCGATCGCAGCCGACGGCCGCGTCGCGCTGCTCGCCGAGCACGTCGCGCGCATCGAGCGCCGGCTGCGCATCGACGAGCCGGCGGTGGCGATCGGCTGGCGGATCGGCGGCGAGGGCCGGCTGCACGAGGCCGGCACGGCGCTGTTCGGCGAGGACGGTGAGCAGGTCGCCTGCGCGCGGGCGCTGTGGATCGAGCCACGGCGCGACGCCGCGGGGGACTGAGGCCGGCCGGGCCGCAGCGCACCGCCGGGCTTGCGGGGCGCTCGGCCGGGGAAGTAACGTGCGGCTCGCCCGGTCCGGCAATGACCTGCGAGGAGAGGCCGACATGAACGTCAAGCTCTGGTTCTCGATCCTGGTGCTCGCGACCGCGAGCGGCGCCGTGCCGGCCCAGACGGCAGCGCCTGCACCGGTGCTCGAGGCCGTGCGCATCAAGGGCGTGGACCGCGCCGAGCGCGTGCCGGGCACCGACTGGAAGGCCTACGACAAGGTGTTCGTCCAGCCGGTCGACGTCGCGTTCAGCCGCGGCTGGAGCGCGCGCGACTATGGGACTTTCGGCCTGTCGAGTTCCGAGGTGGGCCGGATGCGCGCGAGCCTCGCCGAACTGACCCAGTCCGTGTTCAAGGACGTGCTGCGCGAAGGCGGCTTCACCCTGGTCGATGCGCCGGGCGAAGGCGTGCTGGCGGTCAAGCCCGACATCGTGGACCTGTACGTGGCCGCGCCCGACGCGGCCACCACCGGCCGTGGCCGCAGCTACGTGATGAACGCCGGCGAGATGCGCCTCGCCCTCGAGCTCAGCGACTCGGTCACGGGCACCGTGCTCGCGCGCGCGAGCGATCGCAAGCGGGGTCGCGACAGCGGCCAACTCGAGTGGGCCAACAGCACCTACAACCGCGCCGAAGCCGAGCGTGCCCTGCGGGGCTGGGCGGTCCAGCTGCGCAACGTGCTCACCGAGGTCCGGCAGGCGCCGCGCTGAGCGCGGCACGACGCCGACCCGGGCGGCGCCCGGCGCGGGCTGCGCCCCGCCCGATGGACGCGGTGGCGCCCGCCGCCGTCAGCGATCCGGTCGCCGGCGCCAGGCGACCCAGAGCCAGGCGACCCCGAGACCGGTCAGCGCCGCGCCCGGCCATGCCGGGTCGCGTGCCACCGCGAGCCAGACCAGCCCGCCGAGCAGGATCGCCGCGCCGATCGTGATCGCATCGCGGCGCCGGCCGTCCTCGCGGATCTCGCGCTGCAGCGCGGCCACGTCCCGGGCCTCGACCTGCAGTCGCAGCGTGCCGTCCTGCGCCCGCTGCGCCGCGCCCTTGACCAGCGCGGGCATCATCCGCAGCGACTCCAGCACCTCGGGCAGCTGCGTGCGGACGTCGCGCAGCACGGCCGCGCCGCTGAACCGCTCGCCCATCCACTGGCGCAGGATCGGCGAGGCGGTCTGCCAGATGTCGAGCTCCGGGTACAGGTCGCGCCCGAGGCCCTCGATGTTCAGCAGGGTCTTCTGCAGCAGGATCAGCTGCGGCTGGATGCGCATGTCGAAGCGCCGGGAGATGTCGAACAGGCGCAGCAGCACCGTGCCGAACGAGATGTCCTTCAGCGGCTTGTTGAAGATCGGCTCGAGCACGGTGCGGATCGCCGACTCCATCTCGTCCACGCGGGTGTCGGCCGGCACCCAGCCGGACTCGACGTGCAGCACGGCGACCCGGCGATAGTCGCGGTCGAACACCGCCATGAAGTTCTCGGCGAGGTAGTGCTGGTCGCGCGGGTCGAGCGTGCCGACGATGCCGAAGTCGACCGCGGCGTACTTCGGGCGCGCCGGGTCGTCGAGGGTCACGAAGATGTTGCCCGGGTGCATGTCGGCATGGAAGAAATTGTGCCTGAACACCTGGGTGAAGAAGATCTTGACGCCGTTCTCGGCGAGCAGCCGGATGTTGGCGCCGGCTTCGCGCAGCGCCTTCATGTTGCTGATCTGCACGCCGTGGATGCGCTCCATCGCCATCACGTCGACGCGGCACCAGTCCCAGTAGACCTCCGGCACGTAGAGCAGGTCGCCCATGCCGGCGAAGTTGCGGCGCAGCTGTGCGGCGTTGGCGGCCTCCCGCATCAGGTCGAGCTCGTCGAGGATCGTCTTCTCGTACTCCCCGACGATCTCGGTGACGCGCAGCCGGCGGGCCTCCGCCGAATGGGTGGCGGCGAGGGCGGCGAGCGCGTGCATCACCTCGAGGTCGCGGTCGATGACCTCGCGCATGCCGGGGCGCAGCACCTTGACGATGACCTCGCGGCCGTCGAGGAAGCGCGCGACGTGCACCTGGGCGATCGAGGCGGCCGCGAGCGGCGTCTCGTCGAAGGCCGCGAACACCTCGCCGACCGGCCGGCCATAGGCCCGTTCCACCGTCTCGCGCGCCAGCCGCCCTTCGAACGGTGGCACGCGGTCCTGGAGCTTCGCGAGTTCCTCGGCGATGTCCGGCGGCAGCAGGTCGCGTCGCGTCGAGACCGCCTGGCCGAACTTGACGAAGATCGGCCCGAGCTCCTCGAGCGCGAGCCGCAGCCGCTCGCCGCGCGAGGCCCGGCGGCGGCGCTCGAACCAGGTCCAGGGCGAGAGCAGGAAGACGAAGCGCAGCGGGCGGTAGAGATGCGTCTCGCGGACGAACTCGTCGAGCCCGTGCCGCACGAGCACGCGCTGGATCTCGACCAGCCGGGCGAGCACGCGCAGCTTCATCGGGCCGGGACGTCGGGCCCGTCGTCGGCAGCGCCGGCGAGCCGCTGCGCGAGGTGCTGCAGCCGCGCCTCGAGGCGGTCGACATCCTCGCGCAGCCGGTCGACGCCTTCGAGGAAGACCTCGGCCTCGGCCCGCGGCACGAGGTCGCCGCGCTCGTGCGCGAGGTACTCGGCGACGTTGAGGACCGTCGTGCGCGCCGCGCGGCGGCCGAAGGCCGCGGCGCCGGCGGCGAGGCGGGAGACCTGGTGTGCCGGCGCGTCGCCGACCCAGCGCGACAGCTCCTCCTCGAGGTCCGGCCGCAGCAGCAACGCGAGCTCGCGGTAGCGCTGCGCGAGCTCGACGTCGCCGCGGATCGTCACCGCGCCGCGCTGCACCAGGGCCTCGGGCCCGGGGCCGGCGAGGGCGAGCAGGTTCAGCGGGGTACCCTCCACCTCGGCGTGGAACTCGCCGCCGTCGTGGCGCCAGATGCGCAGCGAGTCGCCGCTCGACTCGATCGCGATCCGCAGCGGGGTGCCGCTGATGGTGATCGCGAGCCGCCGCTCGCGCAGCTCGGCGCACAGCTCGCGCGCCCGGGGCGAGCCGCCGAGGTTGCGGTTCAGCAGGTTTTCGACGAGGCCCGTCAGCACGGTGGGGACTGCGTCAATAGCGGTAGCCGCGGTGCACCGCGACGATGCCACCGGCCAGGTTGTGGTAGCGGCAATCCTCGAGCCCTGCGTCGCGCAGCATGCCGAGCAGCGTCTCCTGGTCGGGATGCATGCGGATCGACTCGGCGAGGTAGCGGTAGCTCGCCTCGTCGTTCGCCACCACGCGGCCGACCAGCGGCAGCACGCGGAAGGAGTAGGTGTCGTAGAGGGGCTTCAGGCCCGGCGCCACCGGGTGCGAGAACTCGAGCACGATGAGTCGCCCGCCCGGCCGCAGCACCCTGCGCATCGAGGCGAGCGCGGCGGGCTTGTCGGTGACGTTGCGCAGGCCGAAGCCGATGGTGACGCAGTCGAAGCTGGAATCGGCGAACGGCAGCTTCTCGGCGTTCGCCTGCACGTAGTCGACCCCGCGCACGAGGCCGGCGTCGAGCAACCGGTCGCGGCCGCGCTGGAGCATCGCGCCGTTGATGTCGCTGAGCACCACGAGGCCGCGCTCGCCGACCTGAGCCGCCATGCCGCGGGCCAGGTCGCCGGTGCCGCCGGCGACGTCGAGCGCCCGCTGCCCAGGCCGCAGCTGGGTCTGCGACAGCGTGAACTGCTTCCAGAGCCGGTGCAGTCCGCCGGACATCAAGTCGTTCATCAGGTCGTACTTGGGCGCGACCGAGTCGAACACGCCGCGCACGCGACGCGCCTTCTCGGCCCAGGGCACGTCCTGGTAGCCGAAGTGCGTGGTCTGCTTCTCGTCGGGACCGCTCATGGGCATCCTGCGGGGGAGTGCCTCATTGTATCGGCGGTGCGGCTCCGGCGCGCAGCCAGCGTGCCGCGCGCCGGCATGGCGCGCGCCGGTGCTGGCTTTCCGCGCGCGAGTCCGGTAAACAGGTCGTGGACGTTCAGCCCGGCGACGGGCTGCCCGGACGGGGGTCGATAGAAGAAGAAAGATTTCGGGCCGGCCACGTGCACGGCCCAACTGGTTGCGAAGGCCGGGGCTCGGGGGAGTCCCCGGCCTTTTGTTCTCGGGTCACCCGCGAGGCGGGGTTCCACCGGGAGGCGCCGCCCGGCCCGCCTCGCGCAACCGTTCCAGGTATCGCGCCCAGAGCCGCTCGCGATCGCGCCCGAGTTCGTGCAGGTACTTCCAGCTGTACAGCCCACTGTCGTGCCCGTCGTCGAACACCAGCCGCACCGCGTACTGCCCGATCGGCTCGATCCGCGTGATCCCGACGTCCTGCTTGCCGACGACCAGCACCTCCTGCCCGGGCCCGTGGCCCTTGACCTCCGCCGAAGGTGAGTGGACGCGCAGGAACTCGAGCGGCAGCTCGAAGCGGCGGCCATCGTCGAAGCTCACCTCCAGCACCCGCGACTGGCGGCGCAGCCTGATCTCCGTCGGCGTGGGTGCAGTGGCAGGCATCGCATCGGTCGGCATGGCTTCCATCCTTCGGCCCGGCCGTTTTTTTGCTTTGCAACAACGGCGCTGGAGCGGTGACACTGGCTCGGGGAGTCTTGCGGGAAGACTTTAGATGAACCCGACCGATACGTCCCATCCGGACTACTTCCACAAGGTCGTGGATTGCCAGTGGGCCTGCCCGGCCCACACGGATGTCCCCGAGTACATCCGCCTGATCGCGCAGGGGCGCTTCACCGACGCGTACATGGTGAACCGCAAGTCGAACGTGTTCCCGGGGATCCTCGGGCGCGTCTGCGACCGTCCCTGCGAGCCGGCGTGCCGTCGCGGGCGCGTCGAGAAGAAGCCGGTGGCGATCTGCCGCCTCAAGCGCGTCGCGGCCGACCACAAGGACGAGTTCCTCGACCGCCTGCCGCCGATCCCGCAGGTCAAGAATGGCAGGAAGGTCGCCTGCATCGGCGCCGGTCCCGCGTCGCTGGTGGTCGCGAACGACCTGATGCCGCTCGGCTACGAAGTGACGATCTTCGAGCAGTTCGCCGAGCCCGGCGGCCTGATGCGCACCAACATTCCCTCCTTCCGCCTGCCCCAGGGCACGCTCGACGAGGAGATCGGCGCGATCGTCGACATGGGCGTCGAGCTGAAGCTCGGCCACCGCATCGAGTCGATGCGCCAGCTGCTCGGGCAGGGCGGCTTCGATGCCGTGTTCGTCGGCTCGGGCGCGCCCAAGGGCAAGGAGCTGGACCTGCCCGGTCGCCAGGAGGGCGCCGCCAACATCCACATCGGCATCACCTGGCTCGAGTCGCTGGCCTTCGACCACATCAAGTCGATCGGCGAGAAGGTGCTGATCATCGGCGTCGGCAACACCGCGATGGATTGCTGCCGCAGCTCGCTGCGCCTCGGCGCGAAGGACGTCAAGGTGATGGCGCGCAAGCCGCGCCAGTTCTTCAAGGCCTCCGAGTGGGAACTCGAGGACGCCGAGGAGGAGAACGTCCACATCGTCGTCAACCGCTCGCCGAAGAACTTCGTGGTCGAGGGCGGCAGGCTCGCGGGCATGACCTTCGACGTGATGGAGTACGACATCGACGCGCGCGGGCGCATCACCGCCGAGCGCGTCACCGGCGAGGAGTTCATCCCGGCCGACGACGTGATCCTGGCGATCGGCCAGGAGAACGCGTTCCCCTGGATCGAGCGCGACCTCGGCATCGAGTTCGACAAGTGGGACGTGCCCAGGGTCGACCCGAGCACCCACGAGAGCACGCGCCCCGGCGTGTTCTTCGGCGGCGACGCTGCGTTTGGGCCGAAGAACATCATCTGGGCGGTCGAGCACGGCCACCAGGCCGCGATCTCGATCCACCAGCACTGCCAGGGCCTGCCGGTCACCGAGCGCCTGCCGCCGGGGGTGAACCTGCAGAGCCGCAAGATGGGCATGCACGAGTGGGCGTACTCCAACGAGTACAGCGCGGTGGAGCGGCGGCTGATGCCGCACGTCTCGCTGAAGGAGCGCTTCAAGAAGATCAACATCGAGGTCGAGCTCGGCTTCACGGCCGAGCAGGCCGTCGAGGAGGTGCAGCGCTGCCTCAACTGCGACGTGCAGACGGTGTTCGAGGCCAAGCTCTGCATCGAGTGCGATGCCTGCATCGACATCTGCCCGGTCGACTGCCTGACCATGACGCCGAACGGCGAGGAAGCGGAGCTGCGCACGCGCCTCAAGGCGCCTGCGAGGAACGTCACGCAGGCGCTCTACGTCAGTGCGCCGCTGAAGCACACCGGTCGCGTGATGGTGAAGGACGAGGACGTCTGCGTGCACTGCGGCCTGTGCGCGGAGCGCTGCCCCACGGCGGCCTGGGACATGCAGAAGTCGCACGTCAAGTGGCCGCACGCCGCCGACCAGCCGTCCGCGGCTCGTCTGCCGGACCAGAAGTAGGGGGGCTCATGTCGCCCGCGACCTCGCGCGTCAACGACTTCGTGATCAAGATCGCCACGGTCAACGGCACCGGCTCGGCGAGCGCCAACACGCTGCTGATGAAGTCGATCTTCCGCAGCGGCATCCCGGTGATGGGCGACCTGGTACGAGATCCGGGTCTCGAAGGACGGCTACGTCGCGCGCTCCGGCAAGATCGACATCATGGTGGCGATGAACGCCGAGACCTATGCGCGCGACCTGCGCGAGGTCGCGCCCGGCGGCTACCTGATCTACGACTCCACCTGGCCGCGCCCGGCGCTGCTGCGCCGCGACGACATCACGGTGATCGGCATCCCGCTGGCGCGGATGTGCAACGAGGCCTTCAAGGGCGTGCGCACGCGCATCCTGATGAAGAACATCTGCTACGCCGGCGCGCTCGCCGCGCTGCTCGACCTCGACGTGGCGCGGATCCGCGAGCTGCTCGCCGAGACCTACGCCAGGAAGCCGGCGCTGGTGGACTCCAACATGCAGGCGATCCAGCTCGGCTACGACTACGCGAAACAGGAGTTCCAGTGCCCGCTGCCACTGCGGGTCGAGAAGATGGACGGGACCGCCGGCCACATCATGATCGACGGCAACACCGCGGCGGGCCTCGGCGCGGTGTTCGCCGGCGCCACGGTCGCCGGCTGGTACCCGATCACGCCGTCGACCTCGCTGATGGACGCCTTCAAGGGCTTCGCCGACAAGCTGCGCGTCGACCCGGAGACGGGCCGCAACAACTTCGCCTTCATCCAGGCCGAGGACGAGCTCGCCGCGATCGGCATGGTGCTCGGCGCGAGCTGGAACGGGGCGCGCGCCTTCACCGCGACCTCGGGCCCCGGCATCTCGCTGATGGGGGAGTTCCTGGGACTCGCCTACTACGCCGAGATCCCGGCCGTGGTGTTCGACGTGCAGCGCGTCGGGCCCTCGACCGGCATGCCGACCCGCACCCAGCAGTGCGACATCCTGGCCGCGGCCTACGCCTCGCACGGCGACACCAAGCACGTCTGCCTGTATCCCTCGAACCCCGAGGAATGCTTCTACATGGCGGTGCAGGCCTTCGATCTCGCCGAGCGGCTGCAGACGCCCGTCCTGGTGATGACCGACCTCGACATCGGCATGAACGACTGGATGTGCCGCGACCTGAAGTGGGACGACGCGTACCAGCCGGATCGCGGCAAGGTCTACACGCGCGAAGACCTCGAGAAGATGGAGAAGTTCTACCGCTACCTCGACCGCGACGAGGACGGCATCCCCTACCGCACCTTCCCGGGCACGCACCCGAAGGGCGCCTACTTCACCCGCGGCTCGGGCCACACGCAGCTCGGCACCTACACCGAGGACGCTGCCGAGTACCAGGTCGTGCTCGACCGGCTGCTGCGCAAGTTCGCCACCGCCAAGAAGCTGGTGCCGGAGCCGGTGATCGAGCAGGACCCGAGGAACGACCTCGCGATCGTCTCGATCGGCAGCTGCGACGGCGCGATCCGCGAGGCGCGCGACATCCTGAAGGCGCGCGGCGTCGCCACCAACTACCTGCGCATCAAGGGCTTCCCGTTCGGCGAGGAGATCGAGAAGTTCCTGGCCGAGCACCGCATCGTCTACGTCGTCGAGCAGAACCGCGACGCGCAGCTGAAGTCGCTGCTGACGCTCGAGACGCGGGTCGAGAAGGCGAAGCTGCGCTCGCTGCTGCACTACAGCGGCCTGCCGGTCTCCTCGTCGTTCATCGTCGATGGCATCTTCGCCGACCTCGGCGAGGGACGCCGCGCCGTTGCCGGAGGCGTGACATGACCTTCATCCCCAAGCCGAAGATCGCGCACCCGAGCCTGCCCCGCAACGACCTCGGGCTCACCCGTCGCGACTACGAGGGCGCGCTCTCGACGCTGTGCGCAGGCTGCGGCCACGACTCGATCACCGCCGCCATCATCGAGGCCTGCTGGGGGATCTCGGCGCGGCCCGAGAACGTCGTCAAGCTCTCCGGGATCGGTTGCTCGTCCAAGACCACCGCGTATTTCGTCAGCGGTGGCCACGGTTTCAACTCGGTGCACGGTCGCATGCCGTCGATCGCGATGGGCGCGAACGCCGCCAACCGCGACCTCCACTACATCGGCGTCTCGGGCGACGGCGATTCGCTGTCGATCGGCCTCGGGCAGTTCTGTCACGCGATCCGTCGCAACGTGAACATGCTCTACCTGATCGAGAACAACGGGGTGTACGGCCTCACCAAGGGCCAGTTCTCGGCCTCGGCCGACATCGGCACCAGGGCCAAGAAGGGCGACGTCAACCAGCAGCCGCCGATCGACCCGGTGCTGCTGGCGATGAACCTCGGCGCCGGCTTCGTCGCGCGCAGCTTCTCGGGCGACAAGGCGCAGCTCGTGCCGCTGATCCAGGCAGGATTGAAGTACGCCGGGTTCGCCGTGATCGACATCATCTCGCCCTGCGTCACCTTCAACGACCACGAGGGCTCGACCAAGAGCTACGCCTACACGCGCGAGCACACCGAGGCCGTGGTGGCCGCCGACTTCGTGCCGCTGCAGCGCGAGATCACGGCGGACTATGGCGCCGGCGAGGCGCTGCCGGTGGTGATGCACGACGGCAGCCGCGTGGTGCTGCGCAAGCTCGCCGAGGACCACGACCCGTCGGACCCGCACATGGCCTATCACTCGGTGCAGCAGCACCTCGCGCGTGGCGAGATCCTGACCGGGCTGCTGCACCTCCGGCCGACGGAGAAGACCGAGTTCCACGCGCTCAACCGGACCCCGGACCAGCCGCTGAACCAGCTGCCGTACGCCAAGCTCGCGCCGGGATCGAAGGCGCTGGAGAAGATACTCGCGCGCTACCGGTGAGCGCGCTAGACTGCGCGGCGTCCACAGAGCTGGAGTCGAAGATGGGCAAGGGTGATCCCAGGACCAAGCGCGGCAAGATCTACCAGGGTTCGTTCGGCAAGACGCGCCCCAAGGACCCGAAGCGCGGCAAGAAGACGGCGGCGAAGAAGAGCACGTCGCGCAAGTGACGGGCTGCGCCTGACGGGCGCGGTCGCGCCGTCACGAGCGAGCCGGCACCGTCTGCCGCGGCAGCACGGGCCAGACCGGAAAGTCACAGGTCGAGCGGCCCGCGGGGGTGACCCCGCGGGCCGTTTCGTTATCCCGGTTCCGTTTCGCCGTCGCGTGCGGTCGTCCTGCGACCTCACGCCGCGCGGGTCGCCAGCGGGCGCACGGCGTGCTGCCTGCCCGGATCCGGATCCGGATCCGGCTCCGGCGCGGCGGCCGCCGCGTCCGGCGCGTGCCCTTCGGCCACGGGGGGCGCCCCCGCGCTGCGTGCGGCGAAGGCGCCGAGCACGCGCATCACGCAGTCGGCCTGCTGCTGCATCGACCCGGCGACGCGCGCCATGTGCTGGGCCATCAGCGCATTGCGCTGGGTCGAGGCGTCGATCTGCAGGATGGACTGGTTGATCTGGCCGACGCCCTCGGCCTGCTCGAGGTTCGCGCCGCTGATCTCCTGGATGGTCGCAGTCACTTTCTCCACCGCGCCGATCACGTCCTCCATGGTGCGCTGGGCCTCGCCCACCAGCGCCTGCCCACGCTGCACCGTCGAGACCGATTCGCCGGCGAGGCCGCGGATGTCGCGTGCGGCCGTGGCGCAGCGCTGCGAGAGGCTGCGCACCTCCTGAGCGACGATCGCGAAGCCACGGCCATGCTCGCCGGCGCGGGCGGCCTCGACCGAGGCGTTGAGCGCCAGCAGGTTGGTCTGGAAGGCGATGCCGTCGATCGCGTCGACGATCTCGGCGATGCGGCGCGCGGCGGCGGCGATGCCCGCCATCGCCGTGGCCACGTCGGCCACGGTCGTGCCGCCGCGGCGCGTGGTGTCGCTCGCCTCGCGGGCGAGCCGGGTGGCGAGCGCCGCGCTGTCGGCGTTGCTCTTGACGGTGGAGTGCAGCTCCTCCACCGAGGCCGCGGTTTCCTCGAGGCTGGCCGCGTTCTCGCCCACGCGGTTCGACATCTGCACGTTTTCGTCGACGATCTCGCCGACCCCGCCCAGCAGTTGCTGCACGGCGCCGCGGGTGTCGATCATCACGCCCTTGAGCTTGGCGTTCATCTGGTCGAGCACCGCCGCGAGCGCCGCCACTTCCGGGTCGCCGCCGCGCGGGAAGCCGACGCGCAGGTCGCCCTCGACGATGGCGCGAGCCACGCTGCGCAGCCCCCGCAGCGGCGCGAGCAGGCGCCAGCGGGCCAGCGCAGCCAGCGCGAGCGCGAGCGCCGCGCCCGCGGTCGCGACGGCGCCGCTCGCCGGTACGAGTGCATGGCTGGCCCAGCCGAGCCAGGCGAGCATCCCCGCGAGCGCGAGCAACCCCGCCGGCAGCAGCACCGCTGCCGGCATCGAGGCGGCCGTGCGCAGCCGGCCGCCGATGCTACGGTCGCGCACGCGACCGCCGTCGAGGCTCACGCCCGCCGCGTCGCCCGAGTTGATGCGGCGGTAGAGCACCTCGGCGGCGTCGACCTCGGCGCGCGACGGCTTGACCCGGACCGAGAGGTAGCCGATGCGGCGACCGTCTGCCTCGATCGGCGAGACGTTGGCGCGCACCCAGTAGAATCCACCGTCCTTGCGCCGGTTCTTGACCATCCCGGTCCAGGGCCGGCCAGCCTTGATCGTGCGCCACAGGTCGCGGAACGCGTCCTTGGGCATGTCGGGGTGTCGCACCAGGTTCTGCGGCTGCCCCATGCATTCCTCGAGCGTGTAGCCGCTGGAGCGGACGAAGGCCGCGTTTGCGTAGGTGATGCGGCTCTGGAGGTCGGTGTGGGTGATGATGACGTCCGCATCGTCCAGCACGTACTCGCCGCTGGCACGGGTATTCGACTGCATCGCTTCGCTCGCTCCGGTCGTGAGGTCTCGACGGGGCTATCGGCCCGCGTATCGGCGTCTGGAGCCGCGAGTGACAGAAAACCGCCTTGGCTGACACCCGCGTGCGTCAGATGGTCGTGACGCGCCGCATGGCCCACTGAGGGGATGCGAATGAGTCTCGATCGCTCGTCTCCAGGACGTCGAGGATGCGACCCTGGGTGGCGGAGCCGCGTGGGTAGCCTGTGGTCGCAGCACTTTCCGCCGGGGTGCCGTTCGCCCCCGACGTGAGGATCCACGTCGGAATTCCTTACACACGGCGAGGTGACGGAAAACAAACGTCACCCCAATCAGTGACCTGCGTCCCGGCACGAAACCTGCACGCCAAATGAAGCGTCGATATGTTCGACCATGCGTCGAGAGAATGAACGTGAACAAGAATCGCCTTGCAGCCGCCTCGCTGTTCGTCGGCACCCTCGCCCTGGCTCCGTCCGCGCATGCGGCACTGGTCCTTCATGACACCCTCATAGAGTTTTCGAGCCTCTCCGCGCTCCAGGGTGACGCAACGAACGCGTCGAGCAGCAATACCCAGCTGGTTTCCGTGGCTCCCGAGCGCACCCTCCTGAACAACCCGTTCGACGGCAACCTCGGTACCGCCTATTCGCTGGGGCTGGGTGGCACCGGTTTGGGTTTGGGCGGTTTTGGCGGCCAGCTTGAATTGGTCATCAGCCCGACCAATCGCTTCATCACCGCCGTTTCGGTGGTCGAATGGACCTTTGCCGGCAGCGGCCACCAGGAGATCGCCCTGCTGTCCCTGGGCGTCAATGGCGGGGGTTACGTCGACATCGGCACACTGATCAATTCGCAGGTCCCCGGGGGCTCCGGCGTGACCAATCTGGCCCCGCAAGTCGCCTCCTTGAGTTTCTCCAGTCTCGGCGCCGACTACACCAGCTTCTCGCTGACGGTGCTCAGCGGCGCGTTCAACACGCTGAGGTTCCGTGATCAGTCGGTCTACGCCCTCGGTGCGGGTGGCACGACCAACCGTGACGGCTTCGACATCGCCCAGTTGAGCATCACGTCATCCGACGTCGCACCGGTGACGGTACCGGAGCCGGCAACGCTGGCGCTGCTCGGTATCGGCTTGCTCGGACTGAGCGCGGCGCGTCGCCGCGCCTGATGGCGCTCCTGGGAGCGACGGCCGGACGCGGCGTTCGAAGGGCGATCGTGCGTGCCGTGCGCTAGCCACTGAGCGGCGGCTCGCGGGCCGCTTCTATTTGCGCTGCTTCAGGTACTCGCTGTCCTCGAACACGAATTCGGTCCAGTTCTTCGTGTCGAAGATCTCCGGCACGAAGCGCCGCGCGCCCTCGCGCACCGCGGCGGGCAGCGCCTCGAGGTCGCGGATCTTGGTGCCGAAGCCGCGCGCGACGGTGCCACCGGGGCGCTCGCCCATGCCCATCCACGCCTGCCAGCGGTTCTTGTTCTGCAGCTGCAGGTGCGCCGGTGCCGACAGTACCTTCGGGTCGGCTACGTCGGCCAGGGCGGCCGACATGGTCATGAAGGAATTGACGTAGTTCGTCTGCCCGGGCCGCACCATGTCGGGCGAGTTCTCGATCGACTGCGTCGCGACGAAAACGCGCTCGCCGAGCGTCTCGATCGGCAGCAGCCTGGGGTTGAAGCCCATCGCGATCACGCCCCCGGGTGTGTAGACCCGCGGCACAGGCCCCAGGCGAAAATGGTGGATCGGCACGCGCTGGCCCGTCACCGGGTTGTCGAAGTGCTCGAGCGGCTCGTAGCCGTCGAACTTCGTGTAGAAGCCGACCTCGTACTTGCGCATCTCGTGTGCGTCGTCCTCCTTCGGCTCCCAGTAGTCGACGAGGATGTTGTTCATGGTGAACAGCGGCACGAAGTTGCCCGAGCCGAGGTCGGCGTAGAGGTTCAGCCGCATGAAGGAGTGCACGACCTCGCGGCCGAGGCTGCCGACGACCTTGACGTGCGTGCGGTGGGCGACCAGCGGATCCGTGAAGTCCGGCGCGGACGCGGTGCTGCGGCGTCCCGTGGTCGCAGCGGAGGCCTGGGAGCCTGCGCCGAGGGCGGCCAGGCCAGCGGCGGCGGTCAGTGCATCGCGACGGGTGAGTTCTCGCATCGTGTGTTCCTCTGCAGGGAGACGGGTGAAGCGCTGCCGCGGCAGCGGTCGGCGAGGTGCACGGCGGGCCCGCGCGCCACGGTGCCCTGCCCCGTCAGGCGCGCGCGCGCGCGTCGGACTCGAACTGCGCGGCGATGCGGATGAACGCAGCGATTCCCACCATCAGCGCGGCCGCACCCGCCACGAACGGCGCGCCCGGCAGCTGCAGCGTGCCCCCGGGGCTGGTGGCAGCGCTGAAGAGGTGGGTCATCGTGAACGGCGTGACGATCGCGGTGAAGCTGACGATGCCGCCGATCGCGCCCTGCAGCTCGCCCTGCGCATTCGCCGGCACGGCGCGCGACAGCATCGCACGCACCGCGGGCATCGTCAGGCCCAGCAGGCAGGCGAAGGGCACCGAGGCGAACAGCATCGCCGGGGTGGTCGAGAACGCGTAGCCGAGGAAGCCGAGCGCGCCGCCGGCGAGGCCGATGTAGACCGTGGTCGACTCGCCGAGCTTGCGGGTGAAGAGGCCGACGAGACCCCCTTGCACGACCGCGGTGCCGAGCCCGAGGGCCGCCAGCGACAGGCCGATCTCGCGCTCGGTCCAGCCGAACTTCGCCATGGTCACCCAGGTCCAGGACGAGGGCAGGGTGTCGTGGCCGACCTGGTACATGAACAGCACGAACAGCAGCACCATCGCGCCCGGGATGCCGGCCAGCTGGCGGATCGCGCCGAACACGTTGGCGCGGCGCGCGGAGAACGCGCGCCGGTTCGCCTCCGGCAGGGTCTCGCGCAGCACCAGCAGCGCGATCAGGAAGTTCACCGCGGTGAAGGCCGCGGCAGCGAAGAACGGCACGCGCGAGCCGTACTGCCCGAGCAGCCCGCCGACCACCGGGCCGACGATGAAGCCCATGCCCCAGGCGGCGCCGTTCATGCCGAAGTACTTCGCGCGGTCGGCCTGCGGCACGAGGTCGGCCACCACGGCATTCGCGGTGGCGAAGGTGGCGCCGGCGACGCCGGCGATCACGCGGCCGACGAACAGCCAGAACAGCGTCGGCGCGAAGCCCATGATGAGGTAGTCGACCGACAGTGCCGCCAGCGAGGCCATGATGATCGGCTTGCGCCCATACCGGTCGCTGAGGTTGCCGAGCACCGGCGAGAACAGGAACTGCATCAGCGCGTAGGAGACGGCGAGCCAGCCGCCGATCGGCGCGGCCTCCGCGAGCGGCAGCCCGGTCAGCTCCATCACGAGCTTCGGTGCCACCGGCAGCACGATGCCGATGCCCATCGAGTCGATGAACAGCGCCATCGCGACGACGGGCAGGATGCGCTTGCGCGCGGCGAGGGCCTGTTCCGGAGTCAAGATCGCTTCCCCTTGGCTTCGATGATGGCGCGCACGATCTGCAGCGCGCTGCGCTCGCAGGGCGGCAGCGCCGCGTCGGAGGTGGCGAGCGGCGTGGTGCGCTCGCCCCAGCGGACGAGGTGCGCGCAGAAGGTGAGCCCGCCGCCGAACGCCGGCATCAGCAGGCGTGCGCCCGCGCCGATGCGGCCTTCCTCGAGCGCCTCGCAGAGCGCGACCGGCACAGTGGCCGCGGACATGTTGCCGTAGCGCTGCACGTTGACGTAGACCCGCTCCATCGGCACGCCGGCACGCTTCGCGACCGACTCGATGATGCGCAGGTTCGCCTGGTGCGGCACGACGAGGTCGACGTCCCCGGGCGCGAGGCCGGCGCGCGCCAACACGTCCTCGCAGGCCTGGCTCATGCCGTGCACGGCCTTCTTGAAGATCTCCTGGCCCTCGAACTGCCAGCGCGTGTCGCCGAGGTTACGGCCCTGGTTGATGTAGGCGCCGCCGATGCCGTGGATGCGCAGGATCTCGCGCGACTCGCCGTAGCAGCCGAGCTTCTCGAGCTGCAGGCCGTCGTCCGCATCGCCAGCCTGAAGCACGACGGCCGCGGCGCCGTCGCCGAACAACACCGCGACGTCGCGGTCGCTCCAGTCCATGAACGGCGAGATCAGCTCGGCGCCGACCACCAGGGCGTTCCGCGCGACGCCCGTCCGCAGCATCGCGGTCGCGGTCGAGAGGCCGTATAGAAAGCTCGTGCAGGCGGTGTTGACGTCCATCGCCGCGCAGCCCTCGGCACCGATGGCGCGCTGCAGGCCCGAGGCCTGGTTCGGGCACTGGTCGTCGTAGGTGGTGCTGCCGAACACGATGAGGTCGATGTCGACGCCCTCGAGGCCGGCACAGGCGAGCGCACGCTTCGCCGCGACCGCGGCGAGCTCGCCGAGCGACACGTGCGAGATCCGTCGTTCGCGGATGCCGGTGCGCGTCGCCACCCAATCGTCGCTGGTGTCGAGGAAGGTGGCGAGATCGTCGTTGGAGAGGACCGCCGGGGGCAGGCACTTGCCCCAGCCGGTGATGCTGGCACTGGGCATGGGATCCCCTTCCCACGAGTCGGTGTGTTGCGTTCAGGATACGCGCGCCCGACGCCCCTTTCCACGAGTCGGCCAGCGTCGACGATTGCGCGGCCGCGGGGCGATCCGCCGGGGTTAAGGTCCGGGTGACCGGGCGGTCCGCCCGGGCAGGGGAGAAGGTCCAGTCATGTGGATGCCGCCGATCGAGCCCGAGTGGGCCGGCAAGGTCGAGTTCTACGAGCTCGTGTTCGGGACGTGGACCGTGTACGCGTTCCTGGTGTGGTTCTGGCAGTCGGTGCTGAAGGAGCCGCTGGCGGAGTGGCGCTACGCCATGATCACCTTCCTCGGCGCCGGTGCGTTCTGGATCAACCACTATTTCCTGAAGTCGCCAGGCTGGCTGACGATGATCAACCTCTACACGGTGTTCTTCGTCTACGCCTACTGGCGACTCGCGATCCGCGGGCGCCCCGGTCGCAGCTTCGGCTGGAAGGCGCTGGCGTTCGCCTCGTCCATCCTCTTCACCGTGGTCTTCATCGCCTTCGAGCAGCTCGCGCGCTACGGCGTCGAGAACTGGGGCATGCACGAATTCTGCTGGATGTCGATGTCCTTCCTCGGCTTCGTCTGGCTGATCCGCTGGCGCGGCACGACGGCGGTGAAGCCGCGCGTGGCGGCCGATGCACAGGCCTTGCCGAAGACCCTGTGGCGCGGCGCCGGCGGCAACGCCTGAACGACGGCTGATCCCGGGGCGCAGCCCGCCCTGCTGCGACCCGCCCGAGCGTGGCGCAGCGAACCGATGCGCCAGCGGGGCGCTGCTAGCGTCCCGTCATCATGCCTGCGACGCGCGCACTGCTGGCCGCCGGGCTCGCGGCGGCACTGTTCGCACTCGCGGGCTGCGACGAGGGATCCGGAATGCCGGTGGCCGCCGGCATCGGCCCGGATCCGTCGCTGCCGCCGCCGCGCGAGGCGCTGCTGCCGACCGTGCACATCGCGCCTGCACGGGGCTGGTCCATCGACGCTGCGCCGGTCGGCGCACCCGGCACCGTGGTGCAGCGCTTCGCCTCCGGCCTCGACCATCCGCGCTGGCTGTACGTGCTGCCGAACGGCGACGTGCTGGTCGCCGAGTCGAACGCGCCGCCCCGCCCGGACGATGCGCGGGGGCTGCGCGGCTGGGCGATGCGGCAGGTGATGAAGCGGGCCGGTGCGCTGACCGTCAGCGCCGACCGGATCACGCTGCTGCGCGACACCGACGGCGACGGCGCTGCGGACCTGCGCGCACCGTTCCTCGAGGACCTGGCCTCGCCGTTCGGCATCGTGCTGGTCGGCACCGAGCTGTACGTGGCGAACACCGACGCACTGCTGCGCTTTCCCTACGAGGCCGGGCAGACGCAGGTCATGGAGCCCGGCACGCGCGTGGTGGCGCTGCCCGCCGGCACGCTCAACCACCACTGGACCAAGAACGTGATCGCGAGCCCCGATGGCGCGAAGCTCTACGTCACGATCGGCTCGAACAGCAACGTCGGCGAGAACGGCATCGAGGCCGAGCAGGGCCGCGCGGCGATCTGGGAAGTCGACCGGATGAGCGGCGCGCACCGCATCTTCGCCTCGGGGTTGCGCAACCCGAACGGGCTCGCCTGGGAGCCGGCGAGCGGCGCCCTTTGGACCGTGGTCAACGAGCGCGACGAGCTCGGCCACGACCTCGTGCCCGACTACCTCACGTCGGTGCGCGAGGGCGCCTTCTATGGCTGGCCCTACAGCTACTGGGGCCAGACGGTCGATACGCGCGTCTCGCCGCCGCGGCCGGACCTGGTGGCGCGCGCGGTGCGCCCCGACTATGCCCTCGGCTCGCACGTCGCGCCGCTTGGGCTCGCGTGGTCGGAGCGCAGCAGCCTGCCCGCACCGTTCCAGCGTGGCATGTTCGTCGGGCTGCACGGCTCGTGGAACCGCCGTCCCCTCAGCGGCTACAAGGTGGTGTTCGTGGCGTTCGACGGTGCGCGCCCGCGGGGTGAGCCCGTGGATCTGCTGACCGGGTTCGTCGACGAACGGGGGCGCGCACAGGGACGTCCCGTCGGAGTCGCGCTGGATGCGACCGGGGCCTTGCTGGTCGCCGACGACGTAGGCAACGTGGTGTGGCGCGTGTCCGCGGCGCCGCCGCCGCAGGCGTTCCCGGCCTCGCCGTTGCCGGACGAAGCACCCAAGAACGCCGCGGCGGGCGCCCGGGCGCCCGCGTCCCGACCGTCGCCCGCGGAAGCCGCTCGCTAGCAGTGGTTCGCCTTCAGCCCGGGAGGTCGGGCTGTGGCTGCACCGGGCGGACCTCGGTCGCGCCCGCGCCCTGTGCGCTAGGGCTGCGAGCCGCCCATTCGACGGCGTCGTCGAGCGTCGGTACCTCGATGACCGCGTAGCCGCCCAGATGTTCCTTGGTGTCGGCGACCGGACCGTCCTGGACCCAGCGCCTGCCTTGGCGCGTGCGCACCGTCGTACCGTGGCGTGCGTCGGCGAGTTCCTCGCCGGCACGGAACACACCGGCCTGGACCATCGCGCCGATATAGGACATCCATGCACCGCGATACGCCTCGGCATGCACCGGGTCCTGGCCACGCGCCGCGTCGGCCGGGTCTTCGTAGAACATCAGCATGTATTGCATCGATTCGTCTCCGGATCGCTGGGTCGGGGCGGCCGACCGGCCGTCCCTGTGTACTCGATGCGCGGGCTGCTGCCGGATCGACACCATCGTGGAAAAAATCTGGTCGCTCAAGCGGGCGGCAGCGCAGCCTGGCGCGCCCGCAGGTGCGCCGCCAGCGAGCGCTGGCGTGTCAGGCCCAGCGCGCGCTCGAAGGCGCGCCGTGCGTCGCCCGGTGAGCCGGTGAGCGCGAGCAGGTGGGCGCGCGCCACCCAGAACGGCTGGTAGCTCGCCACGGCTGCGGGCGCGAGCGCATCGAGCAGCGCCAGCCCGCGCGCGAGCTCGCCGGCCTCGGCGACCGCGACCGCCCGGCCGACCGCGCTACCAATGCTCGGCGCCACCTGCATCAAGGCTTCGTACAGCGCCGCGATCGCCGGCCACGGCGTGCTGCCGCGATAGGCGCGCTGGCAGTGCGCCGACTGGATCGCTGCCTCGAGCTGGAACGGCCCCGGCGACTGCCGCTGCGCGGCATGCCACAGCGCCTGGTCGGCGGCGGCGATGCGTGCGTGGTCCCAGCGCGTCGTGTCCTGTGCGACCAGCGGCACGAAGCGTCCGGCGTCGTCGAGACGCGCGGCGCGGCGCGCCTCGCTGAAGCCGAGCAGCGCCTGCAGGCCTAGGGCCTCGGGCTCGCCCGGCAGCAGCGCCGCGACCAGGCCCGCGAGGTACAGCGCCTCCTCGGCGAAGCCGGCATACGGGTCGGCTACGCTCGCCGGGCCATCGTCGCCGTCCGGTCCGAGCGTCGCCTCCCAGCCTGTCCCGTAGGCTGCGTAGATGGCCTCGAGCACGGCGTGCAGGCGGCCGGGCAGCTCACGCGGTCCCGGTTCCTCGAAGGCGACGCCGGCGTAGCGGATACGCTGCTTGGCGCGCACCAGGCGCTGCGCCATCGTCGCCGGCGCCACCAGGAAGGCGCTCGCGACCCGCGCCGCGTCGAGGCCGAACACGGCCTGCAGCATCAGCGGCGTGCGGGCCTGCTCGTCGATCGCCGGGTGCGCGCAGACGAACAGCAGCTTCAGCCGCGCGTCGGGCAACGATTCGTCGGCGACCTCCGGCGACTCGCGTTCGAGAACGGCGAGCACCGCTGGATCCTCGACCACGGCCCGGTGGCGTCGCGCCTGCAGCAGGTTGCGCTTCGCGGCGGTCAGCAGCCAGGCCTCGGGAGAGTCAGGGACGCCGCGCTCGGGCCAGGTGGACAGCGCGGCGAGCAGTGCCTCGGAGAGCGCATCCTCGGCGGCCGCGAGGTCGCGCCAGCGCCAGGCGAGCCAGGCGACCAGGCGCCCGTACGACTCGCGCGCAGCGCGCTCCGCAGCCTGGTGTGCGGCGGAGCGCCCGGTCCCTGCAGCCGGCCCGCTCAGCCGAGTGCGCCGAGCACCTCGAGGGAGACGCGTTCCGCGGACTCGAACGCGCCCTCCATGCCGCGGCTGCCGACCGAGGTGTGCTCGCCGCAGAAATACAGCCGCTTGTGCGGCTGCGCGACGACGCTGCGGAAAGCGGTGACCTGGCCGGGCTGGTAGATCGCCCAGTCGCCGGCGGCGAACGGGTCGGCTGCCCACGAGTGCGCGCCGCCGAGCTCGAGCAGGCCCTTGGCCGCGGGGCGCAGGCGCTCGAACTCCGCGATGATCATCTTCGCGCCGTCCTGCAGGCCGTAGCGGTCGATGTACTGCGCGGCGAGGCCGCGGCACCAGACGGTGAGGCTCGTGACCTCGTCGTCGCGCTGGCCGAACTTCTGCGCCAGCACCATGCCGAGCATGCCGTCGGTCCACATCGAGGGCGACAGGCCGTCGCTCTCCCAGAACGGTTTCTTCGGCACCAGGTGGAACTGCGTGATCGGGATGTAGCCGAGCGTCTTGATCGCCTTGTTCTGCACCGGCTCGGGCGCCGGGTCGAGCGCCACGTGGCGCAGCGTCGAGAACGGCATCGAGCAGACCACGGCCTTCGCAGAGTAGCTGGTGCCGTCGGAGCAGGTGACCTTGGCGCCGGTGTCGGTGACCGAGATCGCCGATACGCGCTTGCCCTGCAGCAGCTCGCCCTTGAGCTTCTTCGACATCGCGATCGGCAGGTTCTGGTTGCCGCCCTTGTAGGCGCCGATCAGGACGTTCGCCATCGGGTTGGCCGCGGCGCCGGGCGCCCCGCCACCCGCCGGCGTGCCGCCCGCGTTCGCCGCGCCGGTGCGGGAGAAGCCCATCAGTGCGCCGCGGTTGACGGCCTGCCAGTGGTCGGAGAACGCCTGCTGCAGCAGCGACACGTCGTGCGAGGTGGTGCCGTAGGCGATGTTGGTCTCGTAGCCGAGGCGGATCATCTCGTCGGTCGCGCCCTTGGAGGCGAGGAAGTCGTGCACCGAGACGTCGTACTGCGCGTACTTCGGGTCGTACCAGTTCTCGAGGTCCTTGAACGGCATGTGGGTTCCTCGGGTGCGTGGGCCAGTCCTGCAGCTTGACGTGCTCGCCGCCGAGGAAGAGCTCCTGGCCGGCGCGGTTCGCGAGCAGCTTGGGCGCGAGGTTGACGATCTCGACGCCGTACTTGGCGCCGGCCGCGATGCAGCGGCCGTAGGCATTGGCGATGGTGTTGCCGCCGACCTCGGGATGGCCCGGCACGTCGAACAGCGAGTAGACGCGGCCGCCGATGCGCCTGCGGCCTTCGAGCACCAGCACCTTCAGGCCGTTCTCCTCGAGCGTGATCGCGGTCTCCAGGCCGGAGAGGCCGGCGCCGATCACGATGACGTCCGCCGCGCCGGAACCGGTGGCCGCATGCGCGCGGCTCGCGGGCAGCGCGGCGGCGACTGCGGCGGCCGTGGCGGCGGAAGAGACGACGAACTCGCGACGGGTGATCGACATGGATGGTGCTCCGGTTGGCCGGCGACAGTTCTACCCCCTGGCGCCGGGGCGATCAATTTGCCGGCGGCCGCGGCGCGGCCAGCGGTGCGGATCCCCGGACGTCGAACCGACCACCTCTCGAACGGGGTGGCTCCCGACTGGAGGGGCCCGCATCCGGAGCATCGGGTAGAGTCGGGGGCGTTGCCGGGGACGGATACGGGCGCTGCCCGATGGACGCGAGGGACGTAGATGCGCGACGTGCGATACGTGGTGGCCTGGGCGCCGGTCGTGGCGTTCGCGCTCGCCGCAGTCGGCTTGCGGGTCTCTCCCGCCCCCGCCTCGACGCCTCCTGAAGCGGCCTCGGCCAGCGAGCGTGCGCCCGCTGCGACGGCGCGCGTGCGGGCCGGAACGCTGCGCGACTGCGCGCTCTGCCCGGAGCTCGTGGTGGTGCCGGCGGGGCGCTTCACGATGGGCTCGACCACGATCAACGCGATGCGCGGCAACGAGGCGCGGCCGGAGGGGCCCGTCCGCGAGGTCACGATCGCGCGCGCGTTCGCCGCGGGGCGCACCGAGGTCACGCACGCGCAGTTCGCGAGCTTCGTCGAGCTCGCAGGCTATCGCCCGGCGGGTCGCTGCCGCGTCGGGCTCGACGAGGAGCGGTCGGCCGACCTCGATTTCCGTGGTCCGATCCTCGGCCGCAAGCCCGCCCCTGACGAACCTGTGGCCTGTGTGAGCTGGATCGATGCGAAGGCGTACGCGGCCTGGCTCTCGGGACTCACCGGCCAGCGCTACCGCCTGCTGACGGAGGCCGAGTGGGAGTACGCGGCCCGGGCGGGCAGCACGACGAAGTGGCCCTGGGGCGAGCGCGACCTCGACGCCTGCCGGTACGAGAACACCTTCGACCTCGACGGCGCCGCGGGCCTGCCGCAGGGCACGCGCCTCTCCTGGGAGCCGCTGGGCTGCCGCGACGGGCATGGCCGGATCGCACCGGTCGCCTCCTATCCGCCGAACGCCTTCGGCCTGCACGACATGCTCGGCAACGTCTGGGAGTGGGTCGAGGACTGCTCGTTCGAGCTCTATCCGCCGGCGCCGCTCGACGGCACGGCGGTGCAGGCAACCGGCGACTGCGAGAAGCGCGCAGTGCGCGGCGCGAGCTGGTACGCGCGCCAGGATCGCCACCGGCCGAGTTTCCGTGGACGCGACCCGCAGGACACGGCGGCGCACCAGTTCGGCTTCCGCATCGCGCGCGATCTCGGTGCCGAGGTCGCGGCGCCGGCCGGTACGTCGGCGCCTGCCTTCACGGCGACGCCGACGGTGCTGGTCCGCTCGCCGGATCCCGCGAAGCTCGCGGCCTTCTACGCGGCGCTCGGCTTCCGTCCGAGCCGCACCTCGCCGAACGGCGGGGTGATCTTCCTGCTCGACGGCGCGGTCGGCAGCCTGGAGGTGGTGCGCATGGATCCGGGCACCCGGCCCACGACCGGCAAGACCTCGCGCACGCAGCAGGGCGTGGTCGCGATCTTCGAGACCGACGACCCGGAGGAGGTCGTCCGCCGTGCGCGTGCGGCGGGCGCCACCCTGGTCGAGCCCTGGACCGCGAGCGACCGGCCGGTGACGATCTACTACGTCGCCGATCCGGAGAACAACATCCTCGGCTTCGCGCCCCGGCGTCACAACCCGCGGATCCGGACGCCCTAAGGTCGGTCCGGACCGGCGGGCCGGCGGCCTGCGGGCGAGTCCGCGTGCCGCGGACCCGCCCGGTCGGGCCTGGGTTCAGCGGCGCGCACCGGCCTGCATGCCGTCGCTCTCCTGCGCCATCGCGAGCAGTGCAGGCGTGACCTCGCGCTCGGCGAGCTGCGTCAGCTGCTCGTCGAACCTCGCGCCTTCCTTCACCGCGCGCTCGAGCGCCCTCGCGGCCTGTCGCTGGCCCACCGCCTCCGCGAGCGAACGCGCCGTGCCCCACGCCGCGATGCAGTAGTGCCCGGTCTTCTGGATCGCGCCGATCAACACCGAGTCGAGCGCTGGTCCCGCGGCGATCTCCTGCGCGTGCTCGCGCGCGTCGTTGATCAGGCCCTCGGCCGCGACGTTCTTCCTGCCGCGCGGCGTCTCGTCGAGTTCCTCGAGCGCGCTCTCGACGTCGGCGATGACCTGCTCGCCCTGTGCCAGGCGCTCCTCGAGCAGCTCGCGCAGTCGGTCGGACTGGACGGACTTCGCCAGCCGCGGCACGACCTTCGAGAGCTGGCTCTCGGCGCTGTGGATCTCCTTCAGCTCCAGTGCCAGCAGCTCGCTGCCGTCCGGCGACTGCTTCGCCTGCCGTGACCTCGTGGCCTTGCGGGCCGGCGTCCTGCGCTTCGTTGCCATCGGGAACTCCTGTACTCCGTTGGGGAGCACGGACGTTCCGGGACGTGGCACGCGCGCGCCATCGGCAGACAGGCTGTCGGCGCGTGGGGCGGCGCCGACGGCGCGGCAGTGCTAGCGCTGCGCCCGGGCGCTCAGGCCGAAGGCGCGCGCCAGCAGCACGATCAGCAGTGCGAGCAGCGGTATGGCGACCACGTAGCCGCCGATGATCCGGAACACCGCGGGGAAATCCTGCCAGCCCCACTGCGAGTAGAACGCCAGCACGCCGGCGACGTAGGCGGCGAGCAGGGCATGGCTGGTGGAGCGCTTCCAGCCGAGCCCGTAGGACTGGGTGACGAAGAAGATGCCGGCGAGGCCGAAGCCGAACATGTGCCACAGGCCGTCGACGTTCATGAACGCGACCAGCACGCCGTGCAGGATCACGAGCAGCTCGAGCGTCAGCGTCCACCAGCGGTTCACGTGCATCCGCGTGAACATCAGCGCGCCCTGCGTCAGCAGCAGGAACATGTAGAGGAAGCCGAGGGCATGGCCCTGCGTGAACACCATCGGGTGGTACCAGAAGGTGTAGATCGTGGCCCAGGCGAAGTAGTAGCCGTGGTAGCGGCGCGCGACCGCGCCGGCCTGCTCGACGAAGCCGCCCGCGGGGATGCCGAGCGCGATGCCGCGGCGGCGGTTCTCCATCAGCAGCACGACCAGCAGCAGCACGATCACCGACCACATCGCCGTCCACTCGGGCACGTCCTGCGCGAGGCCGTCGTAGAACAGGTGCGTCTGCACGAAGTGCAGCGCCACGAACCCCGCGGTCGTGCCGAGCGCGACGAGGTTCAGGGGCTTCAGTTCGCGGGTGTAGCGCAGGCTCGAGGACTGGGCCTTCCAGATCAACCACCAGACCGTGAGCTGGTGCATGACGTAGCCGGCCCAGGCGGAGGCGTGGGTCCAGAAGCCGGGCTCGGCGAGCTGCCAGGGGTAGATCCGCGGTCCGCCCGGCGCGCGCACGGCGAGCTCCCAACCGGCGAGCCGTGCGTTCGCGTACCAGATGGCGGCGCTGAACAGCAGGCTCGCGCCGATCGCCGCCGCGAGGCCCCGCCCGGCGCTGGTCGACGACGCTTCGGCGGTGGACATCGCGATGGCCCGCTCAGCTCAGGGAAGGCGGCACTGCAGGATCTTGCGCTCGGTGATCGAGCCGAGCAGCAGCTGCTTGTTGAACACCGCGCCGACGCTGCCGGCGGAGAGCTGCGCGCCGGAGTCGAGGTAGACCTCGACCAGGCGCTCGGCACCCTTGGCGTCCGGCCTGAAGCGGAACACCTGCGTGGGCGCGAGGTTGCTGGCGTCGCCGAAGTGCATGCCGAGCGCCAGCACCTTCGCATGGGCGGCGATCCACACCGTGCCGTCGGCGTCGACGTTGATGTTGTCGGGGGCGCTGCC
The DNA here is from genome assembly GCA_025458905.1 of Steroidobacteraceae bacterium. Taxonomy (GTDB): domain Bacteria; phylum Pseudomonadota; class Gammaproteobacteria; order Steroidobacterales; family Steroidobacteraceae; genus UBA964. The sequence goes on from JALORN010000038.1 coordinate 53,808, forward strand.
GATGTCGACGTGCTCGAGCAGCGCGAGGTCACCCGAGCCGGCGTTGCGCGCGAACACGGCGACGCGGTTGCCCGAGGTCTCGCTGACGTAGACGCGCGAGCCGTCGGGGCTCATCGCGATGCCGGAGGCGGACTTCAGGCCGCCGGCCGCGACGCGCATGCGGCGGCCGTCGAAGTACACGACCTCCGAGAGGCCGCGGCGGAACAGCAGCTCGGTGGCGCGATCGAAGCCGTTGGTCGCGCCCGAGTCGTTGGCGACGTAGAACTGCTCGGGGCCGGCTGCGACGATCGCGTTCGGGTCGAGCAGCAGCGGGTCGCGCACGGTGCGCACCGGGGCGAAGGCGCCGGTCGCGGTCTGCTCGAAGATCTCGACGCTGTGGCCCGCGCCCGGCGGATGGCTGATCACGAACAGGCGCTGCGCGCCGTCGCCGGCGCGATACAGCGACATGCCGTGGGGTCGGAACTGCGGCGGGTCGGCCGCGAGCGCCGGCCGCGGGCGCGCCTCGGGGAGGTTCAGGTCGAGGAGCATCACGGTGCCGAGCACCGGCTTGCCCTCGACCTGGCCGCGACGGTCGAGGTAGGAGAGGTAGGCGAGGCCGCGGGTGCGATCGAGCTGGATGTCCTCGGCGCTCGCCTCGAGCGGCACCGCGGTGCAGGTACCGGCGAAGTGCGGCGAGAGGGTCTTGAACTGGCCGCCGTGGCGCAGGAAGTCGAATACGACGATCGCCCCCACCGCGACGACGACGAGCGCGGTCCAGCCGATGCGCTTGAGCCAGGTCTTCAAGGCTCCACTCCCTGCGCGCCTGTCTGCGGCGCGGTTCCCCCGGGGCGACTTCATTGTAGCGTGCGTCCGCGCCGGACTAGGGTGGGAAAACCGTCCACGGAGCAGATCCATGACCCCGCGCATCTCCCGCCGCGCCGCGCTGGCCGGCGCCGGCGTCTCGGCCCTGGTCGGCGCGGGCACTGCCCGCAGCGCACGCGCGGCCGAGCCGGCCGGTGCGCGCGCGTCGCGGCGTGCGCCGCTCGACCTCGCCACGCCCCTCGGCAACGTCACTGCCTATCTCAAGATGCGCGCCAGCATCGAGACGCAGGACGTGTACTTCTGGTTCACCGGCAGGCTCGACCTCGCGGTGCCGGGCGAGCCGGTGCGGCCGATCATCGAGGTCGCGTCGCTGATCCTGCGGCGCACCGAGCGCGTCGCCGACCTCGCCTGGAACGTGATCGACTGGGAGGCCTCGATGTACCGCCATCTCGACGGTGGCGCGTGGCTGGAGGCGGACGAGCCGATCGTCAACCCGCACACGGGGCGCAAGGTGCGGCCGATGCCCTATCGCGAGGGCCCGGTGCGCTTCCGCTTCACCGACCAGGAGCCGCGCATCATCGGCTCGCGCGACGTGATGCCCAATACCGGCAAGCCGTTCAGCTATCCGTGGAAGGTGGTCGGCGGCGATCTCTACATGGTCAAGTCGAGCTACATCCGCGCGCCGAACTGGCTGCAGCCGGTCGACTGGCCGCTCGAGTCCTCGGGCAAGGACGTCGTGGTCGCGGCGCACTCCTCGCTGAAGTCGCGGTTCGCCGACGTGCAGGATCCGCGCGTCGCGAGCGCGCCGGCGGACTTCGCCTATACGGCGACCTCGGGCTGGCTGCCGTGGATGCAGATGGGCGCGACGCCGGGGCACGTGGTCTGGGCGGAGTCGGGCAAGAAGCTCTTCAGCCTGGACGAGGCGCCGCCCGACCAGGTCGCGCGACTGCGGCAGGTGCATCCCGCATGGTTCGCGCGACCCGAGCCCTGGCCGGAGTTCACCAACATGTACCTGCAGTACAAGGAGAAGTACGCGGTGCGCTGAACGCAGGCCGTGTCCTGCGAGCTCAGCTCAGCCGGTCTGCGCCGTTGCCGCGGGCGTCGCCACGCATCGGCGCCGGTTCCGCGCGCGACGCGGCGCCGCCGCGCGCCGGCAGCACCAGCGGTTCGTCGGGTTCGCCGACCAGCTCTTCCCACAAGGCTTCCTGCCCCTTGCGTCGCCCCTTGACCGCGACCCGCAACCCGTCCGGCGTGATGGTGACGACGTAGGGCTTCTGGCCGATCCGCACTTCGCGCCGCACGGGCCTGTCGAGCTTCGTGACCATGATCGTCCCTCAGATCCGGGCGGGGTGTCCGGACAGCCGGCGGTTGCGCTGGCGCGCGGTGCGTGTGGTGGACATGGCAGCTCCTGCGCGGCACGCCGGTCGGCGTGAGGGGCAGTTAGCCTGCGGCGTCGACGGGCGGGCTAGTCGGGTCGGTGCCTGGGCCGGTGTAGGTGAGAACCGACCGCCCGCGGCCATTGCCCCGGCCACCGGACGCGTGATCGGCGCGCGGTGACGCGCGACGCTGCCTCAGGCGATCGCGGCGGCGGCTGCGAGGCCTTCGATCATCGCGGTCCGCAGCAGGAAGCGGCGCGCGCGCGCCGGGTCGGCCGCCTGGGCCCGCATCTCGGCCTGGCGCTCGGCACGCTTCACCGGGTCGCGTTCCTCGAGGGTCTGCTTGTTGGCGATCGTCTGGCCCTGCAGGTATTGCTCGGCGACCGCGCGGCGCTGGCGGTCGTACTGGTCGAGGAGGCTGTCGGGGGCCTCGCCGCGCCACACCTTGCCGAGGCGCTGCGCGAGGCTGTGGGCATCGTGCAGGCCGAAGTTCAGGCCCATGCCGCCGAGCGGGTTGTTGACGTGCGCGGCGTCGCCGGCGAGCAGCACGCGACCGCGGCGATAGGTGGTGGCGACGCGCTGGTGCACGGCATAGAGGTTGGTGTGGATCACCTTCGCCGCGCGGCTCTGCGGCACGAAGCCGGCGAGGCGGTCGGCGGCACGCGCGAAGTCGAGCAGTTCCGCCTCGCCCTCCTCGGGGCGCGTCGGGAACACACAGCGCCAGATGCCGCGCTCGTCCTCGCCGGGCACCTTGAAGGTGGCGGTCCACTCGACCGGGTCCATCGTGTAGTTGCTGTAGGCGAAGCCGAGCGGCTCGAAGTCGAAGGTGGTCGTCACCACGAGGAAGCGTTCGGGCCAGGTGAAGCCCTCGAAGCCGATGTCCTGCGACTTGCGCACGACGCTGCGGCCGCCGTCGGCGCCGACCAGCCAGCGTCCGCGCAGCGTGGCGTGCGCGCCGGCCGCGTCCCGCACCACGACCGAGACCCCCGCGACGTCCTGCGCGACCTCGACCACCTCGGCATCCTGGCGGATCGTGGCGAACGGCGAGGCCGCGACGCGCTTCTGCATCATCGCCACCAGCTTGTGCTGCTCGCACTGCAGGCGGTATGGGTAGCGGGTGTCGCCCTCGAGCACCTGCAGGTCGAACTCCGCGACCAGGCCCTCGCGGCGGTCACGGTACTGCCACTTGCGGGCGACGATGCCGCGGCGGTGCAGTTCGTCGGTGACACCCGAGGGCTCGAGCATCTCCAGCGAGGGCGGGTGGTAGGTGGCCGCGCGGGGGTCGTCGTGCGGCCCCTTGCCGCGCTCGAGCAGCGTCACCGGCACCCCTTGCGAGGCGAGGAACATCGCCGCGGCCATGCCCGTGGGCCCGCCCCCGGCGATCAGCACACGCTCGTCTTCCGAACCTGCTTGCATAAAGGGGACAGATCTATTTTCGAACTTTCGTGTTGGGGGGGGCTGCTCGGTCAAGAATCGAGCGAAAAAACAAATCCGTCCCCTTTTTCAGAATTTCTCGAGGAGGGAGCCGCAGCCGTAGATGCGGTCGTGGATGCCGGAGCGGCGCAGGGCGTCCCAGTAGGTGGTCATGTTGATCGCGAGCACCGGTTTCTCGAACCACAGCTCGGCGGCGGCGCACAGCCTGATCGCGGCGAGGTTGGTGCCGACCTGCACCAGCGCGTCGACGTCATCGCCGTCGAGCTGGCGCAGTGCGTCGGTGACCTGCTTCGGCGTGGTGTGTGCGATCTGCACCGGCGAGGGGCACTTGAGGCCGATCAGGCGCTTGACCGGGAAGCCGGCCTCCTCGAAGTAGGTGCGCACCTGCTCGTCGCCACGCGGCTGGTGCGGCGTCAGCACGGCGATGTTCTTCGCGCCCACGGCGCGCAGCGCCGCGACGGTCGCGGTCGAGCCCATCGACACGCCGACCCCGGAACGCTGCGCGAGCTCGGCCTGCAGTTCGTCGGCGGCCGCGACGCCGCCCCAGAAGGCCTCGAGCGCGACGCCCATGATCACGTGGGTCGGCTGGCAGGTCATCACCTGGTCGATGCCGGCGCGCATGCCCTCGCGCATCGCCTGGACGTGCTCCATGAAGGCCTGCTCGGTGGTCAGCGGCCGCTCCTTGATGCTGATGCGCCCCGTGTGGTTCGTGACCCCGTGCGGCCGCAGCATCTCGGACTCGGGCTGGCAGCTGGTGTTGGTCGAGGGTACGACGATCGCGATGCGTCCGCGGAATCCGAGTTGGTCGGTCATGGCTCGAGGCTCTGTGATGGGATCGGCTCAGGGAGTCTTGACGGTGCCGCCGTCGATCGTGACCGACGTGCCGGTCATGTGCGCGGCACGCGGCGAGGCGAGGAAGGCGACGTGCGCGGCCACTTCCTCGGGGGTCGCGATGCGGCGCAGCGCAGCCTTGGCGAGGAAGCGCGACTCGGCCTCGGCGGCAGTGCCGCCCTCGCGCTCGGCGATCGCGCGCATCTGCGCGTCCCAGCGCGAGGAGCGCACCGGCCCCGGGTTCAGCGCATTGATCACCACGCCGTGCGGGCCGAGCTCCTCGGCGAGACCGCGCACGATCGCGAGCAGCGCCGAGTTCGCGACCGCACCGGGGATCATCCGCGGCTCGGGATACTTGGCGGAGTTGCCGACGATCAGCACGATGCGCCCGGCGCGCCGGGCGACCATGCGCGGCGCGACCGCGCGCAGCACCCGGATCGTGCCGAACAGCTTCGCCTCGAGGTGCCGCTGCCAGGCCGCATCGTCGATCTCCCAGAAGAGCCCGCCCTGCGCGGCGCCCGCGGCCGCGACCAGGCCGTCGAGCGGCCCGAGCGCGGCGGCCGCCTGCTCGACCGCGGCGTCGGTCGACGCGGCCTGCGCGAGGTCGCCCTGCACGATCGCCACGCTCGGTGCACCGAGCGTGCGCAGCTCGGTGGCGAGCGGCTCGAGCCGGGACGCGTCGCGCCCGAGCAGCGCGAGCCGCGCGCCCTCGGCCGCGAGCAGCCGCGCGGCGGCCGCGCCGAGCATGCCCGAGCCGCCGGTCAGCAGGATGTTCTGGTCGCGAAGCCCGAGGTCCATGGCGTGGCGTCCGTCCGGGCCGCGCTCAGCCGAGGCGGCGGCGCGCGAGCTCGGCGCCGGCGCCGAGCGCGCGCAGCTTGGCGGTCGCGAGCTCTCGCGACAGTGGCGCCATGCCGCAGTTGGTGCAGGGAAGCAGCCGCGCCTTCTCGACGTGGCGCGTGGCCTCGAGGATGTTGTGCGCCACTTCCTCCGGCGTCTCGAGCTTGCCGGGCAGCACCTCGATCGCGCCGACCAGCAGCTCCTTGTCGGGCAGCAGCCGCAGCACCTCGTGCGGCACGCGCGAGCCGGCGAACTCCAGCGACACCTGCCGGACCTTGCTGGCGTTGATCCACGGGAAGATGCGCTCGTACTGGCGCCACTGGTCGCCGAGCGACTCCTTCCACTTGATGTTCGCCTCGATGCCGTAGCCGTAGCAGATGTGGACCGCCGTCGTGCACTTCAGGCCCTGCATCGCGCGCTCGAGGGCCGGCAGGCCCCAGTCGCGCACCTCGTCGAGGAACACGTTGAACGCCGGCTCGTCGAACTGGATCACGTCGGCGCCGGCGGCCTCGATCTCCAGCGCCTCGGCGTTCAGCAGCTCGGCGAAGCGCATCGCCATGCTCGCGCGGTCGCCATAGTGGCGGTCGGCGAGCGTGTCGCAGATGGTCATCGGCCCCGGCAGGGTGATCTTCAGGCGGTGACCGGTGTGGGCGCGCATGAACGCCGCATCCGCGACGTGCACCGGCCGCGTGCGCCGCAGCGGCGCGGTCACCGTGGGCACTTCCGCGACGTAGCGGTTGTTGCGGATGCCCATCGGCGTCTTGAGGTTCCAGTCGATGCCCTCGAGCTGCTCGAGGAAGCCGTGCACGAAGTGCACGCGGAACTGCTCGCCGTCGCCGACCACGTCGATGCCCGCGGCTTCCTGCTCGCGCAGCCACTCGAGCGCCGCGCGCTCCTTGCCGCGCTGCAGGGCCTCGCCCTCGAGACGCCACGGCGCCCAGAGGCGCTCGGGCTCGGCGAGCCAGTCCGGCTTCGGCAGGCTGCCGACGGTGGTGGTGGTGAACAAGCTGCGGTCCGCGTTCCGTGGAGGACGCGGCATCCTAGCGAATGCGCTGACGGCAGCCGGGCGATGGGCCGCGTGCGTGCTCCGCCGGTTCACGTCGTGGACAGACGCGAGGCGGATCGGGAAGTCGGGCGGTGGCGTCGGGGTCCGGAGACCCCAGCCGGGGCGGGCACTAGGCCCGCCCCGGCATCCTTGGACCGTGGAAGCGTCCTGCTCCGGACTCGATCCTTGTCCGGCCGGTCATCCTTGACCGTCGAGGTCCGGGAGTTACCTGGAGATCAGTTCGGGATCAGCACCGAGTCGACCGCGACGATCGTGCCGTTGGCGGCGTCGATGTCACCGGTGACGCGGGCGCCGTCCACGCGGACCCGGCCGCGGACCAGCTCGAACTTCAGCTCGTCGCCGGAGGCCGCCTTGGCGCCACGCGAGCGCTTCAGGTCCTCGGTCTCGAGCGCCTTGCCCGGCACCACGTGATGGGTCAGGATCTTGACGAGCTTGTCCTTGTTCTCGGGCTTCAGCAGAGCCTCGAGCTCGCCCGGAGGCAGCTTGGCGAACGCCTCGTCGGTCGGCGCGAAGATCGTGACCGGGCCCTGCGCGGTCAGGGCGTCCTGCAGCCCCGCGACCTCGATGGCCTTGGCCAGGGTGGTGAAGTTGCCCTTGTGCTTGGCGACCGCCAGCACGTCGTTGCTCTTGGCCTCGAACGTGTCCGCCGTGGCGGACAGGGCCGAAAACGACAGCAAGGCAGCGGCAACGGCGGCCTTCGTGAGAGAAATGGTCTTCATTACGTCTACTCCTTTAAGTGACCAAGGCGCTTTGCGAGTCCTGCAAGGCGCCATACCCGTCGAACTGGAGCCATGATGACAGGCGCTGGAAAGTCTGTCAAGCTCTTGTACAGGTCAAGGCTGTACAAACCATGCACAACGTCTCCAAGCCCATGACTGGCGTTACTACCAGTCACTTCACGATCAAGGCGGTCTCGCAGGCGACCGGCCTGACCGTCGAAACGTTGCGGGCCTGGGAGCGTCGCTACGAGGTGGTGCGCCCGATGCGCGATGCCTCGGGCCGCCGCACCTATTCGGCCGCGGACGTCGCGCGCCTGCGCCTGCTGCGCACGGCCACCGAGCTCGGCCACACGATCAGCCGGCTCGCCAACCTCGCCGAGGACGAGCTCGCGAAGCTGGTCGCCTCCTCCGGCGGCCATGCACGACAGGGCGCCGCGCGTGGCCAGACCTACGTCGACCGCGCGCTCGATGCCGCCGAGCACTCCGACCCGAGCGGCGTCGAAGAGGTGCTGACCTCGGCGATCGCGCTGCTGCCGCCGAACGAGGTGATCCACACGGTGATCGCGCCGCTGGTGCGCGAGATCGGCGATCGCTGGCACCGCGGCGAGGTCTCGATCGCGCAGGAACACATGGTGACCGACATCGTCCGGCGCCTCGTGATCTCGGTGTCGCGCGGCTACCTGCGCGCCGACAACGGCCCCTGCCTCGTGCTCGCGACGCTCTCCGGCGAGCGCCACGAGCTCGGGATCCTGATGTGCAGCTGGCTCGCGGCCACGCGCCGCTACCACACTCACTATCTCGGTGCCGACCTGCCGCCGGCCGAGATCGGGCGCTTCGCGCTCGAGGTCGACGCGCGCGCGGTGCTGATCTCCCTGGTGATGCCCGAGAACGCGGTGCCGGTCATGGAGCAGCTGCGCGAGCTCGCCGAGCAGCTGCGCGGCAAGTGCGAGATCTGGATCGGCGGCTTCGCCGCCCGCCAGCTGACCCCCGAGGAAGTCCCGATCGGCTGCGTGCTGCTGCCGGGGCCCCACGACTTCGAGCAGCGGCTCGACCTGCTGACGGCCGAGCGCTACGGCTGAGCGGCCCGTGAGGAGGCCGCGGCCTGCGCGCCGCGGCTGTACAGGGCCTGTACACCCCCCTCGTCCGCCCGATGCGGCGCCGGTATCCCCCGGCGGCGTCGATTCCGGCCACGCCCAGCCTCTGCGGGTCAACCTCGGGCCCGCGGTTGCGTTGCAACCTTGGCGACGATGCATGGTTGGCGACTACACTCGGGGCGACGACCCTGAGGCGGGACGTCGGTCAGGGGGTTGGCGATGAACGAGCGCGCACGGGGCATTTGCGTGGTCACGGCCGCGGCACTGCTCACCTTGGCGGCCTGCGGTGGGGGTGGTGGGGGCGGTGGGGGCGGGGGCGGAAGCGGCAGCACCGGCGGCCCGACTTCGACGCCAACCCCACCGGCGAACCCGCCTGTCAGCCGGGTCGAGGCGTTCCGCTTCCTGAACCAGGCGAGCTTCGGCGCCACCGAAGCCGCGGCCAACCAGCTGATCGGCCTCGGCGACAGCACCAACGCCTATGCGCGCTGGATCGACGCCGAGATCGCGAAGCCCGCGTCGTTGCTGAACCCGGCCGTCGAGGCGGCCTATCCGAACCCGGTGCCGACCGGCTTCAACATCGCCTCGCTGAACGCGGTGCGCGTCGAGAAGTGGTTCGAGAACGCGCTGCGCGGCAACGACCAGCTGCGCCAGCGCGTCGCCTTCGCGCTGTCGCAGATCATCGTCGTATCGCAGGTCGGGGCGCTGCAGAACCTGCCGAATGCCACCGCCGACTTCTACGACCTGCTGGCGCGCAGCGCCTTCGGCAACTACCGCGACCTGCTGCGCGACGTGACGCTGCATCCGGCGATGGGCGTCTATCTCTCGATGCTCGGCAACCAGAAGGCCGTCGCCGGCACCAACCTGCGCCCGGACGAGAACTACGCGCGCGAGCTGATGCAGCTGTTCGCGATCGGGCTCGTCGAGCTGAATCCCGACGGCACGCAGCGCAAGGATGCGTCCGGCAACCCGATCCCGACCTACAACCAGGAGATCATCGAGGGCTTCGCCCGCGTGTTCACCGGCTGGCGCTGGGACTGCCCGACGACGGCGCCCAACTGCACCTTCGCCAACACGCGTCCGCAGCTCGCGCCGGTGCCGGGCTACAACCAGATCAAGCCGATGCGGCTCTTCCCCGAGCAGCACGAGACCGGCACCAAGCGGGTGCTGAGCTACACGGGCGCGGCCCTGGCGAACGGCACGATCCCGGCGGGCCAGACGGGCGACAGGGACCTCGCCGACGCGCTCGACAACATCTTCAACCACCCGAGCCTCGGGCCGTTCATCTCGAAGCAGCTGATCCAGAAGCTCGTCACCAGCAACCCGTCGCCCGCCTACGTGCAGCGCGTCGCGGAGCGCTTCAACAACGACGGCAACGGTGTACGTGGCAACCTCGCGGCGGTGGTGCGCGCGATCCTGCTCGATACCGAGGCGCGCACGGCGCCCACTGGCACCGCGGTCGCGACCGCCGGCAAGGTCAAGGAGCCGCTGCTGCGCCTGACGCAGTTCTGGCGCGCCTACGACGGCAAGAGCAACGGCACCGGCGGCGTCGTCAAGTACGGCGCCGGCGTGAACTTCGCGGGCGGCGTCTCGGCGGTGTTCGGCCAGGGGCCGGGGCAGTCGCCGTCGGTGTTCAACTTCTTCAGCCCGTTCTTCGCGCCACCGGGCGACATCGCCAACCAGGGACTGGTGGCGCCCGAGCTGCAGCTCGCCACGGAGTTCCTCAACACCCAGGTCACCAACTTCTTCTGGACGCAGGCCCTGAACCGCACCCAGGTACAGGCGACCGGCGCCACCTTCAACGCCGACCTGATGTGGATCACGACCACCGAGGAGCTCGCGCTCGCGGGCGACTCCGAGGCACTGGTCAACCGCGTCGCCGAGAAACTGCTCGGCGGCGCGACGCAGATGTCGGCGACGCTCAAGGCCGAGGCCAAGGCCCAGGTCGAGCGCACGACGATCCCGGCGACCAACCCGCAGAACGCCCAGGCGACGCGTGTCGCCGACGCGATCTACTTCGTCGCCACCTCGCCTGAATACGTGCTGCAGCGCTGAGCGGCAGGAGCACCGACATGGACCGCAATCGTCGCAAGTTCCTCCGTGCCGCTGCCGCCGGTGGCGTCGCCTACGCCTTCGGCCGCACGCCCGGCACGGTCTACGCCCAGGCCACCGGCACCGGTGGCTTCGCCGACTACAAGGCGATGGTCTGCCTGTTCCTGTTCGGCGGCAACGACTCGTGGAACATGCTGGTGCCGACCAGCACCGCCGAGTACAACGCCTACTCGGCCGCGCGCGGCGGCGGCACGGCCTCGAGCCTCGCGATCCCGCAGGCCTCGCTGCTGCCGATCAACCCGGCGACGCCGGATCCGATCGGCGCGACCTACGGCTTCCACCCGAGCATGGGCGGCGTGCGCGACCTGTTCGAGGCCGGCAAGGCGGCCGTGGTCGCGAACGTCGGGCCGCTGATCCGCCCGACCACCAAGACCCAGTACCAGCAGGCGACCCAGACCGGCCATGAGCTGCCGCCGCAGCTGTTCTCGCACAACGACCAGCAGGACCAATGGCACAGCCTGCGCGGCAAGGCGATCCTCAAGTCCGGCTGGGGCGGGCGCGTGGCCGACGTGCTCAACGCCCAGACCGGCAGCCAGCAGCTGTCGCTGAACGTGTCGCTCGCGGGCCAGACCTTCTTCCAGGCGGGCGACGTCGCGCGGCCGTACGTGATGGGCGCGACCGGCGCGACCACCTTCCAGGGCTTCGCCACCACCGGCACCGGGCTCGCGCGCCGCAACGCGTTCCAGGCCGTGGTCAACGCCAGCCGCACCTCGACCGCGAATTCGCTGTACGAGCGCAGCTTCGCGACCGTGCAGCAGCGTGCGGTGCAGTTCGCCGACACGGTGAACTCGGCCCTGACCGGGTCGCGCGCCTTCGTCGCGCTGCCCGACAGCGGCGTGACGCTCTCGCCGCTGCAGCAGCAGCTGCGCACCGTCGCGAAGCTGATCTCGGCGCGCACCACGCTCGGCATGTCGCGGCAGATCTTCTTCGTCTCGACCGGCGGCTTCGATTCGCACGACGACCAGAACGAGGACCAGCCGGGGTTGCTCGGCAACGTTAGCACCTCGATCAGGTCGTTCTACGACGCGCTGACCGAGATCGGCATCGAGAACAACGTCACGCTGTTCACGCATTCCGACTTCGGCCGCACGCTGACCTCGAACGGCGACGG
>JALORN010000083.1 GCA_025458905.1 Steroidobacteraceae bacterium
GATGCCGGTCGGGTGGAACTGCACGAACTCCATGTCCTGCAGCGGCAGGCCCGCGCGCAGCGCCATGCCGCCGCCGTCGCCGGTGCAGGTGTGCGCCGAGGTACAGGAGAAATAGGCGCGGCCGTAGCCGCCGGTCGCGAGGATCACCATGTGCGCGCGGAAGCGGTGCAGCGTGCCCTCCGCGAGGTTCAGGGCGACGACGCCGCGGCACTCGCCGCCTTCCATGATCAGGTCGATCGCGAAGTACTCGATGAAGAACTCGGCCTCGTTCTTGATCGACTGCTGGTAGAGGGTGTGCAGCATCGCGTGGCCGGTGCGGTCGGCCGCGGCGCAGGTGCGCTGCGCGATGCCCTTGCCGTACTGCGTAGTCATGCCGCCGAAGGGGCGCTGGTAGATGCGGCCGTCGGGCGTGCGCGAGAACGGCAGGCCGTAGTGCTCGAGCTCGAGGATAGCCGCCGGCGCCTCCTTGGTCATGAACTCGATCGCGTCCTGGTCGCCGAGCCAGTCCGAGCCCTTGATGGTGTCGTAGAAGTGGTAGCGCCAGTCGTCCTCGCCCATGTTGCCGAGCGCGGCGGAGATGCCGCCCTGCGCTGCCACCGTGTGGCTGCGCGTCGGGAAGACCTTCGTCAGGCAGGCGGTGGAGAGCCCCGCCTCGGCGAGGCCGAGCGTCGTGCGCAGCCCGGCGCCGCCGGCGCCGACCACGACGACGTCGTAGGTATGGTCAACGAACTGATAGGTAGCCATCGGATCCTTTACCGGGGAAGCGGCGCCTCAGGCGCCCTGGAAGGCGATCTTCAGCACGGCGAACACGCTGGCCGCGCCGACGATCGCATGCACGAACGAGGAGCCCGTGAGCGCCGCGACCTTCGCGCCCTTGGTGTGCACGTAGTCCTCGATCACGACCTGCACGCCGAGCCACGAGTGGTACGCCAGCGTACCGACCAGCAGCACGAGGAACACCGGGGTCCAGCCGGCCCCCATCCAGGCGCGCACCGTGAGGTAGTCGAAGTCCGGCAGCCCCAGCAGCGCGAAGATGAACCACAGCGTCAGCGGCACCAGCGCGACCGAGCTCAGGCGCTGCACCCACCAGTGCGAGACACCTTCCTTCGCGGACCCGTGGCCGAGCACCCGGCCGAGCGGCGTGCGCAGGCTCACGACGCGCCCCTCGCGAAGAAGGCGAGGTAGCCGATCGCGAGCGTGATCACCACGGTGGCGACCAGGGTCACCACGCCGCTGCGCCGGGTCTCGTGGCGCTCCATGCCGAGGCCCATGTCCCAGGTGAGGTGACGGATGCCGTTGCAGAGGTGATAGGCGAAGGACAGCAGCCAGCCCCCGAGCAGGAACTGGACGAAGCCGTGCGACAGCACCCGGGTCGCGCCCTCGTAGGCCGAGGGACTGGTCGCGGCGGCCATCAGCCACCAGGCCAGCAGCAGCAGCCCGACCGACAGGATCACGCCGGTGATGCGGTTGGTGATCGACATCGCCATGCTGGTGGTGAACTTCCACACCGACAGGTGGGGCGACAAGGGCCTTTCGCGCATCAACTTTCCTCGTTGGTCGGGACGCGGACCCGGCGGGCCTGTCCCGTTGCTGGACTTCGACAAAGAGACCTAGAAATCGATGCAGCGACCCTTGCGCTCCCAGTCGCCGTAGCGCGTCGGCTCGGGACCGGATGGGCCGTCGATCTCGACGACGGGTGGGCCGGCGACGCCGACGGGCGCGCCTTCGGCGACAGGGCGCGGCGGGTTCGCGGGCGGCGCATTCGGAATGCCGGCGTCCTGCCGCTCGGGGCGCTCTGGCGGCGCGTCGGGGACGGGGTTCTGCATCGCATACAAGTTTGCCAGAATCGACGCTTCAAGACCAACGAAACCCAAGCAAAAACAAGGTTCAACAAGGATGAACACGAGCCTCGAGATCGTCCCGCTGGAGTCGCTGGCAGTCATCTCCGCCCGCGGGCCGGACGCGCGCAAGTTCCTGCAGGGACAACTGTCCCAGGATGTGGCGGCCCTCGGGACCGGGCGCGTCGCGCTGGCCGGTTTGCATAATCCCCAGGGCCGTGCACTGGCGATCCTGCGCCTGGTGCCGCTGGCCGACGACGCCCTGCTTCTCGTGCTGCCCGCAGAAATCGCCACTGCGATCATCCAGCGGCTGCGGCGGTTCGTGTTGCGCGCGAAGGTGGCCATCGAGGACGAGAGCACGGCATGGCTGCGGGTGGGAGTGCACGGGGATGGCGCCCTGGCCGCGCTCGCCGGGGCCGGACTGGCACCGGGCGATCCCGGCGTCGGCGCGCTCGCGACGCACCAGGGGCGTATCGCCTGGCGACACGATGCGCAGCCGGACCGCTACCTGCTGCTCGCGCCGGCGCAGGCCGGCCTGCCGGCGGGCTGGGCCGTGACGCGCGACGTCGCCCATGCCACGCAGCGCTGGCAACTCGCAGACGTCGCGGCCGGCCTGCCGCAGGTCCACGCCGCCACGTCGGAGGCCTTCGTCGCGCAGATGCTGAACCTCGATGCGCTCGGAGGGATCGCGTTCGAGAAGGGCTGCTACACCGGGCAGGAAGTGATCGCGCGCGCGCACTATCGCGGCAAGGTGAAGCGACGGCTGCAGCGGTTCAGGACCCGCGCGGCGCATCGGGGCGCCCCCCTCGCCCCCGGCGCCACCGTGTCGCTGTCCGATGGGCGTGCGGCGCGCATCGTCGATGCGGCGACCCTCGACGATGGGCGTATCGAGTTCCTGGCCGTCGCGGCGCTCGATGCCGCGAGCGCTGGCGAGGACGATGGTGCACCGGCGGCGGGTGGCGCGCGCGCCCCGGACGCGGCCGCGGCCTCGCTCGTGACCGAGTCCCTGCCGCTGCCCTACGCCCTGCCCGCCTGAGGCCGCGCCTCGCCGGCTGGCGCAGCAGGCGGAGCCGGGAGGTCGACGAGTTCCACGTCGGCCGGGTCGATCTGCACGCCGAGGAAGGCAGAGCCGACCCGCGCGAAGCGATCCCTGCCGTCGGTCGCCAGGAAGCGGCTGCCGGGCGCCGTTCCCCGGCTCGCCAGCATGCCATCCCGCGTGAGTTGGTCCTCGACCGTCGCGGCCGTGGTTGCCGCCGAATCCACGATGCGCACGCCCGCGCCGATGGCGGCGCGGATCGGCGCCAGCAGCAACGGGAAATGGGTGCACCCGAGCACCAGCACGTCCGGTGGCGGCGGCGACCCTCCGGTGGCGCCGAACAAGGGGTCGAGGTAGCGACGCGCCACGGCTTCGGCGATCGAGCCTTCGTTCCAGCCTTCCTCGGCCAGCGCGACGAACATCGGGCAGGCAACCCCCTCGACGCGCGTCTCGGGCCGCAGGCGCGCGATCGCGCGCTGGTAGGCGCCACCGCGGATCGTGCCCTCCGTCGCCAGCACCGCGACGTGCCCGCGGCGCGTCGCCTCGCAGGCAGCCTGCGCGCCCGGCTCCACCACGCCGGTCACCGGCAGTCCCGGATGCCGCGCAGTGATCGCCGGCAGCGCGACCGACGAGGCCGTGTTGCAGGCCACGACCAGCGCCTTGACGCCGCGAGCCACCAGGACGTCGGTCGCCTGCAACGCATAGCGAGCCACCGTCTCGCCACTCTTGGTCCCGTAGGGCAGCCGCGCGGTGTCGCCGAGGTACAGGAAGCACTCGCCCGGCAACCGGGCGCGCAGCGCGGCGAGCACGGTGAGCCCGCCGACACCCGAGTCGAAAACGCCGATCGGCGCGTCGGGTCGCGGCGCCGCGCCCTCGGTCACGACGGACTCACTCCGGCCGCATGTGCGGGAACAGCAACACGTCGCGGATCGAGGCCGAATCGGTGAGCAGCATCGCCAGGCGGTCGATGCCGACACCGAGGCCGGCGGTCGGCGGCATGCCGTACTCGAGCGCGCGCACGTAGTCGGCGTCGTAGAACATCGCCTCCTCGTCGCCCGCGTCCTTGCGTTCCACCTGGGCCCGGAAGCGCGCGGCCTGGTCCTCGGCATCGTTCAGCTCGGCGAAGCCGTTGGCGAGCTCGCGCCCACCGACGAAGAACTCGAAGCGGTCGGTCAGGAAGGGGTCGCCATCGGTCGCCCGCGACAGCGGCGACACCTCGGCCGGGTACGAGTGCACGAAGGTGGGGTCGAGCAGCGCGTGCTCGCCGGTCTTCTCGAAGATCTCGATCTGCAGCTTGCCGGCGCCGTCGCCTGGCTCGAACGGGATTCCGAGCCGCGTGCAGGCCTCGCGCAGGTAAGGCAGGTCGCGCAAGCGGGCCGGGTCCAGCCCCGGGTTGTGCTCCAGGATCACCTCGGCCACGGTGACCCGGCGGAAGGGCTGCGCGAGGTCGTAGGCACGGCCCTGGCACTCGAACCGCAGGCTGCCGACCACCGCCTCGGCCGCTCCGCGCATCATCCGCTCGACCAGGTCCATCAGGTCGCGATGGTCCGCGTAGGCCTGGTAGAGCTCGAGCATCGTGAACTCCGGGTTGTGGCGGGTCGAGAGGCCCTCGTTGCGGAAGTTGCGGTTGATCTCGTACACGCGCTCGAAGCCGCCGACCACCAGGCGCTTCAGGTAGAGCTCGGGCGCGATGCGCAGGTACATCTTCTGGTCGAGCGCGTTGTGGTGGGTGACGAACGGCCGCGCGGTCGCGCCGCCGGGGATCGGCTGCATCATCGGCGTCTCGACCTCGACGAAGCCCGTGGCGTCGAGCATCGCGCGCAGGAAGCGCACCAGCTGCGTGCGCTTGCGGAACACCTCGCGGCTGCGCTCGTTCATGATGAGGTCGACGTAGCGCTGGCGATAGCGCGCCTCGGTGTCGGCCAGGCCGTGCCACTTGTCGGGCAGCGGGCGCAGCGACTTCACCAGCAGCCGCAGGGACTCGACCTTGACCGACAGCTCGCCCGTGCGCGTGCGGAACAGCGGCCCCTCGACGCCGAGGATGTCGCCGATGTCCCAGCCCTTGAAGGCCTCGTAGGCGTCGCCCAGCACGTTCTTCTGCAGGAACACCTGGATCTGCCCGGAGCTGTCCTGCAGCCGCGCGAAGCTCGCCTTGCCCATCACGCTGCGCAGCATCATGCGGCCGGCGACACGCACGCGCACCGCGGCGGCCTCGAGCGCCGCAGCGTCGTGCTCGCCGTAGCCGGCATGGATCTCCGCGGCGAGCGCATCGCGCCTGAAGTCGTTCGGGAACGGCACCGGCTCGCGTCCACGCAGCGCCGCGAGCTTGGCGCGCCGCTCGGCGACCAGTCGGTTCTCGTCGGGCGGCTCCACCGCACCGGCCTCCGTGGCGACCTGCGGTGGCGCCACCTTCGGTTCGTCGGCCCGGCTCATACGCCCGCCTTCAACGACGCTTCCATGAACGGGTCGAGGTCACCGTCGAGCACCGCGGTGGTGTTGCCGACCTCGAGGTTGGTCCGCAGGTCCTTGATCCGCGACTGGTCGAGCACGTACGAGCGGATCTGGTGGCCCCAGCTGACGTCCGACTTGGAGTCCTCGAGCACCTTCGCCGCCGCGTTGCGCTTGTTGACCTCGAGTTCGTAGAGCTTGGCCTTCAACATCTTCATCGCGGTGGCGCGGTTCTTGTGCTGGCTGCGCTCGTTCTGGCAGGCGACGACGATCCCCGACGGCAGGTGGCGCAGCCGGACCGCCGACTCGGTCTTGTTGACGTGCTGGCCGCCCGCGCCACTCGAACGATAGACGTCCATCTCGATGTCCGCCGGGTTGACCTCGATGCTGATGTCGTCGTCGACCTCGGGGGAGATGAACACCGAGGCGAAGGACGTGTGCCGCCGGTTGCCCGAGTCGAACGGCGACTTGCGCACGAGGCGATGGACGCCGAGCTCGGTGCGCAGCCAGCCGTACGCGTGGTCGCCCTTGACCTCGATGGTGGCGCTCTTGATGCCGGCGACCTCGCCCGGGCTGGAGTCGATCACCTCGGCCTGGAAGCCGCGGTTCGCGGCCCACTTGAGGTACATGCGCATCAGCATCTGCGCCCAGTCCTGCGCCTCGGTGCCGCCGGCGCCGGCCTGGATGTCGATGTAGGCGTTGTGCGAGTCCATCTCGCCGCGGAACATGCGCTTGAGCTCGAGCTTGCGTACCTGAGCCTCGACCGACGGCAGCTCGCGCTCGATCTCGCGCGCCGTGGCCTCGTCGTCGTCCGCCTCGGCGAGCGCGAGAAGCTCGAGCGAGTCGCCGACCGCGGAGGTCGCGCGGTCCATCTGCTCGATCTCGCCGGCGAGCTTCGCACGCTCGCGTCCGAGCTCCTGCGCCCGCTCGGGCTTCGACCAGACGGCCGGATCCTCGAGCTCGCGCGAGACCTCCTCTAGGCGTTCTTTCTTGTTGTCGTACTCAAAGAAACCCCCTTAAGGAGCTCACACGCTCCTGGAGGTCCGCGAGGCTGCGCTTCAGCTGGCCGAGTTCGATCATGGTGTGGACATTCTAGCAGACGGCGCGACACGCGCGGCGCGGCTGCGCCCGCGGCTCAAGGCAGCACGTGGTCCACGAGCAGTTGCAACCGTCGCTCGCCCTGCCACTCGTTGACGTCGAGGCGATACACCAGCCGCGCGGCGCCGGGCAGCGGCGCGCCCGGCTCGCGACCCTGGAAGAAGTTGAACGCGATCGCGTCGAAGCTGCGCCGCGCGCCCTCGACCTCGACCCACATCTTCAGGTGCTTCTCGCCGACCACGCGCGTCCTGCGGATCGCGAAGCACCCGTCGAAGCTCGGTTCGGGGAACGCCTGTCCCCATGGCCCACCCTCGCGGACCGCGGCCGCCGTCTCGAGGCAGATCTCCTCCAGCGCGAGCTCGCCGTCGGTCTCGATGCGGTCCGCGAGCGATCCGCCGTCCTGCCAGCGCGCGACCTCCGCGTCGAACGCGCGGGCGAAACGGTCGAGGTCGGCCATCGCCAGCGTGAGGCCAGCCGCCATCGCGTGCCCGCCGAACTTCACCAGCAGGCCGGGCTCGCGGGTGGCGATGGCGTCGAGCACGTCGCGCACGTGCACGCCCGCCACGGAGCGCGCCGAGCCGCGCAGCATGCCCTCGCCCGCGTCGGCGAAGGCCACCACGGGGCGGCGCACGCGATCCTTGATGCGGCTCGCCACCAGCCCGACGACACCCTGGTGCCAGCCCGGGTCGAACAGGCAGACCCCGTGGCGACGCGGTCCCTCCAGCGCCGCGGCATCGCGCAGCCCGCGCACCGCGGCGATGGCCTGCTCCTGCATCCTGGCCTCGATCGCACGCCGCTCCTGGTTGAGCTGGTCGAGGCGCGCCGCCAGCGCGAGCGCCTCCGCCGGCGAGTCGGCGAGCAGGCAGCGGATGCCGATGCTCATGTCGTCGAGCCGTCCGGCGGCATTCAGCCGCGGTCCGACCGCGAAACCGAGGTCCGAGGCCGTCAGCGACGCCACCGGCCGGCCACCGACCTCCAGCAGCGCGCGGATCCCGGGGACGCAGCGCCCGGCGCGGATCCGCCGCAGCCCCTGCGCCACCAGCACCCGGTTGTTGCCGTCGAGGGGCACGAGATCGGCCACGGTGCCGAGCGCCACCAGGTCGAGCAGCGAGGCCGGCGTGACGGTGCCGGCCTGCGCACGCCCCGGCGGCAGCAGGCCGCGACGCTCGAGCTCGCGGTGCAGCGCCGCCATCACGTAGAAGGCGACACCGACGCCGGCGAGCGCGCGCGAACCGAAGGTCGCCCCGGCGAGGTTCGGGTTGACGATGACGTTGGCCGCTGGCAGCACGGCGCCGGGCAGGTGGTGGTCCGTCACCAGCACGTCGATGCCGCGCGTGCGCGCAGCGTCCACGCCCGCGAGGCTCGAGATGCCGTTGTCGACGGTGACGATCAGCGCAGGACCGCGCTCGGCGGCGAGCGCGACGATCTCCGGCGTCAGCCCGTAGCCGAAGCGGAAGCGGTTCGGCACCAGGAACTCGACCTGCCCGAAACCCCAGCCACGCAGTGCGCGGACGATCAGCGCGGTGCTGGTCGCACCGTCGGCATCGAAATCCCCGATCACCAGCACCAGGCCGCCGCGCTCCCGGTGCGCCAGCAGCAGCTCGACTGCCTCCTCGACGTGATCGAGCGTGCCGACGGGCAGGAGGCGCTCGAGCGCCGGGGAGAGCTCGGCGGTCGCACCGACGCCGCGCGCCGCATAGGCGCGCGCCAGTACCGGGTGCAGTCCACCGAGCGCCGCGATCCGGCCGGCGTCCGCCACGCGACGGCTGATGCTGAGTGCCATGGCGCCCTCAGTGTCCGAGCGCGGACAGCCAGTCGCGACGCGGACGCCAGAGGCGGTACCGGTCGGCGGCCGCGGCCGCGACACTGCGCCCGGCACCGATCACCGTGAGGCGCCCGAGCGCACCCGAACGCAACGCCGCGAGCGCCGGTTCGAGGTAGCGGGCCTCGAACGCCGCCGCATCGGGCACGTCCTCGCCGTGGAACCGGGCAACCACCAGCACGTCGGCGTCGCGCGCGAAATCCTCGCGGCCGGGCCAGCAGCCCTCCGCGGCGAGCCGTGCGCCACCGAGCTGCGCGGCCGCCCGCGTCCAGGCGTCGTCGGCGTACACGCACGGCGCGACGCGCGTCGGAACGGCGGCCGCCGGGACGCCGACGGACCCGCCCGGCGATGCCGGCGACGCCTGCGCCCACGCGCCACCGCCCCAGATCCACAACGCGCGCACCGGCCTTGCGCCGCGCGCGACGCGCCAGCCGTTGACCGGGTGCTCGTGCAGCCACATCTCGATCTCGGACATCAGGCGACGCAGCGGCACGGCGCCCGGTCCCGCGGGCTGGACGTTCACGAGGTCACTGCCCAGGCAATCGACCGGATCGACGGTCCGCGCCACGTCGACCTCGAGCCCCCGCAGCACGAACGCCTCCCGCCCGGCAGGCGCCAGCGCCAGCCGGTCGCCGCCGAGCGAGCGGCCGAAGTCGGCAGCCAGCGACTCACGCTCCTGCGGCGCCAGGGCCAGGATGCCATCGCGCGGCAGGTGCACGGTCTCGAGCCCGGCGACGAAGTGCAGGGGCGTGGCGAGCCAGGCGCCGCGCGCGTCACCCGCGTTCGCGCCTGGTGCTGCGCCGGAGGCGCCGCCGGCGACGACCGCGGCGACCGTCGAGGCTTCGAGCTCCGGACGACCGAGCCAGCGCGCGACCGCTCCGCGCCATCCCGAGACGAGCGGGCGCGCCGGGCCGAAGCGCAGGCCGGCCGCCGGTCGCCCCTCGAGGCCGGAGCCGGGCGACGCGCCGGCCGGGGGCAGGTCGGGGACCACGAGCAGAAACTCACGCACATCGCGTATGGTAGCGAAGCATGAAACTGACGATGGAAAACCCGACGTCCACCAACCTCGTGCGCGGTTACGGCGAGGGTGAAGTGCGGGTCGGCGAGACGCGCCTCGCGGCCGCGTGCATCGTCGCGCCGCACCGGATCGTCAGCGATTTCCGGCCGCGCCTGCCCGCGGAGCTGCAGTTGGAGGACCTCGGGCCCGTGTTCGAACTGTCGCCCGAGATCGTGATCCTCGGCTGGGCCGGCGGCCAGCCGTTCATGCCGGCGCGCCACCGCGCCTGGTTCCTGGAGCGGAGGATCGCGATCGAGCCCATGGAGCTGGGAGCGGCCTGCCGCACCTACAACGTACTGGTGCAGGACGGTCGCGACGCCGTCGCGTTGCTGTTCCCGGCGAGTGCTTGAGCAGGCGCCCCATCGGTGCCGGCGGCGGATTGCGCCGGGTGGCGTGACGACGCGCGTCAGGTCAGGCGGGCCAGAGGGCCCGCACAGGACGACCTGAAGAAGACACAGGGAGAAGAAGCTCGTTTTCGACCACCAATCGTTCGAAGCTGACAGACTCGAACAATTGCCAAAAAGTTCTTGTTCGTTCGAAGCTGACAGACTCGAACAATTGCCAAAAAGTTCTTGTTCTTCTTGTTTTTTCTTCTTGTATTCCGACTTCCCCCATCATCCCTGTGTCTTCTTCACGTCCTCCTGGGCGGCCCGTTACCGGATTAAGTTGTCTGCGCGTGGCGACATCGTAATCCGGTCACAGTTCCTCTTGCAACTCAATCACTTGAAGACGTTATTTTGCAACAGTCCAACACCTGTCTCGGTCGGGCCCGGGGCGCCTGATTCATCAAATAAATCAGTGATTTGACGGAGAAACCTCCAGCACCTCGGCAATACTTCAACTGACCCCACCCAGCAGCGGCACGAAGGCCACGGGCCCGAGGGACTGTCGTTCCAGCTTCTGCTCGCGCTTCACCAGCCGGACGAGTTCCTGCTGACCCTCCGGCCCCACCGGCATCAGCAGCCGCCCTCCCACTGCCAGTTGCTCGACGAGCGCATCCGGTACGCGCAGCGGCGCCGCGGCCACGAGAATCCCATCGTAAGGCGCTTGCGCGGCCCAACCGAGGTTGCCGTCGGCATGCCTGAAGCGCACGTTCTTCACGCCGAGTTCCTTGAGCCGTTCCTTCGCACGCTTCAGCAGCGGCTCGATGCGCTCGATCGTGAAGATGCGGCCGACGAGCCCGGCGAGCACCGCGGTCTGGTACCCGCAGCCGGTGCCGATCTCGAGCACGTTTCGAAGCGGCGGCCCCTCGAGCAGCGCCTCGGTCATCCGCGCCACGATGTACGGCTGCGAAATCGTCTGGCCGAAGCCGATCGGCAAGGCGGTGTCCTCGTAGGCACGGCTCGCGATCGCCTCGTCGACGAAGATGTGCCGCGGCACGTTGCGGACCCGGTCCAGCACCTCGAGGCTCTTGATGCCCTGGTCCCGCAGGCGCTGCACCAGCCGGTCGCGGGTGCGCGCCGAGGTCATGCCGATGCCGGCGAAACGCGGGTCGGTCACGGCTGGATGCCCCCGAGCCAGCGGCCGACCTCGTCGAGCGCCGAGTGGCGCGTCAGGTCGGTGTGCAGCGGCGTCACGGACACGAAGCCTTCGGCCACAGCGTGGAAGTCCGTGCCCGGGCCGCCGTCCTGCTGCGCGCCGGCCGGACCGATCCAGTAGATCGGCCGTCCACGCGGGTCGTTCGAGCGCACGATCGGCTCGGATCGATGTCGATGCCCGAGGCGCGTGGTGGCGAAGCCGCGCAGCTGCTCGAAAGGCAGGTGCGGGACGTTGACGTTCAGGATCATCCGGCGGTCGAGCGGCTCGGCGAGCAGCCGCTGCACGAGCAGCCGGGCCACCCGTGCCGCGGCACCGAAGTCGGGCTCGCCCTGCTCCGGCCGCAACAGCGAGATCGCGACCGTCGGCAGGCCGAGGAAACGCCCCTCGATCGCCGCGGCGACCGTGCCCGAATAGAGCACGTCGTCGCCGAGGTTCTCGCCGTCATTGATGCCCGAGACCACCATGTCGAACTCGAAGTCGAACAGTCCCGCCATCGCGACGTGCACACAGTCGCTAGGCGTACCGGTGACGTACCAGAGATCGCGGTCGACCTGCGACACGTGCACGGGAACGTCGAGCGTCAGCGAATGGCTCGCCCCACTCTTGTTGCGGTCGGGCGCGACCACGGTAAGGTCCGCGAGCCCCTCGAGCGAGGCGCGCAGCGCCAGGATGCCGCGCGCGCGATAGCCGTCGTCGTTGCTGATGAGAATCTTCAATGCGGACCGACGGCTTTGAGACCCCGGGGGCGCGCCAATATACTGAAAGCGTTGCGCAGGAGGTAGCGTGACACGAAAGCCCGAGGCCGACGAGGTGCAGGCGTTCCGCGAGGCCGTGCGGGACGTACGCCCGCTCGCCTGCGAGCCGCGCATCGTGCACCGGCGCAAGCCGCGGCCGCGGGCCGAGTTCCGCCGCCGCGACGAGCTCGCCGTGCTCGAGGAGAGCATCACGCTCACCCCGGCGGACCTCGAGGTCGAGACCGGCGACGAACTCGCGTTCCGCCGACCGGGCGTGCAGGACTCGGTGATGCGCAAGCTGCGCCGCGGCCAGTACCGGGTCGAGGCCGAGATCGACCTGCACGGCCTGACGCTGCCCGAGGCCAAGCAGGGCCTGCGCGACTTCCTCGCCGGCGCGATCTTCCGCGGCCTTCGCTGCGTGCGCGTCGTGCACGGCAAGGGCCTGCGCTCGGGCCACCGCGGCCCGGTGCTGAAGAACGGCGTCAACGTCGTGTTGCGACGTACCGACCCGGTGGTCGCCTTCTGCTCGGCCCGCCCGCTCGACGGCGGCACCGGCGCGCTCTACGTACTGCTCGCCGCGCCCCGCTGAACCGTCCGCGCCGCGTGCGTCCCGGGGCGCGCCACTTCAGCGCCCCAGCAGCGCTGCGAGCCGCTCGCGAGCTTCGCCGCTCAGCCAGTCCGCTCCGAAGACCGCCGAGACGTCCTCGGCCGGCTCGTCGAACAGGCGCAGCAGGTCGGAGCGCACCAGGCTGCGGGTGCGGGCGTACGCCTTCGGCGGCAGCTGCACCAGCTGCGTCCCGAGTTCGACCGCCCTCGGCACCACCTGCTCCGGGCCCACCAGTTCGTCGACCAGGCCGGCCGCGAGCGCCCCCTCCGGATCGAGCATCGCACCACGCGGCAGCAGCCACGCCGCCTTCGAGGCGCCGACCAGGCGCTCGAACGCGCGGTAGATCGTCAGCCCCGGATAGAGCCCCACCTGGACCTCGTTGAGGCCGATGCGGAACGCGCCCCGTGCCATCACGCGGTGGTCGCAGTAGAGGGCGAGCACGGTGCCACCGGCGGGGCAGTGCCCGGTGATCGCCGCTACCACGGGTATCGGGGAGCGGGCGAGCCGTTCCTGCAGCCTGAAGAAACCGTCGATGAAGCGGCGCAGCGGCTCGGCTGCCGCCGTCGTCACCTCGCGCACGTCGAGCCCGGCGCTGAAGAGCCCCGGTTGGCCCGACAGCACCAGAGCGCGGACCCCCTGCTCGGGCGCAGCCACCAGCTCGGCATCCAGTCGCTGCACCAGCGCCATGTTCAGTGCGTTGACGGGCGGACTCGAGAGACGCAGCTCGCGCACCGGCCCGTGCTCGTGGCGCTCAATCATCGTCGCCCTCCTGCGGCACGCCGTCCGCATCGATACATTCCCGGACCACGGCGGTGGCGAAACCGCCGGACCGCAGTACGAAGGATACGCGGCAGGCCGCGCCGGACTCGATCCATTCGAGTGCGAACTCGCGCACTGCGAGCCGCAGTGGCCGCCGGGCTGCCTCGGCGCGGGCCGCCGCGATCGCCCCGAGCGCCGCGGGATGGCGCGCCGCCACCTCGGCCTCGAGCAACGCCGGCTCACCCTCGACCCCGGCGGGACCGCTGCCCCACAGCGGCCCGGTCGGATGGACGTCGAGGCCGTCGAGGCGCGCCTCGAGCGCCCCATCGACCGCGGGCACCGCGAACACCGAGTTGCGACCGTCGAGATTGGCACGATCGCCGGCGCGCAGCCGGTTCCAGCTGCCATCGCGGACACGTTCCGCCAGAACCGCGTTGAACACCAGGCTGCGCGCGGCAGACAGCACGAACCGCGACGGCGCACGCCCGGGCGGCAGCGCCGCCAGCGCCTCGAGGTTCGAGAGCCCCAGCCCGAAGCGCTGCGGCCCGAAGTAGTTCGGCACGCCGTGGCTGGCGGCGACTGCGAATTGCGCCTCCAGCGCTTCACGCCCACCGGTCACGTCACGCAGCACCAGGGTGAAGCGGTTGCCGGCAAGCGCCCCGCGCGGCAGCTTGCGTGCATGCGGGTACGCCTCGAGCACCTCGAAGCCTTCGCCGCGCAACCCTGCCCAGTCCGCCGCAGGCCGCCGCCGCCCTGGCACGCTGAACCATTGCATCGCGACCGCGCGCCGGTCCTTCAGGCCCGCGAACCCGACGTCCGGGGGCCGCGCACCCGCGAGCGCGGCGAGTTCGCGCGCGACCCAGGCGGTGTTGGCATCGCGCTTGCGCACCCGCAGCAGCACGTGCTCGCCGGCGCCGGAGGGTGCGAAGCCGAGCCGCTCCTCGACCAGGAAATCCTCGGGTTCGCGGCGCAGCGTGGCCCGGGCGCGCGGGCCCGGCCGGGCCCGCGGCGGAGCGAGCGCCAGGTCGCGCCAGGCCGCGGGGATCACGGACGCTCGATCAGCACGGTGGCCTGGGCGGCGAGCCCGTCGCCCCGGCCGACGAAGCCGAGCCGCTCGGTGGTGGTCGCCTTCAGGTTGACGGCCTCGGTCTCGATTCCGAGCAACTGCGCCACGGTCTCCTGGATCGTGGTCCGGTACGGCCCGACGCGCGGCGCCTCGGCGAGCAGGGTGAGGTCGGCGTTGATGCAGCGCCAGCCTCGCTCTGCGAGGCGCTGGACGACCGCCTGGACGAAGCCCGCGCTGGCAACGCCGCGCCAGCGCGGGTCGGTGTCCGGAAAATGCTGACCGATGTCGCCGAGCCCCGCCGCGCCGAGCAGCGCGTCGCAGAGCGCATGCAGCAGCACGTCGCCGTCGGAGTGGGCCACCACGCCGCGCGCGTGCGCGATGCGCACGCCGCCGAGCATCACGTGGTCGCCGGGCCCGAAGGCGTGGACGTCGAAACCCGAGCCGACCCTGATCATCGCCGGGCCGCCGGGATCGACGAGGCGCCCGGAAGGGCGCCTGGCTGCGCGAGTAGGAGCCCGACCAGCGCGAGGTCTGCCGGCGTCGTCACCTTGACGTTGGTCGCTGCCCCGGGCACCAGGCGCGGGCGGCCGAGACCCGCCCACTCGATGGCCTGGGCCTCGTCGGTCGGCGCCCGCCCCTGCGCTGCCGCGGCCTGCAGGGCCGCCAGCAAAGGCCGCAGTCGGAACGCCTGCGGCGTGAGCGCACGCCACAGACCGGCGCGGGGTTCCGTGCGGGCGACGATCGCCGCGGCCCCGGACGGGTCGTCCTCCTGCCGCTTCAGCGTGTCGACCAGCGGCAGCGCGAGCAGCGCCCCGCCCTCGTGTCGGGCCGCCGCCTCGAGCAAGGCATCGACCTCTTCGAGCCGCACGCAGGGCCGCGCAGCGTCGTGCACCAGCACCCAGGGATCGCCTTCGGTCCGCGCCGCCAGGGCCTCGAGCGCGCGCCGCACCGAGTCGCTGCGCTCGGCGCCGCCCGTCGCCTCGACGAGCGGCCGGGACAGTCGCTCGCGTACCTGCGGCCACCAGCGATCGTCCGCAGCCAGGGCGACGACGATCCCCTCGCAGCGCGGGTCGCCGACGAACGGTGCCAACGCCCATTCGAGCAGGCTGCGGCCCGCGACCTGGAGGTATTGCTTGGGGAGGGCCGCCCCGAGGCGCTGCCCGAGGCCTGCCGCGGGGATGGCCAGCCAGTAGCGCAAGGTCAGCGACGGGCGGTGCGCGTACGCGGCGTCGCGACCGGGGCTGCGACGGCGCCCGGCACGACCTGGAAGAACGACTCGTTGCGGGCGATCATGCCGAGCTCGCTGCGGGCGCGCTCCTCGAGTGCCGTCATGCCGTTCTTGAGGTCCGAGACCTCGGCGGCGAGCTGCCGGTTGCGCTGCACGAACTCCTCGTTCGCCGCCTGCCGCGCCGCGACCTCGGCCTTGAGCCGGGCCACTTCACGGATACCGTTGTCCGACAGCCAGAGCCGGTACTGCAGGAGCACCGTCGCGACGACCAGGACTGCGGCGAACCACTTCATGGGATGCGGAAGATTAGCGCCTGCCTCGAAACGCGAACAGGGGCGAGCCACCGAAGCCGCGGATTATTTTCGCGGCTGTCTGCGTTCGCCGACGCTCAGATCTTCACCGGGAACGCCTCGCGACCTGCGTAGCGTGCCGCCGGCCCGAGTTCGGCCTCGATCCGCAGCAGCTGGTTGTACTTCGCGATCCGGTCCGAGCGGGACATCGAACCGGTCTTGATCTGCGTCGCCGCGGTCGCCACGGCGATGTCGGCGATCGTGCTGTCCTCGGTCTCGCCCGAGCGATGCGACACGACGGCGGCGTAACCGGCCTTGTCGGCCATCTCGATCGCGGCCAGCGTCTCGGTCAGCGTGCCGATCTGGTTCGGCTTGATCAGGATCGCGTTGGCGATCTTCTTCTCGATGCCCTCGGCGAGGATCCGGGTGTTCGTCACGAACAGGTCGTCGCCCACCAGCTGCGTGCCGGAGCCCAGGCGGCGCGTGAGCTCGGCCCAGCCCGCCCAGTCGCCCTCGGCCATGCCGTCCTCGATGGTCACGATCGGGTAGCGGGAGACGAGGTCTGCGAGATAGCCGGCGAACTCCGCCGCCGTGAACCGGCGTCCCTCGGCCTCGAGCTCGTAGTGGCCGTCCTTGTGGAACTCCGAGCTCGCGACGTCCAGGCCGAGGTAGACGTCCTCGCCCGGGCGATATCCGGCCTTCTCGATGGCCTGCAGGATCACCTCGAGCGCCGCCGCGTTCGACGGCAGGTCCGGGGCGAAGCCGCCCTCGTCGCCGACCGCGGTCGAGAGCCCGCGCTCCTCGAGGATCCTCTTGAGCGTATGGAACACCTCGGCGCCATGGCGCAGCGCCTCCGAGAAACTCGGCGCGCCGACCGGCAGGATCATGAACTCCTGGATGTCGAGGCTGTTGTTGGCGTGCGCGCCGCCGTTGATGATGTTCATCATCGGGACCGGCATCGAGGGGCGGCCGCCGCGGGCGAGATGTTTCCACAGCGACTGGCGGGTCGAGCGTGCGGCCGCATGCGCGTTCGCCAGCGAGATCGCGAGCAGCGCGTTGGCGCCGAGCCGGCCCTTGGTCTCGGTGCCGTCGAGCTTCAGCATGGCCTCGTCGAGGCCCTTCTGGTCCTGCGGGTCGCGGCCGAGCAGCGCGTCGCGCAGCACGGTATTGACGTGCCCCACCGCCTTGAGCACCCCCTTGCCGAGGTAGCGCGCCTTGTCGCCGTCGCGCAGCTCGACCGCCTCGCGCGTCCCGGTGGAGGCGCCGGAGGGCACCGCGGCGCGCCCGACCGTGCCGTCGTCGAGCACCACGTCGGCCTCGACGGTGGGGTTGCCCCGGGAATCGATGATCTCGCGGCCACGGATGTCGACGATGCGGGTCATGGGGTGCTTTCCTCGAAGGGTCTCGATTTGACGGTCCGGTCGATCTCGCGCAGCGTCGCGAGCAGCGACGGCATGCGCCCGAGCGGCCAGGCATTCGGGCCGTCCGACAGCGCCTTGGCGGGATCGGGATGGGTCTCCATGAAGAGCCCCGCGACGCCGGCCGCGACGGCCGCGCGCGCCAGCACCGGCACGAACTCGCGCTGGCCGCCCGAGGCGCTGCCCTGCCCGCCCGGCAGCTGCACCGAGTGCGTGGCGTCGAACACCACCGGGCAGCCCGTCTCTCGCATCACCGAGAGCGCACGCATGTCGGAGACCAGGTTGTTGTAGCCGAAGGAAAAACCCCGCTCGCAGACCATGACCTGCGCATTGCCGGTGGCGCGCGCCTTGTCGACGACGTTCTTCATCTCCCACGGCGAGAGGAACTGGCCCTTCTTGATGTTGACCGGCCGGCCCTGCGAGGCGACCGCGCGGATGAAGTTCGTCTGCCGGCAGAGGAACGCCGGAGTCTGCAGCACGTCGACCACGGTCGCGACCTCGGCGAGCGGCGTGTCCTCGTGGACGTCGGTCAGCACCGGCACGCCGAAGCGCTCCCGCACGCCCTCGAGCACCTTGAGGCCCGACTCGAGGCCCGGGCCCCGGAAGCTCGTGCCCGACGACCGGTTGGCCTTGTCGAACGAGGCCTTGAAGACGTAGGGGATGCCGAGCGCACGCGTGGTCTCGAGCATGCGCCCGGCGACCTCCTCGCACAGCGCCTGGCTCTCGATCACGCAGGGACCCGAGATCAGGAAGAACGGGCGGTCCAGGCCGACGTCGAACTCCCCGAGCTTCATGCCGGACCCGGCCCGCGCCGCGACGTGCGCCTCACGCGTTCGCCGCCACGGGCATCGACGCGGTGCGATGCGCGCGCGCCGCCTTGACGAAGCCGGTGAACAGCGGGTGGCCACCCCGGGGCGTCGAGGTGAACTCCGGGTGGAACTGGGTCGCAAGGAACCAAGGGTGGCCCGGCAGCTCGACGATCTCGACGAGTCCATCCTTGGAGAACCCCGAGAACCTGAGGCCGCCGCGCTGGTAACGCTCGAGGAAGGTGTTGTTGAACTCGTAGCGATGGCGGTGCCGCTCCTGGATCTCGTCGCGGCCGTAGAGGTCGCGGGCCAGCGTGCCGGCACCGAGGTCGACGGCCTGGGCCCCGAGGCGCATGGTGCCGCCCTTGCCCGACGCCTCGTCGCGCTGCTGCGCGCCGCGGGCTGCGTCCTGCCACTCCGCGATCAACGCGATCACGGGGTGGGGGGTCGCCCGGTTGAACTCGGTGCTGTTGGCATTGTCGAGGCCGAGCACGTTGCGGCCGAACTCGATCACCGCCAGCTGCATGCCGAGGCAGATGCCGAGGTAGGGCACGCCGTTCTCGCGCGCGTAGCGCACCGCCTGGATCTTGCCCTCGATGCCTCGTTCGCCGAACCCGCCCGGCACCAGGATCGCATCCATGCCCTTCAGGGCGTGTACGCCGTGCCCCTCGATGTCGGTCGACTCGATGTAGTGGATGTTGACGCGGGTGCGGCTCTTGATGCCGCCGTGCATCAGCGCCTCGTTGAGCGAGATGTACGAATCGCGCACCTGCACGTACTTGCCGACCATCGCGATGTCGACCTGGCCGTCGGGATTGGCCTTGGCATTGACCACGCTGCGCCACTCGGTCAGGTCGGTCGGCGGCACCTCCAGGCGCAGCTTGTCGACGATGATGCCGTCGAGGCCCTGCTCGTGCAGCAGCATCGGGATCTTGTAGATGTCGTCGGCGTCGATCGCCGAGATCACCGCGCGCTCCTCGACGTTGGTGAACAGCGCGATCTTGCGACGCTGCTCCTCGGGCAACGGATGCTGGCACCGGCACAGGAGAACGTCCGGCTGGATGCCGATGCCGCGCAGTTCCTTGACCGAGTGCTGGGTCGGCTTGGTCTTGATCTCGCCCGACCCGCCCACCACCGGCACCAGCGTCAGGTGCATGAACACGCAGTTGTTGCGGCCGAGCTCGACGCCGAGCTGGCGGATCGCCTCCAGGAACGGCAGCGACTCGATGTCGCCGACCGTGCCGCCGATCTCGACCATGCAGACGTCGGAATCGCCGGCGCCGAGCAGGATGCTGCGCTTGATCTCGTCGGTGATGTGCGGGATCACCTGGACCGTCGCGCCGAGGTAGTCGCCGCGGCGCTCCTTGGCGATCACGCGCTCGTAGATCCGGCCGGTGGTGAAGTTGCTGTGCCGGCCCGTGGTGGTGTGGACGAAGCGCTCGTAGTGGCCGAGGTCGAGGTCGGTCTCCGTGCCGTCGGTGGTGACGAACACCTCGCCGTGCTGGAACGGGCTCATCGTGCCAGGGTCGACGTTGATGTAGGGGTCCAGCTTGACCATCGCGATCTTGAGGCCACGCGCCTCGAGGATCGCGCCGAGCGAGGCGGAGGCGATCCCTTTCCCCAACGAGGAAACGACACCGCCGGTGACGAAGACGAAACGAGGCATGGGGACCCGCCGTTAAATGGCGCGGCCGCCCTCGAGACGAGGGCGGCCGGCACGTCGGGCAGCTAGGCTAGCAAATCGTCGCCGCTGCCTCAACGCGGGAACGCCCCGCGGGCCCGCACTCCGCTAGAACGAATGACCGCGCCGTCGCTCGTGGCCCGGCGCATGCTCGTGCACGTGCGCCGTACCATCCGCATGGACGTGGGCGAGGGTCGGATGGTTGTGGCCCGTTTCGGCCAGCGCCCAGCGATGCAGGTCGGGCCGCTCCTGGCGCAGCATCCGGATCGCGCGCCGGCGGTTCTGCTCGATGTCCGTCCAAGGGTCGAAGTGGAAGTAGTTGAACAGTTCGCCATCCGTGCGCCCGAGCGCGATGCACCCGAGCTCGCTCGAGAACGCCCCATGGTTGATGTACGGCGGCCGCCAAAAGTAGCCCCCGGTCGGCAGGTATCCGAACTGCATCATGTGCGAGGTGCCCCAGATGTGGTACGACTCCTCGGCGCAATCGTGGTACGAGATGTTGTCCTGCCAGTAGTTGGGTGTCATGCAGTAGAGGAAGGTGCAGGCCTTGGTGACGGGATCCACCCGCAGCACCTTCGTCATGCAGCCGGGCGCGACACCTGGGGACTTGCGCACCACCGGGTTCCATTGCATCCCTTCGTAGGTGTCGAGGTCGACGAGCGCGTCGCGCGCGGCGCCGGGATGCCCCTCCCCGGAGGCCTCGAAGGTCGGCTCGCCGTAGTTGTAGAACGCGAGCAGGCGCGCGCCCCGCGGCACGGACATCCCCGCCAGCGCCACGCCGGCGGGGATCCAGAGGTATCGGCCCGGACCGAAGCGCTGGTCGCCGCAGCGGATCTCGCCGTCGAGCACGAAGATCTCCATCTCCGTGAAGCTGAAGCCGGGCGGGCGCCGCCAGCCGCCCTCGAGCTTGAGGATCAGCGTGCAGGCACCGCTCTCGGGGTCCAGGCTCAGCGTCTTGTAGTGGGTGCCCCGCGGGAATCCCGGCAGCGTCAGGCGCCGGAAGGGGGTGTCGCGTTCGTCGTAGGG
>JALORN010000005.1 GCA_025458905.1 Steroidobacteraceae bacterium
CTTGCGCGAGAAGCGCAGCTCGTGGACGAACCGCTTCATCATCTCCTCGTCCTGGGAGACGTTCGGGTTCAGGAACTTCAGGATCAGGCGGTCGTCGACGACCGTGTCCTCCATCAGCAGCACGGTGCCGAAGGCGCCCTTGCCGATGCGCTCGATGAACTTGTAGCGGCCCTCGATCAGGTCGCCGGGCTTGAGGGTGCTGATGTCGAGCCGCGGCGCCGAGGAGGCCTCTGCCGCGCGCACCTGCTTCGCGACCTGCTCGTCGGGGCCCATCACGGTCCGGGACGGCTCGGCCGGGCGGGGGGTCGCCGCGCCGCGCGGCGCCTCGCGCAGGCCGCTGGTGCCGGTACGGCTGCCGCTCTGGTCGGCGAGCTCGATCGAACCGGAGGCAAAGCGCTTCTGCAGTTCCTCCAGCGCGCCGGTGGCCGCCCGCGCGATGGTGGGGTCGGCGGCGCCCGCGACCTGCGACTCGAGCTGGATGCGGATGTGCTCCACGCGCTTGTCGTCGGCGAGCCGGGCGAGCGCGTGCACCGCCTCGACCTGCACCTCCTTCTCGCGGCGGGTCTGCATGACCGCCAGGATCGGGTCGATGGTCCGGTTGTCGCCGAGCTTGCCGAGGGCGCGCACGACGATCGGCAGCGCCTTCGCCGGGCCGTTCTGCAGCATCTCCACCAGGCGCGGCACGGCCTTGCGGCTGCCGATCTCGGCGAGCGCGTCGACCGCCCGCTCGCTGACCCACCAGTCGCGGTCGCGCGTGGCGTCGAGCAGCTGGTCGACCGCCCGCTCGTCCTTGGTCTGGTTGAGGATCTCGATCGCGGAGCGACGGATGTCCTCGTTGGGGTCCTTGACCAGCTGCAGCACCGCGTCGACGACCTTCGGACCGCCGATCTTGCCGAGCGCATCCGCGGCACGGCTGCGCACCCACCAGTCGGAGTCGGCGATCGCCTCGAGCAGGTACTTCACCGACTTCGCGTCGCCGATCTCGTTCAGCACCTCGACGGCCGCGCGGCGCGCGCTCTCCTCGGGGTCCTTCATGATCTCGATCAGCAACCGGACGGTCTCCGGGTCGTTGGCCTTGATGACGACGTCGATCGCCTTGTGCTGCACGTCGATCTCGACGTCGCGCAGCAGCGGCACGACCTGGCTGACGTCGATCGGGCCATCCATCTTGCCGAGCGCCGACAGCGCCGCGGACCGGATCAGCTTGCTCGGATCCTTGAGCTGCGCCTGCAGGGCGGTGCGCACCTCCGGCAGGTTGAAGCGGCCGAGGGTGTTGATGACGTGCAGCCGCGCGATCTGGTCCTTGCTCTGCAGGCGGCCGACGAGCTCGGGCACGGCGGCCGGGGTCGCGATGTCCGAGATCACGCGGAACAGCGCCGCCTTCTCGTTCGGCTGCTGGTTGTGGGCCGCGGTCAGCAGTTCGCGCACGCTGAAGCGGTCCTTCTGCGCCACGATCACGTCCAGGATCGGCGACTTCGGCACGTCGGGCTTGCCGAGCACCTCGAGCAGCAGGTGCGGCGGGAACGCGCGCGAGCCCTGCATCGCGTACTTGATGCCCGCGATGACGCGTGGGCTGCCCTCGATCAAAGCCTGCACGAAGATCGGGAAGTTCTTCTGGCTGAGGATGCCGGCCAGTGCCTCGACGAAGGCGGCAGTCGCCTCCTTGCTGGCATCCGGCAAGGCGCCGAGGATCGGATAGATCGCGTCCTCGCCGATGTCGCGCAGGCGCGCGACGGCCTTGCGGGTCGCCGCGCTGGAAGGGTCGGAAGTACCCCGCACCTCGGTGATGATGCGGTCGGCCCTGAGGTTGGAAAAGAATCCCATCCGATCTCGCCCCGGCCCCCCGCGCTGGCGACTTGGTTGCGGCTGGGAAGTATGCCACACGGGCCCCGCGGCAGGCGCGCCGCCCGGCGCACGGCAGTCTCGGCACTGGGCTAGAATCGGCGCCCCTTTTCGCCACGGTTCGACCCCTCCATGCCTGCCGATGCCTCGACGGCCGCGCTGTCGGCCGTGCTCGCGAGTTACGTCGATCCCAACCTGCGCCAGTCCCTCGGCGAGGCGGGCGCCGTCGTCGCCGTCGAGCGACAGGGGGCGACGCTCGCGGTCGAGCTGGCGCTGGGTTTCCCGGTGGGCGGCTACGAGGACGAACTCGCGGCGGCGCTGCGCGCGCACCTCGCCGCCGCGGGCCACGACCTGCCGCTGCGGCTCGCACTGCGCCCGCGCATCAGCGCCCATGCGGTGCAGCGCGGCCTCGCGCCGTTGCCCGGCATTCGCAACGTGGTCGCCGTCGCCTCCGGCAAGGGCGGCGTCGGCAAGTCGACGGTCGCGGTGAACCTGGCGCTCGCCTGGGCCGCGCAGGGCGCGCGGGTCGGCATGCTCGACGCCGACATCTATGGGCCGAGCCAGCCGATCATGCTCGGGCTCGACGGCGAGCGCCCGGGCACCATCGATGGCAAGAAGCTGCGGCCGCTACGCGCGCACGGCCTGGTCGCGATGTCGATCGGGTTCCTGGTCGACGCGGAGCAGCCGATGGTGTGGCGCGGGCCCATGGTCACCTCGGCGCTGAACCAGCTGCTCGGCGACACCGAATGGGGCGAGCTCGACTACCTGGTCGTGGACATGCCGCCCGGCACCGGCGACATCCAGCTGACCTTGTCGCAGCGGGTGCCGGTGGCGGGAGCCGTGATCGTCACCACGCCGCAGGACATCGCGCTGGCCGACGCCCGCAAGGGGCTCAAGATGTTCGAGAAGGTGAACGTGCCCGTGCTCGGCATCGTCGAGAACATGAGCCTGCACCTGTGCGCGAACTGCGGGCACGCGGAGCACGTGTTCGGGGCCGGTGGCGGCGCGCGCATGGCCGCGCAATACGGCGTGCAGCTGCTCGCGGAGCTGCCGCTCGACGCCCACATCCGCGAGGAAGCCGATGGCGGCCGGCCCACGGTGGTCGCAGCACCCGGCACGCCGCGCGCCGCCGCCTACCTCGCCATGGCGCGCCGCACCGCCGGCGAACTCGCGCGCCGCGGGCGCGACCGCACCGGCATGTTCCCGAAGATCGTGATCGAGGAATCATGAGCATCAAGTCGGACAACTGGATCCGCCGCATGGCGGCGGAGCAGGGGATGATCGAACCGTTCGCGCCCGCGCAGGTTCGCGCCGTCGAGGGCCAGAAGATCATCTCCTACGGCACTTCGAGCTACGGCTACGACGTGCGCTGCGCGAACGAGTTCAAGATCTTCACCAACATCAATTCCACGATCGTCGACCCGAAGCGCTTCGACGAGAAGAGCTTCGTGGACGTGGTCGCCGACGTCTGCATCATCCCGCCGAACTCGTTCGCGCTGGCGCGCACGGTCGAGTACTTCCGCATCCCGCGCAGCGTGCTGACGGTGTGCCTCGGCAAGTCGACCTACGCGCGCTGCGGGATCATCGTCAACGTCACCCCGCTCGAGCCGGAGTGGGAAGGCCACGTGACGCTGGAGTTCTCCAACACCACGCCACTGCCGGCGAAGATCTACGCCCACGAGGGCGTCGCCCAGATGCTGTTCTTCGAGAGCGACGAGGTCTGCGCCACCTCGTACCGCGATCGCGGCGGGAAGTACCAGGGCCAAGTCGGCGTCACGCTGCCGAAGACCTGAGGGGGCAGCGCCTCAGCGCTGCAGCGCGAGCAGGCGCATCGACCATTCCAGGCGGCTGCCGCGGCGGCGCTCGGCCCGCACCGGCGCATAGCCGAGCGAGGGGGCGTACCAGACGCGCGTGACGCGGTCCGAGTTCGGGCGGCGGCTCGACCAGACCACGGTGTCGAGCGGACCGAGCACGGTCTCGATCCGCGCGGTGCCCTCGCCCTGGTAGACGTATTCCTTGATGCGATCCTCGTCGACCAGCACATAGCCGCCAGGACGGCGCCCGGCCAGCAGGTCGACCATCAGCGCCACCTGCACCGACATGATGTCCTGCACGCCCGGCTGCAGTTCCAGGTCCACCGGGCGGGTCTCTGCGGTGCCGGTGACCCGGCGTCGCTGCCAGTCGAAGTCCAGCGACACGTCCTTGCGCCGGTCCGAGGTGCCCTCGTCGCCACGGTAGCTGAGCGGGCGCACGTGGCCGTCCTCGACCAGCAACCGGCTGACCTGCGTCACCTCGTCGGGGAACGCGGCGCGGAACATCCCGCGCGCGCTGTTGCGCGACACGTAGGAGTATTCACGCGGGCCCAGGCGAGCCAGCTCGAGGCGCGCGCGGGCCGCGTTCATGCCCTTCCACTCGAGCGCGAAATCGGCGCGGAACGGCCGCGGCACCGCTTCCGTCGGCAGCGCCGCGGGAGTCCCGCCGGTGTCGGCCGCCCTTGCCCCGGCCGCGAGCGCGAGCGCCAGCACGAGTGCGTGCGCGCACGACCGGTGGCGGTCAGGTCGTGACGGCATCGAAGTCCTCCACCAGTGGCGCGGCGAGCGGCCGCCCGTCGAGCACGACGCCCGCGGCGTCGCAACGCAGCCGCCCCGCGGCGAACCACTGCACCACGCGTGGGTAGATGATGTGCTCGCAGCGCTGAACGCGTGCTGAAAGACGCGCGGGATCGTCGTCCGGCAGCACGGGCACGCGGGCCTGCAGCACCACCGGGCCGCCGTCGAGGTCCGCGGTCACGAAGTGGACGCTGGCGCCGTGCTCGGGTTCGCCGGCGTCGAGCACCTTCTGGTGGGTGCCGAGGCCCTTGTGGCGCGGCAGCAGCGAAGGATGGACGTTCAACAGCCGCCCGGCATAGGCCGCGACGAACCGCGGGCCGAGCACGCGCATGAACCCGGCGAGCACCACGAGGCCCGGGTCGCAGGCGTCGATCCGGCGCCGCAGCTCGGCCTCGAACGCCTCGCGGTCCGCGAAGCCGGCGCGCGGGACCGCAGCGGCCGCGAGGCCCAGCCCGCGCGCGAGATCGAGCCCGGCCGCGTCCGCACGGTCCGCCAGGACCAGCTCGATGCGCGCGGCGATCTCGCCGGCGGCGCAGCCGCGTGCGATCGCCGCCATGTTGCTGCCGCGGCCGGAGAGCAGGATCGCGACCCGCAGCGGCGCGGCGGCGCTGCTCACCGGATGATGACCCCCGCGGTGCCTGACCGCACGGTGCCGATGCGGCTCGCCTGCTCGCCAGCCGCCCGCAGCAGCGCCAGGGCCTCGGCCTCGCGCTCGGCGGGCACGATCGCGACCATGCCGATGCCGCAGTTGAAGGTGCGATGCATCTCGTCGTCGGCGATCCGTCCGGCCTGCTGCAGCCAGTCGAACACCGGGTCGCGTGTCCAGGCGGCGCGCTGCAGTTCCACCTGCAGGCCGTCGGGCAGCACCCGCGGGATGTTGTCGGTGAGCCCGCCGCCCGTGATGTGCGCGAAGCCGCGAACCGGCACGGCGCGCGCCAGCGCGAGCATCGACTTGACGTAGATGCGCGTCGGGGCCATCAGGCGCTCGAGCAGCGGACGGCCCGCCACCAGGGTGTCGGCCCCGGTGCCCGCGCCGGCCTCGCGCAGCAGGCGGCGGACCAGGGAATAGCCGTTGGAATGCGGGCCCGAGGAGGCGAGGCCGAGCACCGCGTCGCCCGCGCGCGTGGCGCGACCGTCGATGATCGCGTCCTTCTCGACCACGCCGACGCAGAAGCCGGCGAGGTCGTAGTCGCCGCCGTGGTACATGCCGGGCATCTCGGCGGTCTCGCCGCCGACCAGCGCGCAGCCGGCCTGCACGCAGCCCTCGACGATGCCCTTGATGACGCTCTCGGCGACGTCCACCGCGAGCTTGCCGGTCGCGTAGTAGTCGAGGAAGAACAAGGGCTCCGCGCCCTGCACGGCGACGTCGTTGACGCACATCGCGACCAGGTCGATGCCGATGGTGTCGTGGCGGCCACTGTCGATCGCGAGGCGCAGCTTGGTGCCGACGCCGTCGGTGCCGGAGACCAGCACCGGGCGCCGCCAGCGCCCCTCCGGCAGTTCGACCAGCGCGCCGAAGCCGCCGATGCCGGCGAGCACCTCGGGACGGTTGGCGCGTCGCACGAGCGGCTTGATGCGGCTGACGAGATCCTCGCCGGCGTCGATGTCGACACCCGCGTCGCGATAGGTGAGGCCGGGGCCGTGGGTCGGGGTCATGGGGTATTCCGGGCGGTGAGGCCGCCGGGCAGGGGGCCGCTGTGTGCTATTGTACGGAATGGCGACGGCTTGCGGCTTGCCCGGACGGGAAGGCCCGGCGGCCTGCCCGAAAGCGCATCCGCCATGCTGACCCTCGCTCCATTACCGCGCTGGTGTCCCGCTCCCCGCGGCGGCGATCGTCGCGCGCGCGCTCTCGCCCGCAGTCTGGCGTCTTGCCTGCTCTGCGTGGTGGGCGTGGACGTCGCGGCGGCCGCGCAGGTGGTGCGCACCGGCGAGGTCACCGTGTCCCTGACCGAGCAGAGCGCTGCCTTCCAGGAGGCGATGCGGGTCGCGCTGGTGCGCATCACCGGCAGGCGCGATGCCGACCAGGACCCGGCGTTCGCGCCGCTGCTCGCCGATGCGCGCCGCTTCGTGCAGATCTTCCGCCCGCTGCCGGGCGGCTCCGGCACCCAGGTCACGCTCGACTCGGCGGCGCTGGAGCGCGCGGTCGCGGCCGCTGGCCGCGCAACCTGGCCACGCGAGCGACCGGTCGCGCTGGTGGTGATCGTGCAGCCGCCGCCCGGCGCGGACGCGGCCGGGGTGCGGCGTGCGCTCGAGGACACGGCCGCGCTCCGTGGCCTGCCGCTCCTGCTCTCCTCGGCACAGTCCGCCGGGCTCGCGGGCTCCGGCCCGGTCGACGCCGCGGCTGCGCTCGCGGCAGCGCGACGCCTGGGAGCCGATGTCGCACTGGTCGGCCAGGCCGACGGTACGCAGTGGCGCTGGGCCTTCCACGACGGCGGCGGCAGCGAGACCTTCACGGGCCCGGTCGGCGCCGGCATCGACGGCGCCGTGGACCGGCTGGCCGCGGCCACCGAGGCGCTGATGCAGCAGCCGGAATCGGACGCGCTGGTGCAGGTGAACGGCGTCGCCTCGCTGCGCGACCACGCGCAGGTGTCGCGCCTGCTCGCGGCGAGCGCCGGGGTGCGCGCGGTCTCGCTGCTCGAGGCCGGTGCCGGGTACGCGGTCTACCGCGTGCTCGCCCGCGGCGGGGGCGACGGCCTGGCCGCGGCGCTGGCGTCGAACTCACGGCTGCGTCCGGCGACGGATGCCACGGGGCGGCTCGCCTACCAGTACGCGCCCTGACGGCCCGCGTCATGCTGCGCCATCTCCCGAACCTGATCTGCGTCGCGCGCATCGCCCTGGTGTGGCCGATCGTCGTGGCGCTGCGCGACGGGCGCCACGACCTCGCGCTGGCCCTGTTCACGGTGGCCGCGGTGTCGGACGGCGTCGACGGCTTCCTCGCCAAGCGCTTCAACTGGACCTCCGAGCTCGGCAAGTTCCTCGATCCGCTGGCCGACAAGCTGCTGCTGGTCGCGGTCTTCGTCAGTGCCGCCTGGTCGGGGCTCGCGCCGTGGTGGCTCGCGGCGGCGGCGATCGCGCGGGACCTCGTGATCGCCGGCGGCGCGCTTGTGTTCCGACTGTGGTTCGGGCCGTTGCAGGGGCGGCCGACGATCCTCTCGAAGGTCAACACGGCGCTGCAGATCCTCTTCCTGGTGGCAGCGATCCTGCATGCGGCCCACCAACTGCCGCCGCGCGAGGTGGTCGCGGCGCTGGCGATCGCGACCTTCGTCAGCACGGTCGCGTCGGGGGCGGACTACGTCACGCGCTTCGCGACCCGTGCCTGGTCGCTGCCGCCACGGGCGCGGGGCGCCTGAGCAGCGGCGGGCGCGTCGTGGAGCAGCTCCCGCTCGGCGTGCGCGTGCGCGAGCGCGCGACCTTCGAGACCTTCCTGCCCGGCGACAACCTCGAGGCGCTGCGCCACCTCGAGGCCCTCGCGGAGGGGCGCGCGGGCGTCACCTGGCTCTGGGGACCGCGCGGCAGTGGCCGCAGCCACCTGCTGCAGGCGACCGCTGCGCGCGCCGCTCGCCACGTGCCCGCAGCCTGCCTGTCCTGCGCCGAGCTGCGGCCCGGCGGCGCCGCGGCGCTGCTCGGATGGCAGGGATACGGTTTGCTCGCGCTCGACGACCTCGACGCGCTCGCCGGGGAGCCGGCGTTCGAGCGAACGCTGTTCTCGCTGTTCATCGACGCGCAGGAGCGCGGCGCCGCGCTGGTGGTGTCGGCGGCGAGCGCTCCGGCCGCACTGCACTGGTCGCTCGCCGACCTCGGCTCGCGCTTCGGCGGCGGCGCGGTGTTCCAGCTGCGGCCACTCGGCGACGACGAGCAGGTGGTGGCGCTGCGGGCACGGGCGGCGGCCCGCGGCCTCGAGCTGCCGGAGGAGACCGCGCGTTACCTGCAGCGCCGGCTGCCGCGCGACATGGCGAGCCTCTGCGAGGTGCTGGATGCGCTGGACGTGGCCTCTATGGCCGCGCAGCGGCGCATCACGGTGCCCTTCATCCGCGCGGTGCTGGGCGAGCCCTGAGCGCCAGCGCGAATCCCGCGACGCGCTCGCCGAGCCGGCGCGCGAGCAGCGCCTCGTGCTCGCTCAACCTGCCGGCGGGCTCGCCCGCCGGGCCGTGGTGCGAGGCACCGTACGGCGAGCCGCCGGTGCGCGTCTCGGTCAGCGCACGCTCGGTGTAGGGCAGGCCGGCGATCAGCATGCCGTGGTGCAGGAGCGGCAGCATCATCGTCAGCAGCGTGGACTCCTGGCCGCCGTGCATCGTGCTGGTCGAGGTGAAGACCGCGGCCGGCTTGCCGGCGAGCGCACCCTCGGCCCAGGGTCCCGCGGTGCCGTCCAGGAAGTACTTCAGCGGCGCGGCCATGTTGCCGAAACGAGTCGGGCTGCCGAGCAGCAGCCCGTCGCAGCGGCGCAGGTCCTCGAGCGTCGCATACGGTGCGCCCTGGTCGGGCACCGGCCTGACGGGCCGCTCGCTCTCGGCCGACACCGGCGGCACGGTGCGCAGCGTGGCGTGCACGCCGTCGACCGCCTCGATGCCCCGGCAGGCATGGCGTGCGAGCTCCGCGGTGCTGCCATGGCGGGAATAGTAGAGGACTAGGATCTCGGCGTTCGACATTGCAGCCTCCGTGTCGATCGGGAATTCTACGCGGATGATCGCGCGACGCTGCATCGTCTCGGGACGGGTACAGGGCGTCTTCTATCGCAAGAGCGCCCAGGCGCGGGCTCGCGAGCTCGGCGTGCGCGGACATGCCCGCAACCTCGCCGACGGGCGCGTGGAGGTGCTCGCGGTCGGCGAACCCGCCGCGGTCGAGACGTTCGTCGCGTGGCTGTGGCAGGGTTCGTCGGCGTCGAAGGTCACCGGCGTCGAGGTCGAGTTGCTGGACGCCGGGGCGCTTCAGCTGCCGGGCTTCAGCACCGGCTGACCCGGCGCGAGCCCGAGGTCGTCGGCGCCGTTCCAGCGCGTCCAGCGCTGGATCACCATGTCGGAATACCAGCGCCGGCCGACGCTGCCGTTGTAGCGCGCCAGCGCCTTGGCCACGTCGTTGCGCTCGCGCCTGAGATAGTGGCGGAAGATCGCCGCGCCCATGCGGATGTTCTCCGGCACGCGCACCAGCTGGTGGCGGCGCATGCCGAGCTGCTCTGGCCAGAACGGCATCACCTGCATCAGGCCGACCGCGCCGGCGGGCGAGACGGCCCAGCGGTTGAAGCGGCTCTCGACGTCGATGATCGCCATCACGAGGCCGGGGGGCAGGCGCGCCTCTCCGGCGCGGTGCGCCTCGCAGAACACGTGCTTGAGGATCTGGATGCGCTCGTCCCGATCCTGGACCGCGCGCCGCAGCCGCGGCTCCATCATCTTGTACCAGACCTCGGCCTCGAACTCGTCGGGGAAGCACTCGGCCTCGGCGATCGCCTGCTGCACGACCGCGCGCAGTTCCGGGTCGCGCTGCTGGTCGGCATGCGCCGCGCCCACGGTGCCGGCGAGCAGCAGCGCGAGAACGAGGGCGCTGGCGCGCATCCCGGCTGCCTCAGCCGGCGCGGACCCGCGCGAGCAGCGTCTCGAGGGCGCCGTCGAGAGGCCAGTCCTCGTTGGCGGCGGCGCGCCGGTGGCGATACTCGAGCCGCCCGGCGTCGAGGCCGCGCTCGGCGACGACGAGGCGGTGCGGGATGCCGAGCAGCTCGGCATCGGCGAACTTGACGCCCGGTCGGGCGTCACGATCGTCGAACAGCACCTCGACGCCAGCGGCCGTCAGCGCGGCGTAGAGTTCCTCGGCCTTGTCGCGGACGCGCGCGGACTTGGCGGCGTTCAGCGGCACCAGCACCACCTGGAAGGGCGCGAGCGGCGCCGGCCAGACGATGCCCGCCGCGTCGTGGTTCTGCTCGATCGCCGCCGCGACGATCCGCGTGATGCCGATGCCGTAGCAGCCCATGGTCATCGGCACCGGCTTGCCGGACTCGTCGAGCACCGTGGCCTGCATCGCCTCGCTGTACTTCGTACCGAGCTGGAAGATGTGCCCGACCTCGATGCCGCGACGGATCGAGAGCCGGCCCTCGCCGGTCGGGCTCGGGTCGCCGGGCACGACGTTGCGCACGTCGACGCCCTGGGGTGCGGGCAGGTCGCGGCCCCAGTTGACGCCGGTCAGGTGCAGGTCCTCCTCGTTGCCGCCACAGGCGAAGTCGGCGAGCGCGAGCGCGGCATGGTCGGCGTACAGCGCGCAGCGCAG
This sequence comes from Steroidobacteraceae bacterium, assembly GCA_025458905.1. Classification (GTDB taxonomy): domain Bacteria; phylum Pseudomonadota; class Gammaproteobacteria; order Steroidobacterales; family Steroidobacteraceae; genus UBA964. The sequence continues at coordinate 10,704 of JALORN010000005.1, forward strand.
GCCGACCGGCCCGAGGAAGCCCGGCGCGACGCCGGTCGCGGCCCGGATCGAGTCGGGGCCCGCCATGCGCAACGGGCTCGCGACGCCCGGGAGCTTCTGGGCCTTGACGGCATTGAGCTCGTGATCGCCGCGCAGCGCGATCGCGACCACGCCGCCGTCGCTGCCCTCGACCAGCAGGAGCTTCACGAGGCGCGCGGGCGGCAGTTGCAGGAACGTGGCGACCTCGGCGATGGTCCTGCGGCCGGGCGTCGCGACCCGGGCCAGGGCCTGCGCAGGCGCCGGACGCGGCGCCGCCGGCGGCAGCGCCGGCGCGAGCTCGACGTTGGCGGCGTACTGGTCGGCGCCGTCGGACACCGCGATCGCGTCCTCGCCCGAGTCCGCGAGCACCTGGAATTCCTCCGAGGCGCTGCCGCCGATCGCGCCGGTGTCGGCACGCACCACGCGGAACTCGAGTCCCATGCGCGTGAACATGCGCACGTAGGCCTCGCGCATCGCGGCGTAGCCGCGTTCGAGCGAGGCCGCATCCGCGTGGAACGAGTAGGCGTCCTTCATGATGAACTCGCGGCCGCGCATCACGCCGAAGCGCGGCCGGATCTCGTCCCGGAACTTGGTCTGGATCTGGTAGAAGTTGACCGGGAGCTGCCGGTAGCTCTTGAGCTCGCGGCGCGCGAAGTCGGTGATCACCTCCTCGTGCGTCGGGCCGATCACGAAGGGGCGCTCGTGCCGGTCCGAGAGCCGCAGCAACTCGGGGCCGTACTTCTCCCAGCGGCCGGACTCCTGCCAGAGCTCGGCCGGCTGCACCGCCGGCATCAGCACCTCGAGGGCGCCGGCGCGGTCCATCTCCTCGCGGACGATCGTCTCCACCTTGCGCAGGGTGCGCAGGCCGAGCGGCGTCCAGGTATAGATGCCCGCGGCGAGGCGGCGGATCAGGCCGGCGCGCAGCATCAGCTGGTGGCTGACCACCTCGGCCTCGGAGGGAACTTCCTTGACGGTCGTGACCGGGTAATGGGACCAGCGCATGCGGGCCTGGGGGGCAGTAAAGGGTGCGCCATGTTAAGGAAGCGCACGCAGAGTGTCATGGGCCGCCTCCAGGACGTTGTGAGCGCGGGCGCCGAACCCCTATGATGGACCGAGTTTCCCTGCGCAGCGTGAACGTGGACGCGCGACACCACCAGACCGAGGCCGGCCCGATTCCGGCGGACCAGGACCGGGCAGCGGCCCGGCCCCAGCGCCGCGGTGTCTACCTGCTGCCGAACCTGCTGACCACCGGCTGCCTCGCCTGCGGGTTCTACGCGATCGTCTCGGCGATCACCGGCGACTTCCCGCGCGCCGGCGCGGCCGTGTTCGCGGCGATGATCTTCGACGGCCTCGATGGTCGCGTTGCGCGCTGGACCGGCACCGAAAGCCTCTTCGGCAAGGAATACGACAGCCTCGCCGACATGGTCGCCTTCGGGCTCGCGCCGGCGATCGTGGCCTTCCAGTGGGGCGTCGCGCGCATCGCCGAGTACGGCGATGCCTGGGGGCGCTTCGGCTGGATCGCCGCTTTCTTCTATGCCGTCTGCGCGGCGCTGCGGCTCGCGCGCTTCAACGCGCGGGCGGCGAGCGCCGACAAGCGCTACTTCGAGGGGCTGCCGAGTCCGTCGGCGGCCGCGGTCGTCGCGGCCTTCGTGTGGTTCTCGAGCGAGTGGCGCGAGCCGGGCCTGGCCGGCCTGATCCTCACGTTCTCGATCACGGCCTTCGCCGGCGCGCTGATGGTGTCGGGCTTCGCCTATCCGAGCATGAAGCAGGTCGACTGGGACCGGCGCGTGAAGTTCGCGTACTTCATCATCGTCCCGGTGTTCCTGGCACTGATCGCGGCCGAGCCGCCGACCATGCTGCTCGCGATGTTCTCGACCTACGCGCTGGCCGCGCCCGTCCTGTGGATCGGGCGCCGGCTGTTCCGCGGGCGTCGCGATGCCGTGGAGCCACCGGCGGCGTGAGCGTCGACGCCGCGCGCCGCGCCCGCTACCTCGAGGCGCTGGGCATCGACCTGTGGGTGCCGCGCGTCGCGCCCGCCCGCTCGCCCGCCGTGGCGAACGTCGCGCCGAGTGCTCCGCCGGACGCGGTCGCAGCGCCAGCCCGGCTTGCCGATCCCACCGGGCCTGGCCTCGTCGAGGGGCTCCACGCGCTTGCGGAAGGCGCAGCGGCGGACCTGCCCGTCGCGGCCGACTGGGAGGGGCTGCGCGCGCAGGTGCGCGCCTGCACGCGCTGCGGCCTGCACCGGGGTCGTACCCAGGCCGTGTTCGCCTCGGGAGACCCCGCGGCACGCTGGATGGTCGTCGGCGAGGCGCCGGGGGCGGACGAGGACCGGCTGGGCGAACCTTTCGTCGGCCGGGCAGGGCAGTTGCTGAACGCGATGCTGGCGGCGATCGGGCTGCCGCGGCCGACCGTGTTCGTGGCCAACATGCTGAAGTGCCGGCCGCCGCAGAACCGCGATCCCCGGCCCGAGGAGCTGGCAGCCTGCCGGCCATACCTCGAGCGCCAGCTGGAGCTCCTGCGACCCACGCTGCTGCTGGTGGTCGGCCGGATCGCTGCCCAGAACCTGCTCGGCACCGAGGCGCCCCTGGGGCGGCTGCGGGGCCGGGTACATGCGGTTGGCGGGCTGAACCTGCCGGCCATAGTGACGTATCATCCGGCGTACCTGCTTCGCTCACCGTCCGACAAGCGCAAGGCCTGGGAAGACCTGAAGCTCGCGCGGCGCGTGTTCGGCGAGCTGGCCTCCGGCAAACCGCCCTGACACGCTCGCCCGTGGCGGCCCGGCGGCCGGTACCGAAGGTCCGGTGTCCTGCGGATTGCCCGCCGCAGGGGCTCCCGGGCGGGCGAGCGATGGCGGGCGACGCGAACGACGGCACCCGATGGCAACCGCACCAGAACTGATGAACCCGGCCCCGCCCGCGGGAGCCGCACCCGAGGTCGCGATCCGGGCGATGCTCGAGGCGGACGTTGCGGCGGTCGCAGCCGTCGAGCGCGCGTCGTACCAGTTCCCGTGGAGCGAGGGGATCTTCCGCGACTGCGTGCGCGTCGGCTACCTCTGCCGCGTGGTCGAGTGCGCGGGCGTCGTCATCGGCCACGGCATCGTCAGCGCCGGTGCCGGCGAGGCACACATCCTCAACGTCTGCGTGCGTCCCGAGTTCCGCTGCCGCGGCATCGGGCGCCAGCTGCTGCGCTACCTGCTGGAGCGCAGCCGCGCGCTCGGCATGGCCGAGGCCTTCCTCGAGGTGCGGCCGAGCAACACCACTGCCATACGGCTCTACCAGTCCCTCGGGTTCGAGCAGGTCGGGGTGCGCCGCGGCTACTACCAGGCGACCCACGGTCGCGAGGACGCGGCGGTGCTGCGGCTCGCGCTGACGCCTCCCTAGCTTCCCAGGATCCCCGACATGCTGACGCTCGAGCAGGAAATCGCTCGGCGGCGGACCTTTGCGATCATCTCGCACCCCGACGCCGGAAAGACCACGCTGACCGAGAAGCTGTTGCTGTTCGGCGGCGCGATCCAGATGGCCGGCACGGTCAAGGGCCGCAAGGCCGCGCGCCACGCCACCTCCGACTGGATGCGCCTCGAGCAGCAGCGCGGCATCTCCGTGACGTCCTCGGTGATGCAGTTCCCTTACGGCGACTGCATCGTGAACCTGCTCGACACGCCGGGGCACGAGGACTTCAGCGAGGACACCTACCGCACCCTCACCGCAGTGGACTCGGCGCTCATGGTGATCGACTGTGCCAAGGGCGTCGAGGAGCGCACCATCAAGCTGATGGAGGTCTGCCGGCTGCGCGACACGCCGATCATGACCTTCATCAACAAGCTCGACCGCGACGGGCGCGCGCCGATCGAGCTGCTGGACGAGATCGAGCAGGTGCTGAAGATCTCGACCGCGCCGGTCACCTGGCCGATCGGCATGGGCCGCGAGCTCAAGGGCATCTACCACCTGCTCGAGGACCGCATCTACGTCTACTCCGCCGGCGAGCGCGGGCGAGTCGGCGAGAACCTGGTGATCGACGGGCTGCACAGCAGTGCCGGGCGCGAGCTGCTCGGCGAGGCCGCCGCGGCCTTCGACCAGGAGATCGAGCTGGTGCAGGGAGCGACCCAGCCGTTCGACCTCGCGGCCTATCGCGCCGGCCGGCAGAGCCCGGTGTTCTTCGGCTCGGCGATCGCCAACTTCGGCGTCGAGGAGCTGCTGAAGTCGTTCGTCGCGCACGCGCCCGCGCCGCTGCCGCGTGCCACGCGCCAGCGACCGGTGGACGCGACCGAGCCGCGCCTCAGCGGCTTCGTGTTCAAGATCCAGGCGAACATGGACCCGTCGCACCGTGACCGCATCGCGTTCCTGCGCCTGTGCTCGGGCAAGTACAACCGCGGCATGCGGATGCGGCACGTGCGGCTCGGGAAGGAGGTGCGGATCGCGGACGCGCTCACCTTCATGGCGGCGGACCGCAGCGCCGCCGAGGACGCCTACGCGGGCGACATCATCGGGCTGCACAACCACGGCACGATCAACATCGGCGACTCCTTCACCGAGGGCGAGCCGCTGGTGTTCACCGGGATACCGAACTTCGCGCCGGAGATGTTCCGCCGCGCGGTGCTGCGCGACCCGCTGAAGATGAAGGCCCTGTCCAAGGGCCTCGGCCAGCTGTGCGAGGAGGGCGCGACCCAGCTGTTCCGCCCGCTGCGCAACAACGACCAGATCCTCGGTGCCGTCGGCCAGCTGCAGTTCGAGGTGGTGGCCTTCCGCCTGCAGGACGAGTACGCGGTGCAGTGCACCTTCGAGCCGATCGGCGTACACACCGCGCGCTGGGTGCACTGCGACGACGAGAAGATGCTCGCGGAGTTCCGCACCAAGGCCCATGACCACCTCGCGCTCGATCACTACGGCGGCCTCGTCTACCTCGCGCCGTCGCGGGTGAACCTCGGCCTGACACAGGAGCGCTGGCCGGGCGTGGCCTTCCGCGAGACGCGCGAGCAGGGGACGTGATCGGCGCGCGCCGCCGGGGTAGGCTGCCGGCGTGACGCGCCTCTACACCCGCCGCCCGGTGCTCGCCTGGGCGCTCTACGACTGGGCGAACTCGGCGTTCGCCACGACCGTGATGGCGGGATTCTTCCCGGCCTTCTTCCAGCGCTTCTGGAGCCTCGGCGTCGATCCGACCGTGAGCACCTCGCGCCTCGGCCTGGCCAATGGCCTCGCCGGCTTCGTCGTGGCGGCGCTGGCCCCGGTGCTCGGCGCGATCGCTGACCGCTGCGGCAGGCGCAAGCGCTTCCTCGTGGCCTGGAGCCTGATCGGCGTCGTCGGCACGGCGCTGCTGTGGTTCGTCGAGCGCGGCGAGTGGGCCTGGGCGGCGGCGCTGTTCGTCGTGGGTTCGATCGGCTTCGCCGCGGCGAACGTGTTCTACGATGCGCTGCTGCTCGACGTCGCCGCCGAGGCGGAGTTCGACCGGGTGTCGGCCTTCGGTTATTCCCTCGGCTACCTGGGCGGCGGCCTGCTGTTCGCGCTCAACGTGCTCATGACCGTGAAGCCCGGCTGGTTCGGGTTGCCCGACGCCGCGGCGGCGGTGCGCCTGTCGTTCGTGCTGGTGGCGGCATGGTGGCTGGTGTTCCTGCTGCCGCTCGCGCTGCAGGTGCGCGAGCGCCCCGGCGAGGCCGGGGTGTCGTTCGCGGCCGCGACGCGGCTGGGGCTGCGCGAGCTCGCCGCGACGCTGCGGCAGGTGTCGCGGTACCGGGAGCTCGCGCTGTTCCTGGTGGCCTACTGGCTGTACATCGACGCGGTGAACACCATCATCAAGATGGCGGTCGACTACGGCGTGGCGCTCGGGCTGCCGACCGAGAGCCTGCTCGCGGCGCTCCTGATGACGCAGTTCGTCGCGTTCCCGGCGGCGCTGGCGTTCGGCTGGCTCGGCGATCGCATCGGCGCGCGGCGCGGGATCCTGGCCGGCATCGCCGTCTATACGCTGGCGACGCTGTATGCGTTCTTCCTCGACAGCGTGCCCGAGTTCTTCGCGCTGGCGGCCGTGATCGGCCTGGTGCAGGGCGGGGTGCAGAGCCTGTCGCGTTCGTTCTTCGGCCGCCTCGTCCCGCCTGGCAAGGGAGGCGAGTTCTTCGGCTTCTACAACATGATGGGCAAGTTCGCGACCGTGCTCGGGCCACTGCTGGTGGCGGTGGTCGCCCTCACCACCGGCAGTTCGCGCGCCTCGATCGCCTCGCTCGCGATCCTGTTCGTGGCCGGCGGCCTGGTGCTGCTGCTGGTGCGCGAGCCCGGCACCGCCGCCGCGGGCGACGCCGAGGCCAGCGCCCGCGAGGCCTGAACGGCGCGCGGTCGTCGGCGCCCGGGAGGGCGCGCCAGGGGAGGCGCCACCGGGCGTCAGGCGGGTGCGGTCGGCGGGGCGCTGCCGGCGTGCGGCGGCGGCCACTCCGCCGGATCGAGACGGAAGGCGTCGCGCAGCGCAGCGTACAGGGCGCCGTGCCTGCGGCGCAGCCGCCGCGGCTGCTCGAAGAACAGTTCCGCCGCCACCGCCAGGAATTCCACCGGGTCCTCCGCGCCGTACGGGTCGATCAGCGTCTCCTCCCCCCGGTCCACCGCCTCGCACAGCGCCTGGTATTCGGCGGCGAGGGCGCCGCCCTGGGAGGAGGCGCGACCGCCGGCGGCGTGGTCGAGATAGTGCACGGCCTCGTGCACGACGACGTTGTAGCCGTCCTGGCGGGCGGCGGCTTCCTCGACGTCGCGCCACGACAGCACGATGCGATCGGTCGCCACGGTCTGCCCGCTGAGCGCACGGCCGCCTTCCGTGACCACGCCGGTCTCCTCGTCCACCTCGTGCTCCTCGACCCAGAACTCGTCCGGGTAGAGGTTCACGCCGCGCAGTCGATCGAAGGCATCGCGGCCGAGCCCGAGCGCGGTGATGCAGGCCTGGGAGGCGATCACCAGGCGCATGTCGTCGCGCACCGCGAGCCCGCCGCAGCCGAGGAACTCGACGTGCTCCAGCCAGTCGCGGATGCGGTGCTCGAGCTCCGGCCGCAGCCCCGGTGGCACGCGGCGGAACAACGGCACGCGTGCCTCGAGCAGGTTGCGCGCCGCCGGTTCGAGCGTGCGCACCGAACGGATCCGCGTGCGTCGTCGGTGACTCGCCAGCAGGGCTGCGAGTGCCAGCGCCGACGCGGCGACGAGCAGGAGCCAGGGCCAGGGCACGACCGGCACCTCAGTCGGACTCGCGCAGGGCCAGGGCGCGCACGGCGCGGGCGAAGGCCGCTACTTCGCCGGCGGCGGGCGCTGGCCCGTAGCGCAGCCGTGCGTATTGCTCGAGCAGCGGGCCGACACGCTCGCCGAGCACGGGACGGGTCGCGCGCAGCCGCGCCGCGTAGTCGACCGGACCCTCGGCCGCCTCGCGCCCCGCGCCCGCGGCCGCGAGGCGCTCGCCGAGGCGGCGCCATGCGCGCGCCAGCGCGTCGGCGTCGCGCCGCCGCTCCATGCGACCGAAGCGCAGCAGGATCCAGCCGAGCCAGGCGAGCACCGCGCCAGCGAGCAGTGCCCCCAGTTGCGACAGGCGCGGCGAGTCGAAGCCGAGCCGCGACAGCAGCGACAGCTGGCTGCCGAGGTCGAACTCCACCACCTCGTCCTTCCACCACGTGTTCAGGGTGTCCCAGGCGAGGCGTGCGTCGGCGAGCCAGCCGATCTCGCGCAGCATGCGGTCGGTCGTCGAGACCGCACCCGGCAGTGCCTCGAAGAAGCCGCGATCGAGGCGCTCCGGCGCCACCACCGCCGTCGGGTCGATCCGGGTCCAGCCACGCTCCTCGAGCCACACTTCGGCCCAGGCATGCGCATCGGACTGGCGGACGATGAAGTAGGCGCCGATCGGGTTCCACTCGCCGCCCTGGTAGCCGGTGACGACGCGTGCCGGCAGGCCCGCGGCCCGGGCGAGGGTCGCGAACGCCGACGCGTAGTGGCCGCAGAAGCCGCGCCGCGTGTTGAACAGGAAGTCGTCGACCGAGTCGAGGTCGAGCTTCGGCGGGGTCAGCGTATAGGCGTAGCCGCCGTCGCGGAACAGTGCCAGCAGCGCCTGCACGAAGGCCGCATCGTCGGCGACCTGCGCACGCAGCGCGCGTCCGAGCGCGACACTGCGGGGGTTGCGCCCGGGGGGCAGCTGCAGCGCCAGGCGGCGCTGGAGCGGCGTCAGCGGCTCGGTGGCCCGCACCACCGTGTGCGAGCGCGCCTCGTAGCTGACGGGCTGGCGCACCGGCTGCAGCGACACCAACATGTAGTCCCAGGTGAAGCGCACCTCGCGGTCGGGCGAGGCGACCGGCAGGTCGAGCGCGAACCACCAGTTGCGCTGGTGCGGCTCGAGCGTGATGCGGTAGCGATAGCCGGTGCCGAGGTAGCGCAGCGGCGACTGGCGGTAGATGCTGCGTGGCTCGCGGCGCCAGGTGTAGCCGTCGAAGTTCTGCAGCACCGGCCCGCGCCAGTAGAGCTCGCGCGCCGGCGGCGGCCGCCCCGAGAAGCGTGCGCGGAAAGCCGGGTCGTAGGCCGTGGTCAGCTCGCTGATCGCGCCCGGGCTCATCTCGTTCGAGAGCCCGGTGACGCCTGCGCCGCTCCCGGGCAGCGCCCAGACCTGGCCCTGCACGCGCGGGAAGAACACGAACAGCGCGATCGCGACCGGCAGCGACAGCGCGAGCGCGCGCCCGGCGAGCGACGTCGCCGCGCGGGCGGCGAGCGGCACCTGCGGCGTGCCGACGATCGCCATCGCGGTGCAGACCAGCCACGTGACCGCGACGTACAGCGGCAGCCGGGGCAGCGCCTGCCGGTCGAGGCAGGCAGCGAGCACGAGGAACAGCGACACGCCGATCACGACGAAGTGGTCGCGCCGCGAGCGGGTCTCCAGCAGCTTCAGCGCGCCCATGCCGGCCAGCAGCGCCGAACCGCCGGCGAGGCCCGAGACGCCGCTGAACTGGTAGGCCACCGACACCAGCAGCAGCACCCCGATCGCGGTGCGCGGCACCGCGCCCGGCGGCGCCCGGCCACGCAGTGCGAGCACGAGCCGCCAGCCTGCGAGGCCGAGGATCACGAGCGTGCACCAGGGCGGCAGCCGGTCGACGTGCAAGGCGACCGCTGCGAGCAGCACGCCCGTGCTCCACAGCAGCGGGCGCAGTTCTGCGGGCCGATCAGTCATCGCCCGGCTCCGCATGCGCGCCGGGGTGCAGCGCGAGGGCCGCGAGGCAGCGCCCGAGGTGCGCGCCGCCGCGATCGGCCTCGAGGTGCGCACCGGGCAGGTGCAGGGCGTAGCGCTGGCCCCGCGCCTCTGCCTCCAGCGCCCAGCGGCACAGCTGCGACAGGCGCGCCTCGACCTCGAGGCCCGGCAGCGCGTCGAAGTCGAGCCGCAACGACTCCGTGGCCGCGCCGGCGTACTCCTTGACGAGCAGGGGCTGGCCGCGAGCGTAGGCCTTCCACGCCACCTGGCGCGGCGAGTCGCCGTCGCGGAACGGCCGCAGGTCGCGCAATTCGTCGCGACCCGCGTCGGCCGTGGCGCCGCTGCCGTCGCGGCCTGCTGGCCCCACCGGCAGGGGCAGGGCGCCGGCAGGGCGCGGATAGACCAGGGCGTCGAGTGGCAGATGCAGCCAGGTCCAGCAGCGGAACAGCCCGAAAGGGAAGCGGGTGGCGATCCGCAGGCGCCCGAGCCGCAGGCGGCCGCGTCGCGGTGCCGGCAGCCGCAGCTCGAGGCGCACGCTGCCCGCCTGCGGGGCACGGGCGAGCCTCACGCTTGCGCCGGCCACCTCTGCCGCGAGGTCGAAGCGGTCGACGCCCGGGTTGTCGATCGCCAGCGAGGCGACCACCGCCTCGCCGGCGAACGCCGCCTGCAGGTGCACGGTCGTGACGCGCAGGCCGAGCAGGTTGCGATGGCACTGGTTCATGCCGACGATCGCGAAGCCGCCGAGCACGAAGGTGAGCAGCAGCGCCAGGCTGTTGGAGTAGTTCAGGCCGGCCAGCAGCATCGCCAGCAGCAGCACTGCGAAACCGGCACCGGCGCGGGTCGGCAGGATATAGAGCCGGCGGCGGCCGAGCTCGACCGGCAGGCGATCTTCCCCCTGCCGCCGACGCACCCAGCGCGCCGCACGCGCCTCGCCCGAGGCGATCCGGCGCGCGAGCCAGGCACGCGGCGCGGCCACGGCGCCTCAGGCGTCGACGGGCACGGCGCGCAGCAGCTCGCGCGCGAACTCTCCCGGGTCCGCTGCGGCGGCCGGGTCGCGGCGCAACAGCCGGTGGGCGGCGACCGACGGGAACACGGCCTGCACGTCCTCCGGCAGCACCGCCTCGCGTCCGGCGAGCAGCGCCCAGGACTGCGCCGCGCGCAGCAGCCCCTGGCCGGCCCGCGGCGAGAGCCCGAGCTTCACGTCCGCACGCTCGCGGGTGGCGCGCAACAGTCGCTGCAGGTAGTCGAAGAGTGCATCCGCGACGTGCACGCGGCGCACCAGCTGCTGCACCTGGCAGACGCGCACCGAGTCGAGGTGCGCCGGCACGCGCTCCAGCAGGTCGCGGCGCTCGCCGCTGCGCAGCAGCTCGCGCTCGTGCGCCGCATCGGGGTACCCGAGCTCGACGCGCATCAGGAAGCGGTCGAGCTGCGACTCCGGAAGAGCGAAGGTACCGAGCTGCTCCTTGGGGTTCTGGGTGGCGACCACGAAGAACGGCTCCGGCAGCACGTAGGTCTGGCCGTCCGCGCTCACCTGGCGCTCCTCCATCGCCTCGAGCAGCGCGCTCTGCGTACGTGGGCTCGCGCGGTTGACCTCGTCGGCCAGCAGCAGCTGGGTGAACACCGGTCCCTTGCGGAACTCGAACTGCTGCGTCGCCCGGTCGAACACCGACACCCCGACGATGTCCGCCGGCAGCAGGTCGCTGGTGAACTGCACGCGATTCCAGCCGAGCCCGAAGACCCGCGCCAGCGCGTGGGCTAGGGTGGTCTTGCCGACTCCCGGCACGTCCTCGATCAGCAGGTGGCCGCGCGCCAGCAGGCAGGCGATGCAGAGCCGCAGCTGGCGCGGCTTGCCGAGGATCACGCGCTCGAGCGTCGCCAGCGCTTCGGCGAGGTCGCGCTGCATGGGGTCAGGCCAGGCGCCGCACGCGCGCCAGCTGTTCCTCGAGGCTCGCGACCGAGCGCTCGAACTCGACGATGCGCGCCTTCTCCTGATCCACCACCGCCGGCGGCGCATTGCGGACGAAGTTCTCGTTGGAGAGCTTGGCCGTGGCCCGGGCGATCTCCTGCCGCGTCTTGGCGAGCTTCCTGCCGAGCCGCTCGGACTCCGCAGCGGGGTCGATCAGCCCCGCCATCGGCACCAGCACCTTCATCGCGCCGACCAGGGCGGCGGCCGCGGGCGGCGGCGCCTCGGCGGGGTCCAGCACGCGCATCGACTCGAGACCCGCGAGCCGCTCGAGAAAGGCCCGCTGCGAAGCGATCCTCCGTTGGTCGTCCTCACCCGTGCCCTCGAGCAGCACCGGCAGCCTGCGCGCCGGGCTGATGTCCATCTCGCCGCGGATCTGGCGGATGCCGAGCACGAAGGCCTGGATCCAGCGCACGTCGGCCTCGGCCGCGGCGTCGGCAGGGAATGCCGCGGCATCGGGCCAGGGTGCGACCATCACCGAGGGCGCCGTCGCGCCGGCCATCCGCGCGACGCGCTGCCAGATCTCCTCGGTGATGAACGGCATCAGCGGGTGCAGGGCGCGCAGCAGCGCCTCCAGCACCTCGGCGAGCGTACGGCGTGCGCCGCGCTTCAGCGGCGCCGCGATGCCCTCGCCCTGCAGCACCGGCTTGGTGAGCTCGAGGTACCAGTCGCAGAACTCGTACCAGGTGAACTCGTAGAGCGCGGTGGCGGCGAAGTCGAAGCGGTACTCGGCAAAGGCCTGCTCGACCTGGCGCAACGTCGCGCCGAGCCGCGAGCGGATCCAGCGGTCGGCGACCGTGAACTCGACGGGGCCGGCCAGCAGGTCCGCGTCGGCGCCGGTTCCCTCGGGGGACTCGAGCGCCAGCAGCGCGAAGCGCGCGCCGTTCCACAACTTGTTGCAGAAGTTGCGGTAGCCGGCGACGCGAGCCACGTCGAAGCGCAGGTCGGCGCTCTGGGTCGCGATCGAGGCGAAGGTGAAGCGCAGGGCGTCGGTGCCATGGGCGGCGATGCCCTCCGGGAACGCCTTGCGCGTCGCCTTCTCGATGGCCGGCGCCATCTGCGGCTGCATCAGCCCGGTGGTGCGCTTGGCGACCAGCGGTTCGAGCGAGATGCCGTCGACGACGTCGAGCGGGTCGATCACGTTGCCCTTGGACTTCGACATCTTCTGGCCTTCCGAGTCGCGGATCAGGCCATGGACGTAGACCTCCCGGAACGGCACGTCGCCCATGAACTTCAGGCCCATCATGATCATCCGGGCGACCCAGAAGAAGATGATGTCGAAGCCGGTGACCAGCACCGAGGTCGGGTAGAACTGCCGGAGCTCCGGCGTGTGCTCCGGCCAGCCGAGCGTCGAGAACGGCCACAGTGCCGAGGAGAACCAGGTGTCGAGCACGTCCTCGTCCTGGCGCAGCGCGACGCCGGCCGTGAGGCCGTGCCGCGCGCGCACCTCGGCCTCGCTGCGGCCGACGTACACCTTGCCGTCGGCGTCGTACCACGCCGGGATGCGATGGCCCCACCAGAGCTGGCGGCTGATGCACCAGTCCTGGATGTTGCGCATCCACTCGAAGTAGGTCTTGGACCAGTTCTCCGGCACGAAGCGGATCGCGCCGCTCTCCACGGCGCGGATCGCGGGCCCGGCGAGCGCCTCGACCTTCACGTACCACTGGTCGGTGAGATAGGGCTCGAGCACGACGCCGGTGCGGTCGCCGCGGGGAACGGCCAGGCGGTGCGGCTCGACCTTCTCGACCAGGCCGGCCGCCTCGAGTTCGGAAACGATGCGCCGGCGCGCCTCGAAGCGGTCGAGCCCGCGGAAGCGCTCGGGCACGCTGTCGTTGAGCGTCGCCGACGGCGTGAAGATGTTGATTTGCGGCAGGCCGTGGCGCAGCCCGACCGCGTGGTCGTCGAAGTCGTGCGCCGGCGTGATCTTGACGCAGCCGGAGCCGAACTCGGCGCTGGCGTGCGGATCGGCGATCAGCGGGATCTCGCGCCCGGCGAGCGGCAGCTGCAGCATCCGCCCCAGCTGCGCGACATAGCGCTCGTCGGCGGGGTTCACGGCCACGGCCACGTCTCCGAGCAGGGTCTCGGGGCGGGTGGTGGCGACGACCACGTGGCCGCTGCCGTCGGCGAACGGGTAGCGCAGGTGCCAGAGGTGGCCGTCCTCTTCCTCCTTCACCACCTCGAGGTCGGAGACGGCGGTCAGCAGCACCGGGTCCCAGTTCACCAGGCGCTTGCCGCGGTAGACCAGGCCCTCGTCGTGCAGCCGCACGAACACCTCGGTGACGGTCCTCGAGAGCCCTTCGTCCATCGTGAAGCGATCACGCGACCAGGCGACCGAGGCCCCGAGGCGGCGCAGCTGGGTGGCGATCGTGCCGCCCGACTTCGCCTTCCACTCCCAGACCCGCTCGAGGAAGGCCTCGCGGCCGAGGTCGGTGCGCTTGCGGCCCTCGGCGGCGAGCTGCCGCTCGACGACCATCTGGGTGGCGATGCCGGCATGGTCCGTGCCCGGCTGCCAGAGCGTCGGCTCGCCGCGCATCCGGTGGTAGCGGGTCAGCGCGTCCATGATCGTGTCCTGGAACGCATGGCCCATGTGCAGGGTGCCGGTGACGTTCGGCGGCGGGATCACGATGCAATAGCCGGGCATTGCGGGCGAACCCGGTGACGAGATGCCCCGGGGCTCGAACCAGCCGGCACGTTCCCAGCGCTCGTAGAGGCGCCGCTCGATGTCCTGCGGCGAGTAGACCTTGTCCATGCGTGATCCGGGGAGAGAGCGGAGCGGGCCGTCGATTATAGCGGCCGGGCGGCCGCGGCCTGTCCACCGACCTGGTGGGTCGCCGGCTCGGCGCCCAGGCGGCGCCAGGTCCGAAACCGCTCGCGGGCGAGCTGCCGGCCGGCCGGGTCGCCGGCGGGTACCTCGATCACGCGCTCGAACTCGGTGGCGATCGGCGGCACCTGCGCGCAGAGGTTGACCAGCAGCACGCGCGGCGCGGCGAGCGGTGCGTGGGAGGCGAGCAGCACCGGGGACTCGGCACCGGCGCCGTCGTCGCCCTCGGCCAGCAGCTCGTGGGGAATGAACGAACCGTCGATGCTGGTCCAGAGCAGCTCGTCGAGCACCACGAGCTCGCGGCGATCGTCGCCGATGACGAGCGTGCGCTGGCCCGCGGCATGGGCCTTGTCGACCAGGCGGCAGACCAGCGGCAGGCGCGCGCCGTCCCCGGCGGCCGGGTCGGTCACGTAGAAGTCGACGCGCGGCGCGGCCACGGCGGCGAGGCCGATGCTGCGGCGGCGCTCAGCGGCCCGCGCGGCGGATCAGGAAGTCCGACAGCAGGGGCACCGGGCGGCCGGTGCTGCCCTTCTGCGCGCCGCCGAGGTAGGCAGTGCCGGCGATGTCGAGGTGCGCCCAGCGCAGGCCCTGCGCGAACTTGCCGAGGAAGGCGCCGGCGGTGATCGCGCCCCCGTCACGGCCGGCCACGTTCGCGAAGTCGGCGAAGTTGCTCTTCAGCTGCTCGCCGTACTCCTCCGTGAGCGGCAGCCGCCAGGCGCGGTCGTCGGCGCGCAGCCCGGAGTCCACGAGGTCGTCGGCGAGCGCGTCGTCGTTGGACATCACCCCGGTGTGGTGCGCGCCGAGCGCGATCACGCAGGCGCCGGTCAGGGTGGCGACGTCGACCACGACCTCGGGCTCGTAGCGGCGCGCGTAATGCAGCGCGTCGCAGAGGATCAGCCGACCCTCGGCATCGGTGTTGAGGATCTCCACCGTCATCCCCGCGGCGCTGGTGACGATGTCGCCGGGCTTGATCGCCCGGCCGCTCGGCATGTTCTCGCAGGTCGGTACGAGCGCCACCACGTGCAGCGGTAGCGCGAGTTCCGCGGCGACCGTGAGCGCCCCGAGCACGGCGGCCGCACCGGACATGTCGAACTTCATCTCGTCCATCGCCCCCGGGTCCTTGAGCGAGATGCCGCCGGTGTCGAAGGTGATGCCCTTGCCGACCAGCACCACCGGCGCGCGCCTGGCACGTGCACCCTTGTGCTCGAGCACGATGAACTTCGGAGGCTGGTCGCTGCCCTGGGTGACCGCGAGGAAGCAGCCCATCTTCTCCTTGCGGATCGCCTCCTCGTCGAGCACGCGGACGCTGACGCTCGGGTACTTGGCGGCGATCTCCTGGGCGCGGTCGGCGAGGTAGGACGGCGTGCAGACGTTGCCCGGCAGGTTCGCGAGGTCGCGCATCGTGCGCGCCCCGAGCCCGATCGCCACGCCGTGCGCGAGGCCGCGACGCACCGCGGCGACGCCCTGCGCCTTGACCGGTCCGAGCTTCAGTTGCTCGAGGACGGGCGCCTTCGGCTTCTTGCCGGTCTTCAGGTCGTTCACGCGATAGAGCGCCGCGTGGGTCAGGTCCGCCACGGCGCGGCCGTAGTGGTAGTCGTCGAGGTCGCGCGTCGCGGGCCGCGTCAGCGCGAGCGCGGCACTGCGTACCTGCGTCCGGGCGAGGGCGCCGACGGCCGTCAGCACCGCCTTGCGCCAGGCGCGGCGCGTCAGCGCGGCCCGAGCGCCCTGGCCGACCAGCAGGATCCGCGACGCCTTGACCTTGGGCAGGCCCGGCACGAGCAGCGACTCGCCGGCCCGGCCCGGGAAATCGCCGTGCGCCAGCAGCCGGCCGAGGGCGCCGTCGCTGGCGCGGTCGAGTTGCCGTGCCTCGTCGCCGAGCTCGCCATCCTCGTGGATGCCGACGACCAGACAATCGACCGGAAGCTGGGCCAGCGGCCTGGAGAAGACGTCGAACTGCATGAACAAGCGCCTCCGCGCCAGCTGCTGCGCATCCCGGCTCGCCGCGACCGTACCGCCGGCGAAGCCCTGCCCGGCGCGGCGAACGTTCCCGGAGTTGTCCCGTGCGGGAAGGCCGGGCCGCCCCGCCCGAGCCACCCGTGGGCCCTGGAGCCTCGCCCTCGGAAGGTCGCCCCCGGGTCTGTTGAGACGCAGCGGCCGGTGCACTAACGTAGGTGATCCGTCCGAGCGACGATTCTATCCGAACCGGGAAGCCCTGGCCTTGGGCCGTATCCTCGACCGCTACATCCTGCGCCAGGTGGTTGCGAGCTGGCTCGGGGTCACCGCCGTCCTGCTCGTGATCCTGCTGACCAACCAGGTTGCGCGGGTGCTCGACCGGGCCGCCGAGAACCAGTACCCGCGCGGCGTGGTGCTGGAACTGATCGGACTCAGCGCGCTGCAGAACGTCGCCGTGCTGATGCCGATCGGCCTGCTGCTCGGCGTGGTCCTCGCCTTCGGCCGGCTCTACCACGACAGCGAGATGGCCGCCGTGCAGTCCTGCGGCGTCGGCCCGGCGCGGATCTATGGGCCCATGCTGCTCCTCACGGTGGGGGTCACCGTGCTGCTCGCCTGGCTGACCCTGGCGGTGGCGCCCACGGCCGCGGCGCGCACGTTCGACCTGCGCAACGAGGCTGCCCGGGCCGGGCAGTTCGCCGCGATCGCACCGGGCAAGTTCCGCAGCTTCGGCGGCGGCGGTACGGTGGTCTACGCCGAGGGCGCGGCGCCCGACGGCATGCTCGAGCGCGTGTTCGTGAAGCGCAATCGTGGCAGCCGCTACGAGATCGCGGTGGCGCGGCGCGCGCGTCACGCCATCTCCGAGGACGGTTCCCTTCACACCATGACCCTCTACGACGGCGAGCGCTACGAGGGCGTGCCCGGCAGCGCCCAGTTCCGCATCGTGCGCTTCGCCGAGAACGTCATCCCGGTCCGCCTGCCGGAGCCTGCCGACGCGCGCAGCTCGCTCGAGGCGCGGCCGACCCGGGCGTTGCTCGCCTCCGTCGATCCCGAGGAGCGCGCCGAACTGCACTGGCGGGTCGCGCTGCCGGTGATGGCGGTCGCGCTCACCCTGCTCGCCGTGCCGCTCTCGCGGCTGCGGCCGCGCCAGGGTCGCTACTCGCGCGTCTGGGTCGCCGTGGTGATCTACTTCCTCTACGTCAGCCTGGCCTCCGCGGGCAAGGTCTGGATCGAGCGCGGGACGATGCCCGAGGCGATCGGTTTGTGGTGGGTGCACGCGTTGGTCGTGGCGATCGCGCTGCTGGTGATCCTCGTGCCCGGGTGGCGGGCGCGGCTGCAGCACCGCGATGCGGTGGTGCCGGCGTGACCACGCTCGATCGATACCTGCTGCGCTCGATACTCGGTGCGGTGCTGCTGGTCATGGCGGTGTTCCTGACGCTCGGCGGGCTGTTCCTGTTCATCGGCCAGCAGGACGACATCGGCGTCGGCCGCTACACCGCGCTGGATGCGTCGCTGTTCGTGCTGCTGAACCTGCCGCAGCAGGCCTGGGAACTGCTGCCGATCAGCGCCCTGATCGGCACGCTGGTCGGCCTCGGTGGGCTGGCGCGGGGCAGCGAGATCACCGTGATGCGCACCGCCGGCCTCTCGGTCTGGCGCATCGCGCGCGCGGCCCTGCTCGCCGGCCTGCTGCTCGCGGGGTTCGGCGCGGTGCTCGGCGAGGTGCTGGCGCCGCCGATGCAGCAGCTGGCGCGCCAGGAGAAGGCCTTCGACAAGTTCGACAACGTCAGCTTCGCCGGCCGCGGCGGCGCCTGGGTGCGCGACGGCAACCTGCTGGTGAACGTCGAGCGCCAGTCGGGGGATGCGGAGTTCGGCGGGATGCTGGTGTTCGAGCTCGACGAGGCGCATCGGCTGCGGGCCGTGGCGCGCGCCGCCTCGGCGACCGCCGACGCCGCGGGCGGCTGGCGGCTGTCGCAATACACCGAGTCGCGGTTCGACGGCGACGGCGTGGTGGCACGGCGCGAACCGACGCGCGCGTTGCGGTCGAACGTCAGCGCCGAGTTCGTCGGCATCGCCGCCGCTGCGCCGAACCAGCTGCCCTCCGCGACCCTCTGGCGCCTGGTGCGCCATTTGCAGGCCAACGGGCTCGATGCGCGACCGACCCTGTTCGCCCTCTGGTCGAGGATTGCGCGCACCGTCGCGGTGCCTTTCGGCGTGCTGGTCGCGGTGCCGTTCGTGTTCGGGTCCTTGCGATCCTCGGGCAGCGGCGCACGCACGACGATCGGCTTGCTGATCGGAATCGCGTTCTTCCTGCTCCAGAGGATGCTGGAGAGCGGTGCGGTCGTGTTCGACCTCGACCCGGTGGTGCTCGCCTGGGTCCCGACGGCCCTGCTCGCCACGGTGGCGCTGGCGCTGATCGCGCGGACCCGCTAGGCATGGCAAGCCCCCGGGAAAGCCCGGCTCCGTGCTTGCCGGCGGCCACCGACCCGTCCTGACCCGTGCGCGGGCTGCTCAGCGCGAGGGCGGCGCGCCGTCGCGGAGCGACGCTGCCGCAGCCGCTCCGGCAGCCGGCGACGAGGCCTCGAACAGCGCGCCGTAGCGGTAGGCGGGGATCTCGAATTCGTAGCCCGCGGTGCGCCGCTGGATCGTCTTCGCCTCGTCGCGCGGATCGCCGGCCGGCGTCCGCGCCGCAGCCCCCTCGGGTCGGGCTCCGGGCGCCGCGGTACCTGCGGCAGGCAGCGGGGCGGGGCCGGTCGCCGCGGGGTCCGAGGACGGCGCCGGGCGCTCGCGCGCAGCAGAGGGATCGAAGCTCGCATCGACGCTGATCCAGCGACGGCCGCCGTCCTCGCGTCCCGCGATTTCCAGCACCAGCCCTTCCCAGGTGGTGTAGCGCGCACGACGCACGGGCCCCTCGACCGATGTCCCGCCCACTGCGCCGGGCGCGCCGAGCGGACGCGGGCGCACGTCCTCGAGCGCCAGGCCGTCGAGCGCGCCGGCCAGCGCCGTGGGCAGCCGCTCGTCCTGCAGCGGCAGTGCCGGCGCCGCGGGGCCCGTCAGCGTCACGGCCCGGACCCGGGTAGCGTCGATGTCGAGCAGCGAGGTGTCGAGCCAGCGGGCGGGATTGCCCTCGGCGGAGACCTGCGGCCGGGCGAGGTAGCTCGGAGCGGCACCGACTGCCCGCACGAAGCCCTCGCGTCCGCCGGAGGGCTTGCCGAGCACCAGCGACTGGATCGCACCCTTCGCGGTCTTGACGTCGATGCGGGTGCCGGTCGCGGCCGGCCCGTCGACGTCCTCGACGCCGAGCACCGGGTAGCGCGCAGGGTCGTGGGTCTTCTCCTCGACGACCGCCAGGGCCGACAGGTCCAGCAGCAGCTTGCGGACCTTGCCGGCGTCCGCGGGCCAGGCGCGCTCGACCACGATCCAGCCGCCAGCGTCCCGGCGCAGGGTCACGCGGCCGCCGTCGCCGCGCGACAGCCGGACCTCGGCAACGTCGTTGATGGCGGCACGCAACTGCGGCAGCACCGGGTCGCCGACGCCCACGGCACGATCGAGCTGCCGCTGGGAGGACAGCCAAAACGCCCCGCCGGTTGCGAGCAGGGCAGCGAGCGCCAGCAGGGCGAGGCGCGCCGGCGTCATGCGTCGCCGCCCCCGGCGGCAGCCCCGGTGCCGGGGGCCATCCGCTCCTTGTCACGCTGCAGCATCGCGATCGCGGCCTGGCGGCGGCGGCGCCAGCCGGCCGCGAGCAGCGCCATGCCGGCGAACGCCAGCGGCACGACGACGATGTTGGCGAACTTGAGCTCGTTGCCGAGCGCGCGGATGTCCTGGTCGAGCTGCAGGCGCACGTCGCGCAGCTCCTTGCGTATGCGCAGCTTCTCGCCCTGGAAGCGCTGCAGCTCCTGCTCCTGCGCCGGTGACAGCAGCACGTCCGCCGACTCGGCGCGGCCGCTCTCGAGCGCCGCGAGCTTCTGCTCCGTGTCCTGCAGCTGCTGCTCGAGTTCCTGCTCCTTGGCGCGGAAGCGGTCCTCGGCCGAGCGACGCAGCGCCTCGACGCGGTCGAACGGACGGGTGAAGCTCGCGCGGCCGCGGATGCTGATCAGGTCGTTGCTGCCGGCGAGGTTGTCGAGGGCGTTCCACACCAGGTCGCCGTTGTTGGCCCAGGCCTGTGCGACGCGCTGGCCGAAGAGGTTCTGCTGCCGCACCCAGAGGAAGTCGGAGAGCATGTCGGTGTCGGCGACGACCACCAGGTTGAGCGGCTTCGACGACGCCGCGAGCCGCGGCGCGGCGCCGGTCTCGACGCCGGCAGGCGGGCCATCGGGGAACGCGCTGCGGACGTTGCCCGTGACGCGCGCCGCCAGTGCGTAGCGCTGGCCGGTCGGCGCGAAGCCGTCGCGCAGCGTCGCCGGGTCCATCAGCATCTGGAAACGCGAGACGGGCAGGGGAGCGGCCTGGGTGCTGGTCGTCGCCAGCGGTTCGAACTTCGAGCTCGCGCCCTTGCGCGGCGCGAGGAACCCCGCCGAGGCGAGGTTCAGCGAGGTCAGCGAGGCCGTGACCACGTCGCCGCGCGCCAGCGACCCGGCGTCGAGGCCGAGGATGCCGATGTGCCGCGTCGGCGGCTCGCCCGGGCGCATGCTGACGACCAGGCCGCGCTCGAGGTCGCCGATCGCCTGCCCGCGGTCGAAGTCCACCCCCCAGGCGGCCAGCAGCGGGCCGGGATCGGAGGCGCGGTCCGCTCCGAGCGCCGCCAGCGGGTTGCCCGGCTCCGCGCCCGACGGGTCGGCCTCGGCCAGCGGGTCGACGAACATCAGGACGCGGCCACCGCGCAAGGCATACTGGTCGATGGCGTACAAGGTCGCGGGTGACAGCGCCTTCGGATGCACCAGCACGAGGACGTCGACGTCCGCACCGATCTCCCTGGTGGTCGGCTCGAGCGGACGCACGTCGAAGAGTTGCTCGGCCTGCCCGAGCACCAGCCACGGCTCGCTCGCCTGGCCGCTCATCGGGTCGAAGCCGCCGCTCATCGGCAGCGACGACAGCCAGGCGACCACCGGCTTGCGCGGCGTCGAGAGCTGGTGGACGAGCTTGGCGACGTCGTACTCGAGGAAGGCCTCCTTCGCCGGGTCGAAGAAATCGATCGCGGCGCGGCCGTCGGTCGAGTTGGTGGCCGCGAGGCCGAAGTAGAACGGGTTGCCGTCGCCACCGAGCGGCACGGCGCGCATGCCGAGCTCGGCCGCCCGGTCCTCTTCCTCCGAGAACGGCTGCGGGTCGATCACGGTCAGCCGCAGCTTGCCGCCGGAGCGCGATGCGAGTTCCTGCAGGAACTCGCGCACGCGCGTGCCATAGGTGCGCAGGGCCGGGTAGGCGGTGGCCGCCTCCGACGAGAAGAAGAAATAGAGGTTGATCGGTTCCTTCAGGCTGCCGACCAGGCGCTCCGTCCCGGGTGCCAGGGTGTACAGGCGGTTCTCGGTGAGGTCGAGACGCGCGCCGCGCAGCAGGTTCGACGACAGCACGTTCAGCGCGACGAACAGCACGCCGAGCGCGACGATGGCGCCGGCGCCGAGGGTGGATCGCTTGGTCGTCATCGCCCGGCCGCCCCCCTTGCTCACTCGGACTTGCGGGCGTCGAGCACCACGCTCGTCGCCACCAGGAAGAAGCCGATCGTCATGGCGAAGTAGAGCACGTCGCGCAGGTCGATCACCCCCTTGGAGAGCGCCTCGAAATGCGTCAGGAACGACAGCGAGGCGATCGCGTCCACCAGCCCCGCCGGCGCCCAGGCGCGGAACGCGTCGAGCACCAGGGGGAAGCCGGCCAGCAGGAACGCGAAGCAGGCGACGACCCCGAGGATGAAGGCGATCACCTGGTTGCGCGTGAGCGCCGACATGCACGAGCCGATCGCGAGGAACCCGCCCGCCATCAGCAGCGCCCCGAGGTAGGCGGTGACGATCGCGCCGTGGTCGGGCGAGCCGAGGTACTCCACGGTGATCCAGAGCGGGAAGGTCAGTGCGAGCGCGATGCCGGCGAACGCCCAGGCGGCGAGGAACTTGCCGAGCACCGCCTGCCACAGGGTGATCGGCTGCGTCATGAGCAGCTCGATGCTGCCGCTGCGCCGCTCCTCGGCCCACAGTCGCATCGAGATGGCCGGGACCAGGAACAGGTAGAGCCAGGGCAGGAAGTTGAAGAACGGCGCGAGGTCGGACTGGCCGCGCTCGAAGAAGCCGCCGAGGTAGAACGTGAACGCGGCGGCGAGCACCAGGAAGATCAGGATGAAGACGTAGGCGAGCGGCGTCGCGAAGTAGCTCGCGAGCTCGCGCCGGAACAGGATGCCGATGATGCGCACGCAGGACTCCGTCTACACCGGGCCGCCTCAGGCGGTGATCGTGCGGAACACTTCGTCGAGGCGCCCGGCCTCGAGCTGCAGTTCGCGCAGGCCGGCGCCCTCGCGCGCCGCCGCCGCCTGAACCGGCGCCAGCACCTCGGCGCCCTCGCGCGGCAGTGCGGTGAGCCGGGACTCGCGCGGCGACCACTCGACCGCCGCCACTTCGGGCAGGGCCTCGAGCGCGGCCTGCAGGCGGGCCGCCTGGCCGGCGTCCTCGAGGCGGAAGGACACGGCCTTGTGGTAGCGCGAGCGCGCGGCCAGCTGCTGCGGAGTCTGGTCGGCGACGACGTGGCCACGCGCGATGATGATCGCGCGCGTGCACACGGCCGTGACCTCCTCGAGGATGTGGGTGGAGATCACGACGATCTTGTCGCGCGCCATCTCCTCGATCAGGGTGCGCACCTCGTGCTTCTGGTTCGGGTCGAGCCCGTCGGTGGGCTCGTCGAGGATCAGCACCTGCGGGTCGTGCACGATCGCCTGGCCCAGCCCGACGCGGCGGCGAAAGCCCTTGGAGAGCGTCTCGATGGTCTGCTCCAGCACCGGCTCGAGCTGCAGGCGGCCGTAGACGTGCTCGAGCCGCGCGCGGCGC
Organism: Steroidobacteraceae bacterium; assembly: GCA_025458905.1. Lineage (GTDB taxonomy): Bacteria > Pseudomonadota > Gammaproteobacteria > Steroidobacterales > Steroidobacteraceae > UBA964. The sequence continues at coordinate 33,598 of JALORN010000005.1, forward strand.
CGCGGGCCCGCGAGGCCGCGCAGGTCCGCGACGAACTCGAGGAAGCCGCGCACGGTCATCTCGCCGTAGCTCGGCGCCCCCTCCGGCAGGTAGCCGAGGCAGGCGCGCGCGGCCACCGGCGCGGCGAGCACGTCGTGGCCGCAGATCGAGGCAGTGCCGGAGGTCGGCGTGATGAACCCGGCGAGCATCCGCATCGTCGTCGACTTGCCGGCGCCGTTCGGGCCGAGGAAGCCGAGCACCTCGCCGGGACCCACCTCGAAGCTGATGGCCTCGACGGCGGGCACGGAGCCGTAGCGCTTGGTGAGACGGTCGGTCTTGATCATCTGCGACGGTTAGGAGGCGGGGCCGGCCGGTAAAGTTCCGCCGGGGGGCCGGCGCTGCCGGCGCGCGATTCTGGGCAAGCCGGCACCCCGATTTCAAGGCCCGGCGCGCTGCCCGCGGCCGGCGTCATGCCCTAGAATGCCGCCATGCCGACGCTGGTCAAGCGCACCACGCTGATCGTCCGCAGCCTCGAGCGCTCGGTCGGGTTCTACGGCGAGGTGCTCGGGCTGTCGAAGTACTACGACGACGAGATCGTGCTGTCGGGGGTCGGTCTCGCGGCCGGCCGGCGCGGCGACCGTACCCGCCTGGTGATCATGCGGGCCGAGGATCCGGTGGTGGGCATGATCGGGCTGCTGGAGTTCACCGAGCCGGCCTTCGCCGAGCCTGTGGCGCCGCGCACGCGCCTCGGCATCGGCGACATCGTGTTCGTGATGCAGGGCGACGACGTGCACGGCGTGCACCAGCGCGCGCTGCGCTTCGGGGCGCGCATCCACGCCGCGCCCCATGGTTTCGAGGTGCGTGGCGCCGACGGGCGGGAGCTGCGGATGACGACCCTGAGCATGTGGGATCCGGACGACTACTTCATCGAGTACAACCAGCGCCATGGCTGAGTCGCGGGCGGGCACCCCGCGGGTGCTGGTGTGGGACCTTCCGGTGCGCCTGATGCACTGGACGCTGGCGCTGGCGGTGGCCGGGGCCTGGGCGACGCAGGAGATCGAGGGCGACTGGTTCGAGTACCACGTGTGGTGCGGCTACGTCGTGCTGGTGGTCGCCGCGACGCGCATCGCCTGGGGCTTCCTCGGCACGCGCCACGCGCGTTTCGCCTCGTTCCTGCGCGGGCCGGCGGCGATCCTCGCCTATGCGCGCGGGCTGCTGCGGCCCGGCTCGGGCAGCCACGCGGGCCACAACCCGCTCGGTGCCCTGATGGTGCTGGCGTTGCTGCTGCTGCTGCTGGTGCAGGCCGTCACGGGCCTGTTCGCCAACGACCAGATCATGGCCAGCGGTCCCCTCTACGGTTACGTGAGCGGGGCGACCAGCGACCGGCTGACCTCGCTGCACAAGCAGTTCTTCGACCTGCTGCTGGCGGCGATCGCGCTGCACGTCGCGGCCGCGTTCTTCTACCTGCTGGTGCGCCGCGACAACCTGATCCTGCCGATGATCACCGGCCGGAAGAGCGCCGACTCGGTGCCGCCGGAGGAGCGCATCGCCAGTTCACGCACCTGGATCTGGGCGCTGCTGCTCGCGGCGTTCGCCGTGGTGCTCTATGCGGTGGTGCGCAGCGCGCCGGAGGCCTCGCTGTTCTCGTTCTGAAGGATCCCCGGTCCAGGCGCAGGACGCCGCGCCCGATGGCGGCGTGACGCCGTTCAAGGATCCGGGCGCGCGCCGCGTCCATCGCGCGACCTCGGTGCGCGGCGCCCCGGCAGCCGGCCCCCCGCTTCGCTATCCTCGCCGTCCCGCCGGGGCCTCCGGCGCCGCCGCGGCCCGTGCTGCGGCGCGCGGGCCCGGGCCCGGCAACGGACCCCGAACACCATGCAGCATCCTTCGCCGCCTGCCGCTCCCGCCGCCGACCGCCCGGCGAGCTACGTTCTCACGACGCAGTGCCCCGACACCACGGGCATCGTCGCCGCGGTCGCGGGCTTCCTGGCGTCGCACAACTGCCTGATCACCGAGGCACAGCACTACGACGACCCGGCGGCGAACGTGTCGTTCATGCGCACCGTGTTCCACGACAACGGGCAAGGCATGCCGACGCTGGCCGAGCTCGATGCGGCGTTCGCGGCGCAGCCCGGTGCGCGCTTCGGCATGAGCTGGCGCTTCCACGAGGTGCGGCGGCGCTGCCGCACGGTGCTCGCCGTCTCGAAACAGGGCCACTGCCTGAACAGCATCCTGCACCGCTGGAGCACCGGTACGCTGCCGATCGAGGTGGCCGCGGTGGTCTCGAACCACCAGGACCTGCGCAGCCTGGCGGAGTGGCATGGCGTGCCCTTCCACTACTTCCCGATCAGCGAGGGCCGCAAGGTCGAGCAGGAGCACCGCATCCTCGAACTGCTGGAGCGCGTCGATGCCGAGCTGCTGGTGCTGGCGCGCTACATGCAGGTGCTGACGCCCGGGGCCTGCGCCCGGCTCGAGGGCCGCGCGATCAACATCCACCACTCCTTCCTGCCCGGCTTCAAGGGCGCGCGCGCCTACCACCAGGCGCACGCCCGCGGCGTCAAGCTGATCGGAGCGACCGCGCACTACGTCACCACCGACCTCGACGAGGGGCCGATCATCGAGCAGGAAGTCGAGCGCGTCGACCACACGCTCTCGCCGCAGGAGCTGTCGGTGGTCGGCAGCGAGCTCGAGAGCCTGGTGCTGAACCGCGCCATCAAGTGGCACGCCGAGCGGCGCGTGTTCCGCAACGGCGCCAAGACCGTCGTGCTGCGCTGAGCGGCGGGCCGCGCAGGCGTCGGCTCAGCCGCGACCCGCGGTGACCGCGAGCACGGCCACGAAGTGGCAGCCGACGCCCGCGAGCACGAACGCGTGCCACACCGCGTGCGTATAGCGACGGCTCTTCCAGACGTAGAAGGGCACCCCGGCGGTGTACAGCAGCCCGCCGGCGACCAGCCAGCCGAACTGCCAGTCGGTGAGCGCCGCGGACAACGGGCGCACGGCGACCACCGCGGCCCAGCCCATGCCGAGGTACATCAGGGTGGAAACGCGCGGATAGCGGAAGCCGACGGTCGTCTTGGCGACCACGCCGAGCACGGCCAGGACCCAGATCGCCACGAACAGGGTCCACCCCCAGGCGCCGCGCATCGCGCCGATCGTGAACGGCGTGTAGGTTCCGGCGATCAGCAGGTAGATCGCCGCGTGGTCGAGGGTGCGCATGCGCTGCTTCAGGCGCGGCTCCTCGGCCACGTGGTAGAGCACCGAGGTGGTGAACAGCAGCAGCGCCGTGACCGCGAACACGACCCCGCCTGCGAGCCGCAGCGGATCGCGGGCGCCGGCGCCCGCGATCGCGAGCCACGGGATCGCCGCGGCGCTCGCGAGCGCGCCGAGCGCATGCAGCGCCGCGTGCAGGCGTTCCTCGGGCCGCGTATAGGGCAGCGTCGCCATGCGACGGGCTGCAGGCTCAGGAGGACGCGGCGTCGAGCGTGGCGACGGTCGGGCCGTCGAGCTGCAGCCGGGCGGCGCCGAGCAGCTCCCCGAGCTGCGCCAGCGACGTGGCGCTGGCGATCGGCGCCGTCACGCCGCGCGCCAGCAGCCAGGCGAGCGCGACCTGGGCGGGAGTCGAGCCGGACGCGGCCGCGGCCGCGTCGAGCGCCGCGAGGATGCGCAACCCGCGCGCGTCGAGCATCGCCTTCGCGCGCGCCCCGCGGACGCTCTTGGCCGCATCCGCCTCGGTGCGATACTTGCCGGTCAGGAACCCGGAGGCGAGCGCGTAGTAGGGGATCACCGCCAGGCCCTCGCGCCGGCAGACGGCCGCGAGCTCCGACTCGAAACCCGCCCGGTCGTAGAGGTTGTAGTGCGGCTGCAGGCTCTCGAAGCGCGCGAGCCCCGCCTCGCGGCTGATGCGCAGCGCCTCCTCCAGCCGGGAAGCGCCGTAGTTCGATGCACCGATCGCGCGCACCTTGCCGGCGCGCACCAGTTCGTCGAGGGCGCCGAGGGTTTCCTCGAGCGGTGTCGCGGGGTCGTCGCGATGCGGCTGGTAAAGGTCGATGTAGTCGGTCTGCAGCCGCTGCAGCGAGCGGTCGACGGCGCGCAGGATGTAGGCGCGCGACAGCCCGCGCTCGCCCGGGCCCATCTCGAGCCCCACCTTGGTCGCGATCACGATGCGCGCGCGCATGGCAGGGCCACGGGCGGCGAGCCAGCGGCCGATGATCGACTCCGACTCGCCGCCGGAGTGGCCCGGCACCCAGCGCGAATACGCATCGGCAGTGTCCAGGAAATTGAGCCCGGACTCCACGCACGTGTCCAGCAGCTCGAAGGAGCGGCGCTCGTCGACCGTCCAGCCGAACACGTTGCCGCCGAAGGCCAGAGGGGCGACCGTGATGCCGGAGCGCCCGAGCGGGCGGCGTGACTCGATGAACATGGGCGCGCGGTCCGTGGGATGTGCAGGGAGCGGCGCAGCATGCCACGAATCGCCGGCAGCGTCCGTCGGCCGCGGGCGGTGTGCCTGGCGATCGCGATGCGGGTCGCCGGGTCGGCGCGGCTGCGGCAGAATCCGCCGATGGCGTGCGAGGGTCGCGACGGCGGAATGCGGGTGATGGCCTGCGCGGGTCCGGGCGCGCCCCTGCGTGCCGAGCGGCGTCCGTTGCCGGAGCCGGGCGAGGGCCAGGTGCTGGTCCGCGTCGCGGCCTGCGGGGTCTGTCGCACCGACCTGCACGTCGTCGACGGCGAACTGCCCCGTGCGCGGCCCGGGGTCGTGCCGGGCCACGAGGTCGTGGGCCACGTCGTGGCCCAGGGCGGCGGCGTCGCGCGCGAGCGTTAGCCGGTCGGCTGTCGCGTCGGCGTGCCGTGGCTCGCGGGCACCTGCGGCCGGTGTCGCTACTGCCGCGCCGGCCGCGAGAACCTGTGCGAGGCCGCGCGCTTCACCGGCTGCGACGTCGACGGCGGCTATGCCGACTACCTGCTCGCCGACGCGTCGTACTGCCTGACCGTGCCGGATCGCTACACGGACGCGGCCGCGGCGCCGCTGCTGTGCGCGGGGCTGATCGGCCATCGCGCGCTGCGGCTCGCCGGTGACGCCCGGCAGCTCGGCCTCTATGGCTTCGGCGCGGCGGCCCACATCGTCGCGCAGGTCGCCATCGCGGAGGGGCGCGAGGTCTACGCGTTCACGCGGCCGGGCGACGCGGCGGCACAGGCCCTCGCGTCGTCGCTCGGCGCGTGCTGGGCCGGCAGTTCGGAAGAGGCTCCGCCGGAACTGCTCGACGCCGCGATCCTGTTCGCGCCGGTGGGTGCACTGGTGCCCCTCGCGCTGACGCGGCTCGCGCGGGGTGGCAGCGTGGTGTGCGCCGGGATCCACATGTCCGACATACCGTCGTTCCCGTACCGGGACCTCTGGCAGGAGCGCAGCCTGCGCTCGGTCGCGAACCTCACGCGACGCGATGGCGAGGATTTCATGGCGCTGGCCGCAAGGCTGCCGCTGCGCACGACAGTGCACGAGTTCCCCCTCGACCAGGCCAACGAGGCGCTCGGGCGGCTGCGCAGCGGGGCGTTCGCGGGCGCGGCGGTGCTGCGCCCGTGAGCAGTGGCCGCGCGCCGCCGGCCGTCCGCGGCCTGCGGCCTCCGGGCCGGATCGCGGTACATTGGCGCCATGCTGATCCCGCGACGCGACCTCGACTTCCAGCTCTTCGACGTGCTCGGCCTCGGCGAGCTCCTGGCCCGGCCGCGATTCGACGCGCACGACCGGGACACCGTCGACGCCGTCCTCGATGCCGCGTACCAGCTCGCGGGCGAGCGCTTCGCCCCGCACGCGGCGCGCGCCGACGCCGAGGAGCCGCGGATCGAGGACGGGCGCGTCGTGCTGCCGCCTGAGACCGGAGCGGCGCTCGCGGCCTACGCGGCCGGCGGCTTCGTCGCGGCCGCCTTCCCGCGGCCGCTCGGTGGGCTCGGCCTGCCGTTCCTGGTGTCGCAGGCCTGCGGCGGCGTGTTCGCCGGCGCCAATGTCGCGGTCTATTCCTATGCCCTGCTCACCCAGGGCGCGGCCAACGTGATCGCGCGCTTCGGCACCGACGACCAGCGCGCGCGCTACCTCGGCGCGATGCTCGAGGGTCGGGCCTTCGGCACGATGTGCCTCTCCGAGCCGCACGCCGGCTCCTCGCTGGCCGACATCCGTACCCGCGCCGAGCCCGTGGGCGAGGGCCGCCATCGCATCACCGGCCGCAAGATGTGGATCTCGGGCGGCGAGCACGAACTGTCCGAGAACATCGTCCACCTGGTGCTGGCGCGGATACCGGGCGGGCCTGCGGGCGTCAAGGGAATCTCGCTCTTCATCGTGCCGCGCTACCGCGCGGCGACCCCGGATGGCGGGCGCGGCCCGGCCAACGGCGTCAGCCTGGTCGGCCTCAACCACAAGATGGGATGGCGGGGGCACGTCAACGCGGCGCTCGCCTTCGGCGACTCCGGCGAGTGCCTCGGCGAGCTCGTCGGTCGCGAGCACCACGGCCTCGGCTACATGTTCCACATGATGAACGAGGCGCGGGTGACGGTCGGGCTATGTGCCGTGGGACTCGGCTACGCCGGCTACCTGCATGCGCTCGGATATGCGCGGCAGCGCGTCCAGGGGCGCGTGGTATCGATGAAGGATCCCGACACGCCGCAGGTGCCGATCCTGCGCCACCCCGATGTGCGGCGGATGCTGCTCGCACAGAAGGCCTGGGTCGAGGGTGGCCTCGCGCTCGCACTCTACTGCGCGCGGCTGGTCGACGAGCTCGCGAGTGCCGACGGCGAGGCCGAGCGCCAGGAACTCGCGCTGCTGCTCGAGCTGCTGACGCCGGTCGCGAAGTCCTGGCCCTCGGAGTACTGCCTCGAGGCGAACAAGCTCGCGATCCAGGTCGCGGGCGGTGCCGGCTACACGCGCGACCTGCCGCTCGAGCGGCTGTACCGCGACAACCGCCTGAACCACATCCACGAGGGGACGCTCGGGATCCACGGGCTCGACCTGCTGGGCCGCAAGGTGGTGCAGCACGACGGCGCGGCGCTGCGCAGCTTCCTCGGGCGCGTGCAGGCCACGATCGGCCAGGCGCTGGGCACCGCCGGCCTGCAGGCCGAGTGCCGGGCGCTGGCCGCAGCGCTGCGCGCGCTGGCCGCGGTCACGCGGCAGGTGGTCGATCGCAGCGCGTCCGGCGAGCCGGAGCTCGCGCTGGCGAACGCGACCCTCTACCTCGACGCCTTCGGCACCATCGCGGTCGCGTGGCGCTGGCTGGCGCAGGCGCTGGTCGCGCAGCGCGCCCTGCAGGACCCGCGCCCGACCGACGAGCTGCAGCGCGACTTCCTCGAGGGCAAGCTGCACGCCTGCCGCTGGTTCTACCGCCACGCACTGCCGGAGGCGAACCTGCGGCTCGCGGCGGTGGGGCGGCTCGACGACGCGACGCTGCGGATCCGCGACGAGCACTTCTGAGGCGCGCGGGCTCGCGCGCCCGCGCCGCCGTGCGTGCCGCCGGCGCTCAGCGCGCCTGCAGTTCCTCCAGCAGTTCACGGGCGTCGTAAACCTTGGCCAGTGCCTCGCGCATGATGGCCGGGTGCACGGCGATCGCGCGGTTGCGGGCCGCGTCGAACCCGTAGTCGCCGGCGATCGAGTGGATATTGCCGTCGAAGATCAGGCCGACGACGTCGCCACGGGCGTTGACCAGCGGGCTGCCCGAATTGCCGCCGATGATGTCGTTGTCGGTGGCCACGTTGAACGGCGTCTGCAGGTCCAGGCGCTCGCGCACCGCGAGCCAGCTCGCGGGGATGCGGAACGGCTCCTGTCCGGTGGCGCGTTCGAATGCGCGCCCGAGCCGCGTGAACGGCTCGATCGCCACGCCGTTCTCGTCCCAGCCGCGCACGGTGCCGTAGCTCAGTCGCAGCGTGAAGGTGGCGTCGGGATAGACGCCGGTGCCGTAGACCGCGAAGCGGGCCCGCGCGATCTTCTCCGTCGCGACCCGGGTCGGCGCCTCGACCTCGTCCTCGAGGCGCTTGCGCACGGCGCGCGACTCGGCGTCGACGTCCCTCGCGAGGCGCACCATCGGGTCGTCGCTCGCCTCGAGCGCAGCCTTCCCGCCCTTCCACAGGGACAGCCGCACCGCCGGATCGGCGAGCCTGGAGCCGCCGACCAGGCGCCTCGCGAGCGTGGCGGGCGACTCGGCGCCGAGCACGCGGCGCACCACCGGGTGGTCGGGACCGAGCCATTCGCGCATGCGCTCGAAGCCGAAGGTCAGCGTCAGTTCCTCGATTTCCGGGTACACCGGCACCGGCGCCGCCAGTTGCTGCTCCAGCCGCGGCAACGAAGTCTCCGTGAACTCCCGCAGCCGCTCGCCGTCGGGGCGCTGCCGCTCGTCGGCGGCACGCACCAGCGTCCGCGCGTAGCGGAACAGCCGGCTGTTGAAGCCGGCGCCGTTCTCGAGGAAGGTGTACGGGAGGTCGAGCGCGCGCGCCGTGCGCGTGGCGGCCTCGATGTCGGCCCACGGATCGCCGAGCCCGGCGAGCGCGGGCAGGGCTGCAGCACGCTGGCGCAACTCCGCCTCCTCGCGCCGCTTGCGCGCCATCAGCTGCTCGTCGAGCAGTGCATCCAGCAGCTTGCGGCGCACCTTCAGGCCGTTCTCCAGGTTGTTGAGCGGCTCCTGCGTGATGCGCCGCTCGGCGTCGCCGCGCTGTGCGAACTGGATGTACCGGCCGCGCAGCTCGCTCGAGCGCAGCAGCGTCGGCGGCAGCACGGTGTCGCGCAACAGCGCGAGCTGGGCAACGGTGAGCAGGCGGTCGGTGCCTCCCGGGTGTCCGGACACCAGCACCAGTTCCCCGGCGGCAGGCCCGGCGAAGTCGATGCGCAGCGGGCGCTCGACCCGCACCGGCTTGCCGTCCTCGTAGGCGCGCAACAGGCCCATGTCGAGGCACCAGCGCGGGAACTGGAAGTTGTCGGGGTCGCCGCCGAAGGCCGCGATCGCCGCTTCGGGCGCGAACACCAGGCGCACGTCGGAGTAGCGCCGGTACTTGTAGAGGAAGTACTGCCCGCCGCTGTAGAGCGTGACCGTCTCGCACTTCTGCCGGCGGGCGACCTTGCCCGTGGGCGCCGCCTTCTCGCAGGCGCTCTCCAGCTCGGTCAGGCGGCGCTTGCGCGCCTCGTTGGCAGCCTTGTCGTCGAGCCCGCGCGTGGCCGCGGCGACCTGCGCCGTGACGTCCTGCATCTCCTGCAGCACGTCGGCGACCTGCGCGCCGCAGCGCAGCTCCTGCTCGCGGCTGCGCGCCAGCATGCCGGTCTCGATCAGGCTGCGCTCCTTGGTGGAGTTCTCGGCGAGGCAGGCCTCGATGCAATGGTGGTTGGTGAGGATCAGCCCGTCCCGGGAGACGAAGGACGCGCTGCAGTTCGAGAGGCGCACCGAGGCCTGGCGCACGCGCTCGAGCCAGGCGCCGTCGAGCGTCGCGCCGTGGCGTTCGCGCACCCGGGCGGCGGGGAAGTTGTCGTAGGTCCACATGCCCTCGTCGGCGTGCGCCGGGGGCTGGAAGCCGGCGGCAGCGAGGCAGGCGGCGAGGGCGAGGATCCGGGGTCGTGACATGTCGATGCTCCCGTGGGCACGGTCGGGGGCCCACGGCCGCAAGTATGACCGATGCACGCGGGCCGCGGCGTCGGGCCGGCCGCTGCAGTGTCTCCGGCGCGTTTCTGGCGCGTTTGCACCGATAGTCGCCACGGACTCCGACGGGTCGCCGAATCGCTGCGATTGCCGCCGATTGACGAGGTGCCGTGCGCGCGGCGCAGCGCTTCAATGCACCTGCCGCGCATCGTCGGCGATCCCGAGGAGACACAGCCATGCACCGATTCCCCCGTCCGCGTCACGCCGGCCAGGGCATGACCGAGTACATCATCATCGTCGCGCTGATCGCCGTCGCCGCGATCGGCGTGTACACCGCGTTCGGCGACATCGTCCGCGGCCAGACCTCGGTCGCCGCAGCCGCCCTGTCGGGTGACGACGGCGGCACCGGTCGCGGCCTGGTCGGCAACGCCCAGGGCCGTGCCAACTCCGAGGGCCGTCAGAAGACCCTCGAGAACTTCGAGCAGTGACCGTGCAGCCGCCCCGGGTCGGCGTCGTCGCCTCGCTGCGGCCGCCCGCTGCGGCCCCGCAGCGGATGCGCCCCGCGCAGCGCCGCGACGCCGCCCGGGGCCAGGCGCTGGTGCTGCTGCTGCCGCTGCTCGCGGCGCTCGTCGCCGCGCTGCTCTTCGTGTTCGACGCGGGCCAGGCGGTCGCCGAGAAGCGCCGCCTGGTCGATGCCGCGGACGCTGCCGCGCTGAGCGCCGCGACCTGGCAGGCCCGCGCGCTGAACTTCGAGGCCTACATGAACCGCGCCGTGATCGCCAACGAAGCGGCGATCGCGCAGTCGGTGAGCCTGCGTTCCTGGTCCGCCTACATGAACCGCCTGCTGCCGGGGGCCGCCTTGCTGACCCGCTGGGTGCCGCTGCTGAACGTGGCCACGCTCGCGCTGCAGCGCCTGTGGTCGGGCTTCGACGCGGCGCTGCAGCCCGGGCTCACAGCGTTCGAGGGCATGCTGAGCCTCGTCGACCACGACCTCGGCGCCGCGCAGCGCTACGTGCACGGCATCGCCTTCCTCGCGGTGCCGGAGGCGGTCCGCGACACGCTCGCCGCGAACGACCCGCGCTACCGGGTCTCGGCCGGTGGCGAGGTACTGCTGGCGCGCTGGGCGGCCGAGTGGGCGCGCTTCACTTCGCTCTATGGTGGCGCGTTCCGCTGGCGCCAGGCCGACCTGCTGCGCCGCTCGGGGGACGGGTTCGTCGAGTCCCGCGGCACGAGCTTCGCGCCGCCGCTCGTCGGCGAGGTGCTGCGCTTCGAGAAGCGCGGCGGCTCGGACCTGCTGGATTTCGAGACCTGGCGGTCGGTCGACACCCTCTCGATGCACACCCGCAGCGGCCTGCTGTTCGGCCGGATGCGCGAGCAACTGCCGCTCGGTTGGGCCGGCGCCGAGACGGGCCGCTTCACGGCACTGCCGGGCGTGCACGGCGGCAGCGCGCGGCTCAATCCCCGCGCCACGCGGCTCGCCACGGCATCGCTGCGCCGGCGGCCGGCCTACCTGGGGCTGCCGTCGTTGCGCGACGTGTCGGTCGCGCAGCGCGAGCGACTCGAGCCGCCGCGTATCGTCGTGCGTGCGGCCCTCGCCGCCGGGGGCATCGCGGACTCCCGCAGTGCCCTCGGGGGCGCCGCCGCGGTGGACCTCGCAGGGCGGCGGCTCTCGACCGCGCTGCCGGTGGCCGGCGCGGCCTATGCCGTCGCTGCCGCCGAGGTGCACTTCGTGCGGCTGGTGCCGCGTGCCGACGGCGCCCGCGAGCTGGGCAGCCTCTACAACCCGTACTGGCGGGCGCGTCTCGTGGCGCCGTCGCCCGCCGAGCGGCTCGTGGCCTCATCCGCCGACGGCGTCGCACAGCCCGCGCTGGAGGGGGTGCCGTGAGTGCGTGGCGGGCAGGTGCCGCGTCGCGGCGCCGGACGCCGGTCCGCATCGGCCGTGCAGCGCGCGGCCAGGCGCTGGCCGAGGCGCTGGTCGCGCTGCTCGCGCTGGTGCCACTCTGGCTCGCGATCTTCTACGTCTCCCGCTGGCACGACCTGCAGCAAGCGACGATCGCTGCGGCGCGACACGCCGCCTTCGAGTCGTGGGTGGGCGCCGGGCGCACCGACGCGGACGTCGCGGAGTCCACGCGTCGGCGTCTCTTCGGCGCCGGACCGGCGCGGATCCCCGCGACCGGCACGACGACCGGCACGCCGTCACGCTGGCGCGACCATCGCGGCGCTGCACTGCTGGCGCCGGAGGGGCCTTTGGTGACGCTCGGCCCGGCGGCGCAGCCGCTGCGGGTCGAGCAGGCCGAGCGCCTCGCCTTCGGGATGATCGCGCCGGCGCGCGCCGTCGGCGGCCCGCCGCTGGACCTGCAGCGCGACGCTGCGCGTGGCGCCACGGTCGTGGTCCCGCTGCTGCACGACGGTGCGCTGCCCGCGCCGTTCGCGGGCCTGCGCTTCTCGCTGCGCGAGCGCCTGGAGATCCTGGTCGACCCCTGGGCCGCGCGTGCGCCGGTCGAGGTCGCGCGGCGCGTCGATGCACTGTCGCCCACGGCCGAGCTGCGCGCACTCTCCCGGCCGCTCGAGCCGGTGAGATGGGCGGTCGGTCTATTCGAGCCCGCATTCGAGCGTCTCTGCCTCGGCCGCGTCGATACCGAGATCGTCCCCGCCGATCGCCTGCGCGGTGGCCGCCTGCCTCTGGCCGACCTGAGGACACGTCCATGCTGATCGCGCGACTCGCCGTGGCCGCAGGGGTCCTGGTCGCGTCCGCCGCGGGTGCCGTCGCGGCCGGCGGCGCGGCGCCAGGCCCCGGCCCCGGCATCGTCCGCGTCAACGGCGTGTCGATCGCGATCCAGCACCGTGTGCTCGACGGCGAGCCCGGGTCGCTCGCGGCACGGCTGCAGGGTCGCTGGGGCGAACGGCCAGCGGTCGTCGCAGCCGCAGCGGCATCGGCATCCGCATCCGCATCGCGCCTGCGCCTCGGCCGCCAGCGCGGTCCGTTCCACGAGACCTTGACGTTGTCGCGGGGGCCGCGGCCGGGCACTTCCGCGGTCCTGATCGCCGTGCAGGACCTGCGTCGGCCCCCGGCGCCGCCGCGCCTGCCGCCGCTCACCCTGCCGCCGGGGCTGAAGGTCGTGAACGTGGTGGAGTTCGGCCCCTCGCGCACCTCGCCGGCCGCGTTCACCCTGGATTCGCGCGCGGCCCCCGCGCCGGCCCTCGCGGCCCTCGGAGCCGCCGCCCGCCGTGGTGCCTGGGTGCTCGCCCCGGCGCCGCGCGGCGCCCAGCCGCGGCACGCGGCCTGGGCCAGGCGGGCGGGCGAGGAACTCGCGATGGTGGCGATCCAGCGTGGCGCAGGTACGCGCATCACGCTGCTGCTGACTCCGGTCGGCGCGGGGAATCCCCGATGACGCGGGCTCGCGATCGGGCGCCGCCGCGTCGCTGCGCCGGCCAGGCCGCGACCGAGACGCTGGTCGTCGCCGCTGCGGTCGTCGGCGCGCTCTGCCTGCCCTGGGCGGCAGGTGAGTCGCCTGCCGCGTTGCTGCTCGGCGCGATCGTCGGCGTCGCGCACGCGTTCCAGGCCTGGCTCTTCCTGATTTAGCGGCCCACGCGGGCCCGAGGTCGAACATGCTGCAGTTCCCGAAGCTCTCCTCGACATGGCTGCTGGCGGCGCTCGCGCTGGCCGCCGGCGGTACGGCGTTCTGGGCGACCCAGCGCTTCCTGGCAGACAGTTCCGCCGGCGTGCGACGCCAGTGGGAGGCGCGTTACGCGCTGCGACCCGTGCTGGTGGCGGCGCGCGACCTCACGGCCGGCCAGACGCTGGTCGACGGCGACCTGGCACGGCGCGAGATGCCCGCCGGCTTCCTGCCGAGCACCACCCTCGCGGCGACCGACGTCGACCGTGCACTCGGCCAGCGGCTCGCCGTCTCGCTGCGCGCCGGGGATCCGGTCGGCGAGGCCTCGCTCGAGGCCCGTGTTCCCGCGCTCTCGCGCCGGCTGCCCGAGGGGTCGCGTGCGGTCACCGTGCCGGTCGACCAGGTGAGTTCGCAGGCGGGACTGGTGCGGCCCGGTGACCGCGTCGACCTGATGCTCGCCGAGGAGCGTATCGAAGGCGCCGAGCGCTGCGTGGTGGTTCGCTCCCTGCTCGAGTCCGTGCACGTGCTCGCGACGGGCCAGGCGACGCGCGAGGCCCTGGGGCCGGGCGAGGCCCAGGTGGACCTCGACACCAGCTACTCGACCATCACGCTGGACGTCACGCCCGAGCAGGCCCAGCAGCTCGCCGTCGGCCTGCGGTTGGGCGAGCTGATCCCGATGCTGCGCGGTGCCGGGGATGAGGCGCCCACCGGCCTCGAGGCGCTCGGCGACGGCCGGCTCGCCTGCCGCGGCGTCGCACGCGGGGAGGTCGAGATGCCCGCGCGCGCAGCGCCACGCCGCATCGCGGTCGACGTGCTGGTCGGCGGCCGGCAGCCCGGTGGTTTCGCACGTCTGTGGGTTCCAGAAAACGATCTCTAGGAGGCTCCGTGTCCCGCATCCGAAGAAAGGTCCTGCTGCTCGCCATCCTGCAGGCCTGTGCCATCCCCGCGCGCGCCGGCGAGGGCCCCGCCGCTCCCGAGGCCACGCTGCCGCAGCGTGTCGACCTCTTCGTCGGCGACAGCCGCGTGCTCGCCGTCAAGCCGGCACGCATCGCGGTGGGCAACGGCAAGGTCCTGGCCGTCTCCCCGGTCAGCGCCGGCCAGCTCGTGCTGATCGGCGAGTCGCCCGGCAGCACGGTGCTGCAGATCTGGCTGCGGGATGGGCGCCAGCACCGAGTGGTGGTGACGGTGTCGGCGAGCGACCTCGAGGCGACGCTGCAGGCCGTTCGGGAGCTCCTGACGGGCACCGAGGGCGTCGGCGCGCGCATCTCCGGTCGCCGCATCGTCATCGAAGGGGAGGCTGCGGGCGCCCGCGCACGCGAGCGCGCCGCCGCCATCGCCACCCTGTATCCCGGCCTGGTCCTCGACTTCGTCGGCAAGATCGGCTGGGAGAGCATGGTTCACTTCGACGTGCGCATCGTCGAGTTCCGCCGCGGCCGCCTGCGCGAGCTCGGGATCCGCTGGCGCGACGACGTCAATGGCCCGAACGCCGGCGTGATCGCCGACTTCGTCGCCAACGACCGCTTCCGCCCGTTGCCACCTGGCTCCGGGCTTCCCGACGAGGTGCTGCAGCAACTGCCGCCTCGCATCGGCTCGGCGGCCGGCTACCTGGGCATCGCCACCGCGCTCGACTCGCGGATCCGGCTGCTCGAGCAACAGGGCGAGGCCACGATCGTCGCCGAGCCGACGCTCAGCTGTCGCAGCGGAGGCAGCGCACGCTTCGTGGCGGGCGGCGAGATCCCGTTCCCGGTGGTCAGCGGAGTCGGCTCCACCGACGTGGAATACAAGGAATACGGGGTCATACTCGACGTGAAGCCGGTGGCCGATGCCGCGGGGGCGGTGTTCGCGCGCGTCGAGACGGAGCTCAGCCAGGTCGACAACACCCAGCGCGTGCTCGGCGTACCGGGCTTCCTCAAGCGTCGCTCCGCCACCGACATCAACCTGCGCGACGGCGAGACGCTGGTCATCGCGGGCCTCGCCAGCCAGACGCAGAGCCTCGAGGACGCGGGCCTCCCGGGTCTTTCGCGGCTGCCCGCGGCGGGGCGGCTCTTCGGCACGCGTGCGCGGCGCCGCGAGGGCTCCGAACTGGTCATCTTCCTGACGCCACGCATCGTGCGCGCCACGCCCGCCACCGTGCCGCTGCCGCCGGACCCGGCCGAGGCCGCACTGGAGCGCGCGCGGCGGCGGATCGAGTCGGTCGGGAGCGACTTCTGATGCCTGCGGTGATCACCCATGGTGACGGCCGGCACGAATCGGTCCGCCTGCCCCAGGGCACGATCTGGGCCGGTGCCGGCGAGGAGTGCCTGCTGCGCTTGTCCGGCCGGGGCGTGGGCGCCCGGCACGCGCGGCTCGACATCGGGTCGGAGGGCCACTTCGGCATCGTCGACCTCGGCTGCACCGCCGGGACGCGGGTCAATGGCGAACGCGTCGTGACCGCGGGTCCGCTAGGCGCCGAGGACGTGGTGCGCATCGGCGACAGCACGATCCGCATCCTGCCGGACCCATCGCCGCCGCAGGTGACCCCGGTCACTGCGGCGCAGGCGGATGCGGCGGCGGCTCCGCGCGCCGTCGCAGGTCCACACGGCGACGCCTTCCTCGCGGTCGCACGGCGCGTCCACCAGCGCCTGATCGAGCAACTCGACCTGCGGCGACGCGACGTCGCGAGCATGTCGGATGGCGACCTGAGGGGCCTGGCCGCCGCGCTGCTCGCGCCGGCGATCGCCGCCGAGGCGCTGCCGCCGGGCGTCGAGGCGGCCAGCCTGCTGCGCTTCGTGATCGACGAGGCGCTCGGCCTCGGGCCGCTGGAAGCGCTGCTCGCCGACGACGAGGTCAGCGAGGTGATGGTCAACGGGCCGGAGACGATCTTCGTCGAGCGCCGCGGCACCACCGAGCGAGCCCCGGGCCGCTTCAGTGGCGAGCACGCGTTGCGCGGCATCGTCGAGCGCATCGTCACCCCCGTCGGCCGCCGCATCGACGACGCCTCGCCGATGGTCGACGCGCGGCTCCCGGACGGCTCGCGAGTGCACATCGTGATCCCGCCGATTGCGCTGCGCGGCACGGCCATCACCATCCGCCGCTTCGGGCGGCGCCGGCCGGCGGCCCGCGACCTGGTCGCCTCGGGCAGCCTCGACGAGCGCATGCTCGAGTTCCTGCGCATCTGTGTGGTGCAGCGCCGCAACCTCGTGGTGTGCGGCGGCACCGGTTCCGGCAAGACCACGCTGCTCAACGTGCTCTCGAGCCTCATCCCGCGCGGCGAGCGCGTCGTCACCATCGAGGACTCGGCCGAGCTCGCCTTCGACCATCCGAACCTCGTCGCGCTCGAGACCCGCAACCGCAACATCGAGGGCCGGGGCGAGGTGACGGTCCGCGACCTGGTGCGCAACGCACTGCGCATGCGTCCCGACCGGATCGTCGTCGGCGAGTGCCGCGGCGGCGAGACGCTCGACATGCTGCAGGCGATGAATACCGGCCACGACGGGTCCCTCACCACCGTCCACGCCAACAGCCCGCGCGAACTGCTGTCGCGACTGGAGGTGATGGTGCTGATGTCCGGGGTCGACCTCCCCGTCGTCGCGGTGCGGGAGCAGATCGCCTCCTCGATCCACGTCATCGTCCAGCAGGCCCGCTTCGCCTGCGGGGCGCGCCGCATCACCCACGTCACCGAGGTGACGGGCGTCACGGCCGGCACGGTGCAGCTCCAGGACCTCTTCCGCTTCATCCCCGAGCCGCCCGATGCGAGTGGTCGCAGCCGTGGCCGCCACGTCGGCTGTGGCCACGTGCCGCAGTTCTACGAGCGGCTCTCGCGGGCGGGCCAGCGACTCGACCTCGCGCCCTTCGCCGACGACGCGGCCGCGCGCGTCGGGAGCCGGGCATGACGTCCGCCGTGGCCATCGCGGCCTCGGTCGCGGCGCTGGCGGCGGCTGCCGCCGGGGCGCTGCTCGCCTGGCGCGCCGGCGCCTGGGGGTCGCTGCGCCACCGGCGGCGGCTCGAGCACCTGACGCGCGTCGAGCTCGTCGAGTTGTTCGTCTTCGTCGAGCCCGCGCGCTTCCTGCGTTGGAACCTAGTGGCGCTCGCCTGCCTGCCGGCGCTCGGCTGGTTGCTGTCGGGCTCGCAATGGGTCGCGGCCGCCAGCTTCGTCGCGGTGCTGGTGCTGCCGGCGCTGGTGCACCGGCGGCTGCGGCGCCGGCGACTGCAGTTGCTGCAGCGGCAGCTGCCGGACGCCGTGGCCGCCGTTGCTGCGGGGCTGCGCGGCGGTGCAGCCCTGTGGCAGGCGCTCGAGCTGGTGCCGCGCCACCAGCCGCGGCCCGTCGCCCAGGAGTTCGCGTTGCTGCTGCGGCAGCATCGCCTCGGCGTTCCCATGGAAGAGGTGCTCGAGGGTTTCGCACAACGTACGGCGCTGCACGATGCGCGCATGCTGGCCGCTACGCTGGCGGTCGCGCGCGACCTGGGCGGCGGGCTCGCCGAGGCGCTGGAGCGCCTGGCGTCGTCCGTGCGGCGCCGCGTCGCGATGGAGGAGCGCATCGACGCGCTGACGGCGCAGGGGCGCATGCAGGGGACGATCGTCGGGGCGCTGCCGCTGGTCGTGGCGATGGTGCTGTACGCGATGGAGCCCGAATCGATGGGCCGCCTCGCCTCGACGCCCCTCGGCTGGTCGGTGGTCGGCCTGGTGCTGGTGCTCGAGGTCGTCGGCGCGCTGCTCATCCGGAAGATCGTCCGCATCGACGTATGACGCTGCTCCGGACGGATTCCGCTGACTCGGCGACCGCGAGGCAACCTACGTGTGGGCGCTGCGGCCTCGACTACCGTCAGGCACTCCCTCCCGACATGGCAGGAGCACCGATGCTTGCAATGAACTACCGCGGACCGTATCGCGTCCGCGCCGACCAGAAGCCGGAACCGCGTATCGAGCACCCCAACGATGCCATCGTGCGCGTCACGCGCGCCTGCATCTGCGGCTCCGACCTGCACCTCTATCACGGCCTCGTGCCCGACACCCGGGTCGGCACCACTTTCGGCCACGAGTTCACCGGGGTGGTCGAGGAAGTCGGCCCGTCCGTACAGAACCTCCAGCCCGGTGACCGCGTGCTCGTGCCGTTCAACGTCTTCTGTGGCAGCTGCTATTTCTGCAGCAAGGAACTCTACGGCAACTGCCACGAGACCAATCCGCAGGCCACGGCCGTGGGTGGCATTTACGGCTATTCGCACACCGCCGGCGGCTACGACGGGGGCCAGGCCGAGTACGTCCGTGTGCCGCTCGCCGACGTAGGGCCGACGGTGATCCCGACCGACATGGACCTCGACGACGCGGTGATGCTGACCGACGCTTTCCCGACGGGCTACCAGGCGGCAGAGATGGGCCAGATCCGCGAGGGCGACACGGTCGTGGTATTCGGCGCCGGGCCCGTTGGGCTGTTCGCGGCGAAGTCGGCCTGGCTGCTCGGCGCCGGCCGCGTGATCGTCGTCGACCACGTCGAGTACCGGCTGGAGTTCGCGCGACGCTTCGCGCAGTGCGAGACGCTCGACTTCCGGACGGTGCGCGACATGGCCGAGCACATCAAGAAGATGACCGACGGACTGGGAGCCGACGTCTGCATCGACGCCGTCGGTTGCGAGGCGGCCGGCAGCGCATTGCACAGCCTGACCGGCGTGAAGCTGAAGCTCCAGGGCGGCGCGGCGATCGTGCTGCACTGGTGCATCAACTCCGTCCGCAAGGGCGGGGTGGTGTCGATCGTCGGCGTGTACGGCCCCACCTTCAACGCGATCCCGATCGGCAACGCGGTCAACAAGGGCCTGACACTGCGGATGAACCAGGCGAGCGTGAAGCGCCACCTGCCGCGGCTGATCGAGCACATCCAGGCGGGCCGCGTGAAGCCGAGCGAGGTCATCACCCATCACATCCCGCTGCACGAGGTGTCCGACGCCTACCACATCTTCTCGAGCAAGCTCGACCAATGCATCAAGCCGGTGCTGGTGCCGCCCCGCGTGCGCCTCAACTGAGCCCGGCGCGCAGCTGCGGCCTGCCTATCCACCCAACCTCCCGGAGACCCTCCATGTCCATCCCGCAACCCGACACCGTCCCGTTGGGACACGGCCGTCGCCCTACGCCGACGCATGCCCACATCCAGGGCTGGGGTGCCGACCTCGATCCCGCGCATCGCCCGGCCGTGCCCAAGGAGCGCACGCCACCCCGGCTCGAGAACGTCCCCTGGCGCCGGCCCGAGCCGCAGCGCATGACGGTCGAGGTGCTGCGCTCGACCGAGCGCGACGGCATGACGGCAGTCTTCGGCACGACGCTGCCGCCGAGCGGCGTCAGCGGGCGGATCCGTCGCACGGCGTTCCGCTACAGCGAGAACGACCTGCGCCACTGGCTGTTGTTGCTGTTCGCGGACCGCGTGAACGTCGTCGAAGGTCTCGCCGACGACCTGCGGCGGGGGCAGGTGCCGAACCTGTTCGCCGAGGCCGGCGGCCGGGCGGCACTGCGCCACGACCGCGAGGGCACGATCCGCAAGCTCGCCGTGGCGGGCGTCGCCGTCGCCGGCATCGGCCTCTACCTCTGGTCGCGCAGCCGCAGGCCGGGCTGAGGTGATGATCACGAATGGCGGGCCGCCGGGCGGGGTCGCCTGGCTCGCGGCGGGTCTCGCGTTGACGGCGACGGTCGCGGCGCTGCTGCTGCTCGGGCGCATCGCCCAGGTCGCTGCCCCGCGGCTCGCAGACGCGCGCCGCGCCGTCGCCGGCACGCGCGAGCCGCTGCCCGGCTGGGTGCGGCTGCAGTTGCCGCTCGCGCTGGCGATCGCCGCGCCTCTCGGCCCGCGCCTGCCGCAGCTGCTGCGCCAGCGCCTGCATCGCTGGCTGCGCGCGGCCGAGCTCGAGGAGGCGCTGCCCGCGCAGGTTTTCGCCGTCGTGCTCGCCCTGCACGCCGCCGCCGGGACGCTATTGGTGCTGCTCGCCCGCGACGTACCGCTGGCGGGCGTGCTCGCAGGCGGGTTGGTCGCCGCCTGGCCCGGCGTCTGGCTGCGCGATGCGATCCGGCGCCGTGAGTGGCAGATCCTGCGCGACCTCCCGGTCTACGTCGACATGCTGACGCTCGCGCTGGAGGCCGGCAGCGCGCTCAGCGTCGCGCTGCAGGTGGCGACGGGTCGCATGCCCGAGAGCCCGCTGCGCCGCGCGTTCTCCCGGGTGCAGAACGACCTGCGCTCCGGCCGGTCGCGCGTCGAGGCCCTGCGCGCACTCGGCGAGCGCGTCGACCTGCCACCCGTCACCTCGCTGGTCGCCGCGCTGGTACAGGCCGAGTCCAGCGGCGGCAGCCTGTCGGCAGTGCTGCGCAGCCAGTCGGACCAGCGGCTGAACGAGCGGTTCGCGCGTGCCGAGAAGCTGGCCCTGGAGGCACCGGTCAAGCTGCTGGCGCCGCTGATCCTCTGCATCTTTCCGTGCACCTTCCTGGTGCTGGCCTTCCCGGTCGCGCTCCGCTTCCTGGAGGCCCCGTGATCTCCGCCGATCGCTTCGCCCGCTGCCCGGCGGTCCAAGAGCCCTGGCTGCACGTGGACGGACGCCGCACCGGGCTTCTCGTGCGGCGCGCCGAGACTTTCCTGGCCCGCGCCATCGGCTTGCTCGATAGCAGCCCGCGGTGGGCAGGCCACGTGGCGCTGGAGATCCGACCCTGCTTCGCGGTGCACACTTTCGGCATGCGCCATCCGATCGACGTGGCCTTCGTCGACGCGCACGGTCGGGTGCAACGGCTGGTCGAGGCACTGCCGGCGTGGCGCGCCGCATGGTCGCCGGGCGCGCGCGCTGCCTGGGAACTGCCGGCCGGGTCGGCGCGCGCGTTGCGGATCTCACGCGGCGTGCAGCTGGCCGCGCCCGGCTGGGCCAGCCGCCGGGAGGAGCCCGGCGCCATGCGTGCAGCGGCGCCGACGCATCACGACGCAGCAGGGAGGGGCCACCAATGAGGAGGCGCGCCCAGCCTAGGTCACACCGGTCCAGGCCGCGCATCCGGTCGGGACGTGCACACGCGGGCGGCGTCGCGCTGGTCGAATTCCTCCTCGCCGGGTTCATGGTCGTGCTGCCGATGGCGTTCGCGACGCTCGAGCTCGCGCAGCTGGCGGTCAGCCGCCACGCGCTCGACTTCGCGACGTTCGAGGCGGCCCGCAACGGCGCGGTCCACGGTGCGCGCGAGTCCGGCATGCGACTCGCCCTGGCGCGCGCCCTCGTTCCGCTGTTCGTCCCGGTCGATCCGGTGGCCGCGCTGGCTGGTCGGAGCGTGGCGGGCGGCACGGACCCCGGGCTCGGCGCACAGGCACTGGCGCGCGCGATGGCGGAGGTGCTGCGGCCGGACCTCACCCGGTTGCGCATCGAGAACCCCACGACCGCCGCGGGCGCGGACTTCGCGGAGCCCGACCCCGATTCCGGTCGGCGGGTGATCCCGAACGACGGACTGGAGGTGCGCAACCCGCGTGGTCCGACCTCGGGCCTGACGCTCCGCGAGGCGAACGTGCTGGCAATCCGCGTGCGCTACTGCCGCGCCCTGGTGATGCCGCTGACCCGACAGGCGGTGCCGGCCGTGCTGCGCTGGGCGATGACGGACCCCTTCGACCAGGCCTGCCTCGCCCGCGGTCGCCTGCCGATCGAGGCGGTCGCCGTGATCCACATGCAGTCGCCGGTCGAGCTGGAGGACCTGCCCTAGGCGTCCCGGGCCCGTGGCGAGCGGGCGAGCGGTTACAATGCCGGCCGCCCTGCAGGCCGAACCAGAGGATGCCCCCCGCATGATCCGCCACCTGAAGACCGGCGTCAGCACCGAGCAGCGCGCCGCCGACGACGCGCAGGTCCGCAGCACCGTCGAACAGATCATCGCCGAGATCGCCCGCGACGGCGACGCGGCGGTCCGTCGCTACTCGGAACGCTTCGACAAGTGGTCACCGCCCAGCTTCCGGCTGTCGCGCCAGGAGATCGAGGCAGCCTATGCCGAGCTGGCGCCGCGCACGATCGACGACATCCGCTTCGCCCAGGAGCAGGTGCGCAACTTCGCGCAGGTGCAGCGCGCTGCGTTGCGCGACGTCGAGGTCGAGACGCTGCCGGGCGTCGTGCTCGGCCACAAGAACCTGCCGGTGAACAGCGTCGGCTGCTACGTGCCCGGCGGGAAGTATCCGCTGGTCGCCTCGGCGCACATGAGCGTCGTCACCGCCAAGGTCGCGGGCGTCAAGCGCATCGTCGCCTGCGCGCCGCCTTACCAGGGCAAGCCCAATCCGGCAATCGTGGTGGCGATGGACATGGCGGGCGCCGACGAGATCTACGCGTTCGGCGGCGTGCAGGCGATCGCCGCGATGGCCCTCGGCACCCAGACCATCGGCGGGGTGGACATGATCGTCGGCCCCGGCAATGCCTACGTCGCCGAGGCCAAGCGGCAGCTGTTCGGCCGCATCGGCATCGACCTGCTCGCGGGTCCCACCGAGACGCTGGTGATCGCCGACGAGACCGTCGACGGCGAGCTGTGCGCGGCCGACCTGCTCGGCCAGGCGGAACACGGCCCGAACTCGCCCGCAGTGCTGCTCACCAACTCCGAGAAGCTCGCGCACGACACCGTGGCGGCGATCGAGAAGCAGCTGGCCTGGCTGCCGACCGCCGAGATCGCGCGGCGGGCCTGGCAGGACTACGGCCAGGTCATCCTCTGCGACACCTACGACGAGATGGTGCAGGTCGCCGACGACATCGGTTCCGAGCACGTCCAGGTCATGACGCGCGACCCCGACTACTTCTTGCAGAAGATGACGAACTACGGCGCGCTGTTCCTCGGGCCGGAGACCAACGTCTCCTATGGCGACAAGGTGATCGGCACCAACCACACCCTGCCGACCCGCAAGGCCTCGCGCTACACCGGTGGCCTCTGGGTCGGCAAGTTCATCAAGACCTGCACGTACCAGCGGGTGAAGACGCCCGAGGCGTCCGTGATGATCGGCGAATACTGCTCGCGGCTCTGCGCGATCGAGGGTTTCGCGGGCCACAAGGAGCAGGCGGACATCCGCGTGCGTCGCTATGGTGGCGCGGCGCCGGCGGGCAAGGCCGCCGGCTGACGTAAAGTCACCGGGTCACGGGTCACGGGTCACGGGTCCCGGGTGCCGGCCGAGGCCGCCGCCGCTCAGCCCTGGCGGCCGCCGTGGGTGCCCGGAGCGTCGGTCGTCCGCTCGAGCAGCAGCAGGTCCTCGGGCGTGTCCACGTCCAGCGCGGCGGCGGCGATCGGCACGCGCACGAGGCGATCGGCGTGGCGCTGCAGCAGGGCCGCGGCCCCACGGTCCCCGCGCAGTTCCGCCAGCTCCCGCAGGCACCAGCGCGGGAAGATCGCCGGGGCGCCGGTCGTGCTGCCGTACTGCGCCGCCGCGATGTAGTCGGGCTGGCGGCGCCAGGCACCGGCCAGCCGCCGCAGGTCCTCTGCTGTCACCGACGGCTGGTCGACCAGCAGGATCAGCACTCCGTCCGCGGTGCCGGGCAGTCGCGCGAGGCCGGCGCGGATCGAGCTCGCCATCCCGGCCTCCCAGTCGCGGTTGATCACGATCGACGCGGGCGAGTGCGACAGCAGCGGCGTCAGTTCTGCCGCATGCGCGCCGAGCACGACGCTCACGGAATGTCCCGCCACCTCGACGGCCCGCGACACCACGGCATGCAGCATCGGGCGACCGTCGATGCGCACCAGCTGCTTCGGCGAGCCGAAGCGACGCGAGGCGCCGGCGGCGAGGATCAGTGCGTGCAGGGTCGATTCGGGCTGCGAGTCCATCGGGAGGGCGTGCGGGGCAGGGGGCAGGGGGCAGGGGGGCAGCGGGGTGCGTTGCGGCCGTGCGGGCGAGCCAGTCTGCGGCCCGGCGGGTCGCCGACGTCAATCGCCTCGCGGCGATGCGGTGGCGCCGGGTGCCGGTGCGACCGCCGGCGCAGAGGGGGGCAAGCCTGCCGCCGGCAGCTCGGAAGGCGCCAGCGACAAGCCCTCCGGCAAACAGCCGACGACCCGCGCATAGCGCTCGCGCTCCTCCAGGATCGAGTCCGCATCGACGGCCGACGCCAGGCGCCACTCGGCGATCCCGTAGTGGCGGTCGAACAGGTGGTGGATCGAGTGGCGACGCGTCGCCAGCACGCGCGCATGGAACCCGAGGTACTCCCGGAGCGCCTCGACGAAGCTCGAGTCGTCCCGCGTACCGGCGCCGCGCGACTCCACGGCCGCCGCCAGGCGCCCGATCGCCTCGCGGCTCGCGGCCAGCGCCTGCCGCAGGTCGTCGATCGTCTCCCGTCCCTCGACGTCGGCGGCGTCCAGCCGCGGGCGCAGCAGGTCGCAATGCGCCTGGTCCTGGGCGTTGAAGCGGCCGACCACGAACAGGAGGTAGCGCGCGCAGGCCTCGAGGAACTCCGGGTCGGGCGCCGTACCGCCGTCGCGCGCCAGCGCCGCGGCGCAGGCGCTGCGCACCGCCGCCATGTGGCTGCGCTCGATCGAGACCTGCCGGCGGATGAACTCGAGCTCGTTCACGCCGCCGACTTTAGCACGGCGACCCCGCCGGCCCGTCGCCGCGTCGCGTACAGCGCGAACGCCAGCACGGCCAGCACGCCGTCGGCGATGCCCACGAGGATGTAGGGCGCGGAAGGCTTCCAGGCATCGAACAGCTGGCCGCCGAAGTACGTCGACAGCAGGATGCCGGCCGCCCCGAACATGCTGAACACGCCGATCACCGCGCCGCGTCCCTGCTCGCCCGAGACCTGTCCGACGAGCGACTGGGAGGCGAGGATGCCGCTCATCTCGCCGATGCCCATGAAGGCCGCGGCCGCGTACATCGCCGGACCGAGCGGGTCCTGCACCATGCCGATGGTGATGTACGAGGCCGACGCCAGCACCATCGCGATCGCCAGCGCCAGCACGCGGTCCAGCCGGTCGATGAAGAGGATCACGATCAGCGCCCACAGTGTCGCCACGATCTGCGCGATGCCGAAGAACTTCGTGCCCGCGGCCTGTGCCTCGGCAGCCGTCAGCCCCTGGCCGATGCCGTGGGTGGTCAGCCAGAGCAGGAAGAAGGTCGAGAGCACCGCGAGGTCGCCACGCGACACCATCGCGGAAAGGTAGGCCAGCAGCACCCGCGGGTCGCGCGCCGCGGCCAGGCCGATCCGCAGCGTCGAGAGCATCGGTTCCTTCTTCTCGACCCGCGCCGGGGCGCCCGGGCGCAGGCCGAAGGCCACGATGAGCAAGGGCAGGAAGCACAGCGCCGCGACGCTCCAGTAGGCGCAGCGTGCCGCCTGCACCGGCGCGACGCCCATCGCCTCGATCACCCGCGGCAGGCGGCCGCCGAGCACCACCAGGGTCGCCACGCCGATGCCGTTCAGGAAGAAGCAGATGCCGACCAGGCGGCCGCGGGACGACTCCATCGCATAGTCGGCGATGATCGCCGCCAGCATCGACGCGACGCAGGCCGCGCCGATCGCGAACACCGCGCGGTACAGGTAGAGGTCCGAAGGCTCGCGGGCCAGTGGATAGAGCACGTAGGCCCCGGCCATCACCAGGAACCCCAGCGCGTAGATCGGCCTGCGACCCACCTTGTCCGAGGCAGCCCCGACGAGGCTCGCCACGGCCAGGAAGACGATCTCGTTGAACGACGCGAGCGAGCCGCCGAGCGAGCCCTGTTCGCCGACCGGGACCTTCATCACGGCGTTGAAGAGGTAGGGCTGGAGGTTTCCCACCAGCGTCATGATGCCGATCGTGAAGAAGGACGCGCCGAGCAGCGCATTGAAGTGGCCGCGGGTCACGCCCGGGACGAACTCCCAGGGGCCCACCTTCAGCCGCAGCGTCTCGGCGTCACCGCCGGCCGTGACCGGAACCGTGCTCAAGGAACCCCCCTGGACGGATGGGTCGCGCCGTCACGCCGTAGGATCAGCTCCCGCCGCGAGCGCCACCCCTGACGGGCGGCGGGTCTGCAACCACGTCCAGGTGGCCGCGAGGCACAGTACCGCGCTGGTAGCGCCCATGACCACATAAGGTGCCGACGGGCGCCACACGTCGAACAGCGATCCGCCGACGACCGCGGCCAGGAAGATGCCGGCCGAGCCGCAGAGCGTGAACACGCCGATCACCGCGCCGCGCGCCTGCACCGGCGCCACCTGGCCGATCAGCGCCTGCGAGGCGAGGATGCCGCTCATCTCGCCGATCCCGAGGAAAACGGCCGCGGCGTACATCACCGGCTGGAACGGGTCGTCGACCAGCCCGAAGATCGTGTAGCTCGCGCTCGCCAGCGCCGCACCGACCGCCATCGTCAGCACGCGGTTGATGCGGTCGATGAAGCTGATGACGATGATCGCCCAGAAGGTCGCCGTGATCTGGATCGCGACGAAGATCCCGCCGCTGCGCGACAGCGCCTCGGCGGGGGTCATGCCCTGGTCCTTGCCGGCCTGCACCATCCAGAGGAAGAAGAACGCGCTGATGATCGACAGCGAGGCGCGCGACACTGCCGCCGACAGGTAGGCGAGCCGTATCTTGATGTCCCGCGCCGCGGCCAGGCCGACCTTCAGCGTCGCGAGCAGCGGCGCGCGGTCCTCGAGCCGCGCCGGCGAACCGCGCGCGAGCCCGCGCATGACGACCACCATCGGCACCAGGCAGATCGCCGCCACCGTCCAGTAGGCATAACGGCCGGCGTCGTAGGCCGACAGGCCTTGCGCCTGGTAGAACTTCGGCAACTGTGCAGCGAGGCCCACCAGCGTCGCGACGCCGAGGCCATTGAGGAAGAAGCAGATGCCGACCAGCTTGCCGCGCGAACTCTCGCGCGGGTAGTCGGCGATCACGGTCGAGAGCATGGCCGCGATCAGGGAGGCGCCGCAGGCCGTGACGAAGACCATCGCGTACAGCGTCCAGTCGTAGCCGACGAACGGGAACAACAGGTAGCCGACCGAGAGGATCAGGAATCCCAGGGCGTAGATCGAACGCCGCCCGAGCTTGTCCGAGGCTGCGCCGACCAGGCCCGACAGCAGCAGCGCCGGAATCTCGCTGACGACGTCCATGCCGGCGCTGACGCGCCCCTGGATGTCGTCCGGGATGTTCAGCATCGAGTTGAACAGGTAGGGGCGCAGGTTCCCGACCAGCGTCAGCAGCCCGATCGAGAAGAACGCGGCGCCGAGCAGCGAGAAGAAGTTGCTGCGCTCGATGCCGGGGGAGAGTTCCCAGATGCCGACCTTCTTGCCGGCCGGGCCGTGAGGCGCGTCCATGGCCATCGTCCCTCGCTCGCCACGATGCACGGGGGCTCGCGGCGCGTCACGGGGCCCGTCCGCGACCCCTGCCTGGAAAAAGGGCCCGGCGATGCCGGGCCCTGGTGTGGTCCGCCCGGCCGGGAGCGCCGGGTGCGATCTGCTGCGGTCAGCCTGCAGCCTGCAGGGTGACCTGCTTCTCCGAGGGCTTGGGCACGATCCGCGGCGCCTCGTCGAGCACCCAGGCATTGGTCTCGCGACGCGCGGGGCTCGGGATCGCGAAGATCGTGTCGCCCTTGGCGCGCGCCGCCTTGATCGCGTCCATGTCGAGCTTCCAGCCGCGCGCCTCGTACTCGTCGAGCTTGTCGCGGTACTGCAGGATGCACTTGTCGGCCGGCATCATCAGTTCCTTGGCGCGCGACGGCGGCGTGAGCCGCGGCTCGACGTCGTTCATCACCTTGATGTCCTGCGAGGCGATGAAGACGTTGCGCTCGTTGACCTTCTTGTCGAGCCAGCCGTTGAGGCGCGTCATCAGGCCCTTCTTGAAGAACAGCACGTTGCGCTCGTTCAGCAGGAACACGCGGGTACGGTTCTGGTCGATCGGCGCCTCGAACATGTACTGGTGCATCGAGTACTTCTCGGAGAAGTTGATGTACGTCCAGATCTGGTTCGGGCCGTGGCTGCCGGAGCCGGCTTCCATCTTGCCGCCGCTGGGTCGCACGCGGCGCATGATCGGATTCTTCAGCGGCGGCGCGTCGAAGCTCGCCATGAAGCCGTAGCCCCAGTCGGTGTTCTTGAACGGGCGCAGCTCCATCATCGTGTAGGAGTCCTCGCGCTCGCCCTGGTAGCCGTGCGTCGTGTGCACGTACTCGTTGTGGGCGGGATCGAGGCCGTTCTCGATCGAGCGCTCGTAGTGGTAGTTGATGTCGAACACGATCACCGTGGAGCGCCACTCGGGCGTGTCGTGCTCGTCGACCGCCATGATCGGCGGACGCTCGGCCTCGGGCAGGTCACCGAGGAACGCGAACACGATCCCGTACTTCTCCTGCACCGGGTAGGAGTCGACCCGGGCGCGCGGCGGCGGCTTGGTCTTGGAGCCGATCGAGGGGATGCGCGTGCAGACACCCTTCGAGTTGAAGCGCCAGCCGTGGTAGGGGCACTGCACCGTGCCGTCTTCCTTGCACTTGCCCGCCGACAGCGAGGCACCGCGGTGGATGCAGGTGTCGGACAGGACCGCCGGCTTGCCCGCCTCGTCGCGGAACACGACGAAGTCGTGCGCGAGGATGCGGACCTTCTGCGGCGTCTTGCCGAGGTCTTCCGAACGGACGACGGGATACCAGAAATTGATGTACATGGACCGAACTCCTTTTCAATCCGGCGACTTCTACGCGAACCCCGATTGTTAGCCTAGTGCGCGGTCCCCGCGCTGTCCACCGATCGGACGCGGGCCGAGGCGGTCGATGCCGCCGACGCGGCGGTGGCGTGTATAAGGCTCTTCCGGCGCGCCCGGCAGGGCGGGTCGATTCATCCACAGCGAGGTTCGTCATGGCTGAGACAGCACAGGCCGCAGGGGAAGCGATCCGGGCCGGCGGGCCGCCGCCGGGGGCAGGGGGCGCGGGCGGGCCGCCGCCGGGGGTCGGGGCCGGGGGGCCTCCGCCGGGCGTCGCAGCCGGCGGGCCGCCGCCCGGCGCCGGACGGCACGGTGGGCCCGGCGGGATGGAGGGGACCGCCAGCGGCTTCGAGGGCCGCGAGGAGATGCTCGGCCGGGCGGTCGCGATGGCGATCCGCACGCTCAAGGATTCCATGCCCTACCAGCACGAGATGAACGACGCGCTGGTCAAGATGCACCTGAACTCGGTGCAGTTCGCCAAGAACAAGGGGGTGCTGAAGGAATACGTGCAGCACGACGTCAAGACCATGATGCCGATGCTGACCCGCATGAAGGGCATCATCGAGCGCACCGGCAACCGCGAGACCGCCCTGGTCGGCATGTTCGAGCGCACGCCCTGCCTCTACCAGCTGTGCCTCGACCTCGAGGTCGCGCCGGGCAAGCGCACGTTCACGTTCCCGTTCAGCAACGTGCTGGACGTGTCGCGCAAGATCGGCCAGTTCGACCTCACGAACGAGGAGGTGCACGAGGCCTGGCTGAAGCCCCGGCTGTACGGCTACGCCGAAGTCATGGGCGTGCGCATCCACGTGTCTGATATTGGCCCCGACCACAAGGTCACGGTGTCGCTCGTCGACTGATCGTGGCGCGCGCACCGGGCCGCACGGGCCCGGTGCGCGCGCTGCCGTACGTGACCGACCGGTCAACTACGGCGCCGCGGACGACCCGCTCCGCGCGACTCATCCCCAGCAGCATCAATCGCGTACGGTTGCGTCGTCCACGTGTTGGGCGAGGTACCCGCTTTTGCACTGCCGCCCGGAAACACGGTGATAAGAAGCATTACAGGCGGCGGAGATGCGCCGTTCGAGTGTCCCGGATTCGTGTTGCCCCGATGCAACGCGGGGTCGGGCGCGGGGGTCTGACAACACAGCCAGCCGGCGTCGACCGGCGCGCGTTCCTCGCCGGGCAGAGCGCTCCGGCGCAGGCCGTGGCGGTGCCCCGTGCGGCTCTTCAGGCCGCGTCCGGCGATCGGGCGCGAAACCAGTCAAGCAGGGGGTCTACATGTCGAGCAATAACGGTTGGCGTCACTGCCTGTGGATGGCACCACTGACGTTCGCGATGGCGTCGCCGGTCCACGGGCAGTCCGCGGGCGTCGATGAGGAGCTGGTCCTCGACGAGGTCGTCGTCACGGCCCGCAAGCGCGAGGAGAACCTCCAGGACGTGCCCATCGTGGTCACGGCCGTGTCCGCGGAACAGCTCGCGCGCGAGGGCATCCAGAACGTCGAGGACCTCGTGGCCCGCGACCCCAGCCTGGCGTTCGACCTCGGCATCGCCCCGTACGACACCCGCATCGTCATCCGCGGGCTGTCACCGACGCGCGGCCGCCCCAACGTCGCCACGCTGATCGACGGCATCGACGTCTCGAGCGAGGCGGTCGGCGTCGCCGGCGGATCGCTGCTGATCAATCCCCGGCTGGTCGACATCGCGCGCATCGAGATCGTCAAGGGCCCGCAGAGCGCGCTCTACGGGCGCAGCGCGTTCGCCGGTGCCATCAGCTACGTCACGGCCGACCCGGACGACGAGCTCACCGGCAGCTTCGCGGTCGACGCGAACCACGAGGAGCAGAAGGAACTGCGCGCCAGCATTTCCCTGCCGCTCACCGACACGCTCGGCGTTCGCCTCAACGGCTACCTGTTCGACGACCGCGGCTTCTTCAAGAACTCCACCACGGGCGCCTGGGTCGGCGGCGGCAACGGCGTCGGCGGCTCGATGACGGTGAAGTGGCAGCCGAACGAGGTGTACTCGGTCAAGTTCCGCTCCGAGTACGCGGACGACAACTTCGACCCGCCCGCGCAGGCGTCGGTGCCGTTCAACACCATCAAGGCGGTGCCGTCGCAGGCGTCGAGCTGCCGCACGTACTCGATCGCCAACCCGGGTCCGACGCCGAACCCGGCGCTCGTTCCGAACCTCGTGGCGACCGGGCCGGTGCTCGACGCGTCCTGCCAGAACCTGGATGCAAACCCGAACTTCCGCACCGCGGCCGGCGTGCCGATCACGGGCGCAGTACGCAACCCGGCCTTCCTGCTCGAGTCGGCCACCGGGTTCCGCGGCATCTACGACGACATGGGGGTGCCGTCCTATCGCGGTGTCCTGCCGGATGCCAGCGGCCTGCGGGTCACCTACAACCCCGACTACACGCGCTCGACCGACAACGGCGTCACGGCGCCGGAGTTCTCCGGTACCAACCGCCAGGTCACGCGCCTCTCGGCGGTGCAGTCGCTCGACTTCGATTTCGGCAGCTTCAGCTCGCTGACCGGCTACACCCGGGCGCTGGTCTCGACCTCGCAGGACTTCGACAAGCTCGACCTGCTGAGCGTCCAGCAGACCCTCAAGACCGACAACACCACGGAGCAGTTCAGCCAGGAGCTGCGCTTCACCTCGGACTTCGACGGTCCGTTGCAGTTCATCACCGGCCTGCAGTACTGGACCGAGCGCGCCGACCAGTTCGACCGCAACAACACCGTGTTCGGCGCGGGTTCCACCTGCGTACTGGTGGCGGTGGTCCCCGGCGCGACGCCGATGGGGGTCTGCGCCGGCGCACCCGGCACCACCGGCTTCACCAGCACCAGCGTCGCGCCGTTCATGGACGATGTCGCGAACGCCCGCAGGCCGTCGTTCGTCCGGCGCCTCGTCGAGCACCAGTCCGCCTACCTCGAGCTGGAGTGGACGATCGCCGAACGCTTGAGCTTCATCGCCGAGGCCCGCTACGTCGACGAGACGAACGAGATCGCTGCCAGTCCCACCGCAGGCAACCAGGGCCCGGGCACCGCGATCCTCTGCGGCGCGACCGGTAACTGCAACAACCTCGCGGCGATCCCCTATCCCGCCGCGCCGGGCGCTCCTGGCACGTTCGCGGGTCCGACGCAGTTCCCGGTGGCCGGATATTCGCGCAGCGAGTCCTACGTGACCCCGAAGGGCACGATCCAGTGGCGGGCGCGCGATAACCTGAACGTCTACGCCTCGTACTCCGAAGGCCGCAAGCCCGGTGGGTTCGCCACGCTGACGACGGGCGCGTTCGGCCTGCCGGCACGATCGGACGTCGAGTTCGAGTCCGAGAAGATCGCCGTCTACGAGCTCGGCTCCAAGTGGACGTCCGAGAACCGCCGGCTGCAGCTGAACGGCGCCTACTTCTTCCAGGACTTCACGGACAAGCAGGTCAGCACCCAGGTGATCGTCGGCACCACGCTCGGCAACCGCGTGACCAACGCCGGTGGCGCCGAGTTGCAGGGCCTCGAACTGGCCGCCACCTGGCGCGCCACGGAGAACCTAAACGTCGGCCTGGGCGTCACGCACTTCCTGCAGTACGAGTACACGGACTTCAATACCCTGACGAGCGGCGCCGCCGAGATCGCGCGCGTCAACAACTGCGAGATCGTGACCACGGTGGTGCAGCAGGTGGTGGCCGGCGTGCCCACCAACGTCGCGCAGACGACCTGCCGCGTCTCGCGTACCGGCAACAAGCTCGAGGACACTCCCGAGACGTCGGTCGCACTCAACCTCGGCTGGCGGCAGCCGCTCGGCGCCTCGGGCAACAGCCTGTTCGTGGACTTCGACACGTTCTGGCTGGACGAGCGCTTCGCCGAGGACGACAACGCGGTGATCCTGGACTCGTACTACCTGTCGAACCTGCGCATCGGCGTGGAGAACGAGCGCTGGAGCGCCCAGCTGTACGTCGACAATCTCTTCGACGACGACACCATCCGCT
Source organism: Steroidobacteraceae bacterium (assembly GCA_025458905.1). Classification (GTDB taxonomy): domain Bacteria; phylum Pseudomonadota; class Gammaproteobacteria; order Steroidobacterales; family Steroidobacteraceae; genus UBA964. The sequence goes on from JALORN010000005.1 coordinate 66,349, forward strand.
CGGGTGGCACCGGGCCGGGCAACGCGATCGCGGACGTCAGGCAGGCGACCATCACCGGGGCGGTGCAGCTTGCGACGCCGACCACGCCGGTGAACCTGCGCCAGCCGGTGCCGGCGTTCGGCCTCGCGATCCCGACGGCCGTGTTCGCGCAACTGCCGAATCCGCGGCTGTTCGGCGTGCGCTTCAACTACAAGTTCTGAGGCACGCCACGCCCGGCTCGCGCCGGGGACCATCCGCCGCCCGCTCCGCCTGCCGGAGCGGGCGGCTTCCTTTGGGGAGGGAGCACGCGTGAAGACCTACCATCCGCCGGGTCCGGCGGGGTTCAGCCGGCGCGACACACTGGGTGGCGCGCTGCTCCTGGGGCTCGCCGGCGGCGGCGTCAGCTGGGACGCGTCCGCGGCGGATGCGACCATCGCGGGCCTCCCCGCGACGCCGGAGGAGCACCTGCGGGACATCGTGCGCATGCAGGGCAGCCTGCGCGAGGAAGACGTGCCCTGGTGGTTCAACGGGGTGATCTTCGCCGTCACCGGCGAGCGCGAGACGCCACGTCCTCTGGTGCGATTCGAGGGCCTCGAGATCTACTGGTTCCGGCACCTCGCCGACGGCTACCTGCTCGGCGGCAACACGGTCACTTTCTTCAGGGACTTCGAGACGCGCGAATACCTCCGTGAGTTCCGCAATCCCTGGACGGGGCGCGTGGAGGAAGTGAAGCCGGCGGTGCAGGGCGGCAACCTCGGCTTCAAGTACTCTGCCGAAGGCATCTGGCCGGTGCGGCTCGATGCGACCCCGATCGGCGAGCCGCGGCGCGCGCCGCTCTGGGTGCAGTGGCACGGCATGGGGGAGCACGTCTGGCTGCAGCACCAGACGGTGTATCCGCCGGGCATGCCGCCGATGCACGGCCAGCGCCAGACCATGTTCGCGTCGCGCCGTGACTTCGCCAACCGGCGCCTCGCGCGCCTGCCCGCGACCTTCTCCTCGACCGTCTTCATGGGCTGGCTGAAGTGGATGGACATGAAGGACGTGCCTGGGCACGTCGTCTGGCACGCCAGCGGCGCCAAGCTGCGCGACGTCGGCGAACTGCCGCGGGAATACCTCGAGCGCGCGCAGCGCGAGTACCCCGAGCGCCTGAGCGCGCGCCCGAAGCCAGCCTGACGGCGCCGGCCCGCGGCTAGGCGCGGCTGCGCTGCACGCCGCGGGGCCTGCCGGCACGGCGAGCGCCCGGCTTTTTCCCCGCGCGCGCGGCCGGACGGCTTGCCGGCGCCGCGTCGGCGCTGGGCCCCGGCGTGGGGGGCGACCTCCGGCTGCCTTCCGGTGCGGCCAGGCCGAACGCATGGAACGCGTCCATCGCCGCCTGCCACCCTTGCTGGCTCGCGAGGTCGATGCCGTTGTAGTCCGGGGCGAAGCGGGCGCGCATCGCGAGGTAGGTCGCCGCGGCGTGCAGGATCAGCGCCGCCTGCACGGCTTCGCGCTGGTCGAAGGCCCGGCTGTCGATCAGCAGCTTCTCGTAGCCGCGGCCGAGCTCGCGGCGGATCTCGCGCATCGCGTTCCCCAGCGTCGAGGGCTGCGCGAGCTCGGCGAGCAGCACCTGCGCCGCCCAGGGGTGGACGCGCAACTGCTCCGCGTAGTCGGCGAGCACGACGGCGAGGACCTCGGCCGGAGGCCGGCCCTCGACCCGGCGCAGGATCGCGGCGGCCCGCGACTCGAGGTCCAGGGGATCCGTGCGCTCGCGCGACCAGGCCGCGGCGAGACCCTCGAGGTCGCCGAAGTACTCGTAGAGCAGGCGCTTGCCGACCTTGGCCGAGTCGAGCACGGCGTTGACCCCGAGGCCGTTCGGCCCGTGTCGCGCCAGCAGGGCCTCGAACGAGTCGAGCAGGGCCTTCTCGGAGGTCTGCCGGCGGGAGAGCCCGCGGCCGCGTGTGGGGATGCCTCGCATTCGTGTTCGTCGACGGTGATCGATCGGGGGCGGGCAAAGGTACGGTGCACGCAGTGGACACCACAAGCTGAACAAAGCTTGTACGCCACACGGTGCACCCACGCTCCAGTTGACTGCGCGGTCACCTTTACTGCAGGCTCGATCGCAGCCGGTTTTTCGCGTTCTCGTTGCGCGGCTTCCCGGCGTCAACACAACGTAGACCGGGGGGTCCATGTCAATCGATCGTCTGCTCGCCCGCGGCGGCCTCGCGCTCGCCACGGGAACCATCGTCGCGTCGCTCGCCGCGCCCGTGCTGGCCCAGGAGGTCCTCGGGCTGGAGGAGGTCGTGGTCACGGCGCGCAAGCGCGAGGAGAACCTGCAGGACGTGTCCATGTCGATCACCGCGATCTCCGCGGTCGACATCGACAAGTTCGGCATCCGGGACATCGACGACATCTCGCGGCTCGACGCCTCGCTGATCTACGACAAGGGCTATTCCGCCACCGACAACCGCATCTCGATCCGCGGCCTCTCGCCGACCCGGGGCCGGGTCAACGTCGCGGTGCTGATCGACGGCATCGACACCTCGACCGAGAGCATCGGCTTCGGCGGTGGCTCGCTGCTCGCCACCAACCGGTTGCTCGACCTGCAGGCCGTCGAGATCGTCAAGGGTCCGCAGTCGGCCCTCTACGGCCGCGCGGCCTTCGCCGGCGCCGTGCAATACGTCACCAAGGATCCCTCGCGCGAGCCGGAGGCCAGCGTCCGCGGCGAGTTCGGCGACTTCGGTCGATACGAGGTCGGGACGACGCTCAGCGGCCCGGTGTCCGAGACGCTCGGGCTGCGCTTCAACGGCCTCTACTGGAACCAGGACGGCATCTACCGGAACCAGGTCACCGGCAACAAGGTCGGCGACGGCGACGGCTGGGGCGCGGCCCTGACGGCCAAGTGGACCCCGACCGACGCCTTCGATGCCAAGCTGCGGCTCGAGTTCACCGACGACCAGTTCGGCCAGTTCCCGACCGCCCAGCTGCCCATCAACAACATCGGGGTCCGGCCCGTCGGCGGTTCGACCTGCCTCACGGCCACCGGGTCCGCCGTCGCCGCGGTCATGGGCGCCTGCCCGTCGGGCAGCGCGCGCGTCTACTCGCCGACGTCGACGTTCGGTGTGTTCCCGGGCAGCAACCACGTCTACTCCTGGCGCGGCACCGTGCCGGGCGCGGACGAGCTGCCGATCCGGCTCGATCCGAACCCGACCACCGGCCGGGACTATGCCGGCAGCAACCGCGAGATCAGCCGTGCCACGCTGGTGATGAACTGGAACTTCGAGAAAGGCACGCTGACCTCGCTGACCGGGTTCACCGACGCGGCCTTCTCGTTCGACGAGGACGGCGACTTCGACTCGGGCGTGGGCGCGAACGGCGTCGACCGGGCGCTGCGTGCGGCGCGCTTCGACTACGACAACGACACCCAGCAGATCAGCCAGGAGCTGCGCTTCCGCTCCGATTTCGACGGTCCCTTCAACTTCATGCTGGGCGGACTCTACTGGAACGACGACGCCAAGCAGATCGCCCGCTCCATCAACATCTTCTGCCTCGGCCCGGTGCCGGCCAACTCGTTCTTCCCGGGCCAGCCGCCGATCCCCCCGAGCTGCGGCAACCAGGGCCCGAACCAGGTGCTCGGCCAGCTGAACGCGATCCCGCGCCTCAACGGCCGCGAGGTCGAGCACACCTCGGTGTTCGGCCTGGTCGAGTATCAGTTCAACGACACCTGGAAGCTGACGGTCGAGGGCCGCTACGCCGACGAGACCGAGACCATCCTCGGCGTCAACTGCTCGCCGACGCTGGACGCTGCGGCCTTCCCGGGCGGCCCGATCGCCAAGTGCCAGGACCCGACCTTCCCGGGCTTCGCCGTGTTCGGGCCGTCGATCAACTACCTGTACCCGTTCTTCAACCCGTTCGCGCCGATGGCGCCCGCGCTCGGCGTGCGCCAGGCGCCCGACGTGCCGGTCCGGCTGCAGACCGACTCGACCTATGCGACCCCGCGCGTGACCCTCGAGGCCAAGCCGACGGATTCGAGCCTGGTCTACCTGAGCTGGGCGCGCGGCATCAAGCCGGGCGGCATCTCGGCAACCACCGCCGGTTCGTGGCAGGACGCGGACTACGACGGTGCGTACGACGAGTTCTCGTTCAAGCAGGAGAAGATCCAGGAATACGAACTCGGCGCCAAGACCACCTTCGCCGACGGACGCCTGCGCTTGAACCCGGCAGTGTTCTTCATCAAGTACGACGACAAGCAGACCGGCGCGCAGCTCATCACGCCCTCCGGGATCGCCGTCGGCCGCCTGCTCAACGCCGGCAAGGCGGAGGTTCGCGGCCTGGAGCTCGACGCGCAGTGGGCGCCGACCGACAACTGGCAGTTTGCGCTGAACTACGCCTACCTCGATGCCGAGTTCACCGACTTTCCGTTCACCTCCACCTCGGCCACCGACGCGGACCGCTTCGGGTCCTGCCCGCGGGGCCCGGATCCGCGGCTCTGCTACATCAACCTGAAGGGCAACAAGCTCGAGCGGGCGCCGGAGCACTCGGTGGTGGCGCAGGCGCGCTGGTCGACCGCGATCGCCGACCTGTTCGGGTCGGACAACGCGCGGTTCTTCATCGAAGGCGACGTCCAGGCCCAGAGCAGCCGCTACGTCGACATCTGGAACACCTCCGACCTCGACAGCTACGTGCTCGGCAACCTGCGGATCGGCGTGACCTCCGCCCGCTGGGACGCGCTGGTCTACGTGAACAACGTCGCCGACAACGATGCCGTGCTGACGGCCAACAGCAACCCGGGCGACGTGGCCCAGTCGATCGCGGACCCGACGAACTTCTCGCCGGCCGACACGATCGGCGCGACGCTGCCGGATCCGCGGATCGTCGGCGTGCGGTTCAACTACCGCTTCGCCGGCAACTGAGGGCAGGGCGGCCGCCGGGAACGGCGGCGCGCCGCGAGAGGGCCGCGACCACGCAGTGGGACGCGGCCTTTTCGTTTCCGGATCCGTCGCACCGCGGCTCGCTAGAATCGGTCGCTACACAGGGAGGTGCGAACGATGCGCGGACTCGGTCGTGTTCTGCGGTTCTGGGGTGGCGGCCGTCCCGACGGGGCAGGGCGCAGGCGCCTGCCGCGGGCGCTCGCTGCCGCGGGTGCCTGCCTGGTCCTCACGGGCGGCGCCGATGCGGCGCAGCCCCCCGCGATCCGCTTCGTCGACGAAGCACGGAAGCGCGGCGTCGAGGACCTCGCGGTGAACTCCACCGGTCCCACCTTCGGCGACTACGATGGCGACGGCGACCTCGACCTGTTCGTGCCGGTCGAGGATCTCGCTCCGGGGCTCGCCGACCGGCTCTACGAGAACGACGGCCGCGGCATGTTCCGCGACGTCGCCGCCGAGCGCGGCGTGCAGAACCCCGGCAGCATCAACCGGGGAGCCGTGTTCTGCGACTTCGACAACGACGGCGACCTCGACCTGCTCGCGGCCAACCTGCCCCCGGGGCAGCCGAGGGAGCGCCACGTCCCGACGACGCTGTTCCGCAACCAGCTCAAGGAGTCCGGCCAGGCGCGCTTCGAGAACGTGACCCGGGCGGCGAAGCTGATGCGCGCGGGGAACGCCAACGACGAGAAGATCGGTGGCATCGGCGACACGGCGGGCGGCGTGGGCTGCGCCGACTACGACCGCGACGGCGACCTCGACGTGTTCTGGAAGAACGCCGACCCCGAGATCGAGAACGCGCTGTTCCGCAACGAGGGCAACTGGACCTTCACCGACGTGACGGCCAGCGCCGGCGTCGCGGTGCAGGCCAAGCTGCGCGAGTCGAACGCGCAGGGCTCGCCCAACTGGACGGACGTCGACCAGGACGGCTGGATCGACCTGCTGGTCACCAACGAGGGCGACAGCAAGGTCCTGCTGCGCAACAAGGGCGACGGCACCTTCGAGGACATCACCCGCGGCCGCCGCCCGCCGAGCGGCCTGCCGTTCCTGAACCCCGGCAACGCCGAGGGTGCCTGCATCGCCGACTTCGACAACGACGGCGACATGGACTTCTACCTGCCGCTGGCCGACCAGGCGAACCGCCTGATCCTGAGCCGCCTGAAGGAGAAGGGCACGCTGACCTTCGAGGACGTCACGCTGAAGTCCGGCGCCGGCGACACCGGCGGCGCGCGCGGCTGCGCGGTGGCCGACTTCGACAACGACGGCCACGTCGACCTCTACGTCAACAACGGCGGACCGTCGAACACGCTGATCAACGACGTGATCGCTGGCTTCCCGCCGTTCGTGCAGTTCTACATCGCCTGGGAACCGGCGCAGAACGCGCTGCTGCGCAACAACGGTGACGGCACGTTCAGCGACGTCACCCGCGGCTCCGGCGCCGAGGGCCTCGGCATCGGCTCTGGGGTCGGTGCGGCCGACGTCGACGGCGACGGCTTCGTCGACCTGTTCGTCGCCAATCGCACCTACTACGCCGAGGGCAAGCAGGTCAGCCCGCAGCCCGGCCAGAACCGGCTCTACGTCAACCGAGGCAACCGCAACAACTGGATCAAGGTGAAGCTGGTCGGGACGCGCAGCAACCGCAATGCCTATGGCGCGATGATCAAGGTGACCGCCGGCGACCTCGTCCAGTACCACGAGACCCAGAGCGCGCACGGCTACAACTCGACCAGCGACCCGGTGATCACCTTCGGCCTCGGCGCGCGCAAGGCCGTGGACGCCATCGAAGTGCGCTGGCCGAGCGGCAGCACGCAGGTCGTGCAGGCCCCGAAGGTCCGCGGCGTCGTCGAGATCGTCGAGGCGGCGCCTTGACGGCCGGGCGCTGGCTCGCGTCGCTGCTGCTCGGGTTCGTGTTCACCAGTGGGCTCAACTGGTTCGTTGCCGAGAAGCTGCTGAACCCGATGATCCGCCCGGGTCTCGGCCCGCTGATGCGTACCGCGGGCGACACCCAGGTCGGCGTGCTCAGCGGGGGCTTCGCGCTGATCGTGGCCGTGCTCGCCGTGCTGCTCGCGATCGTGCGCGTGCCGCACGGCTGGCTGGCGCGCGGCGTCGCCGTCGGCGGCCTCCTGTCGGTCGCGGCGTTCTTCGGCACCTACACCTTCCTGTCCGGCTGGACGGTGCTGCCGACGGCCGAGATGTGCCGCACGGCGCTCGCCGACACGGCCACCGTGATCGCCGGTGCCGTCGTGATCTCGTTCGTCCAGGGCTACGGGCGGGCGGGCGGCGCCGGCACGGGTGGCTGAAGCCCCGCTGCCCGCGGCGGCCGCCCTCGGTGGCCGCCTGCCACTGCCGACCCGCGTCGCCTGGACCTTCTGCTCGGTCCCCGAGAACATCAAGAACGCGTCCTGGGACACGTTCGTCCTGTTCTACTACCGGCAGGTGCTGGGTCTCGACGGCAGCCTGATCGCGCTGGCGCTGGCGCTGATCCTGGTGACCGACGCCCTCGTCGACCCCTACGTCGGCAGCCTCTCCGACGGGCTGCGGCGCGCGCCGCTCGGTCGCCGGCACACCCTGATGAGCGCGGCGATCCTGCCTTTCGGCATCGGTCTCGCGGCACTGTTCGCGCCACCCGACGGTCTGTCGCAGGCCAGCCTGTTCGCCTGGCTGCTCGGCTTCGGCTTGCTGGCGCGCGTCGGCATCTCGTTCTACACCGTGCCGGCGTTCGCGGTCGGGGTCGAGCTGACCCGCGACCCCGCCGAGCGCCCGCTGGTGGTCGCGCTGCGCAACGTCGGCGCCACCCTGGGTACGATGCTGGTGCCGATCCTCGCGTTCCGGCTGTTCTTCGTGCCCACCGCGGAACATCCGCGCGGCCAGCTCGACCCCGGGCCCTACCCGGGCTTCGGCGTCACGCTCGCGGTGTTCGGGATGCTCGCGATGTCGGTCGCGGTCGCCGGGACGATGCGCCGCATCCGGTCGTTCGAGGCGCTCGAATCGGGTCGCGGCCCGGCCGAGCCCCAGTCCTCGCTGGTCAAGCTGGTGCGCGAGCTGCGCGATGCGTTCCGGGTCACGCCCAACGTGCGCCGCATCCTCGCGCTGTCGTTCCTGGTCTTCATCATCAACGCGACCCTCAACACCCTCACGCTGTACCTCACGACCTATTTCTGGCAGCTCGGGCCGCGGGAGACGGAGCGCCTGCTGGTGTTCTCCACGGTCGGGACCTTCGTCGGGCTGCTCGTGGCACGCTGGCCGATGTCGCGCCTCGAGAAGAAGAACCTGATGGTGATCTCGATCCTCGGCTATTTCGGCTGCGCGCTGGTGGCGATCGCGCTGCCGCTCGCGGGTCTCGCCCCGGCCGCTGCCAGCGCCGCGCTCGCCCTGCTGGTGGTCGCGCTGAGGTTCGCGGGCGGCGTGTGCTACGGCTGCTACCTGGTCGCCGCCGGCACCGTCACGCTCGACGTCAGCGACGAGCACGAGGTGAACACCGGCAGGCCGCAGCAGGGCCTCGTGATGTCCTTCGTTTTCCTCGGGCAGCAGGCCGCCGGTGCGGTCGCCGGGGTGCTCGCAGGCGTCTGCCTGGACGTCATCGACCTGCCGCGCGGCGTGCCGCTCGAGCAGATGCCGCAGGACAAGGTGTCGGCGCTCGCGGCCTTCGTCTGCGCGATCATCGTCGCCGGGGGCTCGCTGCTCGCCGTCGCGATCCGTCGCTTCGAGGTGTCGCGGGAGAAGCAGGCCCGGCTGACGGCGCGGCTGGCGGCGCTCAAGGCGGGACGCGGCGGCTAGGGCACGCCGGAGCCCCTGCAGGCCAGGCGCTCCCGCTGTCGGTGGGCGACTACAGGTGGCCCGGGTGACGCGCCATGGTGTCGCACCGCTCGCGGCGCGAGGCTGGGCGCGGCAACCGAACTGCCTTAACCTCGAATGCCGCGGATCCGGGCGTCCGGCCGCGACCCCCGTGGCCTGGTGCCACGTCGTCCACGGGCTCCGATGACGCTGCAGTCCGGTCTGTTCCTGCTGATCCTCGTGACCGCACTCGCCCTCTTCATCCAGGGGCGCGTGCGTGTCGACCTGGTGGCGATGCTGCTGGTGCTGGCGCTCGCGCTGAGCGGGATCCTCGGGCTGGAGGCGGCACTCGCCGGCTTCGGCAGCGAGCCGGCGATCATCGTCGCGGCGGCCTTCGTGATCTCCGGCGGGTTGAGCGCGACCGGTGTCACCGACCGCATCGGCCAGGCGATCGGCCGCGCGGCCGGGGCCAGCGAATGGCGTGCGGTCGCGGTGGTGATGCCGGCGGTCGCGGCGCTGGCCGCGTTCTCGCACCACCTGATGGTGACCGCGATGATGCTGCCCATCCTGCTGCGCCTCGCGCGCGACCAGGGCCTGCCCGCCTCGCGACTGCTGATGCCGATGGCACTGGCGGCCTCGCTCGGCACGACGCTGACGCTGTTCAGCGCGCCCGCCTTCCTGCTCGCGCGCGACCTGCTGGAGCGCAGCGGCACCGGCAGCCTGGGCATCTTCTCGATCACGCCGATCGGCGCGTTGCTGGTGCTGCTCGGCATGGCCTACATGCTGGTCGCGCGCTGGCTGCTGCCCAAGCGTGCCGGCGGCACCCCCGAGGGCGAGTACCTGCGCCTCGACCGCTACTACACCGAGCTCGTGGTGGAGCAGGAGTCGCCGTGGATCGGTCGCTCGATCGCGGAGTTCGAGGCGCGTTTCGTCGAGCGCCTGCAGGTGGTGGACTGGCTGCGCGACGGCGCACGCCAGCCGCGCCGGGGCGACGACGAGCGGCTGCACGCGGGCGACGTGCTGCTGGTGCGGGCCTCGCCCGACGAGATCGCCTCGATCGCCGGCGAGCCGGGCCTCGACCTGCACGCCGTGGCGAAGTACGGCGACGACGAGGATGAGCCCGGGGAGCGGCCCGCCGCACGTCGCGCCAGGTCCCGGGCCGCGGATGTCGACAAGCAGCTGGTGCAGGCCGTGGTGGCGCCGAACTCCGTGTTCATCGGTCGCACCGTCGGCGACATCGACTTCCTGCGCACCCTCGGCGTGATCGTCGTCGGGATGTGGCGCAAGGAAGGCTTCCTCGGCGACGAGGTGGCGCAGGTGCGGCTGCGCGAGGGCGACCTGCTGGTGCTCTGGGGTCGCCAGCGGACCTTCGCGGACCTCGCCGCGCACCGCGGCTTCCTGATGATGGTGCCGTTCGTGGCGCGCCGCCGCGACCGCCAGCGGGCGCCGGTCGCGCTCGGCATCGTCGCCGCGGTGATCCTCGCCTCGGCGAGCGGCGCGCTGCCGGTGCAACTCGCCTTCCTCGCCGGCGCCGTCGCGATGGTGCTGGGACGCTGCGTCAGCATCGAGCAGGCCTATCGCGAGATCGACGTGCGGATCTACGTGATGATCGCCGGCGTGATCCCGCTCGGCGCGGCGATGCAGCAGACCGGCACCGCGGAACTGCTGGCGCGCCAGCTGCTGCAGGTGGCCGCGGAGTGGAGCCCGTTCGCGGTGCTGCTGCTGGTGTTCGCGGCCGCGTCCCTGCTCACCCAGGTGCTGTCGGACGCCGCCACCGTGGTGCTGCTGGCGCCGGTCGCGATCTCGCTCGCGCAGGCGCTCGGCCTGCCGCCCGAGCCGCTGGTGGTCTGCACCGCGCTCGGGGCGGTGGCGTCATTCCTCGTGCCGATCGGCCACCATGGCAACCTGCTGATCCTGAATCCCGGCCAATACACCTTCGGCGACTTCATCCGTGTCGGCGCGCCGCTGACCGTGCTGATCGGCGTCAGCAGCGCCTGGCTGGCGCGCTACCTGTGGCTGGGTGGCCCGCTCTGGCCGGATGGGGCGGTACTGCGCGCGCTGTTCGCCACCTGAGCGCTCCCGCCGTCCGGCGAGCGGTTTCGGACGGTCGCACTCGCGGGCCGGGCGAGGCCCCGGTTCGCGCCGCTAGACTGCCGGCCGGTAGCGAGACGGGCGGAGCGCGCGGGCGACATGGACAGCACGAAGTTCGAGGGGCGGATGCTGATCGGCGGCGAGATGGTCGCGGGCTCGGGCGGGGCCTGGATCGACTCGGAGAACCCGGCGACCGAGCAGCCGCTCGGGCGCGTGCCGGCCGGCACCGCGGAAGACGTGCGCCGCGCGGTCGATGCCGCCGCAGCGGCGCAGCCGGACTGGGCCGGCAAGTCGGTGTGGGAGCGCGCGGCGCTGCTGCGCCGCCTCGCCGGTGCGATCCGCGCACGCGGACCGGAGATCCTCCAGCTGGAGGCGCGCGACACCGGCAACACGATCGCCAAGCTCACCGCCGACGTGCAGATCGCCGCGGGCTACCTGGAGTACTTCGCCGGGCTCGCGTCCGAGATGAAGGGCGAGACCGTGCCCGCCTCGGCGCAGGGCCTGCACCTCACGCTGCGCGAGCCATGGGGCGTGGTGGCACGCATCGTGCCGTTCAACCACCCTTTCATGTTCGCCGCTGCGCACCTCGCGGCACCGCTGATGGCCGGCAACGCCGTGGTGGTCAAGACGCCCGAGACCAGCCCGCTCTCCGGCTCGCTGCTCGGTGAACTGTGCCGGGAGTGCCTGCCGGCCGGGTTGGTGAACATCGTCCACGGGCTAGGCCTGCCGGTCGGCGATACGCTGGTGCGCCACCCGCGGGTTCGCCGCATCGGCTTCACGGGCTCGGTGCCGACCGGCCTCGCGATCCAGCGCGCCGCGGCGGAATCCGGCGTCAAGCACGTGTCGCTCGAGCTCGGAGGCAAGAATCCCTTCATCGTCTTCCCGGACGCCGATCTCGACAAGGCGGTCGACATGGCGGTGGCCGGCATGAACTTCTCGTGGGCCGGCCAGTCCTGCGGCTCGACCAGCCGCCTCCTGCTGCACGAGTCGATCCACGAAGAGTTCGTCGAGCGCGTCGCGGCGCGCCTGCGCGCGTTGCGCCTCGGCGACCCGCTGGACCCGGCGTCGGAGATGGGCCCGGTGAACTCGCGACGCCAGCACGAGCGGGTGATGGGCTTCGTCGAGTCGGCGCGCGCCGAAGGCGCGCGCCTGGTCACCGGCGGCCGGCGCCCGCCGGGCGAGGCGTTCCGTCGCGGCTACTGGGTGGAGCCGACGCTGTACGACCGGGTCGACCCGTCGATGCGCGTCGCGCGCGAGGAAGTGTTCGGGCCGATCGTCTGCGCGTTGCGCTGGTCGAGCGAGGACGAGGCCGTCGCTCTCGCCAATGGCACCGAGTACGGCCTGACCGCGGCCGTCTGGACGCGGGACCTGAGCACCGCGATGCGCATGATGCGCCGGGTCGAGGCGGGCACCGTCTGGATCAACTTCGCCGGCCAGCACTTCGTCGGCACCCCGTTCGGCGGCTGGAAGGACAGCGGCCTGGGCGGCGAGGAATGCCTCGAGGAGCTGTTGAGCTACACCCAGGTCAAGGCCGTGCACGTGCTGCCCTGAGGGCGAGCCACAGCACGAGCGCCGCGATCGGGTTCGCGACCGCCGAGACGAGCGCCATCGACAGCCCGAGGCGCTGCTCGTCGGCGAACACCTGGTCGGTGACGAACCCGACCGCGAACGGCCCGACGGTCGCGCCGACCAGGGTCAGCGACAGCTGGTACGCGGCGCCGAACTGCGCGCGCATCCGGTCGGGCGTGATCTGCTGGATGTAGGCGCCGCCCGGCCCGGTGGCCGCGCTGCCGAACAGGAAGGTGAAGAAGATCAGCGCCGCATGGCCGGCCATCGTCGGCATCAGCGGCGCGACCACCGACGGCAGCAGCAGCCCGAGGCCGCAGCCGCAGAGCACGCGCAGCTTCGCGTGCGGGTCGCCGCGCTGCTCGAGGTGGTCGGCGAGCGCGCCGCCGGCGAACGAGCCGAGCAGGCCGCCGAGCAGCGCGACGACGCCGAGCGTGGCGGCGGCCTCGGGGATGCTCGCGCCGTACTGGCGCTGGTAGAGCGCCGGGGTCCAGGTCATCACCGAGAACGCCGTGATCGAGGTCGTGCCGTAGCCGGCGAACACCAGTGCGTACGAACGCCACTGGTCGACGAAGTGGCGGCGCACCTCGACGAGGCTTGCGGGACGGAAGCCGGGCGCACGCGGCGGCTCGCGCACCAGCAGCATCAACAGCGCCACCGGCAGCCCGAGCAGGCCGACCGCCACCATCACCAGTCGCCAGCCGGAGAGTTCGCCGAGCAGCGGCAGCGGCACGCTGCCGATCCCCACCAGCCAGGCGATCAGCGCGCCGCCGAGCAGGAAGGCGAGCCCGGTGCCGGCGGTCACGCCGGCGCTGAACACGCCGATCGCCAGCGACAGCCGGCGCGGTGGGAAGTACCCCGCCAGCATCGAGTAGGCGGACGGGGAGAGCGTGGCCTCGCCGACCCCGACGCCGACCCGAAACAGGAAGAGCTGCCCGAAGCTGCGCGCGGTGCCGGCGAGCGCCGTCATCAGGCACCAGAGCGTGACGCCGCTGGTGATGATCCACTTGCGGCTGTAGCGGTCGGCCCAGCGGGCGACCAGCAGGCCGACGGCGCAGTAGAAGATCGCGAACGCGGCGCCGGCCAGCAGCGCGAACGCCGTGTCGGAGATGCCAAGGTCCGCCTTGATCGGCTGCACCAGCAGCGACAGGATCAGCCGGTCGATGAAGGACACGGCGTTGGCGAGCGCCAGCACCCCCACCACGAACCACGCCCGCAAGGGGCCCGAAGAGGCGACATCGCCGGCCGCGACGGGCGAGGGTGGGGAAGATGCGGGCAGGGGTTCTGGCAAGCGAGGCCTTCTCGGCGCGCGCAGGGCGCCCCGCAGTATAGCCACGCGCCGCGCTTCCGCAGCGTCGCCGGAGCTTTGCGCGGCGCTGCGAAAGGACCTTCAATTGATCACTCAAAGCATTGAGTGATATGCGATTTTCAGGCGTATTCCGAGCGCCAGTCGAGGCCAGCCGAGACCGGCGGCCGGGAGCTCAACGGAACCGCGGGGCACGCTTCTCGAGGAAGGCGCGGGCGCCTTCGGCGAACTCCGCGGAATTGAACGCCTCGTCGAACATCGCCCGGGTCGCGGGCGTCTCGGCGCGGGTGCCGTCCATGATCAGGTTCACGACGTGCTTGGCCGCGGCGATCGAGTTGCCGGCATTGCCGGCGATGACGGCGGCCAGTTCGAGCGCGCGCGCCTCGAGGTCGGCCGCGGGCACGACCTCGTTGACGAGCCCGAGGTCGAGCGCCTCGCGGGCCGCGATGCGACGGCCGGTGAAGAGGATCTCCTTGGCGCGCGCCGGGCCGACCAGGTCCACGAGCCGCCGCGTGTCGTCGAGCGCGTAGACCAGCCCGAGTCGCGCGGGCGGGATCGCGAAGAAGCTGTCGTCGGCCGCGAGCCGCAGGTCGCAGGCGAGCGCGAGGCCGCAGCCGCCGCCGGTGCAGGCGCCGCGGATCACGGCGATCGTGGGGATCGCGAGCCGCGCCCAGGCGAGCTGGCCCTCGAGCACGGCCTGCTGCATCGCGCGCATGCGCTCCGGGTGCGCGACGTTCTGCGTCATCTCGACGATGTCGGCGCCGGCGCTGAACGCCTCGTGGCCGGCGCCGCGCACCAGCGCGACGCGGATCGCAGGGTCGGCGGCGAGCTGCGCCGCGAGACCGGGCAGCGCGGCCCACATCTGCGCGGTCACGGCATTGCGCCGCTCGGGACGGTTCAGCACGACCCACGCGAGCGGTGGGTGGAGTTCGGTCTGGATGTCGCTCATGGCTCTCGTTGACACTCTCGATGCGCTGGTGATGTTATCAGCGCCCCGCAGGTGGTGCCGACGGAGAGCCTTGGAATGCCGACGTATCCGGATCTGAAGGGCAAGGTCGCGATCGTGACCGGCTCGGGCCGCGCGAAGGGCCTCGGCGAGGCGATGGTCAAGCGCCTCGCGGCCGAGGGCTGCCGCGTGGTCGTCAGCGACATCGGCGCGCCGCGCGGCGCCGAGATCCCGGCCGATGCGATCGGCACCGCCTCGGGCATCGACCAGGTGGTCGCGGAGATCCGCGCCGCCGGCGGCGAGGCGATCGGAATCGCCTGCGACGTGCTCGAGGAGACGAGCGTGAAGGCGCTGGTGGACCAGGCCGTGGCCCACTTCGGCCGGCTGGACATCATGGTCAACAACGCCGGCATCGGCTACCTGATGAAGCCGCTGGTCGAGATGGACCAGGCCAGCTGGGACGCGGTGCTCGGCGTGAACCTGCGCGGCGTGTTCTTCGGCGTCAAGCACGCCGCGATACGCATGATCGCTCAGGGCGAGGGCGGGCGCATCATCAACATCGGCAGCCAGGCCTCGAAGTCCGGCTTCCCGTTCGCCGCCCCCTACGTGTCCTCCAAGCACGGCGTCGTCGGCCTGACGCGCACCGCGGCCATCGAGCTCGGGCCGCACCGCATCACCGTCAACACGATCTGCCCGAACCACGTCACCACCGGCCTCGGCGCGTGGCAGAACAAGTACTTCAGCGCCGCCACGGGCCGCAACGAAGACACCTACCTCAAGGACATGCGCGCCCGCATCCCGCTCGGCCGCCCCGGCCTGCAGGACGACATCGCGAAGGCCTGCGCCTTCCTTGCGTCCTCGCAGGCGGACTACGTCACCGGCGAGGCGATGAACGTCTCGGGCGGAGAGGAGTACCACTGATGGCCGGATGGACCTGGCCGAACGGCGCGCGCCTCGCGCTCTCGCTGGTCGTCAACGTGGAGGAGGGCGCCGAGTTCAACGTCCGCGACGGCGACCGCGGGCCCGACCCGGTCGACGAGCTCGGCATCGTGCTGAAGAAGCCGGTGCGCAACTTCGGCAACGAGAGCAACTACGAGTACGGCATCAACGAGGGCGCGCCGCGGGTGCTGCGCCTGCTCGCCAAGTACCAGCTAAAGGCGACCTTCACCGCCGCGGCGGTCGCGCTGGAGCGCGCGCCGCAGGTCGCCGCCGGCATCGTCGAGGGCGGCCACGAGGCCTGCGCCCACGGCCATCGCTGGGCCCACCAGATGGGCATGGACGAGGAGAAGGAACGGGCCTTCATCCGCGCGGCCGCCGACAGCATCGAGAAGACCACCGGTACGCGCCCGGTCGGCTGGCTGTCGCGCTACCTGCACACGCCGGACACGCGCCGCATCCTCGCCGAGGAGGGCTTCCGCTACCACATGGACGACTTCAGCCGCGACCTGCCGTTCGTCGACCGCAGCGTCTCGCCGGCGATGGTCGTCGTGCCCTATGCGCTCGACTCCAACGACATGAAGATGTGGAACGCGCCGGCGTTCATGCCGCGCGACTGGCTGGGCTACTGCAAGGACAGCTTCGACTGGCTGTACGCGGAAGGCGCGCAGGGGCCGCGGATGATGTCCCTCGGCGTGCACCTGCGCATCATCGGCCGTCCCGGTCGCATCGGCGCCTACGAGGAGTTCCTGCGGCACGCCGCCGCCACCCGCCACGTCTGGATCGCGACGCGTCGCGAGATCGCCGAGCACTACGCCCGGGTCGCCGCGGGCTGATCGCGCCGCGCGGGCGCGCCCGGCCCCGCAGCCTCGCGCCACCGCGCGTGGCGCCTGCTCAGCGCTCGAACGCGAGCTGCGCCTCGACCGCGGCCGCGAGCTGGCAGAGCCGCAGGTCGTGGCCGGCGCGCCCGACCAGCTGCAACCCGACCGGCAGCACGCCCGTCGGTACGGGCAGGGGGATCGACGCGGCAGGCGCGCCGCTCGCGCTCGCGATCGCGGTCAGGTCGGCAGTGTTGTGCGGGTGTCGTTCGCCGTGTGGGAACGCGGTGCAGGCGACGGTCGGCATCACGATCGCCTCGTACGGCGCAGTGGTCGAGTTCCATTCGCCGACGAAGGCCGCGATGCGCTGCTCGGCCGCAGCGAGGTCCTCGTCCGAGAGCCTGCCGCCGTAGCGGATGAAGGCCCTCAGCCCGTCGGAGAAGTCGTCCGGGGTGTCGACGACGCGCTGGTGGTGCACCCGCCACATCTCGCGTTCGCAGAGCGCGAGGATCGCGCGCCGCACGCGTGCGAGGTCCCAGCGGCGCAGGTCCACCGGCACCAGCTGCGCGCCGAGCGCACGCAGCGCCGAGATGCCGCGGTTGTACGCCGCCACCACCTCGGGACCGACCGCGAACTCGCCGAGGCCGACGGCGTATCCGAGGGTCACCCGCGCAGGGTCGGCAGCCCGAGGCGGCGCCAGCTGCACGGGGAAGGAGACGCGGCAGGCCGGGTCGTGGCCCGCGATGGCTTGCAGCAGCGGCGACAGGTCGCGGGCGGTGCGCACGATGGGCCCGACGTGGTCGAAGCGCAGGTGCACCGGCACGACACCCGAGAGGCTGACGAGGCCCGAGGTCGGCTTGAGCGAGGCCGTGCCGCAGAACGCCGCCGGGATGCGCAGCGAGCCGATGGTGTCGGAGCCGAGTGCCAGGGTGCAGTGCCGGGCCGCGATCGCGGCGGCCGAGCCGCTGCTGGAGCCGCCCGCGGAGTGCCCGGCACGTTGCGGGTTGTGCGTGACGCCGTACCACGGGTTCATGCCTTCGGCCCCGAGGGCGCCCTCGTCCATGTTGGTGGCCCCGAGCAGCACGACCCCCGCGGCCCGCAGCCGCGCGACGGCGAACGCGTCCTCGGCCGCGAAATCCGCGGCACGGAAACGCAGCCCAGCGGTGTGCGGCCAGCCGGCCACCGCCAGGTTGGCCTTGATCGCGGCCGGCAGGCCGTCGAGCGCGCCGCGCAAGGCGCCGCGTGCGCGACGCTCGTCCGCAGCACGTGCCGCAGCGCGCGCGCCGGCGGCGTCGACGAAGGTCCAGGCGCCGAGCGCGGGGTTGTCGCGCGACAGTGCACCGAGGCAGTCCTCGACCAGCTCCAGTGAGCTGAACTCGCCGCGTCGCAGCGCGGCGGCCGCGTCTGCAGCGTCGAACTCGCGGGGCGAGGCGGGCGGGCGGGCCTGCGGTGTCATGGTCCCATTCTCTCACGGCGCCATCGGTGGACGCGGGCCGTCCCCCACGCGCGGCGCGGTGCCGCGCGGCTTCAACGACCGCCGGCCTTGGGCCGCTCGTCGATCAGCCGGATCGGCTTCTGCCGGCTCTCGATCTGCGTCAGCGGGGCGGTACCGCCCGCCGCGACCAGCTCCACCTTCAATTCGACTCCGACCCGGCGAGTCAGCAGGTCGGCGAACGCCTTGGCGAGCGCGTCGTTGCGCTCGAAGGCCGGACGGGTCTCGACGATCACGGTGAGGTCGTCGCGACCGGTCGGCAGGTCGCGCGTCGCGCGGCAGACGTACTCGCCGGCGAACTCGGGACGGTCGTTGAGGATCGCCGCGAGCGCCAGCGGATAGACGTTGATGCCGCGCAGCTTGACCATGTTGTCGCTGCGACCGAGCACGCCGACCACCCGCCGCAGGTTGTAGCCGAGCGCGGAGCGCCCGTCCTTCCACGCGGACATGTCGTGCGTGTTGAAGCGGATCAGCGGGTAGACGTCGTCGCGGTACAGCGAGGTGACGACCATGTCGCCCGGCGTGTCGCCCGCGACCGGGCGGCCGCTCCCCTCGTCGACGATCTCGAGGTACTGCGCGTCCTCCATCACGTACATGCCGTCCTGGTCCGGCCCTTCCGCTGCGATCGGGCCAGTGTCGGCGACGCCGTACCAGTCACTGACCTGGGCGCCGCCCCAGGCGCGCGACAATGCGGCGCGCGACTCCCGGCCGACGTGGCCGAGGATCGCGCGCACCGGCAGATCGCGCCCGGGTTCGAGGCCCATCTCGCGCGCCGTCTCGGCGAGCTGGCGGATGTAGTCCACGAAGCCTACGAGCACCGTCACCCGCAGGTCGCGCATCAGCTCGACCTGCGTCACCGAGCGCGTCTCCTTGCCGGTGCCCGCGGACAGGAACAGGCAGTTGGTGTAGTGCAGCGCCGCCTCCCGCACGAAATGCCCGCCGTTGATCATGCCGTGGCCGTAGACCGAATGGACCACGTCGCCCGGGCGCAGGCCCTGCATGCGCCAGATCCGCGCGACCAGCAGCGCCTGCACCTCGCGCGACTTGGGGCTGAACAGCACGACCTGCGGGCGCCCGGTGGTGCCGCTGGTGGTGTGGATCACGGTGACGGGGCGGTGCTCGGGCGTCCACTTGTCCCAGCCGTGGTAGTCGCCGTAGGGCGGGTGCTCGGCGAGGCTCTTCATGAGCTCGGACTTGCCGAAGATCGGCAGCCGGCCGAGGTCGTCGAGGCCGCGAACGTCGCCCGGCTCGATCCCGGCCCCGCGCCACAGCCGCTGGTAGAAGGGGATCTCCCAGGCGCGCGCGACGCAGCGACGGAACAGAGCGTCCTGGCGCGCGCGGATCTCGTCGGCGGAGAGCCGGGCGTAGCGCTCGGTGAAGTCGTCGCCGACGGGGAAGTCGCGCAGCATCTGCGCGTAGTCGAAGGATTCGTAGTAGTGCGGGAAGCTCATGCGCGCGTGTGATCCGGGAAGACGAGCAGGTCGACGAGGGCGCGCACGTCGGGCAGCTCCTCGAGCCGCCCGACGAGCGCGATCAGGGATTCGATGCGCGCCGGCGGCAGCGGCACGAGGCCCGAGGCCGCGGCGGTGCGGAACTTCGCGAGGTGCCGCTCGCGCCCGAGCGGCCGCCCCGGTGCGCCGAGCACGGCCGGCAGGTCGAGCGCGAGGCGCCGGCCGTCGCGCAGGTCGACCTCGACGCGCTGCGGCGCGAGCGCGTTCAGCGAAGGGTTGCCGTCGTGCTGCACGCGGATGCGCGCGGCGAGCGCGTGGCGCGCCGTGTCGCGCAGCGCCGCCGCGTCGAAGTCCTCCACCGACACCGTGCCGCGCAGCAGCGCCGTCGCGGCGACGTAGGGCAGGCAGAGGCGGGCGTAGGAGGGCGCCATCTGCGGCGATGGCGGCCGGTCGACGAGCTGGATCACGAGCGGCGGCGCGAGCACGCGGATCGCCTCGATGTCGTCGGTCGCGAAGCCGTGCTGCTGCTGCAGCGAGAGCGCGCCGTCGACGCCGCCGTGGGTGGCGCGTCCGCTCGGGAACGGCTTGTGCGACAGCTCGGCGACCCGGTGCACCCGGCCGAGCCCGGCGAACGGTGCCGGGTCCCAGTCGTGGTCCATCAGCGCGAAGTAGCCGAAGGGACCCTCGAGGAACTCGCCGGGCCCGACGATGCCGCGGCAGGCCATGTCGACCGCCACCAGCGCAGCTCGGGTGTTGAAGCCGATCTGCATCGGCAGCACCGGCGAGCCCTCGACGTGCGCCTGCATGGTGCCGGAGAGCTGGCTGTAGGCGAGGCCGAGCGCGCTGCGGGTGGTCGCCGCGTCGAGCCGCAGCATCGCCGCGATGCCGGCGGTGGCGCCGAGCGCGCCGCACATCGCGGGCCGGAAGAAACGCAGCTTGTTGCGCGCCGCGGCGCCGATGGTCGCGGCGACGTCGACTGCTACCGAGCAGCCGAGGACCAGGTCGCGGCCGTCGACGCCGCCGCGCGCCTCCGCCCAGGCGAGCAGCGTCGAGAGCACCACGGCCATCGGGTGCACGACCGCCGGTTCGTGGACGCAGTCCCACTCCTGGTTGTGGATCTGGTAGCCGTTGACGAACGCGGCGCTCGCGGCGGGCACGCGCTCGCCGGTGCCCCAGATCCTGCAGTCCTCGCCGCGGCCCCAGGCGGCGGCCACCGCCTTGAGCTCCGCGACCATCGGCACGCGCGTGCCCGACAGCGCGACGCCGAGGCTGTCGAGCACGAAGGTGCGGACCGCTTCGAGCGCTTGCGGTGGCAGGCCGTCGAAGCGCTGCGAGGTCACGTGGGCGATCAGCGCATCGGTGACCGAGCCGGTGTGGCGGGTGCTCATGGGATGAAGAGGAGGTCCTGTCCGCGGGCGCGCGCCATGCTATCAACGGCCATGGAACTGCGTTCCCGAGGCCGGCACCCGACCACCTAGCGGAGCGCGCGAACCGGTGTGGGGGGCGGTGCGCGGCAGTGGCTTGTCTCCCGCGCGATCGGGGCGAGAATGCAGCCATGAGCACACCCCGGATCGATTGCGCTCCGCCCTGGAGCGACGTTGGCCGGCACGCGATGTCGCCCGAGGCGGGCCACGACGACGTTGCGCGCTTCAACTTCCTCGCGAACTTCAACAAGTACATGTCGTCGGTCGTGGTCGGCGGCAACGCGGTGGCCTACGAGTCGCGGGTGCGCCCCCGCTGGGAAGCCGAGCACGGCCGGCCGCCGCGCGACCGGCGCGAGATCCGCGCGGCGATGTCCTCCGACCCGTACTACCGCATGTGGAGCTCGCTGAGGCGCTCCGCGATGGAGATGCGCCAGCAGGCCGGGCGCTCCCTGGTGCTGCGCCAGGCCGAGTCGCTGCGCGACCGTGCGGCCGCGCTCAATGCCGGCGCCGACACGCTGCGCCTCGATGCCTCGCTGGAGGTGCCGCGCTACCAGGCGGCGATCGACAACCACTGCATGCCCGGGAGCTACTTCGCCGAGTACCTGCCGGGGGACGTGTCGGCCGCGGCCAACTACGACGCCGGCATGTTCGCGACGACGACCGGGTTGTTCGGCCGCTTCCTCGACGGCGCCGGCCGCGGCGTCGCGGAGTGGCTGGCGCGCGTGCGCCCGGGCTGGTCGCCGCGGCGCATCCTCGACCTCGGCTGCGGCCTGGGACACAACACCGTGCCGGTGGCGCGCGCTTACCCACGGGCCGAGGTGGTCGCGATCGACCTCGCCGCGCCGATGCTGCGCTACGGGCACGCCCGGGCGCGCGGCATGGGGGTGGAGAACGTCACGTTCATGCAGGGCAACGTCGAGCGCCTGCCGTTCGCCGACGGTCACTTCGACTTCGTGTACTCGACGATGTTCTTCCACGAGACCTCGCACGGCGCGCTGCGGCGGATCCTGCGCGAGGCAGATCGGGTGCTGGCGGGCGGCGGGCTGCACATCCACCTCGAGCAGCCTCCGTACCGAGGCATGGACGAGTTCGAGAAGTTCCTGCGCGACTGGGACTGCTACCACAACAACGAGCCATTCTGGACGACGCTGCACGACACGCACCTGCCGACCCTGCTCGGCGAGCTCGGCTTCCGCGGCGACCGGGTGTTCGAGACCCAGATCCACGCCATCGTCGAGGACGAGATGCCCAAGGTCGCCGGCGAGGTCGAGGACTACGGTCGCGGCGGCATGTGGTATGCCGTCGGCTCCGAGCGTGCCCCGTTCGACGCGTGGCGGGGCGATGCCGCCGGCGCAGATGGGCCGGCGCCTGGCGGGCCCGCGCGATGAACCCGGACGACGTGCTGCGACTCGCCAACGCAGCGCCCTCGGGCAAGCGGCCGCACTTCTTCGCCGATGCCGACGTCGACCGACTGCTGGCGATCGTGTGGGCGATGGCCGGCGAACTGGCGGTGACCCGCGAGCGGCTCGACACCGTCGAGCGGCTGCTGGACGCGAAGCAGACCCTGGCCCGCGCCGAGATCGAGGCCTACCGCCCCGACCCGCAGGCGGCGCGCGAGCGTGGGCAGATGCAGCTCGAGTACATCGCGCGACTGCTGCGCGTGTTGCAGCAGCAGGTCGAGGCGATGCAGCGCGGCATCAGCGAGTCGGCCGAGGACGTGGCGCGCGAGGTCGGGGCGAAGTGAACGCGCTGGGCACGCGCCTCGACCAGGCGGAGGCCCTGGTCGGCGAGGCCTTTCGCCACCTGAAATCCCGCTGCAGCCGCGACGGTCGGCTCGATGCCGCCGCGCTGGACGCGGTGCAGGTGCCGAGCTACGACCTCGCGTTCTGCGCCGCCGAGCTGGCGGCGGCGCGGGCCGTGCAGTCCTGGGCCGGCGACGAGTCGCCGCGCGACCCGTACGCGGCGACGCTCGCCGGGGTGTTCACGGTGGAGGTGCTGGCCGCGATCGCGGGCCGGCTCCTGCTGCGTCCCGCCGACTTCGGTCTTGCGCCCGGCAGGGTCGCTGCGATGCATCCGTCGTCCGGGGAGGCGTTGCAGGCCATGGTCTCCGGGGAGGCGCTCGCGGCCGCCGGTCGTACGCTGCTCGAGCGCGACGGCCGCCTGCCTTCGCCGCGGCTCGGCGACGACAAGGACCTGATGCGCGAGTCCTTCGCGCAGTTCGGCGCCGAGGTCGTCGCGCCGCAGGCCCAGGCGATCCACCGCGGCGACACCGACATCCCCGAGCACATCATCGCCGGCGCGGCGGAACTCGGCCTCTTCGGCGTCTCGATCCGCTGGCGATGCTGGTGGTCACCGAGGCCCTGTCGGCGGCCTCGCTCGGCGCCGCAGGCAGCCTCGTGACGCGGCCCGAGATCATGGCGCGCGCCCTGCTCGCCGGCGGCACCGAGGCGCAGCGCGGGTACTGGCTGCCGCGCCTCGCCTCGGGCGAGGCGCTGTGCGCGATCTCCATCACCGAGCCGGACCACGGCTCCGACGTCGCCAACCTGAAGCTGCGGGCCACGCGCCGTGACGGCGGCTGGGTGCTCGACGGCGCCAAGACCTGGTGCACCTGCGCCGGGCGCGCCGACGTGATCCTGGTCGTCGCCCGGACGCGGCCGGACCCGGCGCTCGGCCACCGCGGACTGTCGCTGTTCATCGTCGGCAAGCCGCGCTTCGCGGGGCACGAGTTCGAGCATGCGGGCCCCGGCGGCGGTCGGCTCACCGCGCGTGCGATCCCGACCATCGGCTATCGCGGCATGCACTCGTTCGACCTCTTCTTCGAGGAGTTCTTCGTGCCCGATGCCGCGCTGGTCGGTGGGCCGGAAGGCGAGGGCCGCGGGTTCTACCTGACGATGGCCGGCCTCGCCGGCGGCCGAGTGCAGACCTCGGCGCGCGCCAACGGCGTGATGCAGGCGGCGCTCGATGCGGCGCTGCGCTACGCGCAGTCGCGCCGCGTGTTCGGCCAGCCGATCGCCGCCTACCCGCTGACGCAGGCGCGCCTGGCGCGGATCGCCGCCTGGCTGACGGCGTCGCGACAGTTCTCGTACGCGGTGGCACGGCAGATGGACGAGGGCGGCGGCGAGATGGAAGCGAGCCTCGTCAAGCTCTTCGCCTGTCGGGCCGCGGAGTGGGTCACCCGCGACGCGATGCAGGTGCACGGCGGCCTCGGCTACGCCGAGGAGACCGCGGCGAGCCGCTATTTCGTCGACGCCCGCGTGCTGTCGATCTTCGAGGGCGCCGAGGAGACGCTCGCCCTCAAGGTGATCGCACGGGAGCTGATCGCAAAGGCCTGACCCCACGAAAGAGGAAGAAAGGGAAAAAAGAAAAAAGGGGACAGATTTATTTTCGCGAAAAAGGGTCTGGGAACAGGATTGCGAAAACAAAATCTGTCCCCTTTTTCGCGAAAATAAATCTGTCCCCTTTTTTCTTTTTTCCCTTTCTTCCTCTTTCGTGGGGTCAGGGGCTCCAGGCCCAGAACTTCCAGTCGAGGACCAGGGACTCCGGCTCCGGGCTGCCGGGGACGATCGGGCCGCGGGCGGCGAAGCAGGTGACGTGCAGGCGCAGCAGCGCGCCGCCCGCGTCGCGAGGCGCAGGGCGGATGTCGGTGACGGTGAACTCGGTGCGGAGGCGGTCGCTCTCGACGACCGGCGCGGTGTGGTCGCAGCTCTCCCAGGCGAGGAGGGTAAGCAGGTTCGGCAGGGCACGGGTCACCTGCGCGAAGCTCATGAAGATCGTGTGGCCGCCGTAGACGAGCCGCTCGCCGAGGTAGGAGAAGCGCGCGTCGGTGTGGGCCATCGCCATGTTCAGCGAGGTCCGGACCAGTTCCGGCGCACTGGTGACGGTGTCCCGCGACTCGATGCGAAAGACGTCCCCTGGGCGCAGGTCGGCGGCGCAGCGGCCGAGCCAGCGGCCGGCCGGCCCGAGCGACCAGCCGCGCGGCACTGCGGCCTGCAGCGCCGCCTCGTCGGTGGCCCGCCCGATCGCGTCGAGGTCGTCCGCATGGCCCGTGTCTGCCGCAGGGTCGCGGCAGGGGATCATCGGGCAGCGCCAGAAGTGCAGCACGGTCTCCCCGCGCTGGTTCGTCGTGGCCATCTCGAGCGCGACGATGCCGGTGGCCGCACGACCTGCCTTGGCGGCGTTCTGCCGCAGGCCCACGACGCGGGTGCGCGTGTGCAGCGTGTCGCCGAGGAGCACGGGCCGCTGCAGCACGAGCCCGCGGTAGAAGAGATTGGCCTTGACGCGCTGCGATGCCCAGGTCGACTGGCCGATCGCGACGTTGATCGCGAGCAGCGGATGGGCGAGCGGCATCGCCGCGCCGACGATCGCTCGGCTCGCGTGATGGTCGAGTGGCAGTCGCAGCCGGTCGCCGAACAGCGCCTGGTACTGCGCCGCCATCCCCTCCGTCAGCGTGACCGCGGGCGCGTCGAACTCGAGCCCTTGGTGGAAGTCCTCGAACCAGGGTCCGCCGATGTCCAAGATCCGCATCCATGTCTCCTGCGATCCGATGTCCGGCCCGTCGCTCGCGTCACGGCCCCGCGACCAGCCCGGCGTCGTGCAACCGGCCGATCTCGGCCGCCGGCAGGCGCAGCACCTCGGCGAGGACCTGGTCGGTATGCTCGCCGAGCCGCGGTGCGGGACGCGCGTCGAGGTGCGCGGCGCGCGAGAAATAAAGCGGCGAGCCCGGCATCCGGTAGCGCCCGATGCCCGGCTGCTCCTGCACCGTCAGCAGCGGGTTCGCCGTCGAGGCCTCCGGGTCGCGCTCGAGCAGTTCGCGAACCGTCTGGTAGGGGCCGTAGCAGACGCCGGCGGCATCGAAGGCCGCGGCGACCTCGGCGTAGTCGCGCGCGCCGATCCACGGCCCGAGCAGCGCAGCGATCGCCTCGCGGCCGAGGAAGCGGTCACGCTCGCGCGCGAAGTCCAGGCCCCGGGCCCGGCCGGCCGCGGCGAGCGCCGCGGCGAGGCCGGTCGCCTTGCCGAGCCCCGACCACTGGCGCGCGGTCAGCCCGACGACCATCACGCGTCGGCCGTCGCGGGTCGGGAAGTCGCGGCCGAAGGCGCCGTAGAGGTCGTTGCCGTGGCGCGCACGCTCCTCGCCGTTGACCTCCACCTCGGCGAGCATGCCGAGGTGGCCGAGCGTCGCCAGCGCGACGTCGAGCAGGGCGAGCTTCACGTACTGGCCCTCGCCGGTGCGCGTGCGGTGGCGCTCGGCGGCGAGCAGGCCGACCGCGGCCATCTGCCCGCAGATGTTGTCCCAGGCCGGCAGCACGTGGTTGACCGGTCGTGGGTCGTCCGCCGGCCCGGTCAAGGCCGGCAGCCCGACGCGCGGATTGACGGTGTAGTCGACCTCGGAGCCGCCGTGCCGGTCACCGAGCACGTTGACGTGGATCAGGTCGGGCCGGCGGCGGCAGAGCGCCTCGTACGCCAGCCAGCCGCGCGCCGGGAAGTTCGTCAGGAACAGCCCCGACTGCCCACCCGGCGCGGTGATCAGCGCAGTGGCGAGTTCCTGGCCCTCGGGCCGCGCGATGTCGATCGCGATCGACTTCTTGCCCTTGTTGAGCCCGGCCCAGAAGAGACTGCGGCCCTCCGCCGTCACGGGCAGGCGCTGCGCGTCGAGGCCGCCGCCGGGCGGGTCGAACCGGATCACCTCGGCGCCGAGCTGCGCCAGCGTCATGCCGCCGAGCGGCGCCGCGACGAAGGCCGAGCCCTCGACGATGCGCAGGCCGTCAAGGATGCCGGGCGTCATCGCAGCCTCCCGTGCCCGCGCGTCATTGCGGCGCCATGCTGCGCCACAGCATCCGCGCCGCGACCACGAACAGGAACATCCCGAACAGCCGCGACAGTGCGCGCTTGGAGAGCGCATGCGCGAGTCGCGCCCCGAGCGGCGCCGTCAGCATCGAGCCCGGCGCGATCAGTGCCACGCCGACCAGGCTCACGAGGCCGACCGTCGCCCACGGCAGGTCGGCCTTCGGCTGCGCCAGCAGGTAGCCGGCGGTGCCGGGCACGCTGATCAGCAGCCCGAACAACGCCCCGGTGCCCACGGCGCGATGGATCGGCTCGGCGAGCAGCGTCATCGCCGGCACCGAGATCGTGCCGCCGCCGATGCCCATCATCGCCGACACGGCGCCGATCGCGCCGCTGATCGCGCCGCCGGCGGCGCCCGTGGGCACGCGTCCGGCGAGTCGCAGGTGATCGAGCGGCAGGAACATCTTCACTGCGACCACCAGCGCCACCACGCCGAACACCGACGTCAGCACCCGGGCCTGCACCTGCGAGGCGAGCAGGCTGCCGGCGAGTGCGCCGAGCAGCATGCCGGGCCCCCAGGCGCGGGCCAGCGGCAGGTCCACCGCGCCGCGCGCGTGATGCGCACGCGCCGAGGCGACCGAGGTGGGGATGATGGTCGCGAGCGAGGTCGCGACCGCGACGTGCATCCGCCACTGCGCCGGCACGCCCGCGAACTGCAGGGCGTACTCGAGGGCCGGCACGATGATGATGCCCCCGCCGACCCCGAGCAGGCCTGCGACCACGCCCGAGAACAGCGCGGTGCCGAGCATCGCCAGCGCCACCGGCCAGAGGGTCGGGAAATCCATGCGATCCGTGAACGACGGCGCCCGATGCGCGCCGCGGCGCAGTCTACGCGAGGCTTCCGCGCCGCCCGCAACACGCCGTAAGCTCGCCACCATGGAGCGGCGTCGATTCCTGCTGGTCTCCGGCCTCGCCGGCTCGTCGTCGCTGCTCGGGCTGGTCTGGGGCTGCGCGCCGCTGCCTGCGCGGGCGCCCGCCACCTCGAGGGCGCCGGCCGCCGGCGGGATGCCTGCGGGTGCCGCCGCGCCGCTCGAGGTCGGTGCCTGGCTCGCGCTGGAGCCGGGCGGGCGCGTGCTCGTCCAGGTGCACAAGTCCGAGATGGGTCAGGGGGTGCTGACCGCGCTGCCGATGCTGGTCGCCGAGGAACTCGACGTGCCGTTCGCGCGCGTCGAGGCGCGGCTGGCGCCGGGCGCGCTGCGCTTCCGCGACGCGCGCGGCAACCAGACCACCGGCTACTCGAGCAGCGTCAGCAGCAGCTGGCTGCCGTTCCGTACGCTGGGCGCAGCGGCGCGGGCCATGCTGCTGCAGGCGGCCGCGCTGCGCTGGGCGGTGCCGGTGGCGCGGCTGCGCACCGAACGCGGCGAGGTGGTCGACGACGGCGACGCCTCGTCGCCGCAGGGCGCCGGCAGGTCGATCGCGGCCGGCGTCGCGACGCCGCGGCGGCTGCCCTACGCAGCGCTGCTCGAGGACGCGCGCCGGCTGCCCGTGCCGGATGCGCCGCCGCTGAAGGCAGCGGGGCGCTTCGAACTGATCGGCTCGCGCGTGCCGCGGGTCGACACGCCGTCCAAGGTGGACGGCAGCGCCTGCTTCGGCATCGACGTGCGCCTGCCCAGCATGAAGACCGCGGTGGTCGCGCGCTGCCCGCACCTCGGGGGTCGTGCGCGCGGCCACGATCCTGCGCCGGCGCTGCGCGTGCCCGGCGTCGAGCGCGTGGTGCCGATCGGCAGCGGCATCGCCGTGGTGGCGCGCGACTTCTGGTCCGCCAGCCGCGGCCGCGACGCGCTGGTCGTCGACTGGGACCCGGGTCCCGCGGCCGGCCGCGATTCGCCGGCCCACGAGCGCGAGCTCGTCGCGCGGCTGGGCCTGCCCGGCCGGGACGCACGGCGCGAGGGCGATCCTGCGGCGCTCGCCGCCGCCGCGGGTGGCCGCTGGGTGCGCGCGGACTACCACACGCCGTTCCTGGCGCATGCGGCGATGGAGCCGCTGGCCGCCACCGCGAGCGTCGGCGCCGGCCGTTGCGACCTCTGGCTCGGCACGCAGGCGCCGAGCCGCGCGCAGGACTGGGCGGCGAAGGTCACCGGGCTCGCGCGCGAGCAGGTGTTCGTGCACACGCTGCCGCTCGGCGGCGCCTTCGGTCGCCGCGGCGAGTGGGACTTCGCCGTCGAGGCGGTGGAACTCGCGCTCGCCTGCGGCGTGCCGGTCAAGGTGGTCTGGAGCCGCGCCGACGACATGCGGCACGATTTCTATCGCCCGGCGACCGCGAACCGCCTCGCCGCGCGGCTCGACGACACCGGTGCACTGCGGCTGCTGACGCATCGCGTCGCCGCGCCGTCGATCGCGCGCCGTCGCAGCCCCGAGGCGCTCGAGCGCGGCCACGACTTCCTGATGACCCAGGGCAGCGCCGACCATCCGTACTCGATCGAGCACCAGCTGGTGGATTACCACGAGGTCGACCTCGGGGTGCCGGTGGGTTTCTGGCGCTCGGTCGGTCACTCGCACAATGGCTTCGCGCTCGAGTGCTTCGTCGACGAGATCGCGGAGGCCGCCGGGGCCGACCCCTTCGAATGGCGCCGCGCCCGGCTCGATGGCGACCCGCGGCTGCGGGCGGTGCTGGAACTGGCGGCGCGCGAGTCCGGCTGGGGCGGCGCGTTGCCGCGCGGCAGCGGGCGCGGCATCGCCTGCATGGAGAGCTATGGCACGCGCGTCGCCCTGGTCGCGGAGGTGCGGGTCGCGGAGGGCGAGGTCGCCGTCCGGCGCATCACCTGTGCAGTCGACTGCGGGCAGGTGGTGCACCCGGGCATCGTCGAGCAGCAGATGGAGAGTGGCATCGTGTTCGGGCTCTCGGCTGCGCTGCACGGCGAGGTGACGTTCGCCGACGGCGCCGTGCGCCAGTCGAACTTCCACGACTACCCGGTGCTGCGACTCCCGGAGATGCCGCGCATCGACGTGCACCGCATCGCGAGCGATGCCGCGCCCGGCGGCTGCGGCGAACCCTCCACCCCGGTGGTGGCCCCGGCCGTCTGCAACGCGATCCATGCCGCCACCGGGCAGCGGATCCGGCGGCTGCCGATCCGGCTCGCAACGCGCCCGGCCTGACCCCGGGCGTCGCGCCACGCCACGGGCCGACGCGCCGCCTCGCGTCCGTCAGCGGCGCGCGAGCGTGGCCGCCTCTGTCTCGTCGAGGTCGCGGGCGAGGCGGAACCCGACATCCTGCAGCGCGTCGGCGCCAGCGTCGGCGGCGACGTGGTCGCGCGCGGCGCTGCGCGCCATCCACGGCCGCGACAGCCAGGAGCCACCGCGTACGACACGGTGGCTGCACCCCGACCACGTCCAGGCGCGTTCGTCCGGCGGGCGGCCCTTGTAGCTGCGCGTGTAGCAGTCGGCGAGCAGTTCGCGCACGTTGCCCACCAGGTCGTGCAGCCCCCACGGGTTGGGCGCGAACGAGCCGACCGGCGCCGGCCCGGCGTAGTGGTCCGTGCAACGCGCGTGCGGGACGGGCAGGGCGAGCCCGCGCGCGGCGACGTCGTAGACGTTGGCGTAGTCGCAGGCGCGCGAGATCGAGACGCCCTCGTGCGAGTCACGATTGCTCCAGAAGCGTGCTCCGCCGGTGCCGGCGCGCGTCGCGTACTCCCACTCGGCCTCCGAGGGCAGCCGATAGGCGCGGCCGGTGCGCTGCCCCAGCCAGGCGGCGTAGGCTGCCGCATCCGCCGGGGCGATGCAGCGCGCGGGAGCGGCCGGCGGTGACGGCGGATCGAGCGCGCAGGCCAGCGCCGGGCGATGGCCCGACTCGGCGACGAAGCGCGCGAACTCGCCCACCTGTACCTCGAAGCGTCCGAGCGCGAACGGCCGCCGGATCTTCACCGCCAGCGGCGGCGTCTCGCCCGAGCGCTCGTCGTGCTCGTAGGCGTCTGCGGCGGTGCCTAGGGAGAACCCGCCGGCAGCGACCGCGACCAGTTCGGGGCAGTCCGCGCAGTCGCGCAGGATCGTCGGCGCCGCCCCGTCGGCGCCGCGGGCGAGGGATGCCATGCCCAGCAGCGCCGTGAGCATCGACGCCTCTGCCAGCCGCGCCAGCCGCCCGCGACCGCGCCGCGCCACGCCGCTCACGGCACGTCCCGCGCGACGCGGAAGCCCGCGAAGTCGGCGCGGTCCTCGTCGTCGCCGTCGCCGTGGAACCCTGGCCGGCTGCGCTCCGGCCCGGTGCTCCAGCCGCCGCCGCGCTGGATGCGGCGCTTGCAGCCGCCGTCCCAGACCCATGCGCGCTGGTCGGTCGGCCGCCCGAAATAGCTGAGGCTGGCGCAGTCCTCGATCCACTCCCAGACGTTGCCGATCATGTCGTACAGGCCGAAGGCGTTGGGGCGCAGGCTCCCGACGGGCGCGACGTCCGGGAAGCCGTCGTCGCAGTCCACCGCGCGCCACGCGAGCGGATAGCGCGCCATCGTCGAACGGTCGTTGGAGTTCGCGTGGGCACAGTGACGCCGCGGCGACGCGCCCCAGGACTGCAGTGCGCGGCTGCCGGCCTTGGCGGCGTACTCCCACTCGGCCTCGCTCGGCAGGCGATAGGGCTGGCCGGTGCGCGCCGCGAGCCAGGCGGCATAGGCCCGCGCATCGTGCCAGTCGATGCAGGTCGCCGGATGGTCGGGACGCGGTGTGGCGGGGACGTTGGGCGCGTCCCAGGCGATCTGCAGGTCCGCGAAACCCTGGCGCGACTCGACCCAGGTGCGGCAGCGAACGGTGCGCCGGTCGCGTCCGGTGGCGCGCGCGAACTCGGCGTACTCGGCGCGCGTCACTTCGTGGCGGCCGAGCGCGAAACGGCGTTCGATCCGCACCTCGACGGGATCGAGTTCGGCGGGCACTTCCGTCGGGACCTGCAGCGGCTTCGCGGTCCCCATCAGGAAGCGCCCGGTCGGCACGACCACCATCTCGGGACAGGACCCGCAATCGCGGAACGGGGCGCCCGGCCCGATGCCCGGCGCGGCGAGCGCCGTGGATGCGATCAGCCACGCGGCCAGCGTCTGCGCCACTCGCAATGTGTGGCAGGGAACGATCCGTGGGCAATTCATTGCGTCTTGCGTCGCCGCGGGCCCCGTTCCTTGCGCGCGCTGCACGCAGCGCGAGCGGGCGCGTAGCCACGCCGCAACAGAGGCTTTCGCGTCGGCGAACAGTCTCACCACGTCGTCCGGCGCTGGATATATTGGCATCGTGATCGCTTCTTTCCGCCGCGGCACGCCGCGTTGCAACGTAGAACGTACACAAGGGGGTCCTGACATGTCCAAGCTCAAGGTGATGTTCGCGGGCGCCGCCTGCGTGCTCGCGCCAGCGATGCCGCTCGCGGTGGCCCAGGAGGAACCTGCCGCCCAAGGCGGTGTCGAGGAGGTCGTCGTCACGGCGCGCAAGCGCGAGGAAAGCCTGCAGGAGATCCCGATCGCGATCTCCGCGCTCAGCGGCGAGCAGATCGAGGCGCGCGGCATCACTCGGCTCGAAGAGCTGACCCTGCAGGTCGCGGGCGTGCAGTTCCACTCGCTGGGCCTCGCGATCCCGGGCCGGGTCAACAGCTCGATCCGCTTCCGCGGCATGGACGTCAACAGCCAGGTGCCGACGTTCCAGCTCGGCACGCTGTTCGTCGACGGCATCTACGTGCTCGGGGGCGTGCACTCGATCCCGCTCGACGACATCGAGCGCGTCGAGGTGGTCAAGGGGCCACAGTCGGCCTACTTCGGCCGCAACACCTTCGGCGGGGCGATCAACTACATCTCCAAGCAGCCGCAGATGGAGGAATTCGGCGTCGAGGGGCGGGTGCTCGGCGCGGAGTACGAAGAGTACGAGTTGTCGGGCGCGGTCACCGGGCCGATCATCCCCGGCAAGCTCGCGTTCCGCGTCGGCGGCCGCATCTACGAGACGGGCGGCATGTGGACTGCGACCGACGGCGGCCGGCTCGGCGAGCAGAGCACGAAGTCGTACCAGGCCGCGCTCAAGGCCACGCCGGTCGAGGGGCTGACGCTCAACCTGCGCTACTTCACGGCCACCGACGAGGACGGCCCCGCGGCAGGCGGTGCCATTCCGGGCCGACTGAACGACAGCTGCAACCGCGCGCCGGTGACGATCGGCGGCCAGACGGTGCGCGTCGGCTGGTTCTGCGGCGACGTGCCGGAGCAGGGCCGCGCGATCTCCGCGATCGGCACGACGCGGATCGTCGACAGCAACACGCTGACCGTCTCGCCGCGCGCGCTGCCCGCGACCGGCAACGCCAATTTTCTCCTCGAGCAGCTGATCCAGCGTCCGCTGCCGGCGGTGCTCGCCGGCAAGGTGCCGACGCTCGACGGGCTCGACCTCGAGCGCGAGGTCGAGCGTTTCTCGGCAACCGTGGGCTACGAGTTCGGCGATGGCTGGAACGTGGAGGCCGTCTACGGCGACAACACGCTGCGTGCCAACTGGGTGCGCGACTTCAACTTCACGGCCTTCGACAACGCCTACTCTCGCGATCCGCAGTACAGCACCGACGAGTCCTGGGAGCTGCGCCTCACCTCGCCACAGGACCGGCGGCTGCGCTGGCAGGTCGGGTACAACCGCTACGAGCAGCGATTCGTCTCGTCGGCGACCGGCGGCGACGCGCTGTTCCTGTGCATAGACTCGGTGCCCGGCGTAACCATCGGCGGCTGCCGGCCGAACACGCCGCCGGGCGCGGGATTCTTCTTCTCGCCGAACGGCCTCGCCAACACGGACCAGGTCGAGACCGAGGGGTATTTCGCCGGTGCGACCTTCGACTTCACGGACCAGTGGTCCGTCAGCGCCGAGGGCCGCTACCAGAAGGACAGTTTCCGTCGCGGTCTCACGACGTTCCAGGACGTCGCCGACGACCGCTTCCTGCCGCGCGTGATCCTGCAGTGGAAGCCCACCGAGGGCACGAACCTGTACGCCTCCTATGCACTCGGGCTGCTGCAGGGCGAGATCAACCAGCTGGTCGTCGACGCCGACGCGCGCGAGCGCGCTGCGTTCGACGCGTTCGGCGCCGCCGGATCGGTGCCGCCCGAGGAGCTCGCCAGCTACGAGATCGGCTGGAAGCAGGAGTTCCTGGACCGCCGCCTGCTGCTCAACACCGCGTTCTACTACGGCGACTGGACCAACAAGAAGGTGCGCCAGGTCGTCGCCGTGCAGTTCACCTGCGGCGATTTCCCGGTACCGATCGGCACGCAGGGCTGCCGCCCGGGGCTCGGCGAGGGCAACGTCGGCGAGCCGGCCCGCAACCCCAATGGGACGCCGGTGTTCAACAACTCCAACGTGGTCTCGGCCTTCGACGCGAGGATCTGGGGTGCCGAGTTCGAATGGACGGCGGCCCCGACCGAGCGGCTGCGGCTCGGTGGTGCGCTGACCTGGGCGCGCAGCGAGATGAAGGAGGGCCTGTTCCTCACCATCGAGCGGATCGCCGGCTCGGCCGACATCAAGGGCAAGCAGAACCCACGCTTCCCGGAGTGGTCGGGTTCGGTCAACGCCGAGTACAGCGCGCCACTCGCGGGCGAGTGGTCGTGGTTCGTCCGCGGCGACGCGAACTACTTCGGCGAGACCTTCGTCGACCTCGACAACCTCGCGACCTGCAAGGCCTACACCCTCGCCAACGGCGGAGTCGGCGTGAGCCGCGGCGGCACGCGCATCGAGCTGTTCGCGCGCAACCTGTTCGACGATGACAGCTGGGCGGCCTGCGCGCGCTTCCTCGAGTTCGACATCCCGCAGGACGGCGCCGGGAATCCCAACACCTACATGACGACGATCGTCGCGCCGCAGATGAAGCGCCAGCTCGGCCTGCGCGCCTCGTTCCGGTTCTGAAGGCCCGCGGCGGGCGCCCCTCCCGGGGGTGCCCGCCGCGACGCGAGGCCGCGGACGACGCGATCAGCCGGCCTTGCGGCCGGCATTCGGGCCGTACTTCATGTCGACGTGGCAGATGTGCGAGCGCAGCCACAGCGACAGGAAGTCGAAGAAGGCCTTCTCGACCCGGCCGTCCCCCGCCTCGAAGCGCGCGACGTGCGCCGTGAAGTCGGCGAGCAGCTTGGCGTGTATCGCCTTGTGGGTCCGCAGGTCTGCATAGCCGATCGACTCGAGGTAGGCCTCCTCGCCCTTGAAGTGCCGGACGGTGGCGTCGGCGAGCTTCCTGAACAGCCCCTGCAGCTCGGCCTTGCCGGCGCCCGCTCCGGCGCGGTCGTGGATGTCGTTCATCAGGCCGACCAGCACACGGTGCTCGTCGTTCATCCGTGCGACCCCGACGTCGAAGCGGATCGGATCCCAGGCAAGTACGGTCATGGCGCGCGTACCGAGTGGTGGTTCCCAGCGGCTCATCGGCCGCGGCGCGCCCCGCTGGATGAGGGCTTGTACCTAGCGCCTCGCAGGGCACGGAGCGTGACGGGCGTCACGCGCGATGCGCGCGGGCACGCCCGGTGCCGTCGCCGGCTGGCGACGCGCTGCACCCGCCAGGGCGAACGCACGGGACGCGCTTGCGCCGGGGCGTAGCGCACCTATAGAGTCCCACGGTTTGATACCCCTGGGTCCGTCGAAATCCATGCCTGCCCCGTCCACCGCCTGGGTCGTCCACAAGTTCGGCGGCTCCAGCGTCGCCGATGCCGAGTGCTTCCGGCGCGTCGCCGCGATCCTCGAATCCCAGCCCGCCGGCCGCCTCGGCGTGGTGCTGTCCGCCTGCAAGGGCGTGACCGACGCGCTGCTCGGGCTGGTGGCGCAGGCCGAGGCCCAGGACCCGGCCTACCGTGGCGGGCTCGAGGCGCTGCGGGCGCGTCACGCGGCGATCGCCGAGGCGCTGCTGCCGCCCGAGGCGTCGCGCCTCTACATGGCGGCGTTCGATCGTGACTGCCACGACCTCGAGGGCATCCTGCACACCGTACGGCTGACGCGCTCGGCGGCGCGCAACGTGGTCGACTTGATCGCCGGCTATGGCGAGATCTGGTCGACGCGCCTGTTCCGCGAGTTCTACGAGCGCCAGTCGCGTCGCCCCGGCGAGGTCCGCTGGGTCGATGCGCGCGAGGTCGTCGTGGTCGAGTGGGGGCCGCTCGGCCCGGCAGTGGAGTGGACGGGCTCGCGCGAGCGGCTGCAGCGCCTCGTGCCCGCCGGTTTCGACGGCACGCTGGTGATCACCGGCTTCATCGCCTCCGATCGCCGCGGGGTGCAGACCACGCTCGGCCGCAACGGCAGCGACTTCTCGGGCTCGATCTTCGGCGCGCTGCTCGATGCCGCGGCCATCCACATCTGGACCGACGTCGACGGCGTGCTGTCGGCCGATCCGCGCCGCGTGCCCGACGCGCAGGTCATCGATTCCCTCTCCTACAGCGAGGCGATGGAACTCGCCTACTTCGGCGCCAAGGTGATCCATCCGCAGACCATGGCCCCGGCCGTCGGCCGCGAGATCCCGATCTGGATCCGCAACACCTTCGCGCCCGACCACCCGGCGACGCTGATCTGCGCCCGGCCGGAGTCGCGGCTCGCGGTCAAGGGCATCACCACGATCGAGAACGTCGCCCTGATCAACCTCGAGGGGGCCGGCATGATCGGCGTGCCGGGCACGGCGCACCGCCTGTTCGGCGCCCTGCGCGAGGAGGGTGTCTCGGTCATCCTGATCTCCCAGGGCAGCTCGGAGCACTCGATCTGCTGCGCCGTGCCACTCGAGCAGGCGCAGCGCGCCGCCGAAGTCGTGCGTGCCGCGTTCGCGCGCGAGCTCGACGGCGGCCAGATCCAGTCGGTCGAACTCGACCCGGACCTCGCGATCCTCGCGGTCGTCGGCGACGGGATGGCGGGCATCCCGGGCATCGCCGGCAAGGTCTTCAATGCCCTCGGCAGCGCCGCGGTCAACGTGCGGGCCATCGCCCAGGGCGCCTCGGAGCGCAACATCTCGGTGGTCGTGCCGCGCAAGGCCACCACTCGCGCGCTGCGTGCCGTGCATGCGAGCTTCTATCTCTCGCCGCACACGCTCTCGATAGGCGTGATCGGGCCGGGTACGGTCGGGCGCGTCCTGCTCGACCAGATCGCCTCGCAGAGCGAGCGGCTGCGGCGCGACTTCAAGCTCGACCTGCGGGTTCGCGGCATCCTCTCATCGCGCAAGATGCTGCTGTCGGAGAAGGGCGTGAACCTCGCGGCCTGGCAGGACGAATTCGGGCGCGCCGCCGCGCCGTCGGACCTCGCACGCTTCGTCGAGCACGTCGGCGCCGACTACCTGCCGCACCGCGTGATCATCGACTGCACCGCGAGCGGCGAGGTCGCGCGGCACTACGCCACCTGGCTCGCGGCGGGCATCCACGTCGTCACCCCGAACAAGAAGGCCAACAGTGCCGACCTGCCGTCCTGGCGGGCGTTGCAGGAGGCGCGTCGTGCCGGGGGCAGCCACTACCTCTACGAGGCGACCGTCGGCGCCGGACTGCCGGTGATCCAGACGGTGCGCGACCTGCGCGAGACCGGTGACGAGGTGACCAGCATCGAGGGCATCTTCTCGGGCACGCTCGCCTACCTCTTCAACGTCTACGACGGCAGCCGCGAGTTCAGCGACATCGTCCGCGAGGCCAAGCAGCGCGGCTACACCGAGCCGGACCCGCGTGACGACCTTTCCGGCACCGACGTGGCCCGCAAGCTCATCATCCTCGGCCGCGAGATCGGCATGGAGCTCGAGCTCGGCGACGTGCGCGTCGAGAGTCTGGTGCCTGCGGGGCTCGAGAACTGCTCGATCGACGAGTTCATGTCGCGCCTCCCGGAGCACGATGCGGCGATGCGCCGGCGCTTCGAGGCCGCGCGCGCCGCCGGCAAGGTGCTGCGCTACGTCGGCCGGCTCGGCGCCGATGGCGCGGCGACCGTGGGCGTGGTCGAGCTCGAGGCGAAGCACGCCTTCGCCAACATCGCGCTCACCGACAACGTGGTGCGCTTCGCGACCGCGCGCTACTGCAACAACCCGCTGATCGTGCAGGGACCCGGGGCGGGTCCCGAGGTCACCGCCGGCGGCATCTTCGGCGACCTGCTGCGCCTCTCGGCCTACCTCGGGGCGCGCCTGTGAACCTGGCGCGCGCCACGGCCTTCGCGCCGGCCTCGGTCGGCAACGTCGCGATCGGCTTCGACATCCTCGGCTTCGCGGTCGACGCGCTGGGCGACCGCATCACGGTCTCGCGTTCCGCGACGCCCGGGGTGCGGATCAGCGGCTGCTCGGGCCTGCCGGTCGAACTGCCGACCGAACCCGAGCGCAACACCGCAGGACGCGCGCTGCTCGCGCTGAACGTCGCGGTGAAGCCTGACTTCGGCTTCGAGATGCACATCGAGAAGGGGATCCCGCTCGGCTCCGGTCTCGGTGGCTCGGCGGCCTCGGCGGTGGGGGCGGTGGTGGCCGCGAACGCGCTGCTGCCTCGGCCGCTGCCGAAGATCGAACTGCTGAAGTTCGCGATGCAGGGCGAGGCGGTCGCGAGCGGCTCGCTGCACGTCGACAACATCGCGCCCTCGCTGTTCGGTGGCCTCGTGCTGACGGTCGGCATCGACCAGCCGCGCGTCAAGCAGATCCCGGTCCCGGCCGGGGTGATGGCGGTGATCGCGCATCCGCACATGTTCCTCTCCACCAAGCAGGCGCGGGCGATCCTCAAGCGCGAGGTCGCGATGTCGGACTTCGTCTGGCAGACCGCCAACCTCGCGGGCTTCATCTCCGGGTGCTACACCAACGACCTCGACCTGATCCGCGAGGGCCTGAACGACGTCGTGATCGAGCCGCAGCGGCGGCAGCTGATCCCGGGCTTCTCCGCGGTGCGCAGCGCCGCCATCGCTGCCGGTGCGCTCGGCTGCTCGATCTCGGGAGCCGGCCCCACGATGTTCGCCTGGGTGCCACAGGCGCAGGCCGAGACGGTCCGCCAGGCCATGGTCGCCGAGTTCGCCCGCAACGGCGTCGAGACCGACCACTGGGTCGTGCCCGTGCAGTCGGCGGGCGCGCGCGTCGTCGAGGACTGACGCCCGCCGATGCAGTACCTCAGCACACGCGGCGACGTGCGCGGCGCCCTCGGCTTCGGCGAGGCACTGCGCCGCGGGCTCGCGCCCGACGGCGGCCTCTACGTGCCGGCCTCCTGGCCTGTGCTGCATCCGCAGGACTTCGGCGACGAGCTCTCGCTGCCGGCGGTGGCTGCGCGGCTGATCGCGCCGTTCGCGGCCGGCGATGCCGTGCTCGCGCCGGCGCTCGGCGGGATCGTCCGCGACGCGTTCGACTTCCCGGCCCCGGTCGTGCCGATCGGCGGCGATCCCGACCACGCCGTGCTGGAGCTGTTCCACGGGCCGACGGCCGCCTTCAAGGACTTTGGCGCGCGGTTCCTCGCCGCCTGCTTCCAGCGGCTGCGGCAGCCGTCGGACCTGCCGGTGAACATCCTCGTCGCCACCTCCGGCGACACCGGCGGCGCCGTCGCGGCCGCTTTCCACCGCCGTCCGGGGATGCAGGTTACTGTGCTGTTCCCGAAGGGGCTGGTGTCGCCCCTGCAGCAGCAGCAACTCACCTGCTGGGGCGACAACGTCCGCTCGCTCGCGGTGCGCGGCACGTTCGACGACTGCCAGGCGCTGGTCAAGCAAGCCTTCGTCGATCCGGGGATGCAGGCGCGATTCCAGCTCTCCTCCGCCAACAGCATCAACCTCGGCCGCCTGCTGCCGCAGGCGGTCTACTTCGCGGCGAGCAGCCTGGCGGCCTGGCGCCGCACCGGCCGGCCACTGTCGTTCATCGTGCCGAGCGGCAACCTCGGCCATGCCGTCGCCTGTTGCTGGACGCGTACCGTCGGCCTGCCGGTCGGGCAGGTGATCCTCGCGCACAACGCCAATCGCACGGTGCCGGACTACCTCGACAGCGGCGAATGGCGCCCCCGCCCGAGCGTCGCGACGCTCGCCTCGGCGATGGACGTCGGCAACCCCTCCAACATGGAGCGGCTGCGGGCGCTGTATCCGGACGTCGGCGCGATGCGCGGCGCGCTCTCGGCCTGCAGCGTCGACGATGCCACCATCGCCGCGCGCATCCGTGCCGACTTCGAGCGCTACGGGCAGGTGTGGTGCCCGCACACCGCGATCGCGGCCGAGGCCTGGGCCCGCCTCCCGGACGAGGCGCGCGGCGGCGGGCCGTGGTGCATCGTCGCGACCGCGCATCCGGCCAAGTTCGCCGAGATCGTCGAGCCGCTGGTCGGCCGCAAGGTCGAGGTCCCGCCGTCGCTGCGGGCGCTGTACGAGCGGCCGTCGAGCTTCGCCGAGATCGACCCCGACCTGGCGGCGCTGCGCGCCGCGCTCGCCGGCTGAATGGCGTCGGCCTCCCGCACGTGGATCCCTCGATGACCCACCTCGTCGTCGCCGTCGTCGCAGTGCTCTCGGGGATCGGCATCGGGCTGCTGATCGCCTGGGGCTGGCGGCGCTATCGGCTGCGTCGCCAGCGCCTGGCGCTGGTGGCGCGCATCACCTCGGTGTCGGTGGACCATGTCCGCGACGTGCTCGTGCCCGACGGCAACGGTGGCGTGCTGCACCTCGACTTCGTGCTGCTGACGCCGCGCGGCATCCTGGTGATCGACCTGCGCGACGTCTCGGGCAACGTCTTCGGCTCCGACCAGATGAGCGACTGGACCGTGATGGACGGCGCGCAACGCTTCACGTTCACCAACCCGCAGAGCGCGCTGTACGACCGGGTCGCCGCGGTGCGCACGATCGCCGGCAGCGTGCCGGTCGAGGGCCGCATCGTGTTCACGCGGCGCGCCGTGTTCCCGAAGGGCCTGCCGCGCTTCACGCTCGGCGAGGACTCGATGCTCAGCGACTACCCGCTCGGCGACCGCGCCGTCGCCGAGCAGGCGGCGCGGCCGTTCCGTGCCGACTGGGACACGCTGAAGGCGCAGCTGGCGCCGAGCCCGCTCGCCAAGGCCTGAGCCCGCAGCGCTTGCCGGGCGGTTTTCTCCGTCCCTAAAAAGCAGCCATTTATCAGTATCTTAAGGGTTAAATCTCAGGCGGTTTCGCCGGTGCGTGCGGACGGCCCGGGGCCGCCCGCAGGCAACCCGAAGAAGCGGCATGCCGTCGCCGTCGTGTGTGCCGCCAGCGCCTCGAGGGCTTCCCCGCGCTCGGCCGCGATCACGGCCGCGACGTGCGGCAGGAAAGCCGGCTCGTTGCGCCGCGACGCAGGCCTGGGGTGCAGGTCGCGCGGCAGCAGGTAGGGGCCGTCGGTCTCGACCATCAGCCTGTCGGACGGCACCCAACGCACCAGCTCGCGCAGGTGGTGGCCGCGCCGCTCGTCGCAGATCCAGCCGGTGATGCCGACGTGCAGCCCGAGATCGAGGTATTCGCGCAGCTCGTCGCGGTTGCCGGTGAAGCAGTGGGCGACCCCCCGCACGAGGCCCCCGAGGTGATCGCGCAGGATCGCGACGAAGTCCGGGTGCGCGTCGCGCTGGTGCAGGAACACCGGCTTGCCGAGGTCCACCGCGAGCGCGAGCTGCCGGTCGAAGGCGGCACGCTGCGCCTGCGGGGGCGAGAAGTTGCGATGGTAGTCGAGGCCGCATTCGCCGACCGCCACCACCTCGGGCGAGGCCGCCAGTGCGCGCAGCTCGGCTTCGGCCGCGGCGTCGAGGCTGGCCGCCTGGTGCGGATGCACGCCGGCCGTGGCCCGCAGCACCGAGGGCAGGGCGCGCGCCAGCGCGATCGCCGCGCGCGTGCTCTCCAGCGAAGCCCCGGTCACCACCATCCGCGTGACGCCGGCAGCGAGGGCGCGGCGAACCACGGCCTCGCGGTCGCGGTCGTAGCTCTCGTGGGCGAGATTGATGCCGATGTCGACGAACTGCATGCAGCGGCCCCGGACGTGGCCGGGGCGGGGCGCCGTGCTATGTTGCGGACGCCGGGCCACCGACCCGCGGATTCTACGGGACCCGCCCGCGCCCTCCACGAGCAGATCCCCGCATGAACCTCGACACGCGCTCGCTCGAGTCCCTGCGCATCGACCGCGGTGCAGCCGCCGATCGCTACCGCGACCCGCCGCGCCGGCGGCGCCTCGTGGTCGGCGTCGCCGCGGGCCTCGGCGTCGCCGCGGTCGCCGCCTACCTCCTGCTGCGCGGGAGCGGCACCGAGGTGGACACGGTCGCGGTGTCGTCGCCCGGCGCCGCCGGCGCGGCGGCGGTGCTGAACGCGTCCGGCTACGTGGTCGCGCGACGCGTCGCCACCGTGTCCTCGAAGGTCACGGGCCGCATCGCCGAGGTCCTGGTCGAGGAGGGGGCACGGGTCGAGAAGGACCAGCTGCTCGCGCGGCTCGACGCGACCACCGGCGAAGCCGAGGCCGAGCTCGCGCGCCGCCAGCTCGAGGCGACGCTCGGCAACCTGGCGGAGGTCGAGGCGCGGCTCGCCGAGTCGCGCCGCACGCTGCAGCGGACCACGGCGCTGCGCGAGCGCGGGCTGGTGGCCGAGGGCGCGCTGGATGCGGCGCGCGCCGAGACGCAGGCCCTCGAGGCGCGGCTCGCGGCCGCCCGGGCGCAGCGGCGCGTCGCCGAGAGCGGCGTGCGGCTGCGCGAGCGCGACCTCGCCGACCACCAGATCCGCGCGCCGTTCGCCGGGGTCGTGATCTCCAAGGACGCCCAGCCGGGCGAGATGGTCTCGCCGATGTCGGCCGGCGGCGGCTTCACGCGCACCGGCATCGCGACCATCGTCGACATGGACTCGCGCGAGATCGAGGTGGACGTGAACGAGGCGTTCCTGAACCGCGTGAGCGACGGGCAGCCGGTCGAGGCGGTGCTCGATGCCTATCCGGAGTGGCGCATCCCGGCGCGCGTGATCAACATCGTGCCGACCGCCGACCGCACCAAGGCGAGCGTGCGGGTGCGGATCGGCTTCGAGTCGCTCGATCCACGGATCCTCCCCGACATGGGCATCAAGGTGCGCTTCCTGGAGC
This sequence comes from Steroidobacteraceae bacterium, assembly GCA_025458905.1. Classification (GTDB taxonomy): domain Bacteria; phylum Pseudomonadota; class Gammaproteobacteria; order Steroidobacterales; family Steroidobacteraceae; genus UBA964. Next base: position 108,766 of record JALORN010000005.1, read on the forward strand.
CGCCCGGCGCCGGCATCGGGGCGAGCACGAAGCCGCCCCTGCCGCGGGTGCCGGCCGCCGCGCTCGAGCGGCTCCCGGGTGGCGCGGCGGTGGCCTGGGTCGTGGTCGAGGGGCGCGCGCGCCGGCGCGAGCTGCGCGCGGGCGGCGAGCGCGACGGCCTGGTCGAGGTCGTGTCGGGCCTCGCTCCCGGCGAGGTCGTCGTCTCGCCGCGCGTCGAGGGCTTGCGCGACGGCGCCCGCGTCGTGCGCCGCGAGCCATGAACGATGGCGGCGGCGCCGGCGTCGTCGAGCTGCGCGGGGTCTGCAAGAGCTACTCCCGCGGTGGCGAGACCGTGCACGTGCTGGACGAGCTGACCCTGTCGATCCCGCGCGGCGACTTCGTCGCGCTGATGGGACCGTCCGGCTCCGGCAAGACGACGCTGCTCAACCTGATCGGCGGGCTCGACCGGCCCACCGGTGGCAGCATCGAGGTCGAGGGGCTCGCGATCGACCGGCTCTCGGAGGCGGCGCTGGCGCGCTGGCGCGCCGACCACGTGGGGTTCGTGTTCCAGGCCTACAACCTGCTGCCGGTGCTGAGTGCCGAGCGCAACGTCGAGCTGCCCCTGCTGCTGACTCGCCTGCCGGCCCCGGAGCGGCTGCGGCGTGCGCGCACGGCGCTGGCACTGGTGGGCCTCGCGGACCGCGCCAGGCACCGGCCGCGCGAGCTCTCGGGCGGCCAGGAGCAGCGCGTCGGGATCGCCCGGGCGATCGTCACCGACCCCACGCTGCTGCTCTGCGACGAGCCGACCGGCGACCTCGACCGCCGCTCCGGCGACGAGGTGCTCGACCTCCTGGGTGCCCTCAACCGCGAGTTCGGCAAGACCATCGTCATGGTCACGCACGACCCGCGCGCCGCGCAGCGCGCCCGCCGCACCCTGCACCTCGACAAGGGGCGCCTCGAGCGGGAGACGCGCGCGTGAGGTGGTTGCCGCTGCTGCTCGCGAACCTCCGGCGCCGGCCGTTGCGGCTGGTGTTCACGCTCGGCTCGATCGTGGTCGCGTTCTGGCTGTTCGCGCTGCTCGAGGCGCTGCGTAGCGGCTTCGCGACCTCGATCTCGATGGTCGGCGTCGACCGGCTGATGACGCTCAACAAGACCTCGATCATCCAGCCCTTGCCGGTCGCCTACTTCGAGCGCGTCAAGGCGCTGCCGGGCGTCGCCGAGGTGTCGTTCTTCCACTGGTTCGGCGGCGTGTTCCGCGACGGCCGCACCCAGATCCCGGTCTACGTCTGCGACCCCGAGAGCTTCCTGCGCGTCTATCCCGAGCTGCTGCTGCAGCCCGGCGTGCGCGAGGCCTGGCTCGCCGATCGCCAGGGCGTGCTGGTCGGCTCCGGCGTCGCCGCCCGCTACGGCATACGCGCCGGCGACCGCATCCCGATGCGCTCGGCGATCTACCGCCAGCGCGACGGCAGCGACGTCTGGGAGATGAACGTCACCGGCATCTACGACATCGCCGAGGGCGCGGCGACCCTCGACCGGCAGAGCTTCTTCTTCCACTACGACTACTTCAACGAGTCGGTGGGCGCCGGCCGCGACCGCATCGGCTGGATGGTGGTCCGCGTCGCGGACCCGGGCCGCTCCACCGAGACGGCCGCGCGCATCGACGCGGCGTTCGAGAACTCCTCGTTCGAGACCAAGACCTCGACCGAGAAGGCGATGGCGCGCCAGTTCGCCGACCAGGTCGGCAACATCGGCGCGATCCTGGTCGCGGTCGTCGGCGCGGTGTTCTTCACCATGATGCTCGTCACCGCCAACACCATGGCTCAGGCGGTGCGCGAGCGCACGCCGGAGATCGCGGTGCTGAAGACCCTCGGGTTCCCCTCGGCGCAGGTGATGTGGCTGGTGCTCGCCGAGTCGCTGCTGGTCACCGCCCTCGGCGGGCTGCTCGGCCTCGCGCTCGGGGCCGCGTCGATCGCGGCCATCGGTCCCGGGATCCGCCAGTTCATCCCGGTGTTCGAGATGACCTGGCGCACCGTCGCCCTGGCGGCGCTGCTGATGCTGGCGTTCGGCACGGCCGCGGGCGCGTGGCCGGCGGCTGGCGCGATGCGGCTGCGGATCACGGAGGCGTTGCGGCACACGTGAGCCTGCTTTCCCAGGTCGGGGCCGTCACCGCGATGAACCTGCGCAACCTGCCGCAGCGCGCCGCGTCCTCGGCGGTCGCCGTGGTCGGTGTCGCCGGCGTCACGCTGGTGCTGGTGGCGGTGCTGTCCATTGCCGAGGGGTTTCGTGCCGCGCTCGAGCTGTCGGGTTCCGAGGACGTCGCGATCGTGCTGCGCAGCGGCTCGACCGACGAGCTGACCAGCGGCCTGCAGCAGGGGAGCGTGCCGGTGATCGCGGACGCGCCGGGAGTCGCGCGCCTGCCGGACGGCGCGCCGGTGGTCTCGCCGGAGCTGTACGTGGTCGTCGACGTGCCGATCCGGGGCAAGGGCAGCGCCGCCAACGCGCCGTTGCGAGGCGTGGGACCGCTCGCGGCGCAGATCCGGCGCGAGCTGCGCGTCGTCGAGGGACGGATGTTCCAGCCGGGCACCAGCGAGGTGATCGTCGGCGACGGGGCTGCGCAGCAGTACGCCGGCCTGGAGGTGGGGCGCACGGTGCGCTGGGGCACGACCACCTGGACGATCGTCGGGCGCTTCACCGACGGTGGCGGGGTCGCCGAGTCCGAGATCTGGTCCGACGCGCGCGTGCTGCAGCAGGCCTACAACCGCGGCTCGCTGTTCCAGTCGTTGCGCGTACGGCTCGAGTCGGCCGCGGCGTTCGGCCGGTTCCGCGATGCGCTCGCGGCCGACCCGCGGCTCTCGGTACGGGTCGAGCGCGAGCAGGCCTTCTACGCGGAGCAGTCGGCGTTCCTGCGCTCGCTGGTGACCTCGGCCGGCTGGACGATCGCGGCGATGATGGGCGTGGGCGCCGTGTTCGCCGCGCTCAACACCCTGTACAACGCGGTGTCGTCGCGGGTGCGCGAGATCGCGACGCTGCGCGCGATCGGCTTCGGCGCGATGCCGGTGCTGGTGTCGGTGCTGGTCGAGGCGATGCTGCTCGGGCTCGCGGGCGGGCTCATCGGCGGCCTCGCGGCCTACCTCACCCTGAACGGCCTGCGCTCCTCGACGCTGAACTGGCAGAACTTCAGCCAGATCACCTTCGCGTTCACCGTCACGCCGCGGCTGGTCGCGAGCGGCATGCTCTATGGCCTGTTGCTGACCCTGCTGGGCGGCCTGCTGCCGGGGTGGCGCGCGGCACGCGCGCCGATCACGGCCGGCCTGCGCGCGACGTGACTGCTGGCACGCGGCCGGCGCCCGTCGCCGCACATCCGGCCAAGGCCTGCTCGAGCGCCTCGACGTCCGCCTCGGGCTGGTCCCAGCCGACGACCAGGCGTGCCTCGCCCGAGCCCTCCGCGCCCCAGTCGTAGAACTCGAAGCCGGCGGCACGCAGGCGGGCGATGCGCTCATCGCCGGCCGCGAGGAACACCTCGTTCGCCTCGACCGGATGGCGCAGCATCGGGCCGGCCGCCGCGCCGAGCCGCCTCGCCAGCGCGTTGGCGCGGGCCGCGTTCTGCAGCCACAGACCGTCCTCGACGTAGGCGAGCAGCTGCGCGGAGACGTAGCGCATCTTGGACACGAGGTGGCCCGCGCGCTTGCGGCGCAGCTCGAAGTCGGCGACGCGCGCGGGGTCGAAGAACACCACCGCCTCGGCCGCGAGCGCACCGTTCTTGGTGGCACCGAACGACAGCACGTCGACGCCGGCGCGCCAGGTCACGTCCGCCGGCGGGCAGCCGAGGAAGGCGAGGGCATTGGCGAGGCGTGCCCCGTCGAGGTGCACGGCGAGGCCGCGTTCGCGGGCGAGCGCGGCCAGCGCGACGATCTCGGCCGGGCGATAGCTCGTGCCGAGCTCGGTGGCCTGGGTCAGCGTCAGGGCGCGCGGCTGGACGGTGTGCACCGTCGGCGGGTTGTCGCGCAGTGCCGCCTCGACCGCCGCCGGCGTCACCTTGCCGCCCGCGCCAGGCAGCAGCAGCAACCGTGCGCCGCCCGACATGAACTCCGGCGCACCGCACTCGTCGCGCACCACGTGCGCGCCCTCGTGCGCGAGGATCGCGCCCCAGGGCGGCACCAGCGTCGCGAGCGCAAGGGAGTTCGCCGCGGTGCCGGTGGCGACCGGGAACACGCGCACCTCGTGGTCGAACAGGCGCGCGAACGCGGACTCGAGCCGCCGCGTCCACTCGTCGTCGCCGTAGGCGCGCGCCGGACCGCGGTTCGCTTCCACCAGTGCCTCGAGGATCCGCGGGCTCGCCGTCGCGGTGTTGTCGCTCTTGAAGTACCGGGCCATCGGCGCCGAATGCTACCCGATCGGCGGTATCATTCTCGCTCCATGCCCTACCCGAAGCTGCTCGAGCCGATCTGCGTCTCGGGCATCACGCTGCGAAACCGTGTCGTCATGGGGTCGATGCACACCGGCCTCGAGGACCGCGCGCGCGACTACCCCAGGCTGGCCGAGTATTTCCGCGAGCGCGCCCGCGGCGGCGTCGGCCTGGTCGTCACGGGCGGCATCGCGCCGAACCGCAGCGGCTGGGTGGCGCCGTTCGCCGGCAAGCTCGCGAGCCGCCGTGAGGTCGCGCGGCATCGCCTGGTCACTGCCGCCGTGCACGAGGAAGGTGCACGGGTCTGCCTGCAGGTGCTGCACACCGGCCGCTACGGCTACCACCCGCTGATCGTCGCGCCGTCGCCGCTGCGGGCGCCGATCAACCGCTTCACCCCGCGCGCCCTAGGCGTGGCGGGCATCGAGCGGCAGCTCGGCGACTTCGTGCGCACGGCGACGCTGGCGCGGGAGGCGGGCTACGACGGCATCGAGGTGATGGGGTCCGAGGGTTACCTCGTCAACCAGTTCCTCGCGCCGCGCACCAACCGCCGCAGCGACGAGTGGGGCGGCTCGCGCGAGGCACGTGCGCGCTTCGCGATCGAGGTCGTGCGGCGCACGCGTGCCGCGGTCGGTGCCGACTTCATCCTGATGTTCCGCATCTCCGGCCTCGACCTGGTCGAGGAGGGCAGCACCCTCGAGGACACCCTGTGGCTCGCAGGCGAGCTCGAGCGCGCCGGCGTGAGCCTGTTCGACACGGGCATCGGCTGGCACGAGGCACGCGTGCCCACCATCGCCGGCGTGGTGCCGCGGGCCGCGTTCGCCTGGGTCACGCGGCGGCTCAAGGCGGCGACCCGGGTGCCGGTGGTCGCGACCAACCGCATCAACGACCCGTCGGTAGCCGAGGACCTGCTCGCTGCGGGGGTCGCCGACCTCGTCTCGCTGGCACGACCTCTGCTGGCCGATCCGCAGTGGGTCGCGAAGGCCGCGGCGGGGCGCGCCGACGAGATCAACACCTGCATCGCCTGCAACCAGTCCTGCCTCGATCGCGTCTTCGAAGGGCGGCGCGCGAGCTGCCTCGTGAACCCGCGCGCCGCGCGCGAGACGGAGCTCGTGGTCGCAGCGGCGCGGACGCGGCGGCGCGTCGCCGTGGTCGGCGCGGGGCCGGCCGGCCTCGCCGCGGCCGTGACCGCGGCGGAGCGCGGCCACGAGGTCACGCTGTTCGAGCGCGAGGCGGAGATCGGTGGCCAGTTCCGCTTCGCCCGGGAGGTGCCGGGCAAGGAAGAGTTCCACGAGACGCTGCGCTACTTCCGCGTGCGTCTCGCGCGCCTCGGCGTGCGGCTGCGGCTCGGCAGCGCGCCCGGCGTGGAGGAGCTGGCCGGGCAGGGCTTCGACGCGATCGTCGTCGCCACCGGCGTCAGGCCGCGGGCGCCGGCGATACCCGGCCTCGACCATCCGTCGGTGATCTCCTACCCGGACCTGCTCGCGGGCCGTCGCGACGCAGGCCGGCGCGTGGCGGTGATCGGCGCCGGCGGCATCGGCTTCGACGTCGCGACCTTCCTCACGGCCCGGCGTGCCACGGGCAAGGAGGACGCGCTCGGCCAGTTCGCCGCCGAGTGGGGCATCGACCTCGACATCCGCGCGCCCGGTGGCCTCGTGCCGCCCTCGGCGCCGCCGGCGCGGCGCCAGGTCTGGGTGCTGCAGCGCAAGCCGGGTCGTCCCGGCGCGTCGCTCGGCGCCACCACCGGCTGGATCCACCGTCACGCGCTGCGCCAGCGCGGTGTCACCTTCCTCGCCGGCGTGCAGTACCGCGGCGTCGACGACCGCGGGCTGCACCTCGATGCGCAGGACGGGCCGACGTGCCTCGAGGTCGATTCGATCGTGGTCTGTGCAGGGCAGGAGTCCGAGAGCGCGTTCGGCGAGGCATTGCGCTCGCGCGGGCTGCCGGCCGAGTCGATCGGCGGTGCGCGCCTCGCGGCCGAGCTCGACGCGGAGCGCGCGATCCGCGAAGGCACCGAGCTGGCGGCCCGGTTGTGAGCGTCGCCGCCCACGCCAGCCTGCCGATGGACGGCGGCCCGGGTGCGCGCCAGCTCGCCCTGCCCGGCATCGGCGATGCGGAGGCCGACTGGTCGGTGCGCCGCAGCCCGCGGGCGAGGCGCGTCAGTGCGCGCGTGTTCCACAGCGGTCGCGTCGAGATCGTCGCGCCGCTGCGTGCCTCGGACCGCCGGATCGCAGACTTCGTCGCGCGCCACCGCGAGTGGATCGAGCGCAAGAGCCTCGAGGGGCGGCGGCGCTCCACGACGCTCGATGCGGCCTTCCCGCCGTCGCAGCTGCGGCTGGCGGCCTTCGGCGAGTTCTGGCGGCTGCACTTCGCCGGCGGGCACGGCGCGCCGCGGGTGCTCGAGGGGCCGGCGGGCCTGCTCACCATCGTCGGAGACGCCGGCGACCGGCCGCGCCTGCGCCGCGCCCTGCTCGGCTGGCTGACCGAGCGCGCACGCACCCAGCTCGGGAGCTGGCTCGCGGCGGTCGCCGCCGATTGCGGCTTCCATTACGGCAAGCTGCAGATGCGCCTGCAGCGCACGCGCTGGGGCTCCTGCTCGACCCGCGGCACCATCAGCCTCAACGTCTGCCTCGCGTTCCAGCGGCCAGAGGTGGTGCGCTACCTGCTGGTGCACGAGCTCGCCCACACCCTCCACATGAACCATTCTTCGCGATTCTGGGACTGCGTCGCGCAGCACTGCCCGCAGTGGCGTACGCTCGACCAGGAGCTCCTCGACGGCTGGCGGCAAGTGCCGCCCTGGATGTTCCCATGACCGACCCGACCCCGCGGCCGCAGAAGGTCGACCTCTCCGACGAGAAGGTCCACTGGGACCTCGGTGCCTCGCAGTCCTACGCCGAGTACCTGCAGCTCGACAAGCTGCTCGACGCGCAGAAGCCCAACTCCTTCGAGCACGACGAGATGCTGTTCATCGTCGTGCACCAGGCGTCCGAGCTCTGGATGCGGCTCTTCCTGCACGAGCTGGAGACGGTGTTCGAGTTCGTGCGGCGCGACGACCTCGACCCCTCGTTCAAGCGCCTGTCGCGGATCTCCCAGGTGCAGGACCAGCTGCTGGCGGTCTGGGGCGTGCTGTCGACGATGACGCCCTCCGACTTCTCGGCGTTCCGCAATGCGCTCGGCCGCTCCTCGGGGTTCCAGTCGCCGCAGTACCGGATTCTCGAGTTCCAGCTCGGCAACAAGAACGCCGACATGGTCGCCGTCCACCGGCGCGACGCGCGCCACCACGAGGCGCTGCGCCGCGCGCTGGCCGCGCCCTCGCTCTACGACGAGGTGCTGCGGCTGCTGTCGCGCCGCGGCTACGGCGTGCCCGAGGGCTACCTGTCGCGCGACTTCAGCCAGCCCTACGTCGCGAGCAAGCAGGTGGCGGGGGCCTGGCTCGGCGTGTACCACAATGCCGAGAAGGACTGGGACCTCTACGAGCTGGCCGAGCGGCTGGTCGACCTCGACCACAAGTTCCAGCTCTGGCGCTTCCACCACCTGAAGACGGTCGAACGAGTGATCGGCTACAAGGCCGGCACCGGTGGCACCGGCGGTGTCTCCTACCTCGGCAAGGCGCTGCAGCTCAAGTTCTTCCCGGAGCTGTGGACGATCCGGACGTCGATGTGAGCGCCGCGCGGCGCTTCCACAGGCGCCAGCCCAGCAGCAGCGCGAGGATGCCCGCGTAGACCAGCGGCTCGCGCAGGTCCGCCTTGACCTGCCACCCGTAGTGCCAGACGCCGAGCACGGCTGCAGGGTAGATGCCCCAGTGCAGGCGCTGCCAGCGCCGCCCGAGGCGGCGCATCGCACGCTGCGTCGAGGTGGCCGCGAGCGCGGCGAGCAGTGCCACCGCGACGAAGCCGATCGTGATGTATGGTCGCTTGGCGACGTCCTCGCCGAGCATCGGCCAGTCGAACTGCAGCTCGAGCACGACGTAGGCGACTAGGTGCAGCATGGCATGGAAGAACGCGAACAGACCGAGCAGGCGGCGCAGCCGCAGCAGCTGCGGCGCGCGCGCGATCTGGCGCAGCGGCGTCACCGCCAGCGTCAACAGCAGCAGGTTCAGCGCGGTCTTGCCGCAGGTGCGCAGGATCTCCTCGGCCGGGTCCGCGCCGAGCGAGCCGCCGCCCACGCCGAAACCGCGGCCGAGCAGCCAGGCGAGCGGCAGCAGGCTGCCGATCCAGACCAGCGGCTTGTAGATCCGGCGATAGCGCTGCTCGACGGTCATCGCGGGTCGGGCGGGGCGGCAGGCGCACGCGCGGTTCGCGCGCGTGCGGCCGGAGACCGCGTCAGAAGTAGCGCCGCAGGTCCATGCCGCGGTAGAGCCCCGCGACGTCGGCGGCATAGCCGTTGAAGGGCAGGGTGTCGGTGCGCGTGGCGAAGAAACCCGTGCCGAGCCGCCGCTCCTTCGCCTGGCTCCAGCGCGGATGGTCGACGGCCGGGTTCACGTTGGCGTAGAAGCCGTATTCGTAGGGCGCGGAGAGGTTCCACGAGGTCCGCGGTTCGCGCTCGGTGAAGCGGATGCGCACGATCGACTTGATGCTCTTGAAACCGTACTTCCACGGCACGACCAGCCGCAGCGGCGCGCCGTTCTGGTTCGGCAGCCACTGGCCGTATACGCCGACCACCATCAGGGCGAGGGGGTGCATCGCCTCGTCCATCCGCAGCCCCTCGGCGTAGGGCCAGTCGAGCACGGGCGAGCGCTGGCCCGGCATCTGGCCCGGGTCGAGCAGCGTCGTGAACTCGACGTACCTCGCCCTGGAGGTCGGCTTGAAGCGCTGCAGCAGGTCGCCGAGCGGAAAGCCGAGCCAGGGGACGACCATCGACCAGGCCTCGACGCAGCGGAAGCGGTAGACGCGTTCCTCGAGGGCGTGCGGCCTGAGGATGTCCTCGAGCGTGAAGCGGCCGCGGACTTCCGCCTCGCCCGCGACCTCGACGCTCCACGGCCGGGCGCGGAACTTCTGCGCGTTGGCCTTCGGGTCGGCCTTGTCGGTGCCGAACTCGTAGAAGTTGTTGTAGCTGGTGACGTCTTCGAGCGACGTCGGCGTCTCCTTGGTCGACCAGCGCTCGCTGCGCGCGTACTTCGGCGGCGCGAGGCGCGAGGCGGCACCGCCTGCCGGCGTCGGAGACTGGCCGAGGCCAGGCAGCGCGGCGCCGCCGAGCGCGGCCGCGCCGAGCGCCGCCAGCACCCGTCGGCGGTCGCGGAACACGGCCTCCGGCGTGATTTCCGACGGGGCGATGCGGGGCTGGATGCGTCGGGTCATAGGTCCTTCCATGCGCGGTACTCCATGCGCCGGCGACGCCGGCATGCCGGCCCGGGCGAAGCGCGCTCCGTCGCACGGGGTCCCTCGATGGACCGGGCCTCGGGCAGATTCATTGCAAAGCAAGGTAGCGGCTCAGGTGGATGTCGCCCGGGTTGTCCACCCAGCCACGCACCCGCCGTGCCACCAGGTTCCGCGCGACCTCCTGGTAGAGCGGCACCACGGCGTGATCATGCATCAGCACGCGTTCGGCGGCGAGCATGCCCTGGGCGCGGGCAGCGGGGTCGGGCAGCCGCAGCGCAGCGTCCAGCGCCGTCACGAACGCCGGATTCTCCCAGCGCCCGGTGTTGTAGCTCGAGTCCGGCCGGAAGCGCTCGAGGTAGGACTCGGTGGCCGGCGTGTCCTGCGCGCCGGTCAGCGCGACGTCGAAGCTGCCGCGGCGCAGGTCGGCGATCATCGACTTGATCTCGCTCTGCTCCGGGCGTGCGGGCGCACCGGCGGCAGTCCACATCGCGGCGATCGCCAGGCAAAGTTCCTCGCCGTTGCCGGACGGCACGCGCAGCCTGATCTGCGAGGGCAGGCGCGCCCGGATCGACGGCGTCGCGAGAAGGGCGCGCGCCTCCGCGGTCCGCGCGGCCTGCGTGCCGGCTGCCAGTGGATTGTCGGCCGGTGCCCGGTCGGCGGCGAGCCCGTCCGGCACCGCGCGCAGCGCGGCGCGCTCGCCGCCGCCGAGCACGCGACGCGCCAGCACCTCGCGGTCGACCGCCAGCGACAGCGCGCGACGCACCCGCACGTCGTCGAACGGCGCCTGCGCGACGTTGAACCGCAGGTAGCGCACGCTCTGCAGCGGGCCGACGCGGACCTGTTCGCCGAGTTCGCGGCGCAGGGCGTCGGCCTGGCGCGCCTGGAAGCCCGGCCAGCCGTTGACCTCGAGGCTGCCGGCGCGGAACCGCGCCACCATCGACTGCAGGTCGTCCGAAGGCAGGTACTGCACCGTGTCCAGCGCCACCTCGCCGGCGGCGTGGAAGTGGGGATTCCGCTGCAGCAGGATGGCGCCGCGGGCGCGCCGCTCGGCGAGCCGGAACGCGCCGTTGCCGACGTGGTTGCCGGGCCGCGTCCACGCCGCCCGGTGGCGCTCGATCGCATGGCGCGGCAGCGGGAAGCCCTCCTCCCCGGCGAACAGCAGGGGCAGCGAGGGCAGCGGGTATTCGAGCTCGACGACCAGGGTGCGCGCATCCGGCGTCGCGACGCCGAGCCGCGAGGAGGGATCGCGGCCCGCGTGGATCGCCCGTGCGCCGCGGATGACGTACAGGCGGGTGGCGCGCGCGGCCGCGTTGGCGGGCTCCAGCGAGTACCGCCAGCCCCAGGCAAAGTCCTGCGCCGTCAGCGGCTGCCCATCGGACCACTTCAACCCGGGGCGCAGTCGGAAGGTGTAGCGCCGCCCGTCGGGCGACATCTCCCAGGACTCGGCCGATCCCGGGCGGACCGCGCCATCCGGTCCGTGGGTCGAGAGTCCCTCGAACAGGTCCCGCAGGATCACCTGCTCGCTCGCGACGCCGGACTCGCGTGGCACCAGCGATTCGGGCTCGCCGTAGGCGCCGCGTCGCAAGGTGGCGGCGGACGCGACCTCGAGCGTGCCGAGCATCGCCAGGCCGAGGAGGACGAGGCGGGGCGGCGCGAGGCGCAACAGGGCGAGGCGGAACGGGGCGGGCCGTGCGGTGCGCAGGCGGCCGCACGCGGTGGTCCACCGCATCCGCGGACGACGCGATCCGGGGGCGGACGGGCGCAACATGGTCGGGGACTATACTCGGTGAGATGCGCTACCAGATCCGCACTGATTTTCCGCGGCCCGATCCCGACCTGGTCGCACGGGTGGCCGCGACCCACGTCGGCGTCACCGGCGTCCATGCGGGGCCGCGGCAGGTCATGGACGTCGGCATCAAGCCGTTGCGTTCGGACTGGCGGATCTGCGGCCCGGCCTTCACCGTCCGGCCGGAGCACACCGACGACCTGCTGATGGGTGAACTCGCGGGCAAGTACGCCCGACCCGGCGACGTCATCGTCGTCGACGCCGCGGGGCGCGTCGACCGCGCCTGCTGGGGCATGGGCATGTCGATGGCGGCCCGGGAGGCAGGCTGCGCCGGCGTGGTGCTCGACGGCTACTGCATGAACGGCGCGCTGCTGACGCGCGAACGCGTCCAGTTGCCGGTCTTCGGCCGCGGCTTCGTGGCCTGCGCGGGCGGCGCGGAGCGGCCGGGCTGGCTCAACGTGCCGGTGGTCTGCGGTGGCGTGATCGTGCGCCCCGGGGACATCGTGCTCGCCGACTGCGATGGAGTGGTGGTCTTGCCGTGCGAGCGCGCGGGCGAGATCGTGGCGGCCTCCAGCGGTTACCAGGCGCAGGCCTCGGAGCAGAACGCGGCCGCCGTCCCGTACTACGTCCGGCGGCGCAGCGAGGAGAAGGCTCGCGCACTGGACGGCATTGAATGGCTTTGAAAAACAACAGGTTATAGGTACTTTCTCGGAAGCTTCGAAGCCGCATCCTCACCACCGGACGGTCTCGATCCCCACCGCCTCGCATCGCGTCCGCAGTGTCTTCGACGGATTGACCATCACCGCCCGGTCGGCGAGCCGCATGTGCGGCAGGTCCGATTCGGTGTTGCCATAGGCGACCGTCGGGAGGCCGGGATGGCGCGCCGCGACCTCGCGGAAGCAGCGGGCCTTCTCCTCGTCACGCCGGTTCGGCGTCGCGAGGTGCCCGTCCAGGGCGCCGGACTGCCAGCGCACGCCGCTGCACACCGTCTCGTCGAAGCCCAGGCGGCGCGCGATCTCGGGTACGTAGAGATCCACCGAGGCCGACATCAGGACCAGGTGGTCACCGGCCCGCCGGTGGGCGTCGATCGCGGCGACGGCGTCCGGGTGGAGCCCCCGGGCGAACAGCCTCGGCAGGAAGGCCTCGGTCCAGCGGGCGACCTCGTCGGCCGAGGCGCCGCCCATCCCGGCGTGAACCAGTTCGCCCTTCAGGATGCCGCGATCGCCGCGGCCGGCGACGAAGGCCGCCAGGTGCGGCAGCAGGACCAGCAGGCGCCACGCCCGCCAGGGACGGCGCAGCAGGAAACCCGTGACGTAAGGCAGCAAGGTATCCCGACGGGAGATCGTCCCGTCGAGATCGAAGAACACGAGGCGCGACACGGTGGCTCCCGGACGCGAACGTCGAGAGGTCGGGCCCGCCGTCGCCCTCAGCGCTTGCGCCGCGGGGACTTGCGCGCCGAAGCCTTCTTCGCCGCGGGGCGCGCGACGCGCCGGGCGGCCGACTTCGGCCTGCCGGCGGCCGTGGCCCGACGGGAGCGCGACTTGCCCTTGGCGACGACCGCGCGCGCCTTCGCCTTGGCGACGGGCCTGGCCTTGGTCTTCGCGCGGGAGTTCGCAGCGGCCCTCGATTTCGCCTTGGCCTTGGTCCGCGGCGTCGCCTCGGGCTGCGCCTTGGCCTTCACGCGTGCCTTGGGCGGCGCACCGGCCGGCACCGCTACCGGGGTGGCGGCCGCGGCCTTTGCCGTGCTGGCCGGCTTCTTCGGCACGGCGCGGCCCGGGCCGGGGCCACCGCCCTTCGCGGGCGAGGACGCGAGCTGGCGCAGGACATAGTGCAGGATGCCGCCGTGGCGGAAGTAGTCGCGCTCCTTCGGGGTGTCGATGCGCACCCGAACCTCGAAGCGGATCGGCTTGCCGGACTCGGGCGTCGCGGTGACGGCCACCGTGCGCGCCTCGCCGTTGCGCAGGTCGCCGAAGTCGAACACTTCACGGCCGGTGAGGCCGAGGGTCTGCGCGTTCTGGCCTTCCAGGAACTGGCAGGGGAGCACGCCCATGCCGATCAGGTTCGAGCGGTGGATGCGCTCGAAGCTCTCGGCGATCACCGCCTTCACGCCGAGCAGCATCGTGCCCTTGGCCGCCCAGTCGCGCGACGAGCCGGTGCCGTACTCCTTGCCGGCCAGCACCACCAGCGGCGTGCCGGCTGCCTGGTACTTCATCGAGGCGTCGTAGATCGACATCGTCTCGCCGCTCGGGATGTGCACCGTCACGCCGCCCTCGGTGCCGGGGGCGAGCAGGTTGCGCAACCGGATGTTGGCGAAGGTGCCGCGCATCATCACTTCGTGGTTGCCGCGGCGTGCGCCGTAGGAGTTGAAGTCGACCTTCTGCACTCCCTTGGACTCGAGGTAGCGTGCCGCCGGGCTGCCGAGCGCGATGTCGCCCGCGGGCGAGATGTGGTCGGTCGTCACCGAGTCGCCGAGCAGCGCCAGCGCACGTGCGCCACGGATGCCGGAGACGCCGCGCGGGGTCATCGTCATGCCGTCGAAGTAGGGCGGGTTGCGCACGTAGGTGGACGCGTCGTCCCAGCGATAGAGCTTGCCCGGCGGAACCTTGATGGCCTGCCAGTTGGCGTCGCCCTCGAACACCTTGCCGTAGCTCGCCTTGAACATGCGCGAGTTGATCGAGGCGCGCACCACCTCGGCGACCTCGGACGGCGGCGGCCAGATGTCCTTCAGGAACACCGGCTGGCCGTTGGCGCCCGTGCCGAGCGGCTCGGTGGCGAGGTCGATGTCGGTGGTGCCGGCGAGGGCGTAGGCGACCACCAGCGGCGGCGAGGCGAGGAAGTTCATCTTCACCTCGGGATGCACGCGGCCCTCGAAGTTGCGGTTGCCCGAGAGCACCGAGGTGCCGATGACGTCGCCCGCCTTCACCCCGGCGGAGATCTCCGCGCGCAGCGGGCCGGAGTTGCCGATGCAGGTCATGCAGCCGTAGCCGGTGACGTCGAAGCCGATCGCGGCACAGTCGTCGAGCAGGCCGGCCTTCTCGAGGTAGTCGGTCACGACCTTCGAGCCCGGCGACAGGCTGGTCTTCACCCAGGGCTTGGCCTTCAGGCCGGCCCGGCGCGCATTGCGCGCCAGCAGCGCCGCACCGAGCATCACCGACGGGTTCGAGGTGTTGGTGCAGCTGGTGATCGCGGCGATCAGCACCGCGCCGTCCTCGAGCTCGTAGGCCTCGGCGTTGCCGCCCTGCCTCGAGGCGGCGACCACGGCCTTGCCGGTGGCCTGCGGCTTCTTCTTCGCGCGTTCCTCGACCATCGGCGCGAGCGCCTTGCGATAGGTCTGCTTGAGGTTCTTCAGCGCCACGCGGTCCTGCGGGCGCTTCGGGCCCGCGAGCGAGGGCTCGACGCTGCCGAGGTCGAGCTCGAGCACGTCGGTATAGCTCGCGGCCGGCGCGCCGTCGTGGCGCCACATGCCCTGCGCCTTGGCATAGGCCTCGACCAGGGCGATCTGCTCGGCGGGGCGGCCGGAGAGTTCGAGGTAGCGCAGCGTCTCGCCGTCGATCGGGAAGATGCCGCAGGTGCTGCCGTACTCCGGCGCCATGTTGGCGATGGTGGCGCGGTCGGCGAGCGGCAGGCTGGCGAGCCCGTCGCCGAAGTACTCGACGAACTTCTCGACCACGCCCTTCTTGCGCAGCATCTCGGTGATCGTGAGCACGAGGTCGGTCGCGGTGCAGCCCGGCTGCAGCGCGCCGGTGAGGCGCACGCCGATCACCTGCGGGATCAGCATCGTCACCGGCTGGCCGAGCATCGCGGCCTCGGCCTCGATGCCGCCGACGCCCCAGCCGAGCACGCCGAGGCCGTTGATCATCGTGGTGTGGGAGTCGGTGCCGACCAGCGTGTCGGGATAGGCCTGCGGCCGTGCACCGCCGTTCTTCTGGAAGACCACGCGGCCGAGGTACTCCAGGTTGACCTGGTGGACGATGCCGGTGTTCGGCGGCACGACCGCGAAGTTCTCGAACGCCGTCTGGCCCCAGCGCAGGAAGGAGTAACGCTCGCCGTTGCGCTCGAACTCGATCTTGGTGTTGCGCGCCAGCGCGTCGGCGCTGCCGTAGTGGTCGACCTGCACCGAGTGGTCGATCACGAGCTCGGCGGGCGCGAGCGGGTTGACGCGCTGGGGGTCGCCGCCGAGCCTCTGGATCGCCTCGCGCATCGCGGCGAGGTCGACCACGCAGGGCACGCCGGTGAAGTCCTGCATGATCACGCGCGCCGGAGTGAACGAGATCTCGTAGTCCGGAGTGGCCTTCGGGTTCCAGTCGAGCAGGGCCTCGATGTCCTTGCGCGTGACGTTGACGCCGTCCTCGAAGCGCAGCAGGTTCTCGAGCAGGATCTTCAGCGAGTACGGCAGCTTCGCGACCTTGTCGGCGGGCAGGGCGCCGAGGCTCCAGATGTCGTACTTGCGCGAACCGACGCTGAGCTGGGTGCGCGCGCCAAAGCTGTCCGTCATGAGGCCTCCCGGCAGTGGTCACTGTCGCCGGCCGCGGGCCGGCACGAATGTGGCTCGCGCGCGCCGCGGGGACGGGCGCGAGCCATCGCGACATTATAACGCAGCCCGTCGTGGCTCAGGCGGCCTCGCCAGCGCCGTGCGCGGCCGCGAGAGGCCGTACCGCATCGATCACCGCGCCGCCGAGGCAGCGCGCGCCGCAATACAGCACGCAGGACTGTCCCGGGGTCACCGCACGCTGTGGACGCTCGAAGCGCACCCGCAGCCCACCGCCATCGAGCGGCTCGATCCGCGCGGCCTGGTCCGCCTGCCGGTAGCGCACCTTCACCTGGGCGTCGAAGGGCCCGTGGGGCGGATCGACCAGCCAGTGTGCCGGCCCCGTGACCAGGGCCGACGAGAGCAGCAGCGGATGGTCGTGGCCCTGCACCACGACCAGCGCGTTGCGCGACGCGTCCTTCGATGCCACGTACCACGGCGCATCCGCGAAGCCGGCGCGCCCGCCGATCTCGAGGCCGCCCCGCTGGCCCAGGGTGTAGAACGCGACGCCCCGGTGCTCGCCGATGACCCGGCCATCGGGCGTCTCGATCGGCCCTGGCTGCGGCTGCAGCCAGCCCGCCAGGAACTCGCGGAACGGGCGTTCGCCGATGAAGCAGATCCCGGTGCTGTCGGGCTTGTCGTGGACCTCGAGCCCGGCGCCGCGTGCGAGCGCCCGCACCTCGGGCTTGGTGAGCTCGCCGAGCGGGAAGCGGGTCGCGGCCAGTGCCGGCCGCTCGATCGCATGCAGGAAGTAGGACTGGTCCTTCGCGAGGTCCCGCGCTTTAAGCAGATGCGGTCCGTCCACGCCGTCGCCGCGGCGCGCGTAGTGTCCGGTCGCGAAGGCGCCGGCACCGAGCCGGCGGGCGTGCGCCAGGCAGGCGCCGAACTTGATCTCCCGGTTGCAGGCGACGTCGGGGTTCGGCGTGCGGCCCGCGCGCTGCTCGGCGAGGAACGCGGCGAACACCCGTTCGCGATACTCCGCCGCGAAGCTGACCCGGTGCAGCGGGATGCCGAGGCGCTCGCAGCTGCGACGCGCGTCCTGGAAATCCGCGGCGGCGGTGCAGTAGGCGTCGTCCTCGTCCCAGTTGCTCATGAACAGCGCGTGGACGTCGTGGCCTGCGCGCTTCAGCAGCAGCGCGGCGACGGCCGAGTCGACGCCGCCGGAGACGCCGACGACGATGCGGTCACGCGAGGGCGGGGAAGGGGCGGCCATGGCGCGCAGTCTAGCGCCGTGGCAGCGCCTGCACCGGCGCGCCACGGCACGTGCCGCGACGCGCCGCCGCCGGAGTCAGGGCACGGGCATGGCGGCTGCGCCGCCGGCCGTGTCGAGGTCGAGCGTCGCGGCCGTGTCGAGCGGCTGTCGCCGGCCGCCGAGGAAGTCGTCCACGCAGCGCAGCACCAGCGGGCTGCGCAGCCGGGCGGCCTCGGCGAGCAGTTCGTCCCGCCCGAGCCAGTGCGCGGCCAGGATGCCCCGGTCGAGCCGGCGGCTGGGATCGTGCGCCGTGACCTCGCCGACGAAGGCGAAGCGCAGGGTGGGTCGCGATGCGCGAGGTGGCTGCCAGAGGTAGGCACCGAGGAACCAGGTCGGCCGCAGCGTCCATGCGGTCTCCTCGAGCGTCTCGCGCACCACCGCCTGCAGCAGCGTCTCGCCGCGCTCGACGTGCCCTGCGGGCTGGTTGAGGACGTCGAGACCCGCGATGCGCTCCTCGACGACCAGGAAACGGCCGCGATCCAGCACCACCGCCGCGACCGTGATGTCCGGGGACGGGTTCACGGCGGCGCAGTGTGCCACGCCGTCAGCGGGGCAGGCTGCGGAGCGTGGGTTCGGGCTGGTTGGCGAGCCAGACGGCATCGAATTCGGCCAGGTGCACCCGCGCGATCGGCGGGTTGTTGAAGTCCGCGACGCCATCCCACGCGCGCGCGGCGGTGCGCAGCGCGACGGCGCGGTCGTCGGCGATGATGTACGAGGCGGCCCGTTGCGGAACTTTCTCGTGGAGGATCCGGATGTCGATGTAGCTGGTGAGGCGGCGGCCCATCGCCACGAAACGGTTGCCGTCGCGCAGCAGCCGCGCACCGTCGCCGAGTACCACGCGGACCTTGGCGAAGTTGCGCCCGAGGACGAAGCGCTTGACGATGTCGAGGAACTCGGTCTGGTCGTAGATCTCGGGCTCGAGGTCCGGCGTGTAGATCGACATCAGGCGCTGCGCGCTCGCAGCGACTCGATTGAACGCGGTGCGCATCTCCTCCAGCGAGCCGATCACGGTCATCGACTGCGAGGGTGCGGTGTCGGGCGGCTGGGGCGCGGGGGCCGGCTCGGCCGCCTGCGTCAGGATCGCCAGTTCGAATTCGCCGGTGTGTTCCAAGCTCGCGGGACCGTCGCTGCACGCCACTGGGTGCGGGCGAGGATGTTCGGTCCTCGCGCGGGCGCTTCGACGTCGAGCCGGTCACGTTTCGGTGCAGGTTATGACACCGGGCGGCGGAAACGCGCACTGCGTCTCAGTCGACGGCGGCGCTGCCCAGTCGGTGTGGGACGCGCCGCAGCCGCCCTCAGGGGCTGGCCGCGAGGCTCGCGGCCAGGCCGACATAGTCCGCCGGGGTGAGCGCGGCGAGGCGGCGGCGCTCCTCCTCGGCCAGCGGCAAGGTCGCGACGAAGTCGCGATAGCGCGCGGCGTCCACCGCCTGGCCACGCGTGAAGTCCTTGAGCCGTTCGTACCCGTTCGGCACGCCGGCGGCGCGCAGCACCGTCTGGACCGCCTCGCCGAGCACCTCCCAGGCGCCTTCGAGGTCGGCGGCGAGCCGCGCCGGGTCCGGCTCGATCTTGCCGAGGCCGCGCTGGATCGAGGTCCAGGCGACCAACGAGTGGCCGAGCGCGACGCCGAGATTGCGCAGCACGGTGGAGTCGGTGAGGTCGCGCTGCCAGCGGGAGACCGGCAGCTTGTCGGCGAAGTGCCGCAGCAGCGCGATCGCGACGCCGAGGTTGCCCTCGCCGTTCTCGAAGTCGATCGGGTTGATCTTGTGCGGCATCGTCGAGGAGCCGACCTCGCCGGCGACCGGGCGCTGGCGCAGGTAGCCGAGGCTCACGTAGCCCCAGACGTCGCGCGCCAGGTCGACCAGCACGACGTCGATCCCGGCGAGCGCATCGCAGTACTCGGCGATCCAGTCGTGTGGCTCGATCTGCGTGGTGTGGGGGTTCCACTCGAGGCCGAGCGACTCGACGAAGCGCCGGCTCTGGGATTGCCAGTCGACGCCGGGCGCCGCGGCCAGGTGTGCGTTGAAGTTGCCAACCGCGCCGTTCCACTTGCCGAGGATGGCGACGCGCTGCCACCGGCCGCGCGCGCGGCCGAGCCGCGCGACCACGTTGGCGAACTCCTTGCCGAGGGTGGTCGGGCTCGCCGTCTGGCCGTGCGTGCGCGACAGCATCGGCAAGGTCGCGTGCGCCCGAGCGAGCTCCCGCAGGCGCGCGACCAGCGCGTCGAGCGACTCGAGCATCGCGGTCCGCGCCCCCTGCAGCATGCGCGCATAGGAGAGGTTGTTGACGTCCTCGGACGTGCAGCCGAAGTGCACCAGCTCGAGCGTCGCGTCGTCGGCGCCGGCGGCGCGCAGCCGGTCGCGGACCCAGTACTCGACGGCCTTGACGTCGTGGTTGGTGCGCACCTCGATCGCCTTGACCTCGGCAGCCGTGCCCTCCGGCACACCGGCGGCGAGCGTGCGCGCCAGCGTCTCGACGGCTGGCGCGAGGCGCGCGGCGCGCGGCAGGGCGGGCGCGTCCGGGCCGGCCAGCTGCAGCAACCATTGCGCCTCGATGCGCACGCGCTCGCGGATCAGTGCCGCCTCCGACAGGTGCGGCCGCAGCGGCGCGGTGGCGCGGGCGTAGCGCCCGTCGATGGGAGAGAGCGCGTCGAGCGGGTCGAGTGCCATGGTCGGGGAGGGGACGGGACGGGTGCTAGAATGCCGATCATACCTCAACGTGGCGACGGGCCCTCCGGAGCGCACATGCCGCCGACGGAAACGCGCATCGAACGCGACAGCATGGGCGAGCTCGCCGTGCCGGCGACGGCGTTGTGGGGCGCGCAGACCCAGCGCGCGATCCAGAACTTCGCGCTCAGCGGCCGCCCGATGCCGCGGGCCTTCATCCGTGCGCTCGCGCTCGTCAAGTTCGCCGCGGCGCGCGCCAATGCCGCGCTCGGGCTGCTGCCGGCCGAGCTCGCCGCGGTGATCGAGGCCGCGGCGGCCGAGGTGGCGGACGGCCGCCACGATGCGCACTTCCCGGTGGACGTGTTCCAGACGGGCTCGGGCACGAGCTCCAACATGAACGCCAACGAGGTGATCGCGCGCCTCGCGACCGCCCGCCTCGGCCGTGCGGTGCACCCGAACGACCACGTCAACATGGGCCAGAGCAGCAACGACGCGATCCCGACCGCGATCCACGTCGCCGCGGTGCTCGCGACGCGCGACGAGCTCGCGCCCGCGCTCGCGACGCTCGCCGCGAGCCTGCAGCGGCGCGAGGCGGAGTTCGGCGGTGTCGTCAAGACCGGGCGCACGCACCTGATGGACGCGATGCCGCTGACGCTCGCCCAGGAGCTCTCGGGCTGGCGCGCGCAGGTCGAGAACGGCCTCGCGCGGCTGCGCGCGACCGAGCCGCGCCTGCTCGCGCTCGCCCAGGGCGGGACCGCCGTCGGCACCGGCATCAATGCGGACCCGCGCTTCGCCGCGGGCTTCTGCGCGGCGCTCGCCGCGGTGACCGGCGTGCCCTTCGAGCCGAGCCGCAACTATTTCGAGTCGCTGGCCGCGCAGGATGCCGCGGTCGAGCTCTCCGGGCAGCTCAAGGTGATCGCGGTCGGGCTGATGAAGATCGCCAACGACCTGCGCTGGATGAATTCCGGTCCGCTCGCCGGTCTCGGCGAGATCACGCTGCCGGCGCTGCAGCCCGGTTCGTCGATCATGCCGGGCAAGGTCAACCCGGTGATCCCAGAGGCGGTCGCGATGGTCGCGGCGCAGGTCATCGGCAGCGACGCGACCATCACGGTGGCCGGCCAGTCCGGCAACTTCCAGCTCAACGTGATGCTGCCCGTGATCGCATGGAACCTGCTCGAGAGCGTGCGGTTGCTGGCCAACGCGGCGCGCGCCCTGGCCGGGCAGGCGATCGACGGGTTCACCGCGAACCCCGCGCGACTCGCCACCGCGCTGGAGCGCAATCCGATCCTCGTCACCGCGCTCAACCCGGTGATCGGCTACGAGCGCGGCGCGGCGATCGCCAAGCGCGCCTACGCCGAGGGGCGCCCGCTCGCCGAGGTGGCGGCCGAGATGACGGAGCTGCCTGCCGAGCGCATCGCCCGGCTGCTCGACCCGCGGGCGCTGACGGTCGGCGGGCTGCCACCGGGCGCCGACGGAGGCACGGCCGGCTGATGTCCGCGGCGACGCCGATCGAACCGGGGGCGCTCGACCCGCTGGCCTTGCGCACGCTGATCGTCGAGCGACTCGCGTCGGCACCGCGCGAGGGTGTCGTCGAGGACTGGCGCATCGGCGCCGCCACCCCGGAGCGCCGCGCCGAGCTGCGCCGTTTCTTCCCGGTGGACCCGGTCCATGCGGCGGTGCTGGTGCCGCTGGTCGAGCGCCCGGATGGCCTGACGGTCCTGCTGACGCAGCGTGCCGGCCACCTCAAGAAGCACCCGGGCCAGATCAGCTTCCCCGGGGGTCGCGTCGAGACGGACGACCCGGACGTGGTGCACGCCGCGCTGCGCGAGACCGAGGAGGAGGTCGGCCTCGATCGGGCCCACGTCACCATCGCCGGCCTGCTGCCCGACCACCTGATCGTCACCGGCTTCCGCGTGACCCCGGTGGTCGGCTTCGTGCGCCCCGGCTTCCGCCTGCGGCTCGATCCGACCGAGGTCGACGACGCGTTCGAGGTGCCGCTCGCGGCGCTGTTCGACCCGCGCAACCACGTCCGCCGCATCCGGCGCTTCGAGGACCAGGAGATCGAGCTCACCGACCTGCCGTTCGAGGGCCGCAACATCTGGGGTGCCACCGCCGGCATGCTGCTCACCTTCTACCGCCTGCTGCGCGGCGAGGACGCCTGATGTCCCAGCCGCCGGAGCAGGCACTGCGGCAGCTGCTCGAGGTGATGGCGCAGCTGCGCGACCCGC
This sequence comes from Steroidobacteraceae bacterium, assembly GCA_025458905.1. Taxonomy (GTDB): domain Bacteria; phylum Pseudomonadota; class Gammaproteobacteria; order Steroidobacterales; family Steroidobacteraceae; genus UBA964. The sequence continues at coordinate 130,922 of JALORN010000005.1, forward strand.
GGTCGGGCTGTCCCTGGGACCTCGCACAGGACTTTGCCAGCATCGTGCCGTACACCCTAGAGGAGGCGTTCGAGGTCGCCGACGCGATCGAGCGGGGGGAGCCTGCGGCGATCCGCGACGAGCTCGGCGACCTGCTGTTCCAGGTCGTGTTCCATGCCCGGCTCGGCGAGGAGCGTGGCTGGTTCGATTTCGCGGCCGTCGCCGCCGGCATCGCCGACAAGCTGCGGCGCCGCCACCCGCACGTGTTCGCCGACGCCACGCGTGCCGATGCCGCCACCCAGGGCGTCGAATGGGAGCGCATCAAGGCCGCGGAGCGCGGCGCGGCGGGCGCGCGTGGCGCGCTCGACGGCATCGCGCGCGCGCTGCCGGCGCTGTCGCGCGCGGCCAAGCTCGGCCGGCGCGCCGGCCGGGTCGGCTTCGACTGGCCGGACGCCGCGGGCGTGCGCGACAAGGTGTGCGAGGAACTCGCCGAGGTGGACGAGGTGCTGGCGAGCGGGGCGGCATCGCAACGGCGTGCCGAGGAACTGGGCGACCTGCTGTTCGCCGTGGCCAACTGGAGCCGCCACCTCGGCGTCGACGCCGAGGAAGCGCTGCGCGCGGCGAACCACAAGTTCGAGCGGCGCTTCGCCGTCATGGAAGCGCTGGCGCGCTCGCGGGGCCTCGACCTCGCCGGGCTGTCGGCCGCGGACTGGGAGGGCCTCTGGCAGGAGGCGAAGCGCGGCGGCTGACCACCGGCCGGAGCGTGCGGCGCGTCACGTTTCGCGGGTTCAGTGAGCATTCATCGCCGCGCCCCTAGGCTGGCTCCGGGGCTCATGGTCAGGACGCCGACCGGTCGTCCGGAGTCCCCGAGGGCAATGTCATGGGCAAGGTCAGCAGCTTCGCAGTGGTCGCCGCCGCGGTGGGCGCGGCCCTGGTGGCGCAATCGGCCATGGCGGACCACGGTCGTCACCGCGGCTGGGAACGGCACGGCGGCGGGTCCCGCGATCCCGCCGGGTGGTACTCGGACACGGACTACGCGCGCGTCGTCGACGTCGAGCCGATCGTGCGGCGCATCCGCGTCACCGAGCCGCGCCGCGAGTGCTACGAAGAGGTGCGCTACGCCGAGCCGCACCACGACGATTTCCGCGCGCGGGCCCCGGCGCCGGCCGCCGGCTCGATGATCCTCGGCGGCCTGCTCGGTGCCGCGGTCGGCAACCAGGTCGGCCGCGGCGACGGGCGCCGCGCCGCGACCGTCGCAGGTGCGCTGGTCGGCTCCGCGCTAGGCCACGACGTCGCGGCCCGCCGCGCCTACCGCGACGACCGCCGCCACGACTCGTGGTACCGCGAGCCGCCGCGCGCCTACCGGGTGGAGCGCTGCGACGTGCGCCACCAGGAGAGCTGGGAGGAGCGGATCGAGGGCTATCGCGTCGCCTACGAGTACCACGGCCGGCGCTACGAGACGCGGATGCCCTACGACCCCGGCGAGCGGGTGCGCGTGCGCGTCGACGTGTTCCCGGACGAGTGACCGGGCCCGGGCGTGCCGCGGCCGGCGCCCAGCGACTACAATCGCGGCGCGCCGGTTCGCGGGGAGAGGCATGAGCGTCCAGGGTTCCGCACCACAGCGCCGCACGGGTCGGCTGGCACGTCGCGCCCTGCGCGGCGTGCCGGCGTTGCTGGCCGTGGCGCTGGTCCCGGCGCTGGCCTGCGGCGCCAGCCGCGCCCATGCCGCAATCCCGCCACCCGAGGGTTCGCGGCCGCCCGCGCGGCCTGCCGCCGGCGGCCGCGCGGCCGTCGAGGGCGGCGAACTGCGCGTGCTGCAGGGGCGCCCGGTCTCGATGGACGAGGCGGTCGAGATGGCGCAGCGGCGCTTCAACGCGCGCGTGGTGCGCGCCGAGGTCGTGGAGCGCGACGGCCGCCGGGTCTACGTGCTGCGGCTGCTGTCGGACGACGGCCGGGTGTTCAACGTCCGCGTCGACGCGGCCACCGGGAGCATGCAGTGAGGCTGCTGGTCGTCGAGGACGAGGCCGAGCTGCGCGAGCAGCTGCGCGCGCGGCTCGTCGCCGCGGGCTTCAGCGTCGACGTCGCGGCGGACGGCGAGGAGGGCCTGTACCGCGGCCGCGAGTTCCCGGTCGACCTCGCGCTGGTCGACCTCGGGCTGCCGAAGCTGCCGGGCCTCGAGGTGATCCGCCAGCTGCGTGCCGCCGGGCGGGCCTTCCCGATCCTCGTCCTGACGGCCCGCGCGCGCTGGCAGGACAAGGTCGAGGGCCTGCAGGCCGGAGCCGACGACTACGTCGGCAAGCCGTTCGAGTTCGAGGAAGTGCTGGCGCGCGTCCAGGCGCTGCTGCGGCGCGCCGGCGGCTGGGCCTCGGCGCAGCTGCGCTGCGGCCCGGTGCTGCTCGACACGCGCGAGCAGCGCGTCACGCTGCGCGGCGCGCCGGTCGAGCTGACGACCTTCGAGTACCGCATCCTCGAGCACCTGATGCTGCGCGCCGGCGACGTGATCTCGAAGACCGAGCTGACCGAGCGGCTCTACGACCAGGACCAGGAGCGCGACAGCAACACCATCGAGGTGTTCGTCGGCCGCCTGCGGCGCAAGCTCGACCCTGACGACGCCCTGCACCCGATCGAGACGCTGCGCGGCCGCGGCTACCGTTTCGCGCTGCCCCGAGAGGCCGGTTGAGCGACCTGGCCGCGCCCCCCGTCTACTCGCTGTCGCGGCGCCTGCTCACCGGGGTATCGGTCGCGCTGGCGGTGTTCCTCGGCGTCTCGGGCCTCGCGCTCGATGCGATCTTCCGCGACCTCGCCGAGCGCTCGCTGCGCGAGCTGCTCGATGCGCAGATGGTCGCGCTGATCGCCGCGGTCGAGACCGACGACGCGGGGCGCATCCGCGCCGCCTCCACCCAGGCCGAGTCGCGGCTGCAGACCCCGGGCTCCGGGCTCTATGCGCGCATCCGCGTGTCGGGTGGTCCGGAGCTGTGGCGCTCCCCCTCGACTGCGGGCACCTTTCTCGACTTCGGGCCCGACGCCGCGCCGGGCCGTGCCGAGTTCTCCCTGGTGCACTCGACGGGCGGGCAGCGGCTCGCGCTCGCGCGCCGCGGCATCCGCTGGGAGGCGGGTTCCGGGCCCGCGCAGCAGCTGACCTTCGCGGTGGCGACCAGCATGGTCCCCTACGACCAGCAGCTGCGGCGCTTCCGCACCCAGCTCGGTGGCGGACTCGTGGCACTGTCGGCGCTGCTGCTGTTGACGCTCGCGACGCTGCTGCAATGGGTGATGCGCCCGCTGCGGCGCCTCGAGGGCGAGCTCGCCGCGGTCGAGGCGGGCACGCAGCAGTCGCTCGGCACGGGCTACCCCCGGGAGCTCGCGGGCGTCACCGGCAACCTCAATGCGCTGCTCGCCGGCGAGCGCCGCCGCATCGAGCGCTACCGCAACACCCTCGGCAACCTCGCGCACAGCCTGAAGACGCCGCTCGCGGTGCTCCGCGGCGCATTGCCGCGGGAGGGTGCCACGCAGCGCGCCGCCGAGGTGATCGCGCGCGAGGTCGATCGCATGGACGGCATCGTCGAACACCAGCTGCACCGCGCCGCGGCGAGCGGCGGCGTGCTGCTCGGCCAGCCCCCGCTCGACGTCGAGCCCGTCGCGCTCGAGCTGCGTCGCGTGCTGGCCCGTGCCCACGCCGGCAAGGACCTCGCGATCGAGATCGAGCTGCCCGCGGGCCTGCAGTTCCTCGGCGAGCGCGCCGACCTGACGGAGGCGCTCGGCAACCTGCTGGACAACGCCTGCAAGTGGTGTCGCGCGCGGGTGCGCCTCGGCGGCGAGGTCGATGGGGGCGGTGTGGGTCGCGGCAGCATCCTGCTCATCGTCGAGGACGACGGCCCTGGCCTGCCGCCGGCGCTGCGCGAGCAGGGGCCGGCGCGGGGCCGCCGTGCCGACGAGAGTACGCCGGGCCACGGCATCGGGCTCGCGATGGTGCAGGAGATGGCCGAGGCCTACGGCGGGGCGCTGCGGCTCGGCAGTTCCGCGCTCGGCGGGGCGCGGCTCGAGCTGCGGCTGCCGGGGCGGGTCGCGGCAGCCGCGAGCGGCTGAGGTCACCGCGGTTCGCGGCAGCGCAGGCAAGAGGTTGCGCCACGAGGGCGTTTTTGCGGGGGGGGCAGGGGTCGGGTAGCATGCCGGGCATCATGAAGACCCCCGCGCACCACGCCTGGAACCCGGCGAGCTGGCAGACCCGGCCCGCCCAGCAGCAGCCGACCTACCGTGACCGCGCCGCGCTCGAGAACGCGGTCGCGCAGCTCTCGCGCCTGCCGCCCATCGTCGTCTCCTGGGAGGTCGACCGTCTGCAGCAGGAGTTCGCGGCCGCGCAGCGCGGCGAGCGCTTCCTGCTGCAGGGCGGGGACTGCGCCGAGAACTTCGACGACTGCGAGTCGGACAAGATCGCCAAGCGGCTGAAGATCCTGCTGCAGATGAGCCTCGTGCTCACGCACGCGATGAAGAAGCCGGTGATCCGCGTCGGCCGCATGGCGGGGCAGTACGCCAAGCCGCGCTCGGCCGACACCGAGACCCGCGACGGCGTGACGCTGCCGTCCTACCGCGGCGACATCGTCAATCGCGCCGCGTTCACCGCCGCGGACCGCGAGCCCGACCCGCTGCTGCTGCTGCGCGGCTACGAGCGCGCCGCGCTCACGATCAACTTCGTGCGCGCGCTGATCGACGGCGGCTTCGCCGACCTGCACCACCCGGAGTACTGGGACCTCGGCTTCGTCGGCCACTCGCCGTTCAAGGCCGAGTACGAGCGCATCGTCGCCGCGGTCGCCGACGGGCTCGAGTTCCTCGAGACGATCAGTCGGCGCGAGGTGCACCACTCGGTTCGCACCGACTTCTACACCAGCCACGAGGCGCTGGTGCTGCACTACGAGCAAGCCCAGACGCGCTTCATCCCGCGCCAGGACCGCTGGTACAACCTCTCCACCCACATGCCGTGGATCGGCATGCGCACCGCACAGATCGACGGCGCGCACGTCGAGTACTGCCGCGGGATCGCCAACCCGGTCGGCGTCAAGATCGGCGCGGCGATGGATGCGCAGTGGCTGCAGCAGCTCGTCACCACGCTCAACCCGCAGAACGTGCCCGGCAAGCTGGTGCTGATCCACCGCTTCGGCGCCAAGCACGTCGAGGAGGCGCTGCCGAAGGCGATCCAGGCGGTGCGCGCGACCGGCCACCAGGTGCTGTGGATCTGCGACCCGATGCACGGCAACACCGAGAACAGCCAGAGCGGCCTGAAGACGCGGCGCTTCGAGAACATCCTGCGCGAGCTCGACGTGTCGTTCCGCATCCACGAGGAGCTCGGCTCCTACCTCGGCGGCGTGCACGTCGAGCTGACCGGCGAGGACGTCACCGAGTGCACGGGCGGCGCCCGCGGCCTCTCGGACGCCGACCTGCAGCGCGCCTACAAGTCCACGGTCGATCCGCGGCTCAACTACGAGCAGTCGCTGGAGCTCGCGATGATGATCGCCGAGCGCGCCCGCGCCCCCCGGCGGCGCGGGGCGAGCGAGCGCGCCGGCGGCTGAGCCGGGCGGGCTCCGGCGCGCCCGGCACTCGCTGCGTGTAGCGTCGCTGCCGCCGGTGCTCCGGGGCCGGGTGCGGCGGCCGGTCGCCGCTCAGGAGGCCGGGCGGTGCGGCAGGCAGGGTTGCTGGCGCGGGCAGGTGCGACTGCGCGGGCAGATCACGCTCGCGGGCGAGGCCGCCGCGTCGGCCACCCACGCGATGTTGAGCACGTGCGCGACGGTGCGGATCTTCTCCGCGACCGCCGGGGGCACGGCCGCACTGCCCCCGCCGCGGCGGCAGGCCGCGTCCATCTCGGCGATCAGGGCCCGCGCGTCGAAGGCCTGCGCCTCGAGCGCGGGTGCGAGGTCGATGCCGACCGACAGCACGTGGCTGCTGCCGGCGGCGTCGCGCGTCAGCAGAGAGTGGCAGCAGTAGAGCCGTGGCTCGCCGCCGTCGTGCATCACCGAGATCTGCGACACGGGCGTGCCCTCGGCGGCCGGTTGCTGCAGCAGCCGGAAGACCGCCCAGCCGGGGCAGGGATCGGGCAGGCGGCTCATGTTGCCCCAGGGCAGAGGAATGCCGTTGCCACGGTAGACCGCGCGCAGGTAGCCCGGCGGGTAGCCGTCGAAGAAATGCCAGTGGCGGTAAGGCGAGACCGCGGTCATCCGCCGCATCATCACCGCCGGCGTGACGCCGAGCTTGCTGCAGGCGCGCACGTCGTGCGACTCGCGTGCCAGGAACTGGCGGAACGGCTGGCGTGGGCAGAGCAGGGCGCCGGCGAAGGCGCTGCACTCGAAGTCGCGCCACGCGAGCAGCACGTCCTGCGGGCCCATGCCGCCGGGGGCCTCGCCGGGCCCGCCGTCCTCGAGCCCTACGCCTGCGGTGCTGTGCGGGGGCACGACGCCGTCGCCGTTGTGCAGGATCCGGTGGCCGACGAAGAACGCGAGGGTGTAGCGCAGTCGCTCGGGCTGCGAGCGCAGCTTGCGGTTGATCAGGATGGTCGCCGGCGCCTCGAATCGCGCCCGTAGCATCCGCCGCGCAGGTCCCGCCCGCTCCTCGTCGAACCAGCGGATCGCGAGCCCGGCGTCGCGGGCGATCTCCAGCACGTCCTCGAGCGACAGCGGCATGCGGCGGCCACCGGCCGCCTCCGCCGCGCGCTCGATGTCGGGGAAGTCGTTCTGGCGGTTCTCCTGCCAGACCCGCACCAGCAGGCGCGCGAACTGCCGGCCGCTGGTCCCCGTCTGGCTGAGCAGCTCCGGCAGGGCACTCTGCAGCAGGTCCTTCGAGAACAGGAACGCGGGCTCGAGCGGCATCGCGGCAGGGGCGACCCGTCCGGCCACCGAGGCGGCACGCGCCACGCCCGGGGCGGGCGGGTCGACCTCGGTGTTCTGGTCCAGGAACCACCCCGGTTCGCGCCCGAAGACGCCGGCCAGCAGCTCGAGCATCTCCGCGGACGGGATGCGCTTGCCGGTCTCGACCATCGACAGGTACGACACCGACGGCGCGCTGCGCGGGTCGACGGCGACGCAGCGGGCGGACAGCTCGTCGAGCGTGAGATTGTTGCGCTTGCGCAGGGCACGCAGCTTGGAACCGAGGAAATGGCCCCGGCGGATCAGCGTGTTCAACGAGGAGTGCGTCCCGAAACTGCCCACAGAGTGAATTTCACAATGTGAAATTTCTATTGTGTAAATTCATGATGTCCTTAGCCTAAGCTGCTTTCCACTGGGCCGCAAGCGAAGCGGCCGTGGAGGGTGCCTTGTCCGCCGCGATGCAGATCCAGCTGACCCCCGGTGCGCCGCGCGACGCGCAGCTCGATGCCATCCTCACGCCCGCGGCGCTGGCCTTCGTGGGCGAGCTGACCGAGCGCTTCGGCGCCCGCGTCACGCAGCTGCTGGTCGCCCGCGAGCAGCGCCAGGCGCGCATCGACGCGGGCGAGCTGCCGGATTTCCTGCCCGAGACCCGTGCCGTGCGTGAGGGCGACTGGAAGGTCGGCGCCATCCCGGCGGACCTGCAGGACCGCCGCGTGGAGATCACCGGGCCGACCGACCGCAAGATGATCATCAACGCGCTGAACTCGGGCGCCAAGGTCTTCATGGCCGACTGCGAGGATTCGCTCTCGCCCGGCTGGGACAACGTGGTGCGCGGACAGCTCAACCTGCGCGACGCGGTCGCCCGCCGCATCGACTTCACCAGCCCCGAGGGCAAGGCCTACCGGCTCGTCGAGCAGCCTGCGGTGCTGTTCGTGCGGCCGCGCGGCTGGCACCTCTACGAGAAACACCTGACGCTCGCGGGCCAGCCCGTGCCGGGAGCCTTCGTCGATTTCGGCCTCTACCTGTTCCACAACCATGCCGAGCTCGCCGCGCGCGGCACCGGCCCGTACTTCTACCTGCCGAAGCTCGAGGGGCACCGCGAGGCGCGGCTCTGGGCAGAGGTGTTCGACTTCGCGGAGCGGCGCCTCGGCCTCGCGCACGGCACCATCAAGTGCACCGTCCTCGTCGAGACCATCCTCGCGGCCTTCGAGATGGACGAGATCCTCTACGAGCTGCGCGACAACATCGTCGCGCTCAATTGCGGCCGCTGGGACTACATCTTCAGCTTCATCAAGAAGTTCGCGCGTCGGCCGGACTTCGTGCTGCCCGACCGGCAGCAGGTGACGATGACGACGCACTTCCTGCGTTCCTACTCGCTGCTGTGCATCCAGACCTGCCACCGCCGCGGCGCGCTGGCGATGGGCGGGATGGCGGCGCAGATCCCGATCAAGAACGACCCGGCCGCCAACGAGGCGGCGCTCGCCAAGGTGCGTGCCGACAAGGAACGCGAGGCCGGCGACGGCCACGACGGCACCTGGGTCGCGCATCCGGCGCTGGTGCCGGTGGCGCGGGAGGTGTTCGACCGGTTGATGCCGACCCCGAACCAGGTGCACCGCCTGCGCGACGACGTGCGCGTCGCCGCGGCCGACCTGCTGCGCCTCCCGCCCGGGACGATCACCGAGGCCGGGTTGCGCAACAATGTCAGCGTCGCCCTGCAGTACCTCGCCGCCTGGCTGTCCGGCAACGGCTGCGTCCCGATCTACAACCTCATGGAGGATGCCGCCACCGCCGAGATCTCGCGCGCGCAGGTCTGGCAGTGGATCCGCCATCCGTCCGGGGTGCTCGACGACGGCCGCAAGGTCACCGCCGGGATGTTCCGCTCGATGCTCGCCGAGGAGCAGCGGCGCCTCGCCACCGAGCTCGGCGAGGCGGCCTGGCAGCGCGGCAACTTCCCGCGCGCCGGGGAACTGCTCGACGAGATCACCACGGCGGAGCGCTTCGAGACCTTCCTCACGCTCACCGCCTACCGCGAGCTCGCCTGATCCGGCGAGCCGCCGGCGTCCCGAAGCCGAACCGAACCGAACCGAACCGCGCAACGCCCACAGGAGTACCGACATGGCCATGAAGACCGCCGACGAGCTGACCCGGGACTGGCAGGACAACCCGCGCTGGCGCGGCATCGTCCGGGGCTACGAGGCCAAGGACGTGGTGCGGCTGCGCGGCACCGTGCACGTCGAGCACTCGCTCGCGCGCCTCGGCGCCGAGAAGCTCTGGCGCCACATGGCGACCCTGCCTTTCGTCAACGCGCTCGGCGCGCTCACCGGCAACCAGGCGATGCAGCAGGTGCGCGCCGGCCTCAAGGCGATCTACCTCTCGGGCTGGCAGGTCGCGGGCGACGCCAACCTCGCCGGCGAGATGTACCCCGACCAGTCGCTGTATCCCGCCAATTCGGTCCCCGAGGTGGTCCGCAAGATCAACGCCACCCTGCTGCGCGCCGACCAGCTGCACCACGCCGAGGGCGACGACTCGATCGACTGGCTGCAGCCGATCGTCGCCGACGCCGAGGCGGGCTTCGGCGGCGTGCTCAACGCCTTCGAGCTGATGAAGGCGATGATCGCCGCCGGCGCCGCCGGCGTGCACTTCGAGGACCAGCTGTCCTCGGCCAAGAAGTGCGGGCACATGGGCGGGAAGGTGCTCGTGCCGACGCAGGAGGCGGTCAACAAGCTGGTGGCCGCGCGCCTCGCGGCCGACGTCTGCGACGTGCCGACCGTGCTCGTGGCACGCACCGACGCCGAGAGCGCCACGCTGCTGACGGCCGACGTCGACGAGCGCGACCGGCCGTTCATCGACGGGCGCGCGCCACGCACCTCGGAGGGCTTCTTCCAGGTGAAGTCGGGCCTCGCGCCGGCCATCGCCCGCGGACTCGCCTATGCACCCTATGCCGACCTCATCTGGTGCGAGACCGGCAAGCCGGACCTCGAGGAGGCGAAGCGCTTCGCCGAGGCGATCCACCGGGACTTCCCGGGCAAGATGCTCGCCTACAACTGCTCGCCGTCGTTCAACTGGAAGAAGAAGCTCGACGACGCCACGATCGCGAAGTTCCAGCGCGAGCTCGGCGCGATGGGCTACAAGTTCCAGTTCATCACGCTCGCCGGCTTCCACGCGCTGAACTACTCGATGTTCACGCTCGCCAAGGGCTACAAGGAACGGCAGATGAGCGCCTACGTGGCGCTGCAGGAGGCGGAGTTCGGCGCCGAGGCCCAGGGCTACACCGCCACCAAGCATCAGCGCGAGGTCGGCGCGGGCTACTTCGACGACGTCACCCAGACCGTCTCGGCCGGCCAGTCCTCGCTGAGCGCGCTCAAGGGCTCCACGGAAGAGGAGCAGTTCGCCGCGGCGCACTGAGCTCGCACCCACCGAGGCGGCGCGTCGCGACGCTTCGCGGCGCTCCGCCTCGACTCTTCCCGCCACGCGCCCGGATCCGGCCACCCGGTGCGCGGGCAGCGTGCCGATCCTGCCGGGTGCGTGTACGTGCGCGACCCCGCGCCCGGTCCCGGGCGCGGTCGCAGCCCTGCGGTAGAATCCGCGCGGCTACCCCAGCAGGACTCCCGGATGAAGTACGACCACATCGTCGTGCCGGCCGACGGCGCGAAGATCACCATCAATCCCGACGGCTCGATCGTCGTCCCCGACCGGCCCATCATCCCCTTCATCGAGGGTGACGGCATCGGCATCGACGTGACGCCGGTGATGCGCAGCGTCGTCGATGCGGCCGTGCGCAAGGCGTATGGCGAGCGCCGCCGCATCTGCTGGATGGAGGTGTACGCCGGCGAGAAGGCCAACCGCGTCGCCGGCACCTGGTTCCCGGAGGAGTCGGTGCACGCGCTGCGGGAGTACGTGGTCTCGATCAAGGGGCCGCTCGGCACGCCGATCGGCGGCGGCATCCGCTCGCTGAACGTGGTGATGCGCCAGACGCTCGACCTCTATGCCTGCGTGCGCCCGATCCGCTACTTCCCGGGCGTCGCGAGCCCGATGCAGGACGCCTCCCTGACCGACATGGTGGTGTTCCGCGAGAACACCGAGGACATCTACTCGGGCATCGAGTACCCGGCCGGCTCGAACGAGGTCCACCGGCTGATCCACTTCCTGCAGACCGAGCTCCAGGCGAGCGGCATCCGCTTCCCGGCGAGCTCCGGCATCGGCATCAAGCCGGTGTCGAAGGAGGGCAGCCAGCGCCTGATCCGGATGGCCATCCAGTACGCGATCGACAACGACCGCGTGTCCGTGACGCTGGTCCACAAGGGCAACATCATGAAGTACACGGAGGGCGCCTTCCGCAACTGGGGCTACCAGCTGGCGAAGGAGGAATTCGGCGCCACCGAGATCGGCGGGGGGCCGTGGCTGAGCTTCCGCAACCCCAGGACCGGCCACGAGATCGTGGTCAAGGACGTGATCGCCGACAACTTTCTGCAGCAGGTGCTGCTGCGACCCGAGGAGTACGACGTCATCGCGACGCTGAACCTCAACGGCGACTACATCTCCGACGCGCTCGCGGCCCAGGTCGGGGGCATCGGCATCGCGCCGGGCGGCAACATCGGCCACGGGGTCGCGGTGTTCGAGGCCACCCACGGCACCGCGCCCGGCTTCGCCGGCAAGGACCGCGTCAACCCCGGCTCGCTGATCCTCTCCGCCGAGATGATGCTGCGTTATCTCAAGTGGAACGAGGCAGCCGACCTCATCATCAAGGGCGTCGCCAACACGATCGCCGCCAAGGAGCTCACCTACGACCTCGCGCGCCTGCGCGAGGCGATCCGCGCCAGCAAGCGGGAACTCGCCGCGAGGCGCAACGTCGAGGAGGCGATGCAGACGCTGATCCCCGGCGCGAAGCTGATGACCTGCTCGGGCTTCGGCGCGGCCATCGTCCGGCACATGGATGACTGAGCGCCTCCTCTACGACCCGGACTGTCGTCGCTGTCCGCGGCTGGCCGCGTTCCGCGACGAGGTCAAGGCGGGGTACCCGGACTACTGGTGCCGTCCCGTCCCGGCCTTCGGCGACCCGAAGCCGCGGATCCTGATGGTGGGCCTCGCGCCGGGGATGCACGGCGCGAACCGCACCGGCCGGCCGTTCACCGGCGACTACGCGGGCATCCTGCTGTACGAGACGCTGCACGCCCTCGGCATCGGCTCGCGACCCGAGTCGGTCGCGGCGGACGACCCGCTGCGCCTGTCCGGCCTGCGCATCACGAACTCGGTCAAGTGCCTGCCGCCGGCGAACAAGCCGAACCCGGACGAGATCGCGCGCTGCAACGCCTACCTGCGTGCCGAGCTCGAGGTGCTGCCGTCGGTGCGGGTGCTGGTCGCGCTCGGCCGCATCGCCCACGACGCCGCGCTCGACGCGCTGTCGCTGAAGCGTGCCAGCGCGCGCTTCGCGCACGGCGCCGAGCATGTGCTCGCGGGCGGCCGCACGCTGCTCGACTCCTACCACTGCAGCCGCTACAACACCAACACCCGCCGTCTGACGCCGCAGATGTTCCGCGACGTGCTGTCGCGGGCGGTGGAGCTCGCGGCGCGCTAGCGCCGCCGGCCGCGCACGCCGATGCCCCGCGCCCTGGACTTCGACGGCAAGGCCTTCGTCGCCACCCTGCCGCGCCGCCCGGGCGTCTACCGGATGCACGCCGGCGACGGCGAGCTGATCTACGTCGGCAAGGCCTCGAGCCTGCGCGACCGCGTCGGCAGCTACTTCAACCCCTCGAACCTCAGCCCCAAGGTCCAGGCCCTGGTCGCGCAGATCGCCGCGATCGAGGTCACGGTGACGAACTCCGAGACCGAGGCGCTGCTGCTCGAGTACAACCTGATCAAGGCGCACAAGCCGCGCTACAACGTCGTCCTGCGCGACGACAAGAGCTACCCGTACATCTGGCTCGACACTTCGCACGAGTACCCGCGCCTCTCGTCCTACCGGGGCTCGCGCGCGCAGCCGGGTCGCTACTTCGGGCCCTTTCCCGGTGCCGGCGCCGTCAACGAGACGCTGCACTACCTGCAGAAGATCTTCCGGCTCCGCGGCTGCCGCGACAGCTACTTCGACAACCGCAGCCGGCCCTGCCTGCAGTACCAGATCGGCCGCTGCTCGGCGCCCTGCGTCCGCCTGATCGACCCCGAGGCCTATGCGCGCGACGTCGAGTCCGTCACCAAGGTGCTCGAGGGCCGCGATACCGAGGTCAATGCGCAGCTCGCCGGGCGCATGGAAGAGGCCTCGCAGCGGCTCGACTTCGAGACCGCGGCTCGACTGCGCGACCAGCTGCAGGCCCTGAAGCAGATCCAGGCGACGCAGATCGTCGCCGCCGAGGGCGAGCGCGACGCGGACGTGTTCGCGATCGTCGGCGACCCCGGCCAGTACGCCGTGAGCGTGATGCTGGTGCGCGGCGGCCGCAGCCTCGGCACCTCGGGCTACTTCCCGCGCGGCGCGCTGGCCGAGCCGGCGGAGGCGCTCGCCTCGTTCCTGATGCAGTACTACGACGGCCGCGAGCCGCCGCCCGAGGTGTTCGTCGACCTCGAGCTGCCGGACGCCGAGGCGCTCGGCGAGGCACTGTCGCAGCTCGCCGGCCGCGGCGTGCGCCTGAAGCGCGCGCAGCGCGGCATGACCGCCAAGTGGGTCGAGATGGTCCGCGAGAACGCCACCCAGGCGCTACGGATGCGGCTCGCACGCCGCGACGGCTACGAGGACCTCGCCAGCGCGCTCGCCGAGGAACTCTCGCTGGAGGGGCCGCCGGCGCGGATGGAGTGCTTCGACATCAGCCACACGCAGGGCGAGGGCACGGTGGCGTCCTGCGTCGTGTTCGGCGCCGAGGGTCCGCTGAAGAAGGACTACCGGCGCTTCAACATCGCCGGCATCGCGCCCGGCGACGACTACGCCGCGTTGCGCCAGGCAGTGCAGCGGCGCTACGCGCGGATCCGCGACGGCGAGGTCGAGCGGCCCGACCTTCTGTTGATCGACGGTGGCCCCGCCCAACTCGCCGGCGTGCGCGAGGAACTGCTCGCCCTGGGCTTCGCCGACCTGCCGGTGGTCGGGGTCTCCAAGGGCGCGGACCGGCGCGCCGGGCAGGAGCGCCTCCACCTGCCGGGCGAGGCCGCGCCGCGGATCCCGGGTCCCGAGTCCGCCGGCCTGAAGCTCGTCCAGCGGATCCGCGACGAAGCCCACCGCTTCGCGATCGCCGGCCACCGCCGCCGCCGCGCGCGGCGCTTCAACGAGTCGATCCTCGAGACCGTGCCGGGGCTCGGGCCTGCCAAGCGGCGGGCGCTGCTGCGCCACTTCGGCGGGCTGCAGGGGGTGATCAAGGCAGGCGTCGCCGACCTCGAGCGGGTGGAAGGAATCGGCGCGACGCTCGCGCGCAGCCTTTATGATCATCTGCACCCCGGCGAGTGAAGATGCTCTGGACCGTCCCCAACGTGCTGACCTGGCTGCGGATCGTCGCGATCCCGCTGGTCGTCGTGCTGTTCTACCTGCCGTTCCACTGGTCGGACCCGGCAGCCGGCCTGCTGTTCGCCGCGGCCGGCATCACCGACTCGCTCGACGGCTACTACGCCCGCAAGCTCGGCCAGACCTCCCGCCTCGGCGCCTTCCTCGACCCCGTGGCCGACAAGCTGATCGTCGCGGTCGCGCTGGTGCTGCTGGTGAGCAAGGACTCGCGCTGGATGGTCGTGCTGACCGCCAGCGTGATCATCGGTCGCGAGATCGCGATCTCGGCGCTGCGCGAGTGGATGGCCGAGATCGGCAAGCGGACCAAGGTCGCCGTCTCGAAGCTCGGCAAGTACAAGACCATCCTGCAGATCGTCGGCCTCTCGATGATGCTCTACCGCTGGGAGCTCCTCGGCCTGCCGATGTACGAGATCGGGTTCGTGCTGACGGTGATCGCGGCGGTGCTGACCCTGGTGTCGATGGTCGACTACCTGCGGGCGGCCTGGCCCGACCTGCGCGGCGCTTCGGCCTGACCGCGCGGCCACCCGTGGGACCGGGGTTTTTGGGCTCCGGCCGACGCTCCCGGCCATCTGGAGGGCCGTGTACGCCAGCGTGCCGACGATCCTTGACTAAAGCGCCGGCCCCCCTACAATCTCGCGCCTCTGTCCCGAGCGGGAATAGCTCAGTTGGTAGAGCACGACCTTGCCAAGGTCGGGGTCGCGAGTTCGAGTCTCGTTTCCCGCTCCATCTTTCTCTCCGGTTTCGTCGGTTTGCTCTTCCGGTAGTGCCGGGGGGTCGCCCGGGCTAGGTGGCAGAGTGGTCATGCAGCGGCCTGCAAAGCCGTGTACGCCGGTTCGATTCCGACCCTAGCCTCCACACCCGTCGCCCTGCCTTCCGGTGTCTGGGACCGCACTGCCGGATCCCTGGACCCGTGCTACTTCTGGCCGGTCCTGACGGAGGGTTCGACCATGAGCATGTTCGGCAAGATCCTCGGCAAGCTCGGCTTCCCGACGCGCGATTCCGGTCGTACCCCGG
>JALORN010000109.1 GCA_025458905.1 Steroidobacteraceae bacterium
CAGCGCCGTGAAGATGCTCGTCAACGTGCTGTCGGTCGACATCGACCGGCAGCTGGCCTTCTACCAGGGGCTGTTCGGCTTCGCCGAGATCGAGCGCTCGCGCTCGCCGATCTACCGCGCGCTCGACACCGGCGAGAGCGAGCTCGGATTCAATGCGCCGGCCGCGCGGGACCTGCTGTCGCTGCCGCCGGCCGGCCCGGCGCCGGGCGTGGACGTGTTCGCGACCTTCGTGCTCGACGGGCCCGGGGCGGTCGACGCCGCCGCCGCGCGCGCGGTCGAACTCGGCGGCCTGCAACTCAAGCCGCCATTCCGCACCTACTACGGTCAGTGGCAGGCGGTGCTGGCCGACCCGGAGGGCCACGTCTTCCGGGTGGCCAGCCTGACGTTGCCGGCTGGGGCCTGACGGGCGCGCCTCACACGAGCCGTATCGGGGCCGGGTAGGCGGCCAGGGCCTGGTCGTGCGTGAGCAGCAGCAGGCCCTCGACCTGCGCCTGTGCGACCAGCAGGCGGTCGAACGGATCGCGGTGCAGCGGCGGTAGGGCCCCCAGCGCCAGCACGTGCTCGCCGCGCACCGGCAGCTCGCGGTAGCCGTTGTCGAGCAAGCCGCGGCGCAGCAGCGCGGTGTCGACACGGAAGTCGGCACGGTCGAGCGAGCGCTTGATCTCGACCTCCCACAGGCTCGCGACGCTGAAGACGAGCCCGTGCGTCGGGTCCTCGATCAGCGCGCGGGCAGGGCCTGGCAGGCGCTGCGGGTCGCCCGCGCTCCACAGCAGCAGGTGTGTGTCGAGCAGCAGGTTCATTGGCCGGCAAACAGGCGCTCGACCTAGTCGTGTCCCATCCGGTCGAAGTCATCGGGCACCTGCAACTCGCCTTGCAGGAAGCCGGTGCGGCGCACCGCTGCGGGCTCGTGTGCTTCGATGGCGACTACTTTGACGAGCGGCTTGCCGGCCCGCGCGATGATGAACGGTCGGCCATGGGCTGCCTGGTCGACCAGCCGCGACAGGTGCGTCTTGGCCTCATGGATGTTGACGGTTTCCATCCGGCTGATCTTATAGACTAAGTCTGTTTGGTTCAACGCCACCGACCCCTCGCGAGGCCCCCCTGACATCCGCAGCACCGCCCGCCACCGACACGCACTTGAGCCGTCTCGCCAATGGCGTGCGCGTGCTCACCCTGCGCCGGCCCCAGGTGGCCAGCGCCAGCGTCAGCGTCTACGTGGCCAGCGGGAGCCTGCACGAGCCGCGCGTCTTCAACGGCATCCACCATGCGCTCGAGCACATGGTGTTCAAGGGCACGGCCACGCGCGACGCGCGCCGCATCAACCTCGACGCCGAGCGTCTGGGCGCCGAGGTCGACGCCCACACCGACAAGGACCACACCGCCTTTCACCTGCGCGGGCTGGCCGAGCACGCCACCGAGTTCGTGCGCCTGCTCGGCGACCTGGTCACCGCGCCGACCTTTCCCGACGACGAGGTCGAGCGCGAGCGCCAGGTGCTGCTGCACGAGTTCGCCGACGACGAGGACGACCCGGCCTCGGCGGCGTTCAAGCTGTTCGACCGGGCGTGCTGGGGCGCGCATCCGGCCGCCTGGCCGGTGATCGGCACGCGCCAGACGCTCGAACGCTTCACGCGCGAGGACCTGGCGCGCTTTGCGCGCGAGCGCTTCGTGGGCGCGACCGTCGTGGTGGGGGCCGCTGGCGACGTGGACCCGCAGGCGATCGAGCGCGCCGCCGAGGCGGCCTTCGGAGGCCTGCCCGAGGGCCATGCGCCGCAGGTCGGGCCGCCGGAATGGCACGGCGAGCTGAAGTCCCGTCGCTGGTCGGGCGCGGGGCAGGTGCAGTTGGTGATGGGCTGGCCCCAGCCGCCGCTGGGCGACGGTGACACGCGCAGCCGGCTCGCCGCGGCGCTGCTGGGCGAGGGCATGAGCTCGCCGCTCATGCACCGCCTGCGCGAGCAGCGGGCACTGGCCTACTACGCCTCGTGCTCGGCCGACCTGTTCGTGTCGAGCGGGCAGCTGGTGGTCGAGGCATCGACCGCCGCGGGCCAGGTCGCCGACGTGGTGTCCGAGACGCTGGCGGCGTTGCGCACCCAAGCCGAGCGGCTCGATCGCGACGACCTGGCGCGGGCCCGCCGGCAGCTGGCGGTCCGGCTCGTGCGCGCCGGCGAACGCCCGGCTCGCGAACTCGAGGACGCCGCCCTCGACCTGTTCGCGCTCGGCCGCGTGCGGTCGGTGGCCGAGCGGCGCGAGGCGATCGAGTCGGTGCCCGCGGCCAGCGTGCGCCGGGTGTTCGAGGCGATGGCCGCGCAGCCGCCGGCGGTGGCGGCGGTCGGGCCGGTGGGCCGCGCCGTGAGCGCGCGCCTGCGCGAGGTGCTCGACGCGCCCGCAGGGCCCGCCGCGGCCTGAGCCGCGGCCCGCGTCCGGCGCGGGCGCGCTAGAACTTCGGCAGGGTCGCGAGCGACACCTTGCCGGCCGCGACGTCGGCCATCACCTGCTCGCGCACGTCCCAGCCCTTGAGCTTGCCGGGGTTGAGCAGGCCAGCCGGATCGAAGCGCATCTTGGTGGCCACCACGTCCGGGTTGACCTGGCCCTGCTTGCCGTCCTCGACCAGGAACACGTGCGGGTTGGCGATGTACACGCCGTGGTCGCGGTGGATCTGCATGATCTCGTTCAGACGCTCGTCGGTGGTGTAGCGGATGAGCTGCAGGCCGCTGCAGGTCATCTCGCCTTCCTTGGTGCGGATGAACTCCAGGTGGGTCAGCACCT
>JALORN010000084.1 GCA_025458905.1 Steroidobacteraceae bacterium
GGCTCGCGCTACAAGGTCATCACCGACATCCTCGGTGACGAGGACCACCTCGGCGACATGGATTTCAAGGTCGCCGGCACCAAGGACGGCGTCACGACGCTGCAGATGGACATCAAGGTCGAGGGCATCACGCCCGAGATCATGAAGGTCGCGCTCGAGCAGGCGAAGGAAGGCCGGCTGCACATCCTCGGCGAGATGAACAAGGTCCTTTCGGCGCCGCGCGAGAAGATGTCCGAGTGGGCGCCGTCGATCATCACGATCAAGATCGACCCGGAGAAGATCCGCGACGTGATCGGCAAGGGCGGCGCGGTCATCCGGCAGATCACCGAGGAGACCGGCACCACGATCGACATCGAGAACGACGGCACGGTCAAGATCGCCTCGGTCAACGGCGCCGCCGGCCGCGAGGCCCAGGCGCGCATCGAGCTGATCACCGCCGACGTCGAGGTCGGCCGCGTCTACGAGGGCCGCGTTGCGCGCCTGATGGACTTCGGCGCATTCGTCACGATCCTGCCGGGCCGCGACGGCCTGGTGCACATCTCGCAGATCTCGAACGAGCGGGTCGAGCGCGTGTCCGACAAGCTCAACGAGGGCGACGTGGTGCGCGTCAGGGTGCTCGAGGTCGACCGCCAGGGCCGTGTGCGCCTCTCGATGAAGGACGTCTGATCGCGGGCGCCCCGCCGCGCTCCTGCGGGCGCGAACGGGTCGCCGATACTCGAAGCGCCCCGGCCCTGCCGGGGCGTTTCATTTCGGGGGAGGCTTGCCCACGGGGCCGCGACCCTCACCGGGCGCGGGCGCGGGCGCGGGCGATGGCGCTGGCTCGGGGTCGTCGTCCTGCCGTCCTCGCGCCGTACTGCCGAACAGCTTGCCGAAGATCTCGTCCTGCACGGCGCGCCACCGGTCGAAGTTCTTCTGGGCGAGGTGCGTCACCGTTTCCATCGGGTCGACGCCGACCACGCCCTTCACGCGCTCGCGGATCTCGCGCTGCTGGTTCGCGAACAATCGCGCACTCTGCTCCAGGTAGCTGCCCAGGACGCCGTGCATCGCGCCGCCATAGGAGCGGATCAGCTGCGAGAGGAAGTCGCGACTCATCACCGGCTCGCCGCCGTGCTCCTGCTCGGCGATCACCTGCAGCAGGATGTTCCGCGTGATGTCCTGCTGGGTCTTCTTGTCGATGACGACGAAGTTCACCCGCTCGATCACCAGGCGACGCACGTCGGCGAGGGTGATGTAGCGACTCTCCGCCGTATCGTAAAGGCGGCGGTTCGGGTACTTCTTGATGACCCTTTCGCCCAAGGTGTTCCTCCAGGGTCGCAACCAGAAGGATAGCCGAAACCGGCACACGGCGGCCGGCGTCGCTCCTGGGCCGGCCTGGGGTTCGCGCGGGCGGGCGTCTCAGGCGCCGACCGCCACCCGGCGCGTGGCCCGGGACGGATCCCAGTGGGCAATGGCCCAGTCCCAGAGGGCCTCGGGCGCGTGACAGGCAGCGGCGGGCGGTGGCGGTTGTCCGAGCAACTCCAGGGCCTGCAGGATCAGCGAGGGCGCCGCGTCCGCGGCGAGCGCCAGCGAGTGTCGCGACTTGGCCAGCTTGGAGCCATCCGATTCGGTGATCACGGGCAGGTGCAGGTAGCGCGGCGTCGGCAGGCCCAGGGCATGCTGCAGCGCCAGCTGCCAGCCCGTGCTCGAGAGCAGATCGCCCCCGCGCACGACGTCGGTGATGCCCTGGGCGGCATCGTCCACGACCACGGCGAGCTGGTATGCCACGACTCCGTCGCGGCGCCGCACGACGACGTCCGTCTGGACCCCGGGATCGAAGCGCACCTCGCGGCCGGAGCGGTCGGTCAGCGCGAGGGCGGGCAGGCCGCGCAGGTCCACCCGCAGCGCCGCACCCTGCGGATCCAGGCCGAGCTCGCGGCACCGCCCGACGCAACGCGGCTCGTCGCCGGGTGCCGCGACGGCCGCGATCTCGCGCCGCGAGCAGGCACAGGCGAACAGCAGGCGGTGCCGTTCCAGCTCGTCGAGCGCGGCGCGATAGAGCGGCAGACGGGCGCTCTGGCGGACGACCTCGCCGTCGTGACGCAGGCCGAAGGCCTGCAGCGTCGCGACGATGGCGTCGGCAGCGCCGGGCTGGTTGCGGGCGTGGTCGAGATCCTCGATGCGCAGCAGCCAGCGACCGCCGCAGCGGCGAGCGTCGAGGAAGCTCCCGGTCGCGGCGACCAGGGAACCCAGGTGCAACGGGCCGGTGGGCGAGGGTGCGAACCTGCCGGCGGGCGGGATGTCAGCGGTAGCGGTCGTCGCGGTCGCCGTACTGCTTCTCGCGTCGCTCACGGCGCTCCTGCGCCTCGATGCTCAGCGTCGCGACCGGCCGCGCCTCGAGGCGCTTGATGCCGATCTCCTCGCCGGTCTCGAGGCAGTAGCCGTAGGAGCCGTCCTCGATGCGCTTCAGCGCTTCCTCGATCTTGCGGATCAGCTTGCGCTCGCGGTCGCGCGTACGCAGCTCGAGGCTGAACTCCTCTTCCTGCGTCGCTCGGTCGTTCGGGTCGGGGAAGTTCGCGGCCTCGTCCTTCATGTGCGAGACGGTCCGGTCGACTTCCTCCATCAGGTCGCGCTTCCAGCTCATGAGGATCTGCCGGAAATGCTCCAGCTGCTCCTTGTTCATGTACTGCTCGCCGCGCTTGGCGATGTACGGGCTGACGTTGCGCGGACCGGCCAGCAGGCTCGATTCCTCGCCGTCGTCGCCGTCGACCTGGGAGGCGGCGACCTGCGCGGTGCCGCGCTGCACGTAGGTGGCCATCGGGGCATCGTCGGCCGGCCGTGGCGGCGTGGCGCTGGCCGGGGACGCGGCCGGCTTCGCCGCGGCGGTGCGCGCCGGGGCCGTGGCGGCCGCCAGCGGAGCGCTCGCCGGAACGCTGGCCGGCTTGCGCGCCGGCGCAGCGGCAGGCGCCGGCTTGGACTTGGGGGCGGGAGCCGCAGCGGGGGCGGCCTTCTTGCTGCTCGGCGGAGGAGCAGCCTTGCGCACGGGCGCCGTCGGGGCGGGCTTCTTGGCTTTGGCAGGCTTAGCAGCAGTCTTCTTGCCAGGCATCCGGCGCTCCTTGACCTCTGTAGAGGCCTCCGCGGAACGCGCGATTATACCGGCCGAACCTCTGCTGTACAGTCGATGCGGCGCGCTCCCGCTCAGGGGAGCGTGACGACGGGCTCTGGCGACCAGCCGGGCTTGCGGTGCGTCGCCACAACGGTCGTGTAGATGCCGCCGCGCACGTTGAAGCGTGCCGTCAGCTTCATGTAGCGCGGTGCGGTGGCGGCGACCAGCGCGCCGAGGATCTCGTTGGTGACGGCTTCGTGGAAGGCGCCACGGTCGCGGAACGCCCAGACATAGAGCTTGAGCGACTTCAGCTCGACGCAGCGCGCGTCGGCGACGTACTCGAGCTCGAGGGTCGCGAAATCCGGCTGGCCCGTCTTCGGACAGAGACAGGTGAATTCCGGAATCGTCATCCGGATGGCGTAGTCGCGCTCCGGTGCGGGGTTCGGAAAAGTCTCAAGTGTGGTAGCGGGTTGCGATGGCATCTTCAGGAATCGAATGCAGTGGTTTCGCGAGCGCGGGCCGCTCGCAGGCGATTGCGAAGGCAAGACGCGAACGAGTGACGATTAATTTACACTACCGCGCTTCCGAAAGCGGCCCCCGTCTCCCAAGGACCCCTCGATGCGACTGACCAAGATCAAGCTGGCGGGCTTCAAGTCCTTCGTCGACCCGACGACGGTGAGTTTCCCGAGCAATCTCACTGGCGTGGTGGGCCCGAACGGCTGCGGCAAGTCCAACGTGATCGACGCGGTCCGCTGGGTCATGGGCGAGCTGTCGGCGAAGCACCTGCGCGGCGACTCCATGGCCGACGTGATCTTCAACGGCTCGAGCGCGCGCAAGCCGGTCGGAAAGGCCTCGGTCGAGCTGGTGTTCGACAACTCCGACGGCAAGATCGGCGGTGCCTACGCGGCCTATGCCGAGGTGTCGCTGAAGCGCGAGGTGGCGCGTGACGGCAGCTCCGCGTACTACATCAACGGCGCCAAGTGCCGACGCAAGGACATCACCCAGCTGTTCCTCGGCACGGGCCTCGGTTCGCGCAGCTACGCGATCATCGAGCAGGGGATGATCTCGCGGGTCATCGAGGCCAAATCCGACGACATGCGCGCCTTCCTCGAGGAGGCCGCCGGCATCTCGCGCTACAAGGAGCGGCGCAAGGAGACCGAGAGCCGCATCGCCGACACGCGCGAGAACCTCGAGCGCCTGCAGGACGTGCGCGACGAGATCGACAAGCAGATCCGCCACCTTCAGCGCCAGGCCGCCACTGCACGCCGCTACCAGGCGCTGAAGGAGCAGGAGCGCAAGGTCACCGCCGAACTGCTCGCCCTGCGCCTGCGCGAGCTCGACAGTGGCACCGAGGTTCACGACTCCGCGGTCCGCGAGAAAGACTTGGTGATGCAGGCTGCACTCGCGGACCTGCGCGCCGCCGAGGCGGCGATCGACAAGCAGCGCAGCTTCCAGGCCGAGCAGAGCGAGCAGGTTTCGCAGATCCAGGGGCGCTACTTCGCGGTCGGAGCGGACATCTCGCGCACCGAGCAGCAGATGCAGTTCACGCGCGAGACGCGCGAGCGCAAGCGCGAGGACCTCGTGAAGTCCCGCGCGACTCTCGACGATCTCGCGGCGCACATCGAGCGCGACGAGCAGGAGCTGGTCGCGATACGCGACGAGCTGGCGCGCATCGCCCCGGACCTGGAGGCGGCGCGCCTCACGGAGCAGGATTGCCTCGGGCGCCTCGAGGACACCGAGCGCGCGCTCGCGTCGTGGCAGCAGGTGTGGGAATCGTTCAACCGCGAGCTCGGGGCGGCTCACCAGACGGTGCAGGTCGAGCGCGCGCGCATCGAGCAGCTCGAGAACCAGCAGCGTCGGCTGCGCAGCCAGGCCGACCGGATCGCGGTCGAGCGCGACCGCCTGGCCGCGCAGGAGGCGAGCAACGCGCTATCCGACCTCGCGAGCCGCGAGTCAGAGGCGCGCGCGGTGTCCGACGAGCTTTCCCAGGCGCTCTCGGCGGCGCTCTCGGACGTCCAGGGGCTGCGCGCCTCGCAGATCGCGCTCGAGCAGGGCCTCGAGTCGTCGCGCGCCGAGCGCGAGCGCGCGCGTGCCGAGGTCATGTCCATCGAGGCGCTGCAGCGAGCCGCGCTCGGCCAGGCCGACTCGCGCGCCAGGGACTGGTTGCGCGAGACCGGGCTCGCCGCGCGGCCCCGCCTCGCCGAGGCGTTGCAGGTCGACGCGCGCTGGGAAAGGGCCGTCGAGACGGTGCTCGGCGACTACCTCGAGGCGGTCTGCGTCGAGGGCTTCGACGACCTCGCCGACGCGATCGGTCGCCTCGGCGAGACCCACCTCTCGATCTTCGAGACCGGGACTGCGGGCGATGCGGCGGGCGAGGGCGGCGACGCGCGTCTGTCCGCTCGCGTCCGCGGTCCCGCGGCGGTGCTGGAGTTCCTGGCCGGCGTGCGCACCGCCGACTCGCTCGGCGAGGCGCTGGTGGCGCGGCGCTCGCTGCGCATCGGCGAGTCGATCATCACCCCCTCCGGCGAGTGGGTCGGTCGCAGCTGGCTGCGCGTGGCGCGCGGCGCCGATCCGCACGCCGGCGTGCTCGAGCGCGAGCAGCGGCTGAAGACGTTGCGCGGGGCGTTCGCCGATGCTGACGGGCGCGTGCGGGAGTTCGAGGAGCGGCAGGCCGAGCTGCGCGCCCGGCTCGCGACGGCCGAGGCGGCGCGCGATGCTTCCCAGTCGCGCATCCAGAGCGCGAGCCGCGCCCACGCCGACCTGCTCGGGCAGCTCGAGGCGATGCGTGCGCGGGCCCAGGAGGCGAATGCGCGTCGCGCCCGCCTCGAGGAGGAGTACGCCGACCTCGCCGGCGAGATCGACGGCACGGAGCAGTCGCTGGCCAAGGCCCGCGGCGAGCTCGACCGCGGCCTGCTGGCGCTCGATGCGCTCGACAGTCGGCGCCCCGGCATCGAGGCGGAGCGCGAGGAGCATCGCGAGGCGCTGGCGGCGGCGCGTGCGGCCTCGCAGTCCGCGCAGCTCGCCGCGCGCGACCTGCTGGTGCGGGTCGAAGGCCGTCGCTCCACCGAGGGCTCGATGGAGGTCGGCTTGCGACGCATGGTCGAGCAGCGGACGCAGTTGCTGGCACGCGTCGCCGAGCTCGAGCAGGACCTCGCTGACGGCGACGCGCCGATCATCGAGCTGCAGGGACTCCTCGATGGCTACCTCGCCCGCCGCCTCGAGGTCGAGGCCGACCTCACGCAGGCGCGCCGCACGCTCGAGGACGCCGACGCCGAGCTGCGCGGCCTCGACGAGCGCCGCTACTCGGCCGAGCGGCGCGTGAGCGAGGCACGAGAGGCGATGGAGGCCGCGCGCATGGCCGCGCAGGAGAGCCGGGTGCGCCGCGAGGGGCTCGCCGAGCAGTTCGCGGAGACGCGCTTCGAGCTCGCCGAGGTCCTCGCGGGCCTGGCGCCCGAGGCCGAGGTGGCGGCCTGGGAGACGACGCTTCAGGACGTGCGCGCCGACATCGAGAAGCTGGGGCAGGTCAATCTCGCGGCGATCGACGAGCTCAAGGAGAACACCGAGCGCAAGGAGTACCTCGACCGCCAGTTCGCCGACCTCACGTCCGCGCTCGACACGCTCGAGCAGGCCATGCGGCGGATCGAGAAGGAGACGCGGGCGCGCTTCCAGGAGACCTTCGACAAGGTCAATGCCGGCCTGCAGGAGAAGTTCCCGCGGTTGTTCGGCGGCGGCCACGCTTACCTAGAGCTGGTCGGCGACGATGCCCTGTCCGCCGGCGTCGCCGTCATGGCACGCCCGCCCGGCAAGCGCAACGTCACCATCTCGCAGCTCTCGGGCGGCGAGAAGGCGCTGACGGCCGTGGCGCTGGTGTTCTCGATCTTCGACCTCAACCCGGCGCCGTTCTGCCTCCTCGACGAGGTCGACGCACCGCTCGACGAGAACAACGTCGGCCGTTTCTGCGACATCGTCCGCGACATGGCCCAGCAGGTGCAGTTCATCTTCATCACGCACAACAAGGCGACGATGGAGCTCGCCTCGCAGCTGCTCGGCGTCACCATGAACGAGCCCGGCGTCTCGCGGCTCGTCGCCGTCGACGTCGACGAAGCCCTGCGCCTCGCCGCGAGCTGAACGATGTCGGAGCTGCGCTGGGCCCTGCTGCTCGTCGGCCTGCTGTTCGTCGCCGGGCTGGTCGTGTGGGAGTTTCGCAAGCGACGCGCCCGCGACGTCGGGCGGGTGGCGGGTAGCAGCGCAGGCGGCTTCGGCGGACGCGGTTCCGACGCGGCGTCGCGGGGTCCGGGTGGGCGCGACCCGGAGGGCAGCGCACGCGCGTCCGATGGTGCATCGGCGCGCGCCGCGGGCGGCGGCGGCGGTCGCGAGGAACCGGCTTTCTCGATGCCCGACCTGCCGCGGCGCGAGCCGCTGCGTGACCTGCCGGTCGTGGAGATAGACCCGCGCGCCGGTGACGGCCCGCGCGTCGGCGAACTGCCGGTGATCCACATGGACGGGCCGGCGTCGGCGACGTCCGGCGGCGCGGCCTCGCATCCTCCTGCCGCGTCATCGGACGGACTGGCGGACGCGGCGCGCGGGGCGCCGGCCGGGCTGCCGGACGCGGCAGCGGCGCCGCCCGAGGCGGACGCTGCCGCAGCCGTCGAGAAGGCCTCGGCCTGGCTCGCCGACTCGGTGCCGGGCGAGCTGCCGCAGTCCGTCGTGCTCGACTGGCCGCCGGAGGAGCAACGGCGCATCGTCAGCCTGCGCGTCGTGCCACGCCCCGGCGAGCGCTTCAATGGCTCGGCCCTCCGCCAGGCCCTGGTCGGCGAGGGGTTCGTGCACGGCGAGCTCGAGATCTACCACAAGCCCATCGGCGATGGCCGTGCACTGCTGAGCGCCGCCAGCCTGACCCGGCCGGGCACCTTCGATCCGCGCACCATCGACGGCCTGCTGTTCGCCGGCCTCAACTTGTTCGCGGTGCTGCCTGGGCCGCTGCCGCCGCGTGACACCGTCGAGCGCCTGGTGCTGGTCGGGCGTACGCTGGCGCAGCGGCTGCGGGGCGAGGCGCTCGATGGACGTGGGCAACCCCTGACCGACGCCCGCGTCGCGGAGCTGCGGCGCGAGGCCACCGAAGGCCCGCCGTGACGCGCGACGCCACCGGGCGCGCGGCCGAACTGCGAGCGCAGATCG
The DNA here is from genome assembly GCA_025458905.1 of Steroidobacteraceae bacterium. Taxonomy (GTDB): domain Bacteria; phylum Pseudomonadota; class Gammaproteobacteria; order Steroidobacterales; family Steroidobacteraceae; genus UBA964. The sequence continues at coordinate 8,261 of JALORN010000084.1, forward strand.
CGCACCACGACTACCGCTACCACGTGCTCGACGATCCGGAGGTGCCGGACGCCGAGTACGACCGGCTGGTCCGCGAACTGCTCGAGATCGAGAAGGAACATCCCGAGCTGGTCGCACCGGATTCCCCGAGCCAGCGGGTCGGTGCCCGCCCCGCCGCCGGCTTCGCGACGCTCGAGCATCGCATCCCGATGCTCTCGCTCGACAACGCCTTCAGCGACGAGGACGTCGTCGCGTTCGACCGGCGCGTGCGCGAGCGACTCGCGCTCGAGACCGACGTGCCCTACAGCGTGGAGCCGAAGATCGACGGTCTCGCGGTCGCGGTGACCTGGGAGGACGGGGTCATGGTGCGCGCCGCGACCCGGGGAGACGGTGCACGTGGCGAGGACGTGACGGCGAACGTGCGCACCATCCGCTCGGTGCCGCTGCGGCTGCGTGGGGCCGCACCCCGGCGCCTCGAGGCGCGAGGCGAGGTGTTCATGCCGGTCGCCGGCTTCGAGCGCATGAACCGGATCGCCGAGTCGCGTGGCGAGCGCACCTTCGTGAACCCACGCAATGCCGCGGCCGGGGCGCTGCGCCAGCTCGACCCACAGGTCACCGCGGCGCGGCCGCTCGACCTGTTCTTCTACGGAGTGGGCGAGGTCGACGGTGCCGCCCTGCCGGAGCGCCACAGCGAGGTGCTGGCGGCGCTGCGCGGCTGGGGCCTGCGGACCTGCCCGGAGATCGGCGTCGTGCAGGGCGTGCAGGGCTGCCTGGACTACTACCGGCGCATCGGCGAGCGCCGCTCGAGCCTCGCGTACCAGATCGACGGCGTGGTCTACAAGGTCGACCGATTCGCCGACCAGCGCCAGCTCGGGTTCGTGTCGCGTGCACCGCGCTGGGCACTGGCGCACAAGTTCCCGGCCGACGAGGCCGTGACCACGGTGCGCGAGGTCGAGTTCCAGGTCGGGCGCACCGGTGCGTTGACGCCGGTCGCGCGGCTCGAGCCGGTGTTCGTCGGCGGCGTCACGGTCAGCAACGCGACGCTGCACAACATGGACGAGATCGAGCGCAAGGACGTGCGCATCGGCGACGCAGTCGTGGTGCGGCGTGCCGGGGACGTGATCCCAGAGGTGCTGCGCGTGCTCCCGGAGCGACGTCCCGCCGATGCGCGGAGCGTCGTGCTGCCCGGCACCTGCCCGGTATGCGGCTCGCCGGTGGTGCGCGAGGAGGAGGGCGCGATCGCCCGCTGCACCGGCGACTACGCGTGCCGCGCGCAGCGCAAGGAGCGGCTGAGGCACTTCGCGTCGCGCCGGGCGATGGACGTCGAGGGGCTCGGCGACAAGCTCGTGGACCAGCTGGTCGAGGCGGACCTGATGCGCTCGCCGGCCGACCTGTACGCGCTCGGCGTCGAGCAGCTCGAGGGCCTCGAGCGGATGGGCCGTAAGTCGGCCGAGAAGCTGCTCGCCGCGCTCGAGCGCAGCAAGCAGACCCGGCTCGGCCGGTTCCTGTTCGCGCTCGGCATCCGCGACGTCGGCGAATCAACCGCGGCGGCGCTCGCGAGCCATTTCGGCTCGCTCGAACCGCTGATGCAGGCCAGTGCCGACACGGTGCAGGAGGTGCCGGACGTCGGGCCGGTGGTGGCGGCGCGCGTGGTCGGCTTCTTCGCGAACCCCGCGAACCTCGAGGTGATCGCGCGGCTTCGTGCCGCGGGCGTCGTCTGGCCCGACCAGCCGCGCACCGCGCCGGAGAAGCTGCCGCTCGCCGGCCTGACCTTCGTCATCACCGGGACGCTCGCGGCAGTGCAGCGCGCCGAGGCCGAGGAGCGCCTGCGTGCGCTCGGCGCGCGGGCCGCCGGCAGCGTATCGGCCAAGACCAGCTACCTGGTCGCCGGCGCGGACGCCGGCTCCAAGCTCGCCAAGGCCAATGCGCTCGGGGTGCCGGTGCTGGACGAGGCGGCGCTGCTGAAGGTGCTGGAAACGAAGCGGCCGCCGGGCTGAGGAGGCGCGGCGGCCGCGTCGGCCGGGGCAAGGAAGGCGGGCCGGCGGCCGGCGCGCCGCGGCGGTCAGAGCTTTTTCTCGACCTTGGCCGCCTTCAGCAGCTCGTCGGAATAGCCC
>JALORN010000039.1 GCA_025458905.1 Steroidobacteraceae bacterium
CGAGGCGCTGTCGTTCGCGTTCGACGACTTCGCGAGCTACCACGCCGCGGTGCGCGCCACCGCGGTCGAGGCGATCGACGAGGAGAACTTCGGCATCGATCTCGCGCTTTCGCAGGGCCAGATCGCGCGCCAGGAAGGCGTCTCGCAGAAGGCCAAGGTCGCCGCCGACGTGATGCGCGCCGCACCGAGCAAGCTCGCCGGCCTCAAGCAGCTCGCCAGCATGGCGGTCGCCGGCGAGAGCGCGATGCGCTCGGGCGAATGGATGCACCACTACCTGATCGAGGGCGTCGATGCCGCCGAGGCGGCTGCCAAGGCGAAGCGCCTGCGCGAGATCCTCGGCAAGTTCGGCCGCGAGATCGCCAACAGCGTGCCGAGCTTCGTGCACACGCTGCCGTTCGCGCCGCTGACCAACGTGCTGGGACCGAAGGGCGAGCGCTGGGTGCCGCTGCACGGCGTGCTGCGCCACGAGGACGTGGTGCCGTTCCACGAGGCACTGATGGCGTTCTACGCCGAGCGCGAGGCCGAGATGGACCGGCTCGGCGTCTGGACCGGCGGCATGTACGAGGCGGTCGGCTCGGCGGGGTTCCTCTACGAGATCGCGATGTACTGGCCCGACGAGCGCCACGCGTTCCACGCCAACATGCTGGAGAAGGAGTTCCTCGGCAAGGTCACCACCTTCCCTGCGAACCCGGAGGCGCGCGCGTTCATCGACCGCTTCAAGAAGGACCTCGTCGCGCTCTACCAGAAGTTCGGCGCGGCGCACTTCCAGCTCGGCCGCAACTACCCCTACCGTCCGCGGCTCGAGAAGAACGCCGGCGCGCTGATGTCGGCGATCAAGCAGCAGCTCGACCCGCGCGGCCTGATGAACCCGGGCGCGCTCGGGTTCTGACGCACCGCCCGGCGAGGCGTCCGGTCGCCGCGGCCGCGGGGCCCGGCGGGAGCCTGTCCGCATGAGCGAAGCCAGCGAGTTCCGCCGCGACCGGGCCTGGCAGGTCGTGCTCGCCGCGACGGTCGGATGTGCGTTCAGCCTCTCCGCGCTGCCGTACTACACGCTCGGCATGGTGGCGAAGCCGATCTCGGAGGAGTTCGGCTGGGGACGCGCGGTGGCGCAGTCCGGCATCGCCTTCGCCTCGCTCGGGGTGCTGTGCAGCGCCTGGCTCGCCGGCGCGGCGATCGACCGCTTCGGGGTGCGCCGCGTCGCACTCGCGAGCCAGGCCGGGCTCGCGCTCGGCTTCGTCGGCTTCGCGCTGCAGACCGGCGCCGAGTGGCTGTGGTACGCCAACTGGTTCCTGCTGGCGCTGCTCGGCGTCGGCACCACGCCGATCACCTGGTCGCGCGGCATCGCCGCGTGGTTCGACCGCAGCCGCGGGCTCGCGCTCGGCCTCGGACTGATGGGCACCGGCATCACGGCGTTCGCCGCGCCGCCGCTGATGACCGCGCTGGTCGCGAGCCAGGGCTGGCGCACCGGCTACGCGCTCTGTGCCGCCGGCATCGTGCTGGTGGCGTTGCCGGCGACCTGGTTCCTGTTCCGCGAGCGCGTCGCGGTGCGCGATGCCGGCACCGGCACCGGCGCCGGCGGCGCGCCGGCCGCCGCACTCGCCGCCGAGGCCGAGGGCCTGACGCTCGGCGAGGCGCTGCGCGGCTATCGCTACTGGGTGATCATCGCCGCGTTCTTCCTGGTCTCGGCCGCGGCCACCGGCCTGATCTCGAACCTCGTGCTGCTGCTGACCGATGGGGGCATGGGCGCCGCGGAGGCCGCCGGCTACGCCAGCCTGCTCGGCGGCTTCGTCGTCGTCGGGCGCCTCACCGCCGGCTGGCTGCTCGACCGGCTCTGGGCGCCTGTCGTCGCGCTGCTGGTGCTCGCGCCGACGGCGATCGCCAGCCTGCTGCTGCAGGCCCAGGCGGCCCCGGCGCTCGCCGTCGCGATGATCGGCCTCGCCGGCGGCGCCGAGTTCGACCTGATCGCCTACCTCTGCGCGAAGTACTTCGGCATGCGCCACTACGGCAAGATCTACGCGTGGCAGTGGGCGTCGTTCACCGCCGCCGCCGGTGCCGGCCCGCTGGTGTTCGGGCGGATCTTCGATGCGACCGGCAGCTACGCCGTGGCGCTCTCGATCGCCGCGATCGCGATGCTCGCGGGGCCGCTGCTGCTGTTCACGCTCGGGAGGTATCCGGCGCGCGCCGACCGGCAGGCTCGCGTCAGAAGCAGCCGGTCCGGTTGAGCGCGGGGGATTGACTTCAACGTCTTTGACTGACATCATTGATGTCAATATTGTTACTTGACATCATGGCAACAGTCACCATCCGTAACCTGCCGGACGACGTACATCGTGCGATCCGGATACGTGCGGCACAGCATGGGCGAAGCACCGAGGCCGAGATCCGCGAGATCCTGGCGCGCAGCGTTCATTCGGAAGGCCGGTTGAAGATCGGAACGGAGTTGCGTCGTTTTGCGGAATCGGTCGGGGAAATCGAGCTCGATCTTCGGCGCGGCACGGCGACGATGGAGCCCGCTTCCTTCGACTGAATGATCGTCCTCGACACCAACGTCATTTCCGAGCCCCTGCGGCCACGCCCCAGCACGACCGTCATCGACTGGCTGGACGCGCAGCCGGCCGAAGCTTTGTTCGTCACGGCGATCAACGTCGCCGAACTCTGGGCCGGCGTTGCGATGCTGCCCGAGGGCGCACGTCGCAGCGCCCTCGAGTCTTCCCTGGACGAAATGCTCGCCCACCTCTTCGCCGATCGCCGGCTGCCGTTCGACGATCGTGCCGCGCGCGCCTATGCATCGATCGTCGGGCGCACCAAGGCCGGGGGTCGGGGCATGCCTTTCGCCGACGGGTTGATCGCGGCGATCGCCCTCGCCCACGACTTCGCGGTGGCGACGCGTGATCGCGCGCCGTTCGAGATGGCCGGCGTGCAGGTCATCGATCCCTGGAGCGAACCTCGTCGAGCCGGGCCATCGGCCCTCGAGTCGTAGCAGCGCCCGGTCGACGCCCGCCGCAGCGACGTCGGCCGTTCGCCGGTCCGTCAGCGTCGCGGCCCGCGCACCGTCGAGCGTTGCACGATCCCCGAGTCGACGACGATCGCGCGGCGCGCATCGGCCGTGGCGGGCGCGAGCAGCGCCTCGACCGCGGCATCGATCAACGGCTCGATCGGCAGCTGCACGGTCGTGAGGTCGTAGGGCGCCCAGGACGCCACCGGTGCATCGCCGAGCCCGACGATGCCGAGCTGCCCGGGCACGTCGAGGCCGAGGTCGAGGCGGGCGCCGTCCAGCGCACCGATCGCCGTGAGGTCCGAGGCACAGAAGATCGCATCGGGACGCGGCCCACCGTCGCGCAGCACGGCGCGGATCATCTCGCGGCCCGCGGCATAGCCGACGACGCCGGTCTGGTCGAGCACCAGCCGCGCCCGGCGGCTGGCGGCGACGGTCGCCTTGAACGCCTCGGTCCGAGCCTTCGCGACCGAGACGTTCGGGTCGCCGCGCACGACGCCGATGCGCCGGTAGCCGGCCTGCAGCAGCAGTTGCGCGACGTCGCGACCGATGCGCGCGTTGTCGGTCGAGACGTTGGTCACCGGCATCGCGCCGGTGTCGCGGTTGACGACCACGAGCCGGGTGCCGTCGCGGACGCAGGACTGCGCGAGCGCCGGGTCCGGCGTGCAGGAGACCATCAGGATCGCCTCAGCGCGGTACTGCAGCAGGCGCCGCACGGCGCCCGCGACGTCGTCCTCGGGCGTGGCGGTCAGCAGCATCAGCTGGTATTCGCGCCGCTGCAGCTTCTCGCTGAGCAGCCGCAGCATCGTGGCGTAGAACGGGTTCTGCCACTCGCCCATCACCAGGCCGATCAGCCGCGAGCGGTCGGTGATCAGGCTGCGCGCCAGCACGTTCGGCTGGTAGCCGAGCTCGGCGGCGGCGGCGAGCACCTTGCGGCGGGTGGCCTCGGAGACGCTGGCGTCGGGCGTGAAGGTGCGCGACACCGCGGAGCGCGACACGCCGGCGAGCTGCGCGACGTCGCGCGAGGTCGTGCCGGCGCGCAGCGGCGTGCGCGCGGTCGTGGCCCGGGCCGCGCGCACCTTCTTGCGCGCGCCCGTGCGACGTCGCTTCCTCGCTCCGGCGGTCGCCATCTCACGCGGGCTCCAGGCTCGGCGCCCACCCCCTCGGCGGCGCCGTGGGCGGCAAGGCTACCAGACCCGGGCCGGCGGCGGCGGCGCGTGCAAACGTGTGCCAGAATCCGCGCGATGAGCGCCACGAGCACGACGCGCCCGGCCGGTCCCGGGCTGATCCTCTCCCCCGGACCCGCAGGCCACTGGGATTCCGAGCGCGTCTCCTGCCCGCGCGTGCTGCGCGAGCCGGATGGCCGCTGGAAGATGTGGTACTACGGCCGCGACCCGTCGTTCGACCGCCGCATCACGCTGCCCACCGGACGCTGCGGCCTCGCCACCTCGGACGACGGCGTACGCTGGGAGCGCGCCACCGGTCCGCTGACGATGGGCTCGGTGTTCGAGCCACACTTCGACGCCGCGCGCTTCGACTCCTCGCACGTCGGCATCAGCGACATCCAGCAGCGCGACGGGCTCTACTGGATGTGGTACCTCGGCGGCGACCGCACGCCCGTCAAGCTCGGCACGCTCGAGCTGGTCGGCTTCCCGGCGCTGCCCGGGTGCGCCGTGTCGCGCGACGGCCTGCACTGGCTGCGCGTCGAGGGCCAGTACCGCGGCGCGCTGCTGCCCCCGGGGCGGCCGGGCGAGTTCGATGCGTTCATGGTCGGCTGGCCGCAGGTGATCCGCTGGGACGACGGCTCGTGGCGCATGTACTACCACAGCATCGATGCGAAGCAGGTCTATACGCTCGGCCTCGCGACCTCCGACGACGGCCTGCGCTGGACCAAGCGCGGTCCGCTGATGGGCGCAGGCCCCAAGGGCCGCTTCGACGACCGCGGCATCGCCACGCGCCACATCGTCAAGCTCGGCGGCCGCTGGACCATGTTCTACGAAGGCTGCAAGGACATCGGCAAGGGCTTCACGGTCGACCGCCAGATCGGCGTCGCAGTGTCCGACGACGGCCTCGCCTGGACACGCCTCGACGGGCCGGCGCCGGACGGCGCGACGCTCGCCGGCTCGCCGCACGACTCGCCGCTCTGGGACCAGCGTCTCGGCTGTCCGTGGGTCGTGCCGATGCCGGGCGGCGGGCTGCGCATGTACTACATCGGCTCGCACGAGCGCGAGGGCGGCAGCGAACTCGACGGCGTGCAGCAGATCGGCCTCGCCAGCAGCGACGGCGATCCGTTGCGCTGGGTCCGGCATGCCGTGGCGACATCGCAGGCTCCCTGAGGATCTATTGGTGCGCGGCGGCGGCGCGCCGGTAGATTGCCCGCCATCGTCCCGGGTGCGAGGAATGCCATGTCGTCTCCCGTGCTGGTCGCTGCCGCCAACGGCCGCACCGGCCGCGCCGTGCTCCGCGCCCTGCTGGCCCGCGGGATGCGCACGCGGGCGCTGGTGCGTCGCGCCGGGCAGGTGGACGGCCTGCTCGCCCTCGGTGCCCACGAGTGCGTCCTCGGCGACCTCGAGGACCCGGCGACGCTCGCGCCGGCTGCCGCAGGCTGCGGCACGGCGCTCTACATCGGCCCGCCGATGCATCCCGGCGAGCGGACCATGGCCGCGAACTTCCTTCGCGCGGCCGAGTCCGCCGGCTGCGCGCACTTCGTCTACTACTCCGTGGTGCACCCGGTGTGCCGCGAGATCCGCCACCATCGCCTGAAGCTCGAGGTCGAGGAGGAGGTCGTCAACGGGCACCTGCCGTACACGATCCTGCAGCCGGCGCGCTACATGCAGCACCTGGAGCCGCTGCTGCCCCAGGTCCGCGACGGCGTGCACGCGATGCCGTTCGACGTCGACGCCCGCTTCAACGTCGTCGACCTCGAGGACGTCGCCGAGGTCACCGCGCGCGCGGTCGAGGATCCGCGGATGCGCGGCGGCACGTTCGAGCTCGCCGGCCCGGAAGCGCTGTCGCAGCGCGACATGGCCGCGACGCTGGCGGGCCTGCTGCAGCGCCCGGTCGAGGCGCGGGCGCTGCCGTTGCAGGCGCTGCGCGAGCGTGCCTTGGCGGCCGGCGCGAGCGACGACCGGGTGGAGCAGATGCTGTTGATGAACCGGCACTACGACCGGCACGGCATGCTCGGCAGCCCGCTGGTGCTCGAGACGCTGCTCGGCCGCCCGGCGACGTGCTTCGAGGGCTATGCGCGACGCGTGCTCGGGCTAGCCGGCCGCTAGCGACCGCCCGCCCAGCCCTCGCGCCGCAGGGCTGCGATCATCGAGGCGCCGAGCAGGTACTCGCGCGACTTCCGCGGGTCGGCGGCGATGGCCTGCATCCTCGCGAGGTAGGCCTCGCGCGCCGACGGGTCGCGTTCCTCCATCTCGCGCTTGTTGCGCGCCGTCTGCGCGTCGATGAAGTCCACGACGACGCGCCGGCGGCTGGTGCAGTAGCGCTCGAGCGCCGCATCACCCTCGCCCCGCCACACCTGCTGCAGCGCCGCGGCGAGCGCGAACGCATCGTGCAGCCCGCCGTTCATCCCCATGCCGCCCAGCGGATTGTTCACGTGCGCCGCATCGCCGGCGAGCAGCACCGGCCCGGCGCGGAACGTGGCCGCCACCCGCTGGTGCACCCGGTACAGCGTGCGATGGTGGACGTCGTAGCCACCCGGCCATGCCGCCAGCCCCTGCAGCCGCGCCTGCACGGCGTCGTCGGCCATCAACGCCTCGTCGGCCACGTCCGCATCCGCCGGGAACAGCACGCGCCACAGCCGGCGGGTCTTCAGGATCGTGCACCACTCGCTGCCGTCGGCGACGTAGTTGACGCCGGCGAGACCCGGCAGCGCCTGGTCGAGGGGCACGGACGTGCTGAGCACGAAGAACTTCTCGGGATAGGTGATGCCCTCGAAGGCGATGCCCGCAGCACGCCGCACGGCGCTGTGCGCGCCGTCGGCGCCCACCAGGAAGCGCGCGTGGAGGCGCTCCGGTCCGTCCGGTCCCGAGACCTCGACGCGGACACCCCCCGGTGCTTCCTCGTACCCCTCGAAGCGCGTCGCGAAGCGCAGCCGCGCGAGCGGCGAGTCCGCGAGCTCGGCACAGGCGAGCCGGGTGAGGTGGTACTGCTCGCATTGCAGGCGGTAGGGATGCCGGGTCTCGCCCGCGAGCACCGCGAGGTCGAAGGTCGCGTGCCGGCCCGTGCGCCGGTCGCGGTACTGGTAGGTCGGCGCGAGCACGCCGCGCTCGAGCAGCGGCGCCGTCAGCTGCAGCGCCTCAAGCATGTCGAGCGTCGGCGGGTGGAAGGTGGAGGCGCGCAGGTCTTCGGCGAGCGTGGCGTGGCGCTCCAGCAGCTCGACGCGGATCCCCGCGCGCACCAGGCACAGTGCCAGCACGCAGCCGACCGGCCCGGCACCGGCGATGACGACGGGCAGCGCGGCATCGCCATTCGTCACGTCGCGGGCCCGCCGAGGAAGCCCGCGAGCAGCGCCTGCACGTCGCGAGCGCGGTGCCGCAGGCACAGGTGCCCGCCGTGCTCCAGCCGCTCGAAGCGGGCCTTCGGCAGGCTCCTCGCCACCTGGCGCGACGCCTCGCAAGCGACCACCTGGTCGTCGGCGGCGGCGATCACCAGCGCCGGCACGCGCAGGTTCGCCATCCACGGGCGCGCCGCGAACGCATCGGCGGCGCGCATCCGTGCGAGCTCCAGCGCCGGCGAGAGCACGGCGGCGCGGCGCTCGTCGAGGTGCTCGGGCAGCAGGCCAGGGCGGGCATCCCACCAGCCGGGCGGCGCGCTGCGCAACAGGTCGAAGCGCAGGAAATCCTCGACCGGGCAGCGCTCGAGCAGCGCCTGCATCAGCTCGCCGGCGACCCGCATCGACTCCGTGCGCTCCGGCCAGGGCGCGACCAGCACCAGGCGATCGACGCGCCCCGGGTGCGTGATCGCGAGCTCGAGGGCCACCGCGCTGCCCATGCCGTGACCGACGAGCGTCGCCGCCTCGAAGCCGAGCGCGTCGAGCACCGACAGCAGGTCCTCGGCCATCTGCGTCGTGGAGTAGCGGATCGCCGAGGGCGAGCTGCGGCCGACGCCGCGCTGGTCGAACGACACCACGTGCCCGAGCGCCGCGAGCGTCGGCACCTGGGACCGCCAGAGCGCGGCGCGACCATCGAGGCCGGATACGCAGACGATCGGCCGACCGTTGCCCGCCTCCTCGATCCACAGCATCGCGTTGCCGATGTCGAGCATGCGGCCGCCGCCGGCCGCCGACGCGCCGAGCCTCGCCGCCGGCTCCGCCGCCGTGCGTGCGTCCTCAGCGCCGGGTGGCGACGATCGACTGGAGGAAGCCATTGGCGACCTTCGGGCCGGGGGCCACGTCGAAGCCGCTGTCGCGCAGCAGGCCGTGGAAATCGGCGCGCACGAACTCGCGCGAGTACGGCTCGCAGTTGTCGTGCGAGTCGTAGTCGATCAGGAACTGCGCGACCGGCGACAGCGACCCGCTGGCGTTAGGGAACTCGTAGATGCAGAAGGTGCCGCCGGGGCGCATCACGCGTGCCACCTCGGGGACCACGCGCTCGGTGATCCGCCACGGGATCTCGTGGAACAGGATGTAGCTCAGCACCAGGTCGAAGTGGCGGTCCGGGAACGGCATCTGCTCGGCCAGCGCCTGCTGGAAGTTCACGTCCACGCCACGCTCGGCGGCGCGCAGGTGCGCGTAGCGCAGCAGCGGCAGCGCGACGTCGATCCCCCAGGTCTCCGCCGCCGGGAAGCGCTGCTTCAGCGCCACCGTGGCCTGGCCGATCGAGCAGGCGAGGTCGAGGACGCGGCGCACCGCGCCGTCGCGCGGCGCCGCGGCCTTGCGCGCCATCTCCACGTGCTGTTCGTCCTGCGCGTTCTCGCCCTGGTAGAACACGTGGGTGCCGTAGTGGAACACCGGGCCGCCGAGCGGATCGTCGGTGTAGCCGCCCGGCTGCAGGTGCACTTCCACCCGCGCATAGTCCGGGACCACGAAGGCCGGGTCGTACAGCAGGCGACCCGGGCCGCGGGCCTCGGCGTCCCGCATCGCGGCGAGCCACTGGTCGGCTTCCGCCGCGATGCTCGCCCGCGTGCGCCGCCACATCATCTCCTGGTGGCTGCGCATGAAGCGTTGCCAGACGCGCACCAGCGGCAGCGCATCGAGCGAGCGCTGGATCTCGGCGATCCCGGGCGCGGTACCGGCCGGGTGCTCGCGCCCGACCACGGCATTGCCGAGCTCCTCGAGCATCGGGTACATCTGCTGCACGGCGCGCGCGCGGAAGCTCGTGACGAAGTCGAGGTAGCTCTCGTCGGCGAGGCGTGCCGTGCGCGGCAGCAGCCCGTCCCAGTCGCGCCTCACGACGCCTGCTCCGCGCGCGGCCGTGGCTCCTGGTAGCGCCGGCCGGCGCCGAGCGGCGCCGAGTCGGCCGCCGGTCGCCGCGCGAAGCTGCGGAAGACCTGCGAGACGAGCGCGTCGCGCTCCAGCCGCCGCGCCTCCTGTTCCTCCGCCGTCGGGCGGTGCTGCTCGAGCAGGCGGGCGATGTCGGGCGCGCCGTGGGACTCGGCGAGCAGCCGCGACAGGACCTGCTCGAGCACCATCGCCCGGTCGCGGTGCGTCCAGACGGCCGCCGTCAGCTCGAGCATCGCCTCGAGCAGGTTGTCGATGACGACGTCGTCGAAGTACCGGCGGCCCGGCCCCTCGATCTCCGCGCCGAGCGGCGCCTGCGCTTGCTTCATGGCTCGCCTCCTCCGTTCCCGGTGTCGCGCGCCGCCGCGCGCAGCGCGACCAGCCGGCGCTCGCCGAGGTCGTAGTAGAAGATCAGCGCCGCGCTCGCCAGCAGCATCGCCGCCGGGATCGCGCCGACGGCGATCGAGATCGCGAACAGCGCGGAGTCGGGCTGGCGCACCATCGCCCCACCCGAGCTCGACACATAGCCCATCGCGCCCAGGAACAGCCCGGTCACCGCCACGCCGAGCGCCGAGGCGAACTTCTCCGCCATCGTGTAGAAGCCCGCGAACAGCGCCTCGCGCCGCTCCCCGTGGCGCAGGTAGTCGTACTCGATCGCGTCCGGCAGCAGCGACTGGCCGGCGAGCAGCGTGCCGCAGCCGAGCACGCCCATAGCCGCACCGCGCAGGAGCAGCGTCGCCGTCGGCTCGCCCGGCCCCGCCAGCAGCCAGGACATCGCGAGCAACGCGTACGCGACCGCGGCCAGCATGAACGCGCGGCGCTTGTCGACGCGGCGGATCACCTGCACCCAGACCGGCAGCGAACCGAGCATCGCGGCGGTCGAGACCACCGCGAACGTGCCGAGCAGCGCATAGGTGGCCTGCAGCACGTGCACGACGAAATAGGCGAAGGTGGCGCCGAAGCTCGCGACCGACAGCAGCAGCGCGAACTTCGACAGGATCAGCAGCACGAAGGGGCGGTTGCCGGCGACGGCGCGCAGCTGCTCGCCGAGCGCGAGCGGTGCGCGCGGCGCGGCCGCACCCGATGCGGCGCCCGCGGGGCCGGCCGCGGCCACGGCCGGGCCGGTGGCGTGCGCGGAGCGCGTCAGGGCGAAGCAGGCCAGGCCCGATGCCAGCACCGCCACCGCCAGGGTCGCGCTCATCAGGCCGTGTCCGCGCGAGCCGTCGCCATAGGCGAGCACCAGCATCGGCGCGGCATAGCCCGCGGTGACCTGCGCGACGCCTGCGAACCCGACGCGCCACGACATCAGGCGCGCCCGCTCCTGGTAGTCGGTGGTCATCTCCGCCGGCATCGCCATGTAGGGCACGGTCAGCACGGTGTAGGCGGTGGCATAGAACAGCAGCACGGCCATCACCCACGCCACCCGCGCGCCGCCGGCGAGGCCCGTCGGCACGTTGAACAGCGCCACCAGCGCGAGCGCGCACAGCACGCCGCCGACGAGCAGCCACGGACGTCGCCGGCCGAAGCGGCTGCGCGTGTTGTCGCTGATCCAGCCCATCACCGGGTCGGTCAGCGCGTCGTAGACCTTGGACGAGGCGATCAGCAGGCCGGCGAGGCCGGCGGCGAGACCGATGTAGTCGGTCAGGTAGCGCAGCAGCAGCACGCCCGTGGTGTTGAAGAGGATGCCGCCGGCGAGCGTGCCGAGTCCCCAGCCCGCGACCAGCCGCAACGGCAGCCGCGCGGGCGGCGCGCCCGCCGCCGCCCTGCCCGACGTGGCGCCCGGACCCGCGGCCGTGGCCACGGCCGCGATCGCCGAGCGGTCGGGGACGTCACCGGCCGGAACGGCGCTCGGCGGGGACGATGCGGCGGTGGCCAAGCGGCGGACCTCGGCGAGGGGAGCGGGACTATCGCCTCATCCTGCCGCGTGGCCGGCCGGACCGGAAATGCCACCTCGGCTAGGCGGCATCAGCCGGCGGCATACCGAGCGCGCTGGCCCGATGCTAGCCTCGATCGCGACGACCCTCCAGGAGCCTGGCGCGCATGGCTGCGATGACCCCCCGCGACGCGATCGAAGGCGAGCTGCCGCTGTCGGCGCGGGCACGCTCCGGCCTTGCCCATGCGGCGGCGCTGGCCCGTACCCTGGAACCGGCGAACCGCGTCGTGGCAGCTGCGCTGCGCGCCGCCGGCCTCGACGACGAGGCGCTCGCCGACGACCTCGACGAGCGCGCCCGCCAGGTCGAGCCGGTCGCGGAGACCGTGCCGGCGTTCCAGGCCGCACGCCATGCGCGCGACTGGTACGGCGAGCACCACGGCCGCCTCGCGATCGCGGCGTTCGAGGAGCTCGCCGACCAGCTCGTGCCGCTGCTCGACGCCGCGCGCGAGGGCCCGACGACGCTCGACCCGAATCCCGCCCAGCCCCTGCCGCGCTGGTGGACGGAGCACTGGATTCATCGCACCCACGGCGGCTGGGACGGCCATCCCTACCAGGGCTTCATCCAGGGCTGCATCGTGCATCGCGAGCTGGTCGCGCGGATCATGGCGCCGGCCGACATCTTCGCGCAGCGCCGCCAGGTCGCGCAGCGCGTCGCCGCGCTCGGCGGCCGGCGCATCCTCGAGATGGGCGCGGGCTACGGGCCGTTCACGCTCGCACTGACCGAGGCGCTGCCCGAGGCCGAGGTCTGGGCCTGCGAGATGAGCCTGCGCCAGGTCGAGCAGGCGCAGCGCCTGCTCAACGTGCATGGCGCGACGGTGCGGCTGAAGCGCTGCGACGCCGCCGACACCGGCCTGCCGGCCGGATCCTTCGACGTGGTGACTTCCTACGCGATGCTGCACGAGATCCCGGTCGCGACCACCGAGGCCGTGTTCCGCGAGGCGCTGCGACTGCTCGCCCCCGGCGGCCGCCTGCTGTTCGTCGACGTGCCGCCGTTCGAGCGCCTCGGCAAGCTGGCGCAGTGGCAGGTGGACCATGCCGCGCGCCACGAGGGCGAGCCGTTCTGGCGCGAGTCCGCGCTGCTCGACGTCGCTGGGCTGCTGCGCCGCATCGGCTTCGAGCAGGTCACGCGGTCGAGCCCCAACACCGGGCCTTATCCGTTCCCGTTCCTGACCGAAGCCGTCGCGCCACGGTGACCGGCGTCCGCCGGACGCCGCGGGCGACGCCACTGGAAACCGCGCCACTCAAGGTCGCTAGTCGAACCAGGGCCAGCGCCCGCGCTCCTTGCGGTGCTTCATCGCCACGTCCCAGTCGATCGGGCCGTTCCGGAAGCGGTATTCCAGTGCCTTGAGCACGTTGCGCCAGCCGCGCACGTTGTAGTCGTAGGCCGCCGACCATTCCGGCCCGGTGCCGTAGCCCGTGTTGACAATCCGCACCTGGGTGCGGCGCTCGCCGAGCGGGTCGAGGTAGATCGCCAGCAGCGTCGACTGGCCACGCAGCGACGCCATGTGCATCGGCGTCATCCAGCTGATCGTGATCATGCGCCGGGGCTGGATCGCCAGCACCATGCCGTCGTTGCCGCGATCGAGCGGCTCGGACTTGGCGCGTTCGAAGGTCACGCGGAAGGTACCGCGCGGCCGGGCCTCGACCTGCGCCTCGAAACCGAGGAACGTCGGCACGCCCGCCGAGGTCGTCCAGGCTTCCCAGACCTCGTCCAGCGGCGCGTCCACCACGATGCTGGCCTCGATCGGCGGCGGCAGCGGGGCGAGTCCCGCGTCCTGGGCGCGCGCCGCGCTGCAGGCTGCGATCGCCGCGAGCGTCCACAGCCAGGCGACTCGGGCGGCGCGGTGCACGGCGAGGCCGCTCATCGGAAGGCGTACGCGAATTCGAGGCCCCAGGTGCGCCTAGCGCCGTAGGCGATCGCGAGCGGGAAGGTGCTGTTCGCCGCATTCAGTCCCGAGCCGAAGTTCAGCGGTGTCCCGTCGTCGAGTGCGTTGTCGACGTACACCTCGAGGCTCCAGTCGACGTCGCGCGCGACGCCCGCGCGCAGGCTGAGGCGGTTGGAGTCGCCGACCCAGCCGACGTTGGTGGGAGGCGTCGTCGTGTACTGCTTCGACTGGTACCGGTAGACGCCGCGCAGCGTCCAGTCGAGCGTCGCCGTCAGCGGGCGCACGACGTCGGCGGTGACCGTCGTCTGCCATTCGCTCTGTCGCGGCAGCGCGAGCCCGCCGAGGTTCAGCACCGTGCGCCCGGCGGCATCCGGCCCGACCCGGCCCGCACACGCCGGGATCGCGCGGCACTGGGCGACCGACGCGCTGCTGTTGAGCGTCGAGCCGGGGTCGAAGGTCGGGTCGGTGTAGGCGACGCCCACCGACAGCGTCACGCCGGGCGCGGCGCGCGCCGCCACCAGCGCCTCGAAGCCCTGCGCGGTCGCGTCACCACCGTTGCTGATCACGGAGCCGAGGCCGGTCGCCGAGAACCCGAACAGCTGGATGCCGGAGAGCACGGAATAGAAGGCGGTCAGCTCGGTCTGCAGGCGCCCATCGAGCCACTGCGACTTCAGGCCGAGCTCGTAGGTGTCGTTCTGCTCCGGGTCGTACTGCACGTCGGCCACGGGGATCCCCGACCCCGAGTTGAAGCCGCCGGCCTTGAAGCCACGCCCCGCGGAGGCATAGACCATCGTCTCCGGTGACAGGCGATAGGACGCGGAGCCACGGTAGCTCCAGAAGCTCCAGGAGCCGCCGATGCCGTTCGGGCCGTCCGGGTCCACGGCCGGCAGGCGCAGGAACGAGCCCGTCTGGTTCTGCCGCTTGCGCTGGCGCGAGCGGCGCGCCTCCAGCGACAGCGACAGCGCCTCGGTCGCCGCGTAGTCGATCACCGTGAAGCCGGACTGCTCCTCGTCCTCGAGCAGCACCGTCTGCACGAACGGCGAGCGGTTGCCGTCGAAGGTGGCGGCGATCGGGAACACCACGTTGACCGACCTGCCGGCGGGCACCGGCCGGCCATCCACCGTCAGGGTCTGTGTGGTGTTGCCGGACCAGTCGTTGTAGAAGCCGCCGACGCCGATGCGCAGCTTCTCGCCGACCGGGAAGGTGGCGCGCAACTCCTGCGAGAACGAGCGGTCCTCCGCGCCCAGCGAGGTGTAGGTCGTGAGGTTGACCGTGCCGGCGGGCGCGCCGACGAGCGTGAACGGAAAGCCGATCCCGGTGCCGTCCTGGTCGCGGTTCTGTGCGAACGAAGTGTCGGCGTACGAGGTCAGGCTGCGGATCTCGACGGCGCCCAGCGTCGCCTCGATGGTCAGGGTGTTCAGCGACAGCTCGCGGCGGTTGCCGAAGATGTCGAAGTCGGGGCGCGCCGAGCGGATCGTCGTGCGGTCGTCGAAGTCCGGGAGTTCGCCGCAGATCACCGGCTGGAACGCGCCGGGCGCGGCGCCGCAGTTGCCGAGCGCGAAGGCGCGCGCGGGCTGGTCGAGGTCGTCGTCGGCATAGAACGCGGTGAGTACCGCGGAGAACGTCTCGGACGGCTCGAACTCGAACGCCGCCTGCAGCGCGCGACGCTCGCCACCGTCGAAGTTCACGCGCGTCACCGGATCGCGCCAGGTGCCGTCGGTCGCGTCGTAGCGCCCGCCGAGCCTGGCCTTGAACGCACCGCCGAGGGGACCGCTGACGCTGCCGAAGACCGCGCGCCGGCCATAGTCGCCCGCGATCACCCGCACCGAAGCCTCGGGCGTGTCGGTGGCACGCTTGGTCACGAAGTTGATCACGCCGGCGTACGCATTGCGCCCGTACAGCGCGCTGACCGGCCCCTTGACGACCTCGATGCGCTCGATGTCGAGGAACGAGGCATCGACGAGGTTGTTGTTCTGGATGTAGATGCCGTTGTAGAACACCGAGACGTTGTTCTCGGCGAACTGGCCGCCCGTCAGCTGCGACAGGCCGCGGATCACGGGCTGGTTCAGGGTGCCCGACCCGAACTCGCTGATCGTCAGGCCCGGCGTGAGCGCCGCGACCTCGCGCATGTCGGTGATGCTCAGCCGGTCGATGTCGCGCGCGGTGATCGCCGTGATCGACAGCGGCGTGTCGAGCAGGCTCTCCTCGCGCTTGCGCGCCGTCACGGTGATCTCCTCGAGCTGCTGCGCGGCGGACGCGTCGCGATCCGGCGGCGGGGACTGTGCCCCCGCAGCGCCCGCCATCGTGGCCAGGACTGCGGCTGCCGTGCGTGTCGTGTGCTTCATGCGTCGTTCCCCCGGTGATCCTGCGTCGCGGGCAGTATCACGCACGCGTGCGTCGTCTCGGATCGGACTTCGGCATCGCAGGATGCCGGCACGACATGCCCTCGAGGTGGCCCGCTCGCGCGAGTCGCCGCGATCCGTCGCTACGCGTAGCGCTCGGGGAAGCGCTCGAGGATCTGCCGACGCACCAGCGGTGGCAGCTTCGCCGGATCCTCGGTCTTGATGCCGACCGTGTTCACCGCGAGCTGCGCCTGGTCGCCCTTCTCGACGCCGTACCACGCGTACTCCGTGGCCTTCATCACCGCCGAGTAGTTGCGGCGCGTGTCGACGGTGCGGAACTTCGGGTCGATCACCTCGGCCGTACGCGCCGCCCAGAACGCGAAGTCGACGCGTGGCTGGTGGGGGCCGGGCTGCTGCGAGGCGCCGAGCACCGAGTAGCTCGTGTCCTCCCCGGTGTCGACGAAGTGCTGCGAGTAGCCGCCATCGCGGTCCCAGGGCTGGCGGTAGAACTCGGGATCCACCCCGGGCACCTGGATCACCTGGCCGACGCGATACACGAGGCGATCGGCATAGTGGACCACCGGCACTTCCATCGTGCGGCCGGTATAGGGATTGCGCATCCGCGTGACCGGCTCGAAGGTCCGTGGGTCGACGTACGTCTGGCTCATCGTCCCCCACATCATGTACGAGTGCTCGTCGGCGCCCGGGAACTCCTTCGGATCGACCGGCGTCGCGAAGATCTTGGCGAGGAACACGCGGCCGAGGATCGGGAACGGCGGCTGGCCGGGCGGGCAGAACACCACCCAGCCGTACTGGTAGAGCCAGCTGTAGGTCCCGACCAGGTTCACCTGCACCTTCGCGAAGCCGTAGTGGTTGTCGAGCGGCTTCGACAGGTCGAGCCGGCGCGCCTGGCCGGGCTTCCAGCGCGGCAGCTTGAACGCGGCAGCCGGGTGCGTGGTCGGGCGCGCGTGCTCGCTGACGCTCTGCTGCACGGTCGCCTGCGGGTTCGACGCCTGCGCGAACAGGTCGCGGCTGTACACGAGGCTCGCCGTGGCGGCGCCCAGCGAGCCGAGCAGCGCACGTCGCGAGGAGGTCGCGGGAAGATCGTTCGATGCACCCATGGAGCAGGCCTCTCGAGTAGGTTTCAGGGGGACGCCGTCGCGCTCTCTTTCTCGAGCAGCGCCGCGAACTCGGCGTATTCGTTGACACCCGACTTGCGGGCGGCGGACCACTCGGTAGCGAAGCCGCGCGGGAACGCACGGTCGTCGTCGCGTCGCCCGTCGGCGGACCACAGCAGCGGGAACAGCGGGCCGCTGGGCTTCTCTCCCTGCACCATCTCGTCGAAGCTGACGCCGGCGAGGTTCACGCAGTCGGGGCGCGGATCCCAGGTGATGTCGTCGCCGAACATCCGCACCGCCACGGCGATCCGCCAGTCGTCGGTCGGGTTGCCGGCCGAGTAGTGCAGGGCCCAGGGATGCACGACCAGCAGGTCGCCGGGCTGCATCGACCAGCGCAGGAAGCGCACCCGCGGGTCGGCGCGCAGCGGCTCGCAGTCGGGGTGCGGCGGCCGGTCGGGCGGCCGCGACATCTTGCGGGCGTTCGGCGAGAACAGCCAGTAGCGCACGTCCTCGGACTGCGAGCCGGCGATGACCTCGAGCGAGTTCTCCTCGGAGATCGGCGTCAGCGGCAGCCAGAGCGAGGGGACCATCTTGCCGGCCACCGGCCAGCCCATGCGGTCGGTGTGCCAGATGCTCTTCTCCTGCGACCGCGGCGCCTTGGCGAAGAACTCGTCGAAATAGAAGCGGATCTCGCGCGAGCGCTGCAGCTCGCCGCAGACCTGCGCCAGCGGCGACTCGAACGCCAGGCGCCGGAAATCCGGGACGGTGCGCGACATGTAGCGCCCGGGGATCTGCGGCAGTAGCCCGAGGTCCTCCTTGTCGACGACGATGCGTCGCGCGACCGGCAAAAGCATCTCGATCCAGTCGGGGTGCAGCACGTCGCGCAGGCAGACCGCGCCGTCGCGCTCGTAGGTGGCCCGGTGCTCGTCGGTGACGGGTCGGAGGGGCTCTCGGTTCAGCGGCATGGCGGTATCGCTCCGATCCTCGGCGCCGCGGCGCGACGGCTGGAGCGATGATGGGCCGCAGAGACGGCACGGCCCATAGAATCGGCTTATGCGCCGATGCCGCGGCGCGTGGCGCAGCGCCGGGGGCGCGCCGGCTACTGCCGGCGCAAGGGAGCGCGCACGACGCCGGGCACGATGCGGTCTGCCGTCGCCCGTGATCCGGCGCCGGCTGCCGAGGCCGGCCTGCGCGAGCCGTCCTGCCCGGCCTGCCAGGCCGCGCAGACCTCGCGCAGCACGACGATCGCGCGCTCGACCGCCGGCCGCTGCTCGACGCCGTCGCGGGTGATCAGGCCCGCCTGGCGCAGCACCGGGGCGCCGGCGACGGGCAGCGCGACGATGTCGCCGCTGCGCATCTCGTCACCGACCCAGGGCTCGGCCAGCAGGCTGACGTAGCGGCCGCTCATCACCAGCGACTTCAGCGTGGTGAGCGAATTGGTCTCCACCGAGCCGGTCAGCGCCGGAAAGCCCTGCGAGGCGAAGAAGCTGTCGAGGAAATCCGCGACGTGGGGCCGGCGCACCAGCGCCCACTGCGCCGCGCAGAGATCCTGCGCGGTGACCTCGGCGCGGCAGGCGAGCGGATGGCTGCGACCCACGACGAAATTGGAGCGGATGGCCAGCAGGGGCTCGAACCTCGCGTCGGCCGGCACGGCGTCGGGCGGGAAGTTCGAAAGGATGACGTCGAGCTTGCCATGGCCGAGCTCGGCCACGAGTTCCTCGAAGAAGCCCTCGGTGATCCGCAGCCGCACGCCGGGACAGGCGTCGCTCAATGCGATGGTGAAGTGCTCGGCCATCGACCCGGCGAACATCGCGGCGAAGCCGACGTGCACGTGGCCGCGCTTGCCGCTGGCGATCGCCTGGACGTCGCGGGCGGCGCGCTTGGCTTCGTTGAGGATCAGGTGCGCGTAGCGGTACAGCGCGAGGCCAGCCTCGGTGGGCACGACGCCGCGCGGCTTGCGCTCGAGCAGGATCGCGTTCAGCGACTCCTCGAGGTTCTTGATGTTGCGCGTCAGCGCCGGCTGCGTGATGTGCAGCTGCTCGGACGCCTTGGAGACGCAGCCCACGTCGACCACCACCATGAACTGGCGGAGCTGGCGGATCTCGAGGTGGCCGCGGTACACGGCCGTCCGCATCGTCTCGTCCATCCGACCCCCTGTAGCGACGGCACGCGGCGCAGCCAGTCTAGCTCGCGTCGTCACCCGGGACTCCATGCATTCGGCGCATGGAAGCATGCGCGCGAGGCCGGCCGGCTCCGTGCGCGTGGCCGGGGTGCGATACCGCACGGACATCGCACGCGCACGCGAAAGGCATGCCTGCGCGTGGCCCGCTTTTGGTAAACGTGTGTGTTGCCGGTGCCGCGCCCCGCGGGGCTCCGGTCCGGAGGACTGCCTCGATGGATCCCAAGCCGCTGATCGCACGGTCTGCCTCGCGGGTCGCGGAACTCGCCGACCCGCTGCGCAACTACTACTCGGACCTGAAGATCTTCGGTTCGCTCGACGGCGCACCGACCTGCGTCACGACGTTCTCGCGCGTCAGCTGCCTGGTCCCCGGCCGCGAGCCGATCGACCTGTATGCCACCGGCAACCTCTACCTGTTCCGCGTCGACCGGCCCGGGCCCGGCCAGCTGCGCGAGCCGGACGAACACGCCTTTCGCATCACCTCGCGCGAGACCGGCTTCATCCTCGATCCGACCACCTTCGAGCCGCTCGAGGGGCTGGAGAACCCGGTCACCGGGCAGTGGCAGGAGACCGCCGGCATCGTGTTCGAGGACGAGTGGATCTACACGCCGAGCGGCGGCTACAGCGCGGCACGTCCCGACTATTTCTACGACAAGCGCCCCGACGCCCTGACCCGCGCCCGGCCGCACTACGTGCTCGGCGACGACCTGGTGACGCTGCGCGAGGCGATCTTCCACGACCAGGGCCCGCACCAGCCTCGCGGCAACACGCTGCTGTGGCGCGCACGCCTGGCGGAAGTGCTCGACACCGGGCGAGCCGCGGTCGAGGCGAGCTACGACTGGCACGGCACGGCGTTCGCCTGGGAGCGCGCCTGGCTCGGCTTCCCCACGGGCCATCCCGCGCGCCTGGTGTTCCATGCGATGGGGCGCAAGGTGCTCTCGCTCGAGCGCGCGGCGCCGCTCGTGACCCGGCTGGTGCGGCGCTACTTCCCCGAGAGGCTGGAGGTCTGAGCATGGATCGACGGACGTTCCTGCTCGGCCTCGGACTGGCGGCGACCCGCCCGGCCGCAGTGTCCGTGGCAGAGGCCGCCGGCGGCCGCAACCGCATCGACCTGCGCGCACTGCTGGCGCTCGTCGGCGCGCCTTTCGGCGAAACCGCATGGACCCAGTCGATAGCCCACGTGCTGGAACTGACGCCGGGGCGCGCACCGCGGGTGCTGATGGCAGAGCTCGCGGTCGTGCAGTGCCGGGTCCGGCCGGCGACCCACGCCGAGCTCGCACGCGCGAACCTTCCGGCCAGCCCGGCCTACCAGGTCGAGACCCGTGGCATCGCGATGCCCCTCGAGGCGCGCACGCATCGTCCGCTCGAGCGCTTCGTCAACGAGGAGACAGGCCGGGTGGCCGAGCCGAGCGCGAGGCGCTGGGCCTCGTCGGTGCTGGTCACCGACGACTCGTGGGCATCGCTGGACGAGCCCAGCCCCGCGCCGCGCCCGCGTGCCGCGGCGCAGGTGGCCGTGGGCGGCGACGAGTGGTACGTGTTCTTCTCGGCACCACGGTCCACCGGGGTCGACACCGCGGTGCATCCGGGCACGATGGACTCGACCGGCTGGCGCCTGCGGCCCGCCGAGCTCGGCCAGGCGCGCGTCGGGGCCGGATACAACCACGTCAGCCTGACGTCGGTGGACGAGCGGCCGTGGCTCGGCCATGCGCCCGGCAGCCCCGTGCGGCTGCTGGAGAACGCCACCGGCTACAAGGTCTTCGAGCGCGAGGCACTCGCGCCCGCCGCAGCCGCCCTGCTGGAGTCCGACCGATGAGCCGCACCGGCCCGCGACGCACGGCGCGGCTGCGACGCTGGAGCCCGGCGTGGCCGCTGGTGCTCTCGTGCGCGGCGGTCATGGCCGGCTGGGCCGCGGGCAGCGTCGAACCCGACGAGGCACAGCTGCGCGCAGCGATGCAGGACTACCTGTCGGGCCGCGACGTCGGCCCGGTCGCCGATCGGCCACGCTACCTGAACGCGACGCGGATCCACCGCTTCGAGAAGCGCGAATGCCGGCCGGCCACGCCGCAGCCCGGATTCATCTGCGGCTACCTGCTGGAGACCGGCACGACCTACCGCGAGGTGCGTATCTCGAGCCATCGATTCGAACCGGTCGAGGGTCGCTGGGTGTCGCGCGGTCCGGTACGCGGCACCGGAAGAAGTTCGATCGCGGATGCCGGCGGCGCCGGATCCGAGCTCGATGCCGTGCTCGAGGAGAAGCGCCGGCTCGTGCGCCAGGCCGAGACGGACGACCTCGCCTTCTGGCAGCGCTACCTGCGGCGCATCGAGAGTCCCGGCGAGTTCCCGCAGCCAGAGGCGTTCTACACGCCGGGCCTGCTGATCGAGGGGGGGCTCGCCGCGCCACTGCCTGCGAGCGCTCCGCGCCAGCGGCTGGTCGACGCGGCGCGGTGGCAGGCGGCGCTGGGCTGGGCCAGGTCGCACGAGACGGAGGCGCTGCTGGTGGCACGCCGCGGCGCGATCGAGCACGCGTACTTCGCGCCCGGTCGCGAGGCCGGCGACCTGCTGCCGGTGCGTTCCATCGCCAAGGGCCTGGTCGCGATCGCGGTCGGCGCGGCGATCGCCGACGGCTTCATCGAGAGCGAGCGGACGCCGATCGGTGCGCTGCTGCCGTCGTGGCGCGACGATCCACGCGGCCGCATCACGATCGAGCAGCTGCTGACCATGAGCTCCGGCCTCGACTCCTATCGTCCGGACCGCGCACCGCTGGGCCGTACCCTGCAGCTCGCCGAGGGCAGCGACGTCGCGGCCACCGCCCTGTCGTTCCCGCTGCTGGCGGCGCCCGGCTCGAAGTACGGCTGGGGCAACGTCGAGTCGCAGCTGCTGGCGATGGCGCTCGAAAACGCGACCGGGCAGAGCTACCGGGACTACCTCGAGGCGCGGATCTGGAAGCCGATGGGCCTCGGCACCGCCACGTTGAACGCCGATGCCCGCGGCCAGGCGCGCGCGTTCTGCTGCCTGCGCATCCGTGCCGACGACCTGCTGAAGATCGGGCTGATGCTGCTGGACGGCGGCCAGTGGCAGGGGCGGCAGATCCTGCCGACCCGCTGGGTCGAACGGATGTTCGCGCCGTCCGCGCTGAACCCCTATCACGGCTACCAGAGCTTCATCGGCTGGAGCGGCGACGGACCGCGCAGGGCCGATCCGCCGCTGATCGTGCGCCAGGACGTGCCGTTCGCCGAGCCGGCCTGGTACCTCACGGGCCTCGGCGGCACGACGGCGCTGTGGATGCTGCCGTGCAGTGGCCTCGTCGTGTTCCGCTGGGGCAACGACCCGCCACGCTGGGAGGCGAGCGCGATTCCCAACCTGCTGCGGACTGGCGAACTCGTTCCGGAGCGCGGGACCGCGCCGGCGCGGCGCGGCGCGGAACCGCCGCAACCGTGGCGCGCGATGTGTCGCTCCTGAAACCGCGCCGCGCACGATTCCGCGGCGGCGCCGCCGCGTCACGCACGCCGGCTGCGTCCGTGCCATAGGCCATGCGCATCGCAGCATCAGCGGATCTGATTGGCGAGCGGGCGACGCCTCGCGGCACAGTGCCGTCGAAGGGCGCATAGACGTCGGACTTTCCCGCGACCTGCGCGGAGGAGCACCCGCTTGGGCGATCTGCAGGCACAGGATCTCTCGCTGGCGAGCATCGAACGCCGCTCGCTGTTCCGCGGTTTCGGCGCGCTGCTCGCATCGAGCCTGCTGACGACGGAAGCCGCGGCCCAGCAGGTCGAGTCCGGGCTCGTGAAGCGCGACTTCACGGCGCAGGAGCTCAAGGGCGAGCCCGCGGTGTTCGATCCCGCCCAGCGCGGCAACTTCGATCTCGACAGCGACGTCGGCAACCGGCTCGCGACGCTGAAGGCCACCAACAACCTCGTCGGCAAGACGAGCTACGTCGCGATGTTCTCGCGCGTCTACCTCGGCCCGCAGGGTCGTGGCGGGGCCGCGATCCACGGCCACCTCGGCCTGTGGACCTGGCGGCTGCAGTGGCCCGACCCCAAGGAGTATCCGGACACGCCCAAGGGCACCGTGGTGCAGCGCGCGCTGTTCACCGGGATCATCCTCGACCCTTGGAAGTTCCAGCCCGCCAGGACGGTCTACAACCCGTATCTCAAGAAGAACGTCGAGGCTTCCGATTCGCTGTTCGCCGAGAGCTACCTGATCTTCCCGACCGGCGGCGGCCGCAGCATCGACAGGCCTCAGTTCATGGACAGCCCGGAGCAGCAGGCAGCGCGGCGCAACGCGCACCTCGTCTGGGGCGACAAGCTGTCGATCTTCCTCGCCGGCCTGTTCCAGAACGAAGGCCCGGCGCAGCCCCGGATGGACGGGTCGATCTGGACCAGCGACTACCGCCAGATCATGGACCCGAAGGTCGACCTCGTGACCACCGACTACAACTTCGCGGGGCTGATGCGCGCCTGGGAGAGGCCGTGGATCGGCGTCGGCAAGGACGACCAGGCGCAGCTGCTGTGGAACGTGAAGGGCACGAAGCTGCACTCCGTGGACGATTTTCCGCAGGTCGTGAGGAAGTACCTGGTCGACAAGTACCCGGGCAGGGTCTAGGCGCGCACCGCGTCACGCGTCCGGGCAGAGGTTCCGAAGCGCATCGGAGCGCTCCATGTCGTGTGGGGACACGGCGCGGGGCCCGAGCGACGTAGCAACTGCAGTGTCAGGGGGTTTCCATGAGCATCGAGAACGACGCGCGTCGCAGCCGGCGCGCCCTGGTGTCGGCGTCGGTCGCCCTGGCGTGCGCGACCGGGGTTGGCGACGGCTTCGCCCAGCAGGGCGCGGCGCTGGTGGAGGAGATCGTCGTCACGGCGAGAAGGGTCGAGGAAAAGCTCAACGAGGTCCCGGTCGCCGTCACGGCGTACACGGGCGACGACCTCAAGCGCCGCAACGTCGTGAGCCTCGCGGACATCGCCGCGCTGACGCCAGGCTTCTCGTTCGAGGCCTACAGCGGTGGCACGACACCGGCGCCGCTGATCCGCGGCCTCAGCCAGGCCGCGCTGACCGACCGCAACCAGAACGTCGGGACGTTCGTCGACGGCGTGCACGTGCAGCAGCAGGGCAACGTCGACTTCACGCTGATGGAGCTCGAGCGCATCGAGATCATCAAGGGACCGCAGAACGCGCAGTACGGCCGCAGTTCGTTCGCGGGCGCGATCAACTGGGTGCCGCGACGGGCCGAGCTCGGCGAGTGGGGCGGCAATGCCGCCATCACCTATGGCACCGATGAGCGCCAGGACATCAGCGCCGCGATCAACATCCCGATCGGCGACGTGCTCGCGGTCCGCGTCTATGGCATCAAGACCGAGTTCGACGGGACGTTCAAGAACAACTTCCCGGGCTCGGGTGCCGCGATCCCCTCCGAGGCCTTCGGTGCGCGTTTCTCGGGCAACGAGGGCAACGTCGGCGGCTGGGACAACGACGCCGTGCAGGTGGGATTGAAGTACCAGCCGGTCGAGGACCTGCAGGTCAATCTCCTCTACTACCGTTCGCAGACCCGCAACGAGCCGGGCGCCGGCCTCGTGATCTCGCCGATCACGCTGGCCCAGCTGCCGACCGCGACGCCGGCGCAGCAGAACCCGCTG
The DNA here is from genome assembly GCA_025458905.1 of Steroidobacteraceae bacterium. Lineage (GTDB taxonomy): Bacteria > Pseudomonadota > Gammaproteobacteria > Steroidobacterales > Steroidobacteraceae > UBA964. The sequence goes on from JALORN010000039.1 coordinate 24,529, forward strand.
AACTGCAGCCCGACGACGACCGGCATCAACCAGCTCTACTGCGGCGAGCTCCCTGTCTCCGAGTCCGAGGTCATCAGCGACCCGCGCAACACGGGAGCCCAGACCCACAGCGAACTGGTGTCGGCCCGCATCGACTACAAATTCTCCGACTCGCTGGGCCTGATGTACCTGTACGGCAGGGGCCTCTACGACTCGGCGAACTACCAGGCCGCCGCGCAGCCCGCGCTGCTGGTCACCGGCAATGCCCAGCTCGGCGGTGTGCTGCAGTTCGTCTCCAACCCCTTCACCGACCAGGAGGCGGAGTCGCACGAGCTGCGCCTGGACGGCCAGCTCGGCCGCGCGACCTGGCGCCTGGGCTACTACTACTCCGACGTGAACGACTTCGGCGCCGCCGCCTGGTTCACGAACCGTCGCCCGCTGCGGCTCGACCCGACCAACGCCTTCGTCTCGAGCGGCGTGCCCGCCGGGCCCAACAGCCTGCTGTCGAACTTCATCGACCGGATCGAATCGCCGTTCGCGACCGTCACCATTCCATTCGCCGACACCTGGACCGTCGACCTCGAGGCGCGCTACACGCAGGAGGAGCGCCGCCAGATCCTCAACACCGGGGTGCGCTTCCAGGCGGATTTCGACGACTTCACGCCGCGCGTCAACGTGCGCTGGAAGCCACGCGAGGAGTGGACCCTGTACGCCAGCGCGGCCCGCGGCGCCAAGTCGGGCGGTTTCAACGGCGCGACCGCCGACATCCCGACCTTCGAGCCCGAGCAGAACACCACGTTCGAGCTCGGCGCCAAGCAGACCCTCTGGGGCCGCCGGCTGCAGCTGAACTACGCGGTGTTCGCCACCGACTGGACCGACCTGCAGCTGAGCGTGCCCGACACGATCCCGTCGGGGCTCGTGCCTCCGGGAACGCAGGAGGGCAACTTCATCGGCAACGTGAAGGGCGCCGACGCACTCGGCGTCGAGCTCGAGGCCCAGGCGGCGCTGACCGACCGCATCACCGCGCGGTTCGCCGGCTCCTACGTCGAGAGCACGTTCAAGGACGGCACGATCGACACGACCTTCGGCCGCAACTGCGAGACGCGGGGGACGCCGGTGTGCGTGTTCCTGCCGCGCCAGCCGGGCTTCCTGCCGCTCGGGGGCTCGCCGATCGGCGGCAACGACCTGCCACGCACCCCGCGGACGCAGCTCGCGCTGAGCCTCGACTACTGGCGGCCGCTCGGCAAGCTGGAGTGGACGATCCGCGGCGACCTCACGCACCAGAGCAAGTACTACGCCGAGACGCTGAACCTCGCGTGGATCCCGAGCCGCACGCTGCTGAACCTCGACGTCGGCCTGCGCCATCCGGACGGCACCTGGAGCGTGAACCTCTGGGGCAACAACGTGACGGACGAGGTGTTCGCATCGAGTGCGTTCGCCGTCGCGGTGGCGCGCCAGTACACGCCGGCGCTCGGCCTCGGTGCGATGTTCGGCCTGACGGCGCGCTACAACTTCGTCGGCGGCAATTGATCGCCGCGAGTCGTCCCGGAGAGGAAGACCCCATGCCCCACCAGAAAGGCTCCCGGCCTCGGGCCAGCGACGCGCAGGTCCACGACCGGATGAGACGGCAGCTGGTCGGCGCCCTCGGGAGTGCGGCCAGCGTGCTGGCGTTGTCGGCGGGCGCGCCGGCGCGCGCCCAGTCCCGGCCGGCAACCACCCAAGGAGCGACCCAGCGAGCGAGCGACGGCACGGCAGGCGAGAAGGTCTTCAACGCCTACGACCGCACGCGCCAGTTCCAGAAGGGGGAGATGTCCGGCACGCCCTGGATCCCGGGACAGAAAGGCAACTTCGACCTCGCCGACCCGGTGCAGTCGAGCCTCGCGAGGCTCAAGATGACCCAGAACCTGGTCGGCCAACGGACCTACATCCCGATGCTGGTCCGGCTGCTGCTCGGGCGCGAGACCAACCCGGGAGGCATGCTGCTCGGCGCTGCCGGCCTGTTCACGTGGCAGCTGCAGGTGCCGGACCCCAGGCAGTTCCCGGGCCTGCCTCCCGGGACGGCACTGATGCGGTCGATGTACACGGCGCGCTACCTCGACCCGGCGACGATGGAGCCGACCAACGAGCTGCTGAACCCCTACAACGGCAAGATGATGGAGCTCGAGGACAGTCTGTTCGTCGAGAACTTCCTGAGCTTCCCGAAAGGCGGCTCGCGCAGCCTCGAGGAGGCGCAGTTCGCCAACGACGACCCCAACGTCGCCAAGCCGAGGCTGATCAAGCGATGGGGCGACGAGCTGGTGATGTTCCAGGGCGGCACCTACGGCGAGCCCGGCAAGCACCAGCCGCGGTTCACGGAGAACATGTGGGCCGCCAGTCACCGTGGGGTGATGGACCCAGACACTCCCTTCGTGGACACGCGCTATTCCTTCACCGGCGTCAACAAGGCCTACGAGAAGCCGTGGGCGGGTTACACGGTCGGCGACAAGGACATCCTCTGCAGCCTCGCCTACGGACGAAAGGTGCATCGCCCGGAGGACATCCCCGACTTCCACAAGCGGGTGCTGATCGAGCGATACCCGGATCGCCTCTAGGAACCGGGGCGCCCGGTTCCGGCGGGAGCGGCGGCCGGCTCAGGCCGCAGCGGCCCCGTCCACAGCCAGCAGCACGCCACTGACGAACGACGCCCGATCCGAACACAGGAACAGCGCCGCGCGCGCGATGTCGTCCGGCGTCGCCAGGCGACCCATCGGATGGTGCGCGGTCAGCATCGTGTAGAGCTGCTCGTCGCTCTGCCCCGGCAGCTTGTTCCCGCGCAGCATGTCGGTCGGTGTCGCGCCGGGCATGAGGCCGTTGACGCGCAGCCCATGGGGGCCGCCGGCCTTGGCCGCGATCCGCGTCAGCATCGCGAGCGCCGCCTTCGACGCCGAGTACGCGGCGCCGTTGAGGAAGCCGTTGATCGCGGCGGTCGAGGCGATGTTGAGCACCACGCCGTCGCGGCCCTTCATCCGGCGCAGCGCCTCGCGGCAGCCGAGGAACGGGCCGTCGGTGTTGATCGCGAAGTGCTTCTGCCAGAGCGCGAGGTCCATCTGCTCGAGCGGCACGTTCGGGCGGTAGAAGCCCGCGTTGTTGACCAGGATGCGCAGCGGGCCGATGTCGCGCTCGATGGCGTCCCAGGCGGCTAGCCACTCCGCCTCGCGGGTCACGTCCAGCCGGTGGAACGTGGCGCCGGGCAGCTCCGCGGCGAGCGCGCGGCCGGCGGCCTCGTCGAGGTCGGCGATCGCGACGCGCGCGCCCGCGCCGGCGAAGCGGCGCGCCATCTGCGCGCCGAGGCCATGCGCCGCGCCGGTGATCAGTGCGACGCGGCCCTCGAGCTCGCGGCCGTCGTCCGTCGTCATGCGCGTGCCACCGGCCGGCCGAGGATCAAGTCCGCGGCGCGCTCGGCGATCGCGATCACCGGCGCGTGCGTCGCGGCGCTCGGGATCCGCGGGATCACCGAGGCGTCGACGACGCGCAGCCCCTCGGTGCCGCGCACGCGCAGCGCCTCGTCGACCACGGCCTCGGGTCCCGTGCCCATGGCGCAGGTGCCGACCGGGTGGAAGAAGGTGTTCGCGGCATCGCGGACGAAGGCGTCGCGGGCCGCGGCGTCGCGCCAGCGCTCGCCGGGATAGACCTCGCGGGCGCGCCACTCGGCGAGCGCCGGCTGGCCACCGACCTCGCGCGCGATCTCGAAGCCGCGCGTCATCGTCGCGACGTCGACGGGGTCGCTGAAGTAGCGCGGATCGATCAGCGGTGCATCGGCCGGGTTCGCGGAACGCAGGCGGATCGTGCCGCGGCTGCGAGGCTGCATGATGCAGGGCAGGATCGTCCAGGCGTTCGACGGCGGCGGCGGCAGCGTGAACGAGGCGAACGGCACGGTCACGCACATCAGGAGCACGTCCGGGCCGGGCAGCGTGGCGTCGGTGCGCAGGTAGTGCATGCCCTCGCCGTGCTGGTAGTTCGACAGCGGCAGGGGCCGCGCCGACTCGTAGACCGTGCCGGCGCCGAGCAGGTGATCCTGCAGGTTCGCGCCGACGCCGGGCAGTGCGGCGCGCACCGCGATGCCGTGCTGCGCGAGCTCGGCGGGCGGGCCGAGCCCCGAGAGCATCAGCAGCTTCGGCGACTCGATCGAGCCGGTGCAGAGCAGCACCTCGCGCGCCGCACGCAGCGTGCGCTCGCCGCTGCCGCCCGTTGCGTTGGCGACGACAGCCGCGGCCGCGGCGCCCGGCGCACCCGCATCGGCTACGAAGTCGACGCCGACGCAGCGCGTGCCCGCGAAGCGCAGCCGCGTGGCGCGCACGCCGGTCAGCAGCGTCGGCGGATTCGCCGAACCGAGCGCGGGCCGCAGGTAGCAGTTCGCCGGGCCCTGCCGCTCGCGGCCCTTCAGCGCGACGTGGTTGACCGTCGGGCCTTCCATCGAAGGCCCGTTGATGTCGTCGGTCGGCTGCCAGCCGGCGGCGACGCCGGCCGCGACGAACTGCCGCGCCACCGGATGCAGCAGCTCGCCGCGAGGCACGTCGACGTAGATCGGGCCGTCGGCGCCGTGGTAGGCCGACGCGCCGAGCGCGAACGTCTCGAGCCGCCGGAAGTACGGCAGCAGCTCGCGGAACGACCAGCCGCGCACGCCGAAGTCGCGCTGCCAGGCAGCGTAGACGCTCGGGTGGCCGCGATGGTGCGCCATCGCGTTGATGCTGCCGGAGCCGCCGAGCACCTTGCCGCGCGCCCAGGCGTGCACGCGGCCGAGCGTCTGCGGCTGCGCCTCGGTCTTGTACTGCCAGTCCACCGCCGAACCCTGCAGCCCCGGCCAGGCGCGGGGCTCGCGGATCTCGGGCAGCGCATCGAAGCCGCCGGCCTCGAGCACGATCACCGAGGCGCCCGCTTCGCTCAGGCGACGCGCCAGCACGCAGCCGGCCGAGCCGGCGCCGACGATCACGTAGTCGGCGCCCTGCGGGACTTCGCCGCCGCGGGCACGACCCGCGCCGGCGCGCGCGCCGGGGCTTCCCGGGCGGTCGGGCTCGGCGCGCGGAGCGACCGACGCCACCGTGGCGAGTGCGAGGCCCGAGGCGATCTTCAGGCTGCGGCGACGCGTGATCTTCAAGGGCGGCTCCAGAAAGAGAGGGAACGCGTGGCAAGCGTATGCCTCGTCCTCGCGGCGTGCCATCGTGCGCGAGGCGTGTCACACGCGACGAGCATGTCCCGGGAACCGGCCGCAGCGCCGGGGATCATCGCGGCACGCGGTGGGCGTCAGGGCCCGAACGAGTAGGTCGCAGTCAGGCCGAGGGTGCGGCGCTCGCCCAGCGTCACGTTCGGCAGGAATGCCGGGTTCGACTGGTTCAGCGGCGGCTGGAACAGGACGGCCGTCACGTAGCGCCGGTCGGTGAGGTTGCGGCTCCAGAGCGCGAGGTCCAGCGGTCCCCGGCGCAGGCCGAGGCGCGCGTTGTAGAGCGTGCGCGCGGGGATCCGCGTGAGCCCGATGGTCAGGGCAGCCGCGTCCGAGACGTAGCTCGCGTCGGCTCGCACGAAGAACGTCCAGCGCGGGCCGAGTGGCGTGTCGAAGGAGGCGTAGAGGCTCGCGAGGCGGTTCGGGGCGTTCGGCAGTGGCTGGCCCGAGACGTCCGGCAGCACGACGCCGCGGAAGGCCCGCGAGGGGCAGAAGCCCCGCGCGGCCTCGGGGATGGTGCTCGAGGTACCACCGCAGTAGCGCAGCACGCCGGCGTCGACGGTGCCCGCCTCGAACTCGGTCGGCGTGTACGAGAAGGTGCCGCCGACCTGGAACTGGTCGGTCGCGACGAAGTTCACGCTCAGCTCGACGCCCCTCGCGGTCGCGTCGCCGACGTTCTGCACGAGGTTCGCGATCAGCGGTGCGGGCGGCGTCGCCGGGATCTGGATCCCGGTGTAGTCGATGAAGAACAGCGCGAGCTCGGTGTCGAGCCGGCGGTCCAGCCACTCGGCCTTCCAGCCGATCTCGTAGGTGCGATTCTGCGCCGGGTCGTAGCGCTGCAGTTCGGGCGGCACCGGGGCGTTGCCCGCACCGGCATCCACGACGACGTTGAAGTACCCGGACAGCGCGCCCTTCGCGGCGGAGGCATAGAGCCGTTGCCCAGGCCGCAGCGCATGGTCCACGTACGCTCGCCACGTGATGTAGGCGTACTCGGCTTCCTGCGCGGTAGCCGGGCCGGCCACGGTGTCGACCCGCCGGCGGTCCTCGACGTCGCGGCGCAGCTCGGCGCCGACGGACCATTGCAGCGCCGGCGCGAACTCGAACGAGCCGAACCAGGCGTGCTGGTCGTCCCGGCCGACGAAGCGCGACAGGGTCACCATGTTGCGCGCGGGATCCTGGTAGGCCACGCCCGTGGTCGGGTTGCCGTTGATGAAGAGGAAGATGTCGGTCCGAGGACGCTCGCCCGGTGCGAGGCCGCGGCCGTCGTACACCAGCCGGCCGAGGGTGACGAAGTCGTTCTCGAACAGGAAGGTGCCGACGCTCCAGCGCAGCGGCCCGCCGCCGGCGCCGCCCTCGAGCCGCAGTTCGTGGCTGCGGGCGCGCGTCTCGCCCTTGCGCGTGCCGATGAACGCCGGGACGTTCTGGCGGCGCAGCACCACCGTGGGTACGGCCACGTCGACGATGTCGTAGACCGCACCGCGACCGCCGTCGAGGCCGAGACCGGTGTCGGAGAAGTGGTCGGTGTTGGCGTTGAACACCGCGGACTGGATCTCGAGCCGCACCGGGCCGAAGTCGTAGCCGAGCTCCAGCGAGCCGAGCGAGACGCGGCGCTGGAACGCGAGCGCGTCGGGGTTGGCAGCGAGCGTGTCGGGCGTGCGCACCTCGCCGCACCAGGCCGAGCGCGGCCGACCGGCCGGGCCGCAGTTGTACGCGGGCTCGACATAGGCGGCGGCGGAATCGCGCAGGTCGTCGGTGCGGTAGCCGAAGAGGCGCGCCGTGAAGACCTCGTTCGGCCGCCAGTGGAGGGCTCCGGAGACGTTGCGCGTCTCGAAGCCGCCGAGTCCCGCGGCGGGCTCCGCCTGGTTCTCCCAGCTGCCGTCGAAGCCGTTGTAGCTGATCGCGATGCGGCCACGCAGGGTGTCCGTGATCGGGCCGGACACCGTGGCGCGGACCTCGCGGCGCGCATCGCTGCCGAGCGTGGCGGCGACGCGCGCGAACGGCGCATCCGTCGGGCGCGCCGGCACGTAGTTGATTGCGCCGTTGAAGGCATTGCGGCCGTAGAGCGCCGACTGCGGCCCCTTGACCACTTCGATCCGCTCGACGTCCAGCAGCTCGAGGTTCACCGTGTTCTGGTTGGCGAGATAGACGCCGCCGTAGAACACCGCGACGTTGCGGTCGGGGCTCGCGAGGTTGGTCTGCGAGAGGCCGCGGATCACCGGGGTGCCGAGCTGGTTCTGGAGCGCGTCGAAGTAGGTCAGGCCCGGCGTGAACATCGCCACGTCGTACAGGTTCTGGATGCCCTTCTGCTCGATGTCGCGGGCGGTGAGCACCGCGATCGACACCGGCACGTCGATCAGCTGCTCCTCGCGCTTGCGCGCCGTGACCACGATCTCCTCGAGCCGGGCGCCGGGGTCGTCGGCGACGGCCAGCGCCGGACCGAGTGCGAGCCCGAGGTACAGCAGCGAGGCACTGGCGCGATGTCGCCCGAGGAGGTTCAAGGGGTCGGTCGGGAGGAGGCGCCTGCGGGCGCAAGAACGCGGGTGCGCAGTATCGGCGCATCGTCGCGATGCGGGTGCCCGGGATGGGCGACGACTCGGGGCATGAGCGCACTTTCGTGCGCACCCCGGAAGAGACGAGGCCCGGCCGGAGTGCCGGGCCTCGGGGCCGTCGAGCCACGGCGGGGCTCACACCGCGGTCGGCCCGCAGGCCGAGCGCGGCGCAGAGGGCCTCAGGGCCCGAACGAGTAGGTTGCGGTCAGGCCGAAGGTGCGGCGCTCGCCGAGCGACACGTTCGGCAGGAAGCCGAGGCTCGGCGGCGGCGTCAGCGGCGGCTGGAAGATCACCGCGGACACGTAGTTCTCGTCGGTCAGGTTGCGGCTCCACAGCGCGATGTCGAGCGGCCCCTTGCGCAGGCCGATCCGGGCGTTGAAGAGCGTGCGCGACGGGATCGTCGAGATGTCGAGGGTCGTCGCCGGGGTGGCCGACGTGTAGCTCGCATCGCCGCGGATCGAGAACCTCCAGTCGGTCGCGCCGAGCGGCATCTCGTACGAACCATAGAGGCTCGCGAGGCTGTTCGGCGAACGCGGCAGCGCGTTGCCCGAGACGTCCGGCAGCGCACGGCCGTTGACGATCAGGTTGCGGCAGAAGCCGCGTGCCGCCACCGGGATGCCCGCGGTCGCCGTGCCACCGCACTCCGCGACGCGGCCGCCGTCGACCGTGCCGTCGTCGAACTCGGTGGGCGTGTACGAGAACGTGCCGCCGACCTGGAACCGGTCGGTGGCGGCGAAGTTCACGCTCAGCTCGATGCCCTGCGCGGTCGCGCCGCCGACGTTCTGCACGAGGTTGGTGACCAGCGGCGGCGGGGGGACGAACGGCAGCTGGATGCCGGTGTAGTCGATGAAGAACGCGGCGATGTCGGTGGTCAGTCGCCGGTCGAGCCAGGCGGCCTTCCAGCCGAGCTCATAGGTGATGTTCTCCGCCGGATCGTAGGCCTGCAGCTCCAGCGGCACCGGCAGGCCGGCCGCCGCGTTGTCGACGACGCCGTTGAAGTAGCCCGAGATCACGCCCTTGGCGGCCGAGGCGTAGAACTGCTGCGTGGGCGTCAGCGCGAAGTCGGCGTGCGCGCGCCAGGTGGTGTACTCGAACTCGGCGGCCTGGCGCGAGGACGGGCCGACGACCGTGTTGGTGCGCTCGCGGTCTTCCCTGTCGCGGCGCAGCTCGCCGCCGATGGTCCACTGCTCCGTCGGCCGGAACTCGAACGCCTCCTTGTAGAGAAACCGGGCGGCGATGGTGTCGCCGCCGGTCAGGCTCTTGACCAGCGACTCGTTGAGCCGCCGCCCTTCGGCCGCCTCGGACGTCGTGACGACCCGGGCGCCGTGGAGCCGCGCGAGGTCGTTGCGCGGGCCGCCGCTCGAGCCGAGCCCCTTGTCGAGGAACGTGTCGAAGTCGGCCTGCACGCCGTAGTCGCCGGCGAGCCGGCGCAGGATCTCGAAGAACGTGCTCTTGCCGTTGCGCCCCGCCCCCCAGAGGAGGAAGAGGCACTGCTCGC
>JALORN010000040.1 GCA_025458905.1 Steroidobacteraceae bacterium
CCGGTGCCCCCCTTGTCCGCCGTCGCGCCCGCCGAGTCGCTGCCGACCCTGAAGCTCAAGCACGGCGAAGGCCGGCGGCTGCGCGCCGGCCACCTCTGGGTGTTCAGCAACGAGGTCGACACCGCGGCCACGCCGCTCACCGGCTTCGAGCCGGGCGGCCTGGTGCAGGTCGTGGACGAGCGCCGGCAGTTCGTCGGCCACGCCTATGTGAACCCCGCCACCCTGATCGCGGCGCGGATCGTCTCGCGCCGCGCGGACGAGCCGGTCGATGGCGCGCTGTTCGGCGCGCGGCTGAAGCGCGCCCTGGCGCTGCGCGAGCGGATCCACCGGCGCCCGTTCTGGCGCTGGGTCTACGGCGAGTCCGATGGCCTGCCGGGCCTGGTGCTCGACCGCTTCGGCGACCTCGTCGTCGGGCAGGTCGCGACGCTCGGCATGGAGCGCCTCAAGCCGCTGGTCGAGGAGGCCGTGCGCGGCGTGCTGGCGCCGGCGGCATTCGTCTGGAAGAACGATTCCGGCGCGCGCGCGCTGGAGGGGCTCGCCCCCGAGTTCGAGGTCTGCTGGGGCGACGCGCCGGCCGAGCTCGAGGTCGTCGAGACGCTGGCCGACGGTCGCGCGCTGCGCTACGGCGCCGCGCTCGCCGAGGGGCAGAAGACCGGCTGGTTCTACGACCAGGCGGCGAATCGCGCGGCGCTGCCGCGCTTCCTGCCGCCCGGCGCCCGCGTGCTCGACGTCTGCAGCTATGCCGGCGCCTGGGCCGTGACCGCGCTCGCCGCCGGTGCCGCCGAGGCGACCTGCGTGGACGCCTCGCAGTCCGCCCTCGATCGCGCCGCCGCCAATGCCCGGGCCAATGGCTTCGAGGCCGGCGTGCGCCGCGGCGATGCCTTCGAATTGCTCGCGGCGCTCGCCGCCGCGGGCGAGCGCTACGATGCGGTGATCGTCGACCCGCCGGCATTCATCAAGCGCCGCAAGGAGTTCCCGCAGGGTCTCGCGGCCTACCGCAAGCTGAACCAGCTGGCGCTGCGGCTGCTCGGGCGCGACGGCCTGCTGGTCTCCTGCTCGTGCTCCTGGCACCTCGGCGCCGACGACCTGCTCGGCGCGATCCAGGGCGCGGCACGCCACGTCGACCGCTTCGTGCAGCTGCTGCAGGCGGGCGGCCAGTCGCCCGACCACCCGGTGCATCCCGCGATCCCGGAGACCCGCTACCTGAAGGCGTTCTTCTGCCGGGTGACGCACGAGTGAAGCGCCGCGCCGCAGCCCGACGATTTAGAATCCCCGGATGATCCAGTACCCCGGCTTCGACCCCATCGCGATCGCCTTCGGGCCCGTCAAGGTCCACTGGTACGGGATCATGTACCTGGTCGGCTTCGCCGCCGCGTGGTGGCTCGGGCGCCAGCGTGCGCTGCGCGCCGGCTCCACCTGGAAGCCCGTCGACGTCGACGACTTCATCTTCTTCGCGATGCTCGGCGTGATCCTCGGCGGGCGGCTCGGCTACGTGCTGTTCTACGGCCTGCGCTACTGGGCCGAGGACCCGCTCTACCTGCTGAAGATCTGGGAGGGCGGCATGTCCTTCCACGGCGGCCTGGTCGGGGTGCTGGTGGCGATCGCGATCTTCGCGGTGCGCCGCGGGCGCCGGGTCGCCGACGTGTTCGACTTCGCCGCGCCGGTGCCGGGCATCGGCCTGCTGGCCGGCCGCATCGGCAACTTCATCAACGGCGAGCTCTGGGGCAAGCCGACCGACGTGCCCTGGGGTTTCGTGGTCGACGGCGAGGTGCGCCACGCCACGCAGCTGTACGAGGCGGTGCTCGAGGGCCTGCTGCTGTTCGCGGTGCTGTGGTGGTTCACGTCGCGGCCGCGGCCGCGGCTCGCGCCCTCGGGGCTGTTCCTGACGCTCTACGGCGCCGCGCGGATCCTGGTCGAGTTCTGGCGCGTGCCCGACGCGCACGTCGGCTACCTCGCCGGCGGCTGGCTGACCATGGGCATGGTGCTCTCCTCGCCGATGCTGGCGGCGGGGGTCGTGCTGCTGGTGCTCGCGTACCGGCGCGACGAGCCCTCGGGCAACTACGTGGCCACGCGGCCCGGCGGCGCCGCGCCGCCCGCCGTGGCGAGCCCGCGAAGCGGCGCGCGATGAAGGCCTACCACGACCTGCTGCGCCTCGTCCGCCACCACGGCGTGCGCAAGAGCGACCGCACCGGCACCGGCACGCTCGCCGTGTTCGGCCACCAGATGCGCTTCGCGCTGGCCGAGGGCTTCCCGCTCGTCACCACCAAGAAGATCCACCTGAAGTCGGTGGTCCACGAGCTGCTGTGGTTCCTGCGCGGCGACACCAACACGCGGTACCTGCGCGAGCACGGCGTCACGATCTGGGACGAGTGGGCCGACGAGCACGGCGAGCTCGGCCCGGTCTATGGCCGCCAGTGGCGTGCCTGGGGCGCGCGCGACGGGCGCACCATCGACCAGCTCGCGACCGTGGTGCGGCAGCTGCGCGAGACACCGGACTCGCGGCGCATCATGGTCTCCGCCTGGAACGTCGGCGAGCTCGAGCAGATGGCGCTGATGCCTTGCCACGCACTGTTCCAGTTCTTCGTCGCCGACGGCCGCCTCTCCTGCCAGCTCTACCAGCGCAGTGCCGACGTGTTCCTCGGCGTGCCGTTCAACATCGCCTCCTATGCGCTGCTGACCCACATGCTGGCACAGCAGTGCGACCTCGGCGTCGGCGACTTCGTCTGGACGGGCGGCGACTGCCACCTCTACCTCAACCACCTCGAGCAGGCGGACCTGCAGCTCTCGCGCGAGCCGTACCCGCTGCCCGCGCTCGTGATCCGGCGCCGTCCGCCGACGCTGTTCGACTACGAGTTCGAGGACTTCGAGTTCCGCAACTACCAGTGCCACCCCGCGATCCGCGCGCCGGTGGCCGTCTGAGAAGGAGAGATCCCGCGATGTCGTCGAGCGTCTCGAAGCTACCCCTGGTCAAAGTCCGCCATTCCCGCATCCACGGCCGCGGCGTGTTCGCCGCGCGCCGCATCCGCAAGGGCACGCGGATCATCGAGTACGTCGGCGAGCGGCTCTCGCACGAGGCCGCGGACGCACGCTACGAGGACCACGACCCGAACGACAACCACACCTTCCTGTTCATCGTCGACAAGAAGACGGTGATCGACGCCGGCGTCGGCGGCAACGCCGCGCGTTTCATCAACCACTCCTGCGACGGCAACTGCGAGTCCGTGATCGAGAAGGGGCGGGTGTGGATCGAGGCGACGCGCACCATCCAGCCGGGCGAGGAACTCGGCTACGACTACGAGATCGGGCGCGAGCCGGACGACCCGGAGAACGTCGACGAGATCTTCGCCTGCCGCTGCGGCTCGCCGAAATGCCGCGGCACCATGTTGTGGCCGCCGAAGCGGCCCGAGCCACGGGCGCGCAAGCCGGCGCGGAAGCCCGCGGCGCGTCGCGATGCGGTCCCTGCCGCCCGCGCGGGCAAGGGTGCGACGGGGGCGAAGGGCACGAGCGCGCGCCCGCCGGCGCAGCGCCGTCGCGCCTGATCAGCGGATCCGCACGCGGAAGCGCACGGTGAACGACGGGCTGCCGCCGGCGCCGCTGGCAGCCATCGTCCCGGACGGGGCAACGCGCAGCCCCGTGACGTTCCGGTCGACACCGTCGGCGTCGGGCACCGGCACGTAGGTGAAGGGCGGTCCGCCGCCCGGCTGGCTGGAGAAGGTGACGCTGGCGGGATAGCTGAACGCGAGGCCGCTCGCCGGGCTGCCATCGACGAACTCGACTGGCGGGCCGCCAGGGCCCGCCACCACCAGCGCCGTGCCCGCGGGGATCGGGTCCGTCAGCACCAGGCTCGCGTCGTCGACCGACCCGGTACCGTCGTTGGTCACGGTCACGGCATAGCGCACGATGGCGCCCGGTATGCGCTTCGGCAGCGTCGTGCCGTTGACCGGGTCCGACAGCAGTTCCGAGAGCTTGGCGGCGCGCAGGGCCGGCGCGATCACCGGTACCACCACCGTCGAGGCGTTGTCGGTCGGGTCCTCCTCCACGCTCAGGCTGGTGACGCGCGCGGTGTTTCCGACCGAGGGCGCCGCCGGCATCGTCACCGCGACGGTCAGCGTGAGATCCGGCGCCGCCTGCCCGGCGTCGAGCGGTGGCGGACGCGTGCAGGTGACGGCCTGGCCGCTGGCCGAGCAGCCCCAGCCGCTGCCGCTGGCGGACACGAAGCCGAGCCCGGCGGGGAGCACGTCGGTGACGACGATCGGGTTGTCCTCGCGCTCGAGCCCCGCGCCCGTGCCGTTCGTGACGCGCAGCGTGAAGCTGCCGTTCTGGCCGACGAAAAACGGCGCCGCCGCGGTCTTGGTGATCCGCAGGTCGACCTTGGGCTCGCTGGTCACGCTGACCACCTGCGCGGCCAGCAGGACCAGGTCGCCGCCGGCGGAGTAGACCGTGGTCGCCGACTCCTGGCCCGGGCCGAGCAGGGACGTGACGTCGTACTGGTCGACGTCGACGCCGTGGCTGGTCGTGCTGCCGGTCGAGCTGATCGTGCCGTCGAACTGCTGGACGGTCGGCGAGCTGCCGGCCGGCACCAGGCCGTCGTCGACCGGGCTGCCGTTGAAGCGCAGCGACTCGGCGAAGCCGTTCAGCGGATCGGAGTTCTGCGGGTCGCCTTCCCAGGTGATCACGGCCACCCGGCCGTCGATGTTGCTGGCCGGGATGCGGAAGCCGTCCGGGGTCAGCGTCAGCGAGCTGCCGCGGAAGAACTGCAGGCCGTCGAAGACGTTGATCGCGCGCAGCCGCTCGTTGCTGCCCTGGTAGATCACCACCAGCGCCCAGCCGGCGAGCACCGCCTGCGAGGCGCAGTGCGGGGCGCCGGTGTTGACCGTCAACCCGCCGAACGTGAAGCTGCCGTTGCCCGTGACGCGCGCGGTCACGTCCGCGACCGCGCCGAAGAACGGGAACAGCGTGCCGCCGTTGTCGTAGTTGCCGGTGAAGCTGCGGCTGGCGGTCACCGCCGCGCCGTTCAGCGTGACCTGTGAGTCCACGACGGGCCTGCCGCCCCCGGTGGTGTTCGCGGATCCGCCCCAGTAGAGGTAGGCCGCGATCACCGTCGTCCCGGCGGGGATGCCGCCGAGGGTCGCGGTGCTGCTGCCGCCGACGGCGCAGGCGTTGCCCGTGTTAGGCTGGTTGCGCAGCGACCCGCCCGTGGTGACGAAGTTGATCTTGCCGGTGAGGCGCACGGCGCGCGTGACCGGCACGTCGGTGGTCTGGGCGAGCGCCTGCGGGCCGGCGAAGGCCAGCAACCACAGCAGCAGCCACCCGGCGAGCGTCCTCGGGGCCGTCACGCGATCGCGTACCGGTGAATCATCGGACGGGGATTGTGGGGGCTGCCGCCGCCGTCGCCGGCGGAGTGCTTCACGATTACTGGACTTATGACCCCCGAAACGAGACCCACGTCACGATCCGGCGGCAAGGCCCTGCCGCAGGTCACCCTGGTCGTCGCGGTCGCCGACAACGGCGTGATCGGGCGCGACGGCGGCTTGCCGTGGCGCCTGCCCGAGGACCTGCGACGCTTCAAGGCCCAGACCCTCGGCAAGCCGGTGCTGATGGGCCGGCGCACCTTCGAGTCGATCGGCCGCGCGCTGCCCGGTCGGCGGAACATCGTGCTGACCCGCCGTGCCGGGTACACGATCCCGCCAGAGGCGGGCGAGGTGCTCGTCGTCCACGACTGGCAGTCCGCGCTCGACGCCGTGGGCGATGCGCCCGAACTGATGGTGATCGGCGGCGCGGAGATCTACGCGATGGCGGTGCCGCACGCGGGGCGCGTGCTGCTGACCCAGGTCCACGCGGACGTCGAGGGCGACACGCGCCTGCCGCCGTTCGATCCGGTGCAGTGGCAGGTGGCGACGGTGGAGCACCATCCGCGCGATGCCCGCAATCCCATCGACATGAGCTTCGTCGAGTTGCGCCGGCGCGCTCCGCCTGCCTGACCCGGCGCGCCGACACGATCGGCCACGCTCCCGGCGTTCGCCGGATGCTAGGCTCGCGCCACCCGGCTGCACCGGGCGAGGGAGAACCGATCATGGCGACGCGCAACAAGACGCCGGCCAAGGCCAAGGCCAAGGCCAAGGCCAAGGCCAAGGCGAAGTCGAAGTCGAAGAAGAAGTCGAAGCGTACCGTGCTCTACAGCAGCGCCGGCAAGAAGCTCTACGCGAAGCGCGACGCGTCGGGCCGGTTCGAGGACATCCAGTCCTACCAGCGCGCGCATGCGGCGGACCGGCGCCGCACCTCGGCGGCCGAGGCGGCGGCCGCGCCGCGAACCGAGGCCACGGCGCGCAGGAAGAAGTAGGCGTCGCGGCGCCGGCCCGGCGCCTAGGGGCATCCCTCAATCGCCGTCGGTTGTGACGCCGTTCGCCCGTCGCGGCGCGCGCCGCCGGCACAGTGCGGCCGCGGGGAACCCCGCCGGCACGCCGCCCGACCCTTGCGTCCCGGACGCTGGCCTGGGCGACGTGGCCGTCCCCCTTCACCCCTCGCCACGACTCGCGTTCACGCGGCCGGCGGTCTCGGCCTGGCGCGCTGGCGGCGTGCGCGCGCGGCGGCCCGGCAGCGCTCAGGGCCCGGGCAGCTCGGCGAGCTCGGCCGTCACCAGCCGGTCCGCCCGGGCCAGGTCGAGCGCCGCGGCACCGGGCGCTCCCTCGCCGGGATCGAGCTCATCGAGGATCCGCTGCTGCACCTCGCCGCGGCGCAGCGCCTCGGCATAGGGGATGCCAGGGTGGAAGCTGACCATCGAGTAGCGCGGGATGAAGCGCCGTGGGTGGCGCTGCTCGAGCTGCAGCGCCAGCTGCTTGTGGCGCAGGAAGCGCGGGTCGCGCACCGTGTCGCGCATCTCGACGTAGTTCTCGAGCGCCATGCGCGCGATCGCCGCGGCGTTCGGCTGGCGCCGGCGCTGGAACTCGGCGAAGGCCTGCGGCCAGCCGAGCCCGGCGTCGACCAGGCGCGCGAGCTCCACGCAGTCCTCGAAGGCACAGTTCATGCCCTGGCCGTGGAACGGCACGATCGCGTGGGCCGCGTCGCCGAGCAGCAGAGCCTCGCCGCCGAGGTGCCAGCGGTCGCAGTGGATGGTGCCGAGCCGTCCCTGCGGGTTCGCTGCGTACTGCGCGGCCACGTCGCCGAGCAGCGGCACGGCGTCCGGGAACTCGCGCGCGAAGAACGCGGCGGCGTCCGCGGGCGTGCGCAGCGCCGCGAAACTCACCGGTCCCTCGCGGGCGAGGAACAGCGTCGCCGTGAAGGTCGCGTCCGGGTTCGGCAGGGCGATCAGCATGTAGCCGCCGCGCGGCCAGACGTGCAGTGCGTCCGGCTCGAGCGCGAACCCGCCGTCGGCCCGCGGCGGGATCGTCAGCTCCTTGTAGTCGTGGTCGAGCAGTTCCTCGCGCACGGCCACCGCGCCGGCGGCCTTGAGCGCGCGGCGCACCGCAGAGCCCGCGCCGTCGGTGGCGATCGACGGGGCGAGCGGCAGGTCGTAGTCGATCCCCTCGACCGTGTCGCGCAGCTGCAGCGTGCCGGCGAGGTGGTCGATGCCGCGGCAGGCCTGGTCGAAGCGCAGTTCAACGCCGGGAAAGGCGTCGGCCGCCTCGAGCAGCGCGAGGTTCAGCGCACCCCGCGACACGGAGTGGATCACCTCGTGTGGCCGCTGGCCATAGGGCACCAGCGACCGTCGCCCGTCGACCTCGTGGACCATGCGGCCGCGCATCGCCACCAGCAGCGGGCGGATCGTCTGCATCACTCCGGCGGCCTCGAGCGCATGGATGCCACGCGCGGCCAGCGCGAGGTTGATGGAGCGGCCGCGTTCGGCGGACGCGCGCCGCGGGTCGGGGCGGCGCTCGAACACGCGCACACCGAGGCCGCGCTGGGCCAGCAGCAGCGCGAGCAGCGAACCGGCGAGCCCGGCGCCGACGATGTTGACCACCTCGGCGCTTCCTGAGTCGGCGCGCGCGCCCATGGGTGTGGAGTCGGGGTCGGCCTGCGCCATGGGCCTCAGCCCTCGGCCCGCAGCGCGGCATCGAGCCGCGACGTGAAGTGCCAGACGTCCTCGAAGCCGTTGTACAACGGCACCGGCGCGATCCGCATCACGTCCGGCTCGCGCAGGTCGCAGACGATGCCGTCGCCGGCGAGACGCCCGAACACGGCGCGCGCGTGCTCGCCGCCGCCGGCGAACTGCAGCGAGAGCTGTGCACCGCGCTGCGCCGGACCCGGCGGGGTGAGCACGCGCACCGCGCGGCCCGCGAACTGCTCCACGCGCGCCTCGAGGAAGGCGGTCAGCTCGACCGACTTGCGGCGCAGCGCGCCGATGCCGGCCGCGGCGAACAGCTCGAGCGACGCGAGCAGCGGCGCGGTCGAGAGCACCGGCGGGTTGCTGAGCGCGAACCCGGCGGCGCCCGGCTCACGCACGAAGCGGGGCTCCATCCGGAACCGCGTGGCGGCCTCGTGGCCCCACCAGCCCTCCAGGCCGCGGGCGCCTTCTGCGCGGGTGTGGCGCGGGTGCACGAAGCAGCCACCGACCGCGCCCGGGCCCGCGTTCAGGTACTTGTAGCTGCACCAGATCGCGAAGTCGGCCTCGTCGGCCGTGACCGAGAGCGGCAGGTTGCCGATCGCATGGGCGTGGTCGAAGCCGGCGAGGGCCCCGACGGCGTGCGCGGCCCGCGCGAGGCGGCCGAGGTCGAACGCCTGACCGCTGCGGTACTGCACGCCCGGCCACAGCACCAGCGCGAGGCGGTCGCCCTCGCGGCCGATCGCGGCCTCGACCTCGGCCTCGTCGAACACGCCGCTGCGCGGGTCAGGCTCGAGCTCGACCAGGTGCGCAGCCGGGTCGAGGCCGTGCCACGCGAGTTGCGAGGCGACGGCGTGGCGGTCGGAGGAGAACGCGCCCGCCTCCAGCAGTATCCGGGTGCGCACGCCGCGCGGACGATAGAACGCCGCGAGCATCAGGTGCAGGTTGGTGGTCAGCGAGTTCATCGCCACGACGTCGGCCGGTGCTGCGCCGGCGAGCTGCGCGAGCCCCGCCTGCGCGTGGTCGGCGTAGGTCATCCACGGTCGCGTGGCGGCGTGGTGGCCGACGACCCCGAGGCGCGCCCAGTCGTCGAGTTCCCGATCCACGTAGTCGCGCGCCGTGCGCGGCGCCAGCCCGAGCGAGTGGCCGCAGAGGTAGGTCAGCGGCCGTCCGTCGGCGGCGACCGGCAGGCAGAAGCGCTCGCGGAACGGCCGCAACGGGTCGGCGGCGTCGCGGGCACGGGCCAGGGCGAGGTCGCCCGGCACGGTGCTCACGCCGCCTCCAGGCGGTAGAGCAGCGGGCGGCTCGGCACCGCGTCGCCCGCGATGCGCGGCGTCGTCAGCTGCAGGGCGCAGGGTCCGTCGGCCAGCTGCACCGGGACCTGCGCGAACTCGGTGATCGTGCAGCCGGCCCGGCGCGCCTCGGCGAGGCGCACGCTGCCGGGCGGGAGGCCGAAGAACAGGCGATGACCGCAGAGGCGTCCTTCGTCGTGGCTGCGGTCGATCGACGGCAGCTCGACGACCAGGTGCTCGACGCCGCGCTCCACCAGCTCCGTCACGAGTTGCCGCGAAAGGTAGGGCGGCACCGCATCTTCCGGCGAGGGCTGCGGCACGGCAGGCAGCGTGGGGCCGCGCACCGGCGCGGCCGAGAACGTCGGTGGGCCGGTCCGCAGCACCAGCGCGCGCGGCTCGAACGGCATGTGCGCGGGCCAGGCCGCACGCAGCGCGCCTCGCGTCAGCAGCCGGTCACCCGGGCGCGGCACCGGATCGCTGTCCTCGTCGGTATCGCCGGCGCTGCAGGGCGCGAGGCTGAGCAGCAGCGCCGGCAGGGGCTCGAGCGGCGCGACCTCGCAGGCGTCGAGCGGCTCGAGGACGAGGTGCGCGACGCTCTCGGTGTGGGTGCCGTTGCAGTGGGGCGTCAGCTCGAGCGTCGCGCAGTTGCAGCTCGCGCCACGGGCCACCTCGCCGCTGAAGCCCGGCAACTGCAGCGCGCGGCGGCGCGGCGCCGGGGCGCCGAAGTGCAGCGGGTCGCCGCCGTCGAACGCCAGCGGCCGCGCGAGGCTGACCGCGGAGCCGAGGTCGATCCGGGGCGGCCGCCGGCCGGCCGCAGTGGCACCGCTCAAGCGGGTGGCTCCATCACGGCTCCGCAGTGCCTGCAGGTGCGCGCCTCGAGGCTGCCGAAGAAACGCGCGAACACCGGCGGGAACTGCGTCTCGATGTCCGTCAGCGCGAAGTGTTCCTCGTACAGCAGCCGCTCGCAGCGCTCGCAGTACCACTGCAGGCCATCGAGCTCGCCCGGCCGGCGCTCGCGCTCGATGACGAGGCCCACCGTGCCGGCGTAGCGCTGGGGGGAGTGAGGCACGCGCGGCGGCAGCAGCAGCATCTCGCCCTCGCGGATCGGCACGTCGACCACGCGCCCCTCCTGCACCGTCTTCAGCAGCATGTCCCCCTCGAGCTGCAGGAAGACTTCCTCGGCCGGGTCGACGTGGTAGTCCTTGCGCGAGTTCGGGCCGCCGACGGCCATGACGATGAACTCGCCCTGCGGGAACACCCGCTTGTTGCCCACCGGGGGCTTCAGCAGGTGGCGATTCGCCTCGATCCAGCGGCCGAGGTTCAGGGTCGCGAGTGGGGGCATGTCACGGAATTCCGCTGCAGGTCTGTCGTATGGTACGCGCTGGCGAGCCTTGCTGGAGGTGATGGACGTGACTCGCATGGACCTGCCCGCCGTACGCCTCGCGCGCCGCCTGGCCGCCGCGGCCCTGCTCGCGCTGCTCGCGGGCTGCTCGAGCCTGCCGGGCATCTCCGGCCTCTGGCCTTTCGGTGCGCGGCCGGCCGCGGTCCCGCAGCCCGTCGACGAACTCGTGTTCGAGACCGCCGACGGCGGCGCGGCGCCGGCGTTCCCGCAATACTGGAAGCGCAATACGCTGGTGGTGGACCTGTCCTCTGCCCCGGCATCGGGCAGCGTGACGCTCAGGCCGCGCGCCGCCGAGGGCTGGCCGGTGCGGGTGGCGTTCCGTGTCGTGCCGGGCACGATCGGCCAGCTGGAGGTCCGCGCGCTGCAGCGCGTGCTGCTGCCGGTGAATCCTGCTGCCGGCCCGCCGGTCGACCTCGAACTCGGGCCGTCGGTGCTGGCGCGCGGCACGCCGCGCCTCGTCCTCAGCTGGGGTCAGTCGCCGCCCGGCGCCTGATGGGCGCGGCAGGGCACCTGCCAGCGGCGCCCGTCGTCGAGCGACACCGCGGTCAGCGCGCCACCCCAGACACAACCGGTGTCGAGTGCCAGCAGGTCGGGACGGTCGAGCAGGCCGAGCGTCGACCAGTGGCCGAAGACCACGCGCGTGCCCGCGCTCGCGCGCGCGGCCTGCTCGAACCACGGCAGCCAGTCGCGCGGCTGCGAGCCGGGCCGCCCCTTCATCTTCAGGTCGATCGTGCCGTCGGGCCGGCAGTAGCGCAGCCGGGTCAGCGCATTGATCACGAAGCGCCGGCGGTCGGCGCCCTCCAGGGCCTCGTCCCAGCGATCCGGCCGGTTGCCGGACATCGAGGCGAAGACGCCCTCGGGGTCGCGCCGCAGGGCCCGCTCGACCTCGCGGGCGAGGCGCAGTGCGTCCCCGGCCGACCACTGCGGCACGAGGCCCGCGTGGACCATCAGGTCACCGCCACCGCCTGCGTCGGGATCGCGCCAGGCCAGCGGCCGGTGCAGCAGCCACTCGAGCAGGGCCTCGCGGTCGGGGGCTGCGAGGATCGCGCCGAGCGTGTCGTCGTCGCGCAGCTTGCGATGTCCGCCGCAGGCGACCGCGAGCAGGTGCAGGTCGTGGTTGCCGAGCACCACCACGGCTGCCTCGCCGAGGCTGCGCACCCAGCGCAGCACCTCCAGCGAACCGGGGCCGCGGTTGACGAGGTCGCCGACGAACCAGAGGCGATCGCGATCGGGCGAGAAGCCGGTCTTCGCGACCAGGGCGCGCAGCTCCTCGGCGCACCCCTGCACGTCGCCGATCGCGATCCGCGTCATCGGCCGGCGGCCTTCAGTTGAGCACCCCGGGCATCGCGAGGCGAAACGGCGGGATCGGCGCCTCGAACTTCTCGCCGTCGTCACCGACCATCTGGTAGCTGCCCTGCATCGCACCGACCGGCGTCTCGATCACGGCACCGCTCGAATAACGGAAGGCCTGGCCGGGTTTCAGGTGCGGCTGCTCGCCGACCACGCCGCTGCCGCGCACTTCCTGCACCTTGCCGTTGGAGTCGGTGATGATCCAGTGACGGGTCATCAGGCGGGCCGCGACGCTACCCTGGTTGCGGATCGTGATCGTGTACGAGAAGACGTAGCGCTGGTCGCGCGGCGCGGACTGCTCGGCGAGGAAGGCCGTCTGGACCTCGACCGTGACGAGCCTGGCGGGCGTGTCCATGGGCGCGACCGTGCCGGCGACTACCGGGCTGCCGCTCAGCGCGGCGCCGCGCCGACCCGCACGGCCAGCACGTCGCACGGCGCGCCGTGCAGCACCGTGTCCTCGGTGAGGTTGACCAGGATCGACATGCCGTGGCGCTCGCGGCTGCCGATGACGATCAGGTCCGTGCGGCGCTCGCGGGCGACGCGCAGGATCTCGGACTTGACGTTGCCGGCCTCGACGAAGAGTTCGGCGTCGTCGAGGCCGAGCTCCTCCGCGAGCTGCCCGAGGCGCTGCTTGGCACGCTCCAGCAGCTCTTCCTCGATCTCCACGGCGGGCATCAGCGTCTCGCCCATCGGCTCCACCGGCACGAACTCGAAGACGTGCAGCAGGTCGATGCGCGCGCCATAGAGCCCGGCGATGTCGCGCGCGCGCCGCCCGATGGTGAGGCTGTGCTCGCTGAGGTCGACGACGAGCAGCAGCCGCTGGTAGGAGTCCATGGAACGCACGCTAGCCGCTGGGCAGCAGGCGTGCAAGCGCGCCGAACTGCGCCGGTTCCAGCGTCTCGGGACGGGCCGCGGGGTCGATGCCGCAGCCCTCGATCGCCCCGGCATCCAGCAGGCTGCGCAGGGCGTTGCGCAGGGTCTTGCGACGCTGCGCGAACGCGGCCGCCACCACCCGTCCGTAGCGGGCATCGACCTCGAAGGCAGGCTCCGCGCGCACCGTGAGCCGCGCCACGGCCGACCAGACGCGGGGCGGCGGCCGGAACGCGCCCGGCCCGACCTCGAACAACGCGCGTGCCTCGACCCACGGCGCGAGCATCACGGTCAGCCGGCCGTAGTCGCCCGAGCCGGGCGGGGCGCAGATGCGGTCGATGACCTCGCGCTGCAGCATCACGTGCAGGTCGTGCACCGCGGCCGGGGTGCGCAGCAGGTGGAACATCAGCGGCGTCGAGATGTTGTAGGGCAGGTTGCCGACGACGCGCAGCCGCTGGCCGCGCTGCGCCGCGAGCGCCCCGAAGTCGAAGCCGAGGGCGTCCGCCTCGTGCAGCACGAACCCGGGGCGGGTCGCCCAGGCGGCGCGCAGCGCCGCCGCCAGGTCGCGGTCGATCTCGACCGCGTCGAGTGCGCCGGCCGCGGCCATCAGCCCACCCGTCAGTGCGCCGCGGCCCGGGCCGATCTCGACCAGCGCCTCGCCCGGCCGGGCATCGACGGCCTCGAGGATCCGCGCGACCGTCGCCGGGTCGTGCAGGAAGTGCTGCCCGAAGCGCTTGCGGGCGAACGGCACTCAGCCCGCCCGGCGGCGGCCGACGAGCTCGAGCGCGAGCTCGATCGCCGCCTCGAGGCTGCCGGGGTCGGCGCGGCCACTGCCGGCGAGGTCGAGGGCGGTGCCATGGTCGACCGAGGTGCGCAGCACCGGCAGGCCGAGCGTGACGTTGACGGCGTGCCCGAAGCCCGCGTGCTTGAGCACCGGCAGGCCCTGGTCGTGGTACATCGCGAGCACGACGTCGTAGCGGGCGAGCTCGCGCGGCACGAACACCGTGTCGGCGGGCAGCGGCCCGGCGGCGTCGATGCCGGCGGCGCGCGCCGCGGCGATCGCCGGCGCGATCACCCGCAGCTCCTCGTCGCCGAGGTGGCCGGACTCGCCGGCGTGCGGGTTCAGGCCGCAGACCGCGATCCGCGGCCGCGCGAAGCCCCACAGGGTGCGCAGGCCGTCGTCGACGATCCGCAGCGTCTCGCCGAGCAGTTGCGGCGTGACCGCCGCGGCCACCGCGCGCAGTGCGAGGTGCGTGGTGGCGAGCGCCACGCGCATCCGGCCCGCGACCAGCAGCATCACGGGCCGCGGCGCGCCGCTGCGCGCCGCGAGGTGCTCGGTGTGGCCGGTGAACGGCACGCCGGCCTCGTTGATCACGCTCTTCTGCACCGGCGCAGTGACCAGTGCGTCGAAGCGGTTCGCCAGCACCTGGTCGAGCGCGGTGTCGACCTGCGTCACGACGTGCGGGGCGTTGGCGACGTCGAGCCGCCCCGCCTGCGCAGGCGCGGCGAGCGGCACCGGCCAGACGCACAGCCGGCCACGCTGGTGGGGGGAGGGGGAGGCGGCGGGGTCGAAGCGCTCGATGCGCACGGCCACGCCGGCATCGCGTGCGCGGTCCGCGAGCAGCCTCGGGTCGCCGAGGCAGACGAGCTCCGCGTCGAAGTCCCGCGCCGCGGCGACCTGGGCGCAGAGTTCGGGCCCGATGCCGGCGGGCTCCCCCGAGGTCAGCACGAGCCGCGGCAGCGGCGCCGCGGCGGCGTGGTCAGATCTTCGTTTCGACATACGCCTCGTCGCGCAGCCGCCGCAGCCAGAGCTCGGTCTCCTCGTCGGCCTTGCTCTCGCGCAGCTGCACGAACGCGCGCTGGCGCCGCAGCTCGTCGGTGTTGTCGAACTCGCGGCGGCCGAGCAGCTGCACGATGTGCCAGCCGAACTGCGTGCGGAACGGCCGGCTGATCTCGTTCTCGGCCAGCCCCTGCAGTACCTGCTCGAACTCCGGCACGAAGGTGCCCGGCCCGGTCCAGCCGAGGTCGCCGCCCTCGGACGCCGAGCCCGGGTCCTCGGAGACCACCTTCGCCACCGCGGCGAAGTCCTCGCCCTGGGTGATGCGCTCGCGGATCGTGCGCAGGCGCTGCTCGACCGTGGCGTCGTCCTGGATCTCGGTGGGCTTGAGCAGGATGTGGCGCGCCTTGACCTGCTGCACGACGGTCTGCACGTCGGCGCCGCGCACGTCGTTGAGGCGCACGATGTGGTAGCCCGAGGGCGTGCGCAGCGGCTCGCTGATCTCGCCGGGCTTCAGGCCCGTCACCAGGTCGGCGAGCACCGTCGGGATCTCGGGCCCGCGCCGCCAGCCCAGCGAGCCGCCCTCGAGCGCGGTCTGGCTGTTGGAGTAGGCGACCGCGAGGCGCGAGAAGTCCTCGCCCTTCCTGGCGCGCTCGTAGACGTCGGTCGCGCGGCGCGAGGCCTCCTCGAGCTGCGCGGCGGTCGCCGCCTGCGGCACGGCGACCAGGATGTGCGACAGGTTGTACTCGTTGAGCTCGGAGGGCCGGCCCTTCTGCTTCTCGAGGAACTGTTCGAGCTCGCGCGGCGCCACGTTGATCTTCTGGATGACGTCGCGCTGCCGCAGCACCTGCAGCGTGAGCTCCTTGCGGATGCCGTCGCGGTAGGCGGCGTAGTCGATACCCTGCTGGGCGAGCGCCTCGGGCAGCTGCTGCAGCGGGATGCCGTTGCGCTGCGCGACCTCGGCGAGCGCCGCGTTCAGCTGCTCGTCGTTGATGCGGATGCCGGCGCGCTTGGCGCGCTGCATCTGGATCTCCTGCACCACCAGTCGCTCGAGCACCTGCTGGCGCAGCACGCTCTGCGGCGGCAGCTCGAGGCCCTGCTGGCGCAGTCGCTGGGCGATCGCCACCACCTGCTCGTCGAGCTCGCTCTGCAGCACGATACCGTCGTTGACGACCGCGACCACCTTGTCGAGCAGCTCGCCCTTGTCGACGAGCTCGCGGGTCTGGGCGACGAGCGTGGCGGGCGCAAGCAGCAGCAGCAGGGCGGCGAGGGTCGCGGGGGTGCGGGAAGTCATGTGCAGGGCGGCCTCGGGCGGTGGGGGAGGCGGCCGGTACGGCCCGGACGCCAAGTCGAAAAAGTCATTGAGTTCAGCGGTTTACGGCGGAAAAGGAGTATCCACGAATCGCGTCCTCGAGGAAAGCGTCCGCCGAGCTTCCGACACTGGCCAGGCCGTTCAGTTCCAGCTGCAGGAAGACGGCGGTATCGCGCTCGCCGGTGCGGTTGGAGACGAAACGCCGGGCGACGGCGCGCAGCCGCCAGCAGCAGGCCTTGTACTCGAGCCCGGCGAAGCGCTCCAGCGAGGCATCCTCCTGGAGGTCGTAGGTCCAGCGCGCGAACAGGTTCCAGCGCCGCGACAGCGGCCAGGCTCCCGAGACGTCCGCCTGCTCGAGCCGGTCGCGCAGCTGCCGGTAGGCGAGGTTGACGACGCGCGAGTCGTCGGGGCGGTACTGGATCCGGAACTGCGAGCGCTGGGGGGTGGAATCCTGCGAGTTCCACTGCAGCCCATAGTCGACGCTCCAGCCCTTGTACGCGGTCAGGGCCAGCTCGGCCACCGCGTCCGACTCGTTGCCGCGTCGCGGTGGCTCGCCGGGCAAGCCGACGCGCAGCCGCTCGAAGTAGTAGGTCTGGCCGATGGTCGCGGCCAGGAAGCGTGCGCCGCTGCGGGCGTCGAACAGGCGTGCCGTGACGCCGAGGCTCGCCTGGTTGGCGTTGCTGACGCGGTCGGCGCCGACGTAGCGGTTGGTGGCGAACAGCTGCACGAGGTTCAGGTCGGGGATGCCGGTGTCGAACACCGGCAGCTGCGACTGGTCGCGGAACGGCGTGTAGAGGTAGAGCAGGCGCGGCTCCAGCGTCAGGCGGCGCTGCGCGCGGCGGCCGGCGTCGCGCTCGAGCACGAAGCCCGCGTCGAGCGCGGCGAACGGCAGCGAGCGGTCCGGCGCGTCGTCCTGGCCCGGTGCCGTGTCCTCGAGTGCATAGCGTGTGTAGCGCCAGCCGGCCTGCGGCTTGAGGTAGTAGCCGGCGCCGGATAGGTCCAGGCCCAGGGTCGGCGTCGCGTCGAGACGCCAGCCGGTGACGCCGACGTCGCGGTCGAAGTTCACGAGCTCGGAGTCGAAGCCATAGGTGAGTCGGCCGCCGGGCCCTGCGCCCCAGCTGCCGTCGGCGAGCAGCCGCGGCACGCGGGCGTAGGGCCGCAGGTCGGCGCCGAGGGCGCGGTCGATGGTCTGGAACTGCTGGACCTCGCCGCGCAGCCGCCAGTTCTCGTCGCGATAGGCGAGGCGTGCGACCCGTTCGAGGAAGGCGGTGCTCGTGCCCTGTGGACCGGTCGCGAAGTCCTCGAAGTACGAGGCGTCGCTGACGTTCTCGGCATCTATCGTGAAGCGCCAGTCGGTCCACAGGTCGGTCCGATGCAGCAGGCGGACACGGTGGCGGTCGCGGCCGGCGACGTCGTCGGCCGGCAGCAGGTTGAAGGCCACGTTGCCGCGGTGCGCCGGCAGCAGGTAGCGGAAGTCGCCGCCGAGGTCGAGGCCGCGCTTGCTGAACCAGCTCGGCTGGAACGTGAAGTCGTAGTTCGGCGCGAGGTTGAAATAGTAGGGTACGGCGAGCTGCACGCCGCTGCGGGTCGTCTGGCCGAAGTTCGGGAACAGGAAGCCGCTCTTGCGCTGGTCGCCGAGCGGGAAGGAAAGGTAGGGCAGGTAGATCAGCGGCACGCGCTTGAAGCGGATCTGGGCGTCGCGCCCGGTGCCGGTGCGCTCGCGGGTGTCGAGTGCGATGCGCCGTGCGCGGATCTGCCACGCCGGGTCCTCGGCCGGGCAGGTGCTGAACGACACGCGGTCGAGCTCGACCACGCCCTCGGGCGAGAGCGCCATCTGCGCGGCGCTGCCACGGCCGGGGCGCTCGAGCAGCTCGAACTCCGCGCCCTCCAGCGTCGCGCCGCCGACCTGCGAGTATTCGCCGCTGCCGCCCGTGGCGCGCAGCAGCGGATCCTCGTAGCGCACCGAGCCGCGGACCTTGATGGACACGTCCTCGGCGTCGTACTCGACGTTGTCGGCCTCGATGCGCCGGTCGCCCTGCCGGACCCGCACGTTGCCCGACAGCACGGCATTGCCATCGACGCCGAGCCGCGCATCGTCGCTGGTGATGTCGATCGGGGCATCCGCCGCCGGCAGCCGCGGCGGTGCCGCCGGGGCGCCGGCGCGGATCGAAGACGACAGGCTGCCGGCGGGGGCCGGGCAGCGCATGGCCCGGGGGAGCGGCGCCGGGGCGGACGCCTCCGCGGCCGCGGCCGCATCGGGCGCCGGCTGCTGCGCCGGCGCCGAGGTCCCGGGACGCGTGACGGGCACCGCCGGCGCCGCGCGCGGCGCCACCTGCGCGGGCGCTGGCGCGGCGGCGAGCGCCGCGGCGCAGCCTGCGAGCACCAGCGCCGCCGCCGTCGTCGTCGGGGTGCGAGCACGCCCGGACGGAGACTGTGAGGGACGGCGCGGGGCTGGCATTGAGCGGGTCATTATAATGACGGCCCCCGACGCCGCCCCCGGATTTCATGACTGCCCCAGACCCGCGCCTCGCGCTGCTCGCGCAGTGGCTGCAGAACGACCTCGGCCGGCGCATCGCGCGCATCGAGGTGGCCTCCGCCGATGCGAGCTTCCGTCGCTATTTCCGCGCGTTCGACGACGCGGGACGGTCGCTGGTGGTGATGGACGCGCCGCCCGACAAGGAGGACGTGCGTCCCTACCTGCGGGTCGCCGGGCTGCTCGAGTCGACCGGCGTGCACGTGCCACACGTGCACGCGACCGACCTCGCACGCGGCTTCGTGCTGCTCGAGGACCTCGGCTCCACGCCCTATCTGTCGCAGCTCGGCGATCCGGAGCGCGTCGAACCGCTGTACGGCGACGCGCTCGCGGCGCTGTCGCGTATCCAGGCCGACGGCCGCGAGGCCGCGCGCGAGCTCGCGCCCTACGACGCGGCGGTGCTGGAGCGCGAGATGGCGCTGATGCCGGAGTGGTTCTGCGAGCGCCACCTCCGGCTCGGGCTCGACGACTCCGACCGCGAAGTGCTGCGCGCCACGTTCGACACGCTGGTCGGGGAGGCGCTCGCGCAGCCGGTGGTGTTCGTGCACCGCGACTTCCATTCGCGCAACCTCATGGTGATCCCGCAAGGCAATCCCGGGATCATCGACTTCCAGGACGCGCTCGCCGGGCCGGTCGGCTACGACCTGGTCTCGCTGCTGAAGGACTGCTACGTCGGCTGGCCGCGCGAACGTGTCGAGGGCTGGGTCGGGGCCTATCGCAACCGGCTGCGGGCCGCCGGCTTCGCGGCCGGAGCCGGGTCGGGCGAGGCGGAGTTCCTCCGCTGGTTCGACATGATCGGCGTGCAGCGCCACGTCAAGGTGCTCGGCATCTTCGCGCGCCTCTGGTATCGCGACGGCAAGCCCGGCTACCTCGCCGACCTGCCGCTGACGTTGCACTACGTGCGCGACACCTGTGGCCGTCACCCGCAGCTCGCCGCGTTCGGCCGCTGGCTCGAGCGACGCGTCGTGCCGGTGTTCGAGCGCGTCAATCCACAGGTGATCGCCGCGGCGCGCGCCGCGCCAGGGGCTGGTGCTTGAAGGCGATGATCCTCGCCGCCGGCCGCGGCGAGCGCATGCGACCGCTGACCGACGCCACGCCCAAGCCGCTGCTGCGCGTCGGCGGCCGCCCGCTGATCGAGTGGCACCTGGTGGCGCTGGCGCGCGCCGGCGTGCGCGAGGTCGTGGTCAACCACGCCTGGCTCGGCGCGCAGATCGTCGCGGCGCTCGGCGACGGGACGCGCTTCGGCCTCGCCATCCGCTACAGCGACGAGGGCGAGCAGGCGCTCGAGACCGGCGGCGGTATCTTCAAGGCGCTGCCCTGGCTCGGGCCTGGCCCCTTCGTCGTCGTCAACGGCGACGTCTGGACCGACTTCGATCACCGGCGCCTGCCGGCGCTCGACGACGCGGCGCTCGCGGCGCTGGTGCTGGTGCCGAACCCGCCGCAGCATCCTGGCGGCGACTTCGCGCTCGCGCCGCGCACCGGCGCGACCGGCGCCGATGGGCTGCAGGACGTGATCGCCGAGCCCGGCGCCACGCCGCGCTACACCTTCTCCGGCATCGGCGTGTACCGCCCCGAGTTCTTCGCCGGCTGCGTCCCGGGCAAGTTCCCGATGCTGCCGCTGTTCCGGGCCGCGGCCGCGGCGGGCCGCCTGCGGGGGCGTCTATATCGCGGACAATGGCACGACGTCGGCACGCCCCAGCGCCTGCGCGAGCTCGACGAGCGGCTTGCCGGCGGCGCGATCGGCTGACGGGCCCGGCGCGCGAGCCGCGCCGGCTAGGGTGCCGGGCGCGCGGTCGCTCCAGGTCCGCCCAGGGGCCGCTGCCGACCGGTGGGCGGCGCGCACCGCAACGGTCCTGCCTCGGCGCCACAACGCCCTGCCGGTCCGGGGCGTACACTGCGGGCTCGCCCCCTCAGGAGCCTCCGTGTCCGGACTGAAGGACATCCCCGTCGTTGCCGACGGCGCCCAGCCGCGCAGCGGCGAGAAGTACCGTACCGCGCAGGGCTTCACCGCCATCAAGGACGGCATCAAGCCCGCCGCCGCCGACGCCACGGCCGTCCCGCGCACCGGCAAGCCGCGCTGGCTCAAGGCACCGCTCGGCTCCGGCGCGGGCTACGAGACCGTGCGCCGCACGGTGCGCGAGCACCGGCTCGCGACCGTCTGCGAGGAGGCCAAGTGTCCCAACATCGGTGAGTGCTGGAACGCCGGCACCGCCACCATCATGCTGATGGGCGAGGTCTGCACGCGCGCCTGCCGCTTCTGCTCGGTGGACACCGGCAACCCGCGCGGCTGGCTCGATCCCGAGGAGCCGCGGAACACCGCGCGCACCGTCGAGCTGATGAAGCTCGGCTACGTCGTGCTGACCTCGGTCGATCGCGACGACCTGCCCGACGGCGGGGCCGCGCACTTCGCCGCCACGGTGCGCGCGATCAAGGCGCTGCGCCCGGCGACCGCGGTCGAGGCGCTGACACCCGACTTCCGCGGCGTGCTGCGCGACGTCGAGACCGTGGTCGACTCCGGCCTGCAGGTGTTCGCGCAGAACGTCGAGACCGTGCGCCGCCTGACCCACCCGGTCCGCGACCCGCGCGCCGGCTACGAGCAGACGCTCTCGGTGCTGGCGCACGCCAAGCGCCACCGGCCCGAGGTCCTGACCAAGACGAGCCTGATGCTCGGCCTCGGCGAGACCGATGCCGAGGTGCTCGAGACCATGGACGACCTGCGCGGCGCCGGCGTCGACCTGCTGACACTCGGCCAGTACCTGCGCCCGACCGCGAACCACCTGCCCGTGGCGCGCTTCGTCACGCCGGCGGAGTTCGACGGCTTCCGCGCCGCGGCGCTCGCGCGCGGCTTCCGCGAATGCGTGTCCGGCCCGCTGGTGCGTTCCAGCTATCGGGCCGAGCGCGCCCTGCAGGGCAACAATGCCGGCCTCGACAACGCCCGGCTCGAGGCCGCCGCGCGGCCGCTCGCGTGAGCGCCACGCCCGCACCACGGAGTATCCCGGAGCACGCCGCCCTCGCGCGCGGCGCGCAGCCGCTGCCGCCCGACGGCCCCGGCGCGGCGCCCGCCCGCCTGCCGTGGCCACCGCGGGTCCGCTGGCTCGGCCAGGTCGACTACGAGCCCACGTGGCGCGCGATGCAGCGCCTGACCGACCTGCGAGACGCGGCGACGCCCGACGAGCTCTGGCTGCTCGAGCACCCGCCGGTCTACACCCTCGGGATGAACGCCGATCCCGCGCACCTGCTCGACGCCGGCACCATTCCAGTGGTGCGCATCGATCGCGGCGGGCAGGTCACCTACCACGGGCCCGGCCAGCTGGTCGCCTACCCGCTGGTGGACCTGCGGCGCGCCGGGCTCGGCGTGCGCGAGCTGGTGACGGCGCTGGAGCGTGCCGTGATCCGCCTCGCGGCCCGCTTCGGCATCGAGGCCGCGGTTCGCGCCGGTGCGCCCGGCGTCTACGTCCGCGACGCAAAGCTCGCGAGCGTCGGCATCCGCGTGCGTCGCGGCGCGAGCTACCATGGGCTCGCGCTGAACGTGAACATGGACCTGGGCCCGTTCGGGCGCATCAACCCCTGCGGCTACCCGGGCCTCGCGATGACCCAGCTCGCGGCGCTCGGTGGCCCCGATTCGGTGGAGGCCGCTGCCGCGGGCCTCGCGCCGCTGCTGATCGAGGAGATGTCGAAGTCATGAGCACCCATCGTCCCGAGGACCTCGAGGCCGTGCGCCGCCTGCTCGCCTACATCGGCGAGGATCCGGACCGCGAGGGCCTGCAGGAGACTCCCAAGCGATTCCTGAAGGCCTGGGAGGAATACACCCGCGGCTACAAGCAGCGCCCCGAGGACATCCTGAAGGTGTTCGAGGACGGCGCGCAGAAGGTCGACGAGATGGTGATCGTTCGCGACATCCCGGTGTACTCGCTGTGCGAGCACCACCTCGCGCCTTTCTTCGGCAAGGCCTACGTGGGCTACGTGCCGGACAAGCGCATCCTCGGCCTGTCGAAGATCTCGCGCGTGGTCGAGGTGTTCGCCCGGCGGCTGCAGGTGCAGGAACGGCTGACCAACCAGATCGCCGACGCGCTCGACACCCACCTGCAGCCGATCGGCGTCGCGGTGGTGATCGAATGCCGGCACATGTGCATGGAATCGCGCGGCGTGCGCCACACCGGCACGGCGACCGTGAGCTCGGCGCTGCGCGGCTCGATCAAGAGCAACCCGGACACGCGCCGCGAATTCCTGTCGCTGATCGGCCGCTGAGCCGGCGTCAGATCACCATCACCACGCCCTCGGTGGCCGCGAGCTCGGTGACCAGCGCGACCACCTGCTCGCGGCTGCGCGCGACGATGGTGTAGGTGATCGAGACGAAGTTGCCCTGGCCGCTCGCGCGCTCGCCGATGCGCGCTTCCTCGAGGTCCGGCACGTGCCGCAACACGACGGCATCGATCCGCGCGCGCAGCGCCGCATCGCGGCGGCCGACCACCTTGATGGGGTAGTCCGTCGGGAAGACGAGCGGGCTGGCGTCGGACATCCTTCGGCTCACCAGGGCTGCGAGGCGAGCTCGAGCTTGAGCGCGTCGAAGGCCGCGCGGATCCGGCGGAACGCCGGGCCGGGCGCGCCCGTTCCGACCGGCTGGCCGTCGAGCCGGGTGACCGCCGACACCTCGCGGGTGGCGGCGGCGAGCCACACCTCGTCGGCGCCGCGCAGTTCCGCCTCCGCCACGGGCGTCGCGCGCCACTCGAGCCCGACCCGGGTCGCGAGTTCCTCGACCACGCTGCGCGTGGTGCCCGGAAGGATCCAGCGCGAGTCGGGCGGGGTGCGGAGCACGCCGTCGCGCACCACGTGCACCGTCGAGGCACTCGCGTCGGTGAGCCAGCCGTCGCGCAGCAGGATCGTCTCCTGCGCGCCCGCGTCGCAGGCGAGCTGGCGCAGCAGGACGTTGGCGAGCAGCGCGACCGACTTGATGTCGCAGCGCGACCAGCGGGTGTCCTCGGCGGTGATGCAGGCGATGCCGTTCGCGAGGTGCTCCGCGGGCGGCCGCGGCAGGGGCGCGCAGAACGCGAACACGGTCGGCGGCAGGTCGGGCAGCGGTGCGTGGTTGCGGCCGTATTCGGCGCCGCGCGTCACCTGCAGGTAGAGGTACTGGTCGCCGCCGCCGTTGCGCGCCACCAGTTCGGCGACCAGCGCCCGCCAGCCCGCGCGGTCGTGCGGGTCGCGCAGGCGGACCTGCGCGAGGCTGCGCGCGAGCCGGTCGAAGTGCGGGTGGAAGCGGAACGGCCGGCCGGCGAACACGGGCATGACCTCGTAGACGCCGTCGGCGAACAGGAAGCCACGGTCGAGCGGCGAGATCCGCGCCTCGCGCAGCGGCAGGAAGGCCCCGCCGAGGTGGCAGACCGGCAGCGGCTCGGCCATCCGCGCAGCGCCCGCCTCAGCGCATCCAGAGCGAGACGCTGTCGGAGAGGCGGCTGAAGAGTCCGCCTTCCGCGACCGCCTTGGCCGGATACAACGGCACCTTGGCGACGACCTCGTTGCCGTCGCTGACCACCATCTCGCCGACCACCTGGTTGGCCGCGAGCGGCGCGACCAGCGGCTCGCGGAGCGTGAAGCTGGTCTTCAGGGAACCCGCGGCGCCACGGCTCGTCGTGACCACGACGTCGCGTGCCGGCCCGACCGCGACCTCGTCCTCGGCGCCCTTGTAGACCCGCGCCGTCGCCACGGTCTCGCGCCGGCCCTTGACCTTGGCGGTCTCGAAGAACGTGAAGCCGTAATTGAGCAGTGCCGCACTCGCATCCTCCCTCCCCTTGAAGGAGTCGGCGCCGAACACCACGCTGACGAGGCGCATGTCGCCGCGCTTCGCCGAGGTCAGCAGGCAATAGCCCGCCGACTCGGTGTGCCCGGTCTTGATGCCGTCCACGGAGGGGTCGCGGCCCAGCAGGCCGTTGCGGTTCTGCTGCTTGATGCCGTTCCAGACGAACTCCTTCTCCGAGTACCACTTGTAGTACTGCGGATGCTCGCGGATCACGGCGCGCGCGAGCGTCACGATGTCGCGTGCGGTGGTGTAGAGGTTCGGGTCGGGCAGCCCGGTGCTGTTGGTGAAGTTGGAGGACTTCATGCCGAGCTGCCTGGCATAGGTGTTCATCATCTGCGCGAAGGCATCCTCGGTGCCGCCGACCTTCTCGGCGAGCGCGATCGAGGCGTCGTTGCCCGACTGGATGATCATGCCCTTGAGCAGGGTCTCGACCGGCACCGTGGTATTCACCTGCACGAAGGTGCTCGAGCCGCCCGAGCCGGCGCCGCCGGAGCGCCAGGCATGCTCGCTGATCATCACCGGGTCCTGCAGCGCGAGGCGCTTCTCGGCGATCGCCTTGAACACGCCGTACGCCGTCATCACCTTCGTGATGCTCGCCGGCTCCATGCGCGCGTCGGGATTCATCGCGGCGAGCACGCGGCCGGTCTCGTAGTCGACGACGATGTAGGAGCGCACGTCGACCGTCGGCGGCTTCGGGACCGGCACCGCGGCAGCTGCGGGCACGAGCGGCGCGAGCGCGCCGGCCAGGAGCAGCGCGAACGGCGGGAAAGCGGGACGGGCGAGACGGGCGAACGAGAAGCGCGAGGAACGCATTCTGGCGGGACTCCGGCATCGGTGGTGGCTCGGGGCGGCTATTGTAGCGGCAGCCCCGCGGCCCTCGTCGGGCAATCGAGCGGGCGCGCTCATCGCAGCACGCGACGCACCTGCGCCACGCCGGCCAGTTGCAGGCGCTCGGTCATGTAGTCGACCTCGATGGCCGTGTCGAACGGGCCGACGTGCACCTGCCACACGGTGCGCGCGCCGGCGCGACTGCTGCGCACGACGGCGTTGCCGATGCCGGCCGCGGCGAGCCGCGCGACGAGCTGGCGTGCGTTCGCTTCGCTGAAGAACGCACCGGCCTGCAGCATCGTAGCCGGCCCGCCGGCAGGCCTGGCCGGGGCCGGCACCATGGCGGCGGCCGACCGTGCGGGCGGCAGGTCGCCATCCGGCGACAGCACGCGGACCTCGACCGGCGCCGTGCCGGTCCTGAGCATGTCGAGCTTCCAGGCCGCGGTGTACGACAGGTCGATCAGGCGGTCGCCGACGAACGGCCCGCGATCGTTGACGCGCACCACCACCGAGCGCCCGTTGCGCAGGTTCGTGACGCGCACGTAGGCCGGGATCGGCAGAGTCTTGTGGGCCGCCGTCATCGCGTACATGTCGTAGGGTTCGCCGCTCGAGGTGCGCGCCGCATGGAAGCCGGGCCCGTACCACGAGGCCGTGCCGCGCTCGACGTACCCCTTGGCGGTGTCGAGCACCGAGTAGCGACGGCCGAAGACCACGTAGGACGCCGGGTTGCCGTAGCGACTGCGCGGTTCGGCACGCGGCACGGCGTCGGGGATCGCGGCGAGGTCCCGGGGCGGCGCGGGCGCCGGCGCGGCGGGCGGTGACGCCGGAACGCCCGTCTTGCCGGCGTCGCCGCGCGGTGCGGGCGCGGTGGAGCAGGCGGCGAGGGACGCGGCGGCGAGCGCGACGATCGAGCAGGCGGTGCGACGCATCAGCGGCCGGGCGAGCCGGCGTCGTCGTCGGGCGCGTCGGCGCGCGCGGCGATCGCCTGCGCGAGGTCGTGCACGGCCATCGCGTAGCGGATGCTGCGGTTGTAGCGCGTGATGACCTGGAAGTTCTGGAAGCCGACGCGCACGTTGGCACGGTCCTGAAGTTCCGCGGGCACGAGGATCGCCGCGGTCTCAGGCGGGACGGACGCGTCGAACGCGATGCCGCGGCCGCGCAGGCCGGCGACCGTCTCGTTGAGCTGCAGGTTGCGCGGGTCGAGCGTCGCCATCACCGACGGGTCCGCCTCGGCCTCGACCAGCACCGGCGCGCCGGCCTGCCAGCCGTGCGCCTTGAAATAGTTGGCGACGCTCGCCACCACGTCGTCCCAGTCGGCGAACAGGTTGCGGCGCCCGTCCTCGCCGCCATCGATGGCGTAGCGGCGGTAGCTCGACGGGATGAACTGCGGCGCGCCCATCGCGCCCGCGTAGGACCCGAGCGCCGATCCCGGGTCGACCTTCTCCTCGCGCGCCAGCAGCAGGAACTGCTCGAGCTCGGAGCGGAAGAACGCGCCGCGCGGCGGATACTCGAAACCGAGGGTCATCAGTGCGTCCAGCACGCGCCACGAGCCCTTGATCCGGCCGTAGAAGGTCTCGACGCCGAGGATCGCGATCACGTACGGCGCGGCGACGCCGGTCTCCTGCTCGACGCGCTCCAGCCGCTCGCGGTGCTGCGCCCAGAAGTCCACGCCCTCGCGGATGCGCTGCTCGGTCAGGAAGCGCGCGCGGTATTCCCACCACGGCGAGACGCGCTCGGCCGGGCGCGTCATGGCCTCGATGATCTTCGGTTGCGCCACGGCCTTGCCGAGCAGCGCGAGCAGGTCGGCGCGCGGGATGCCGTGGCGGGCCGCGACCTCGTCGACGAAAGCCTTGATGTCGGCGCGCTCGAGGTCGAAGGGTGCCTGCGGCGGCAGCGGCAGGGGCGGCGCCGCGGGCGCCGTGCTCGGCGAAGCCGGGGCGGGCGCAGGCGCGGGCGCGGGCACCGCCGGTGCCGCGCCGGTCGCGGTCACGGCGGCCGGGGCGTGGGCGGACGGGGCGTTGGTGCACGGCGCCGCCGGTGCGGCGAGCGCGCACACGACGCCGACGACGAGCGCGGCCGGCAAGCGGGCGGCCGCGGCAGGGGGCTTCGTCATGAAGCGGCGAACTTCCTGTGCGAGTACAGCGACATCAGGATACCGAAGCCGGCCAGCAGGGTCACCATGGAGGTGCCGCCATAGCTGACGAGCGGCAGCGGCACGCCGACGACCGGCAGGATCCCGCTGACCATCCCGGCGTTGATGAAAACGTAGACGAAGAAGATCAGAGCGAGGCTGCCCGAGAGCAGGCGCGCGAAGGTGTCCTGGGTCTGCGTGGCGAGGTAGATCGCGCGCGACACCACGAGCAGGTAGAGCAGCAGCAGGATCACGCAGCCGACGAAGCCGAGCTCCTCGCCGATCACTGCGAACACGAAGTCGGTCGAGCGCTCGGGCAGGAACTCGAGCTGCCCCTGGCTGCCGTTGAGGTAGCCCTTGCCGAACACTCCGCCCGAGCCGATCGCGATCGTCGACTGGATGATGTGGTAGCCAGCGCCCAGGGGGTCCTGCTGGGGGTCCAGGAAGGTGAGCACGCGCTGGCGCTGGTAGTCGTGCAGCAGGTACCAGCCGCCCCAGGCGCCGAGCCCGGCGAGCCCGGCGAGCCCGGCGATGATCTGCCACTGCAACCCCGCCAGCAGGACCACCAGCACGCCGGCCATCGTGATCAGCAGGCCCGTGCCGAGGTCGGGCTGCACGATCGTCAGCCCTGCCGGCACGCCGATGATCACCGCCAGCACCGCGAGCGTCGTGCCGTCGGGAGGCAGTGGCCGCTCGCGCAGGTACCACGCGCACATCATCGGCACGGCGAGCTTCATGATCTCGGAGGGCTGGAAGCGCACGAAGCCGAGGTCGAGCCAGCGCTGCGCGCCCTTGCCGATGTAGCCGATCGCGTCGACGATCACGAGCAGCACCACGCCGATCGCATACAGCCAGGGCGTGAGGCGGCGCAGGAACGCGGGCTTGACCTGCGCCAGAGCGAGCATCGCCACCGCGCCGAGCCCGATGCGGATCGAGCCGCGCAGCACCGACTCCCAGTCCTGTCCCGAGGCGCTGTAGAGCACGACCTGGCCGTAGAGCGCGAGCAGCGCGAGGCCGAGCACCAGCGGCCCATCGAGCCTCAGGGTGCCGAGCACGCGCGTGGTCTGCGACAGGGTGCGGCGCGTCGAGCTGTCGACTTCCTCGTAGATCATCACTCGCCTCCGGTGGTGGCGGCCGCCGCCGCCGACTCTTCCGCCGACGGCGGCGGCGGGAACTTGCGCAGCAGGTAGGCATCCATGACCTTGCGGGCGATCGGTGCGGCCGTGCCGCTGCCGCTGCGGCCGTTCTCGACCAGCACGGCGACGGCGATCCTGGGATCCTCGGCCGGCGCGAACGCGACGAACCAGGCGTGGTCGCGCAGCCGCTCGCCGATGGTCTTCTCGTCGTACTTGGCGTTCTGCGCGACCGTGAAGACCTGCGCCGTCCCGGTCTTGCCGGCGATCGAGTACTCCGCGCCGGCGGCGCTGCGGCTCGCGGTGCCACCGTGCGTCACCGCGTACATGCCGTCGATCGCGACCTGCCAGTGGCCCGCGTCCGCCACCTGCACCTGCTCGACCAGCTTGGGCGGCACCGGCGTCTTCGTGCCCGTCACCGGGTCGCGCAGCGCGGTCACCAGCCGCGGCTGGAAGTTCTTGCCGCGCGAACCGATGATCGCCGTCATGTGCGCGAGCTGCACCGGCGTGGTCAGCATGTAGCCCTGGCCGATGCCGAAGATCACCGTCTCGCCGGGGAACCAGACCTGGTCCTGCGGCTTGCGGTAGGCCTTGCGCTTCCACTCCGGCGAGGGCAGCAGCCCTGCCTTCTCGCCGCCGACGTCGATGCCGGTGGGCGCGCCGAGGCCGAAGTGCGACAGGAACTCGGCGAGCCGCGTGGGGCCGATCTCGTCCGCGAGCGAGTAGAAGTAGACGTCGCAGGACTGGGCGATCGCCTGCACCATGCCGAGCGTGCCGTGGCCCTGCGGCTTCCAGTCGCGGAAGCGATGGCGGCTGCCCGGCAGCGAGAACCAGCCGCGGCAGTAGCGCGAGGTCTGCGGCGTCGCGAGCTGGTAGGTGAGGCCCGCGAGCGCGACCAGCGGCTTGATGGTCGAGCCGGGGGGGTAGACGCCGCGCAGCGCGCGATTGAAGAGTGGCCGGTCGATGTTCTCGTTCAGCGCGCGGAATTCCGGGCCCGTCAGGCCGCGGGCGAACAGGTTCGGGTCGAAGCCGGGCCGGCTCGCGAGCGCGATCACGTCGCCGTTCTGCGGGTCGATCGCGACGATCGCGGCACGCTGGTCCCAGACGGCCTCCTCGGCCACCTTCTGCACCTCGAAGTCGAGGCTCAGCACGAGGTCGGTGCCGGGCTGCGCCGGGACCGTCTTCAGCTGTGGCGTCAACGCACCCTGCTTCTCGACCGAGCGCCCGCGCGCGTTCACCAGGATCTCGCGCGACCCGTTGCGGCCGTGCAGCTGCGACTCATAGGCGAGCTCGATGCCGAGCTTGCCGATGGTCGCCGTGCCCGAGTACTCGGCCCGGTCGATCTTCTCCAGGTCCTTCTCCGAGATCGCGCCGACGTGGCCGAGGGCGTGCACCGCGACCTCGCCTTGTGGGTAGTAGCGAGCCAGGCGGGTACGGATGTCGACCCCGGGGAACTCGAAGCGCCGCACCGCGAAGCGCGCGATCTCCTCCTCGGAGAGCCGCAGCCGGATCGGGACGCTGTCGAAGCCGCGGCGCGACTTGATCGCGCGCCGCGTCGAGTCGATCTCGTCGGGCGCGATCAGCCCGATCGCCGCCAGGCGCTGCAGCGTGTCCTCCAGGTCCGGCACCTCCTCGCGCACCAGCTCGAGCTGGTAGGCCGGGCGGTTCTCGGCCAGGATCGTGCCGTTGCGGTCGTAGATGATGCCGCGGGCCGCCGGCAGCGGCTCGATGCGCACGCGGTTGCCCTGCGAGAGCTCGGTGAAGTAGTCGTTGCGCGAGATCTGCAGCCAGCCGAGGCGGGCGATCAGCGCGCCGGTCATCAACACGATCAGGACGCCAGCGACCAGCGAGCGCTGCTCGAAGATCTGCTGCTCGCGCCAGACGTCCTTGATGCGTCCCTTGCCCGCCACTGGACGACCTCCGCCGGTCAGCGCGCGTAGTGGGTGCGGCCGAGGGCGGGCGCGATCAGCAGCCAGCTCGCGGTGCCGCTGAGCACGTGCAGCCAGCGACCGAGGCCCGCCGAAGCCTGGCCGGTCCAGCCGTCGATCGCCCAGATCACCAGCTCCCAGAGGAACAGCATGATCGCGACGAACATCATCTGCTGCAGCTGCGGCTTGTTGCGCAGCAGCAGGTGCTGGCGGATCGTCACGTAGGCGACGAACGAGGTGGCGAGCGCGTACTGGCCGAGCACCGCACCCTTGAAGACGTCGAGCGCGAGGCCCGAGAGGAAGCCGAGCGCGATGCCGCCGGCGCGCGGGCGGTTCAGCGACCAGTAGATCACGCACAGTGCCGCGAACGCCGGCCGGAACATGTTGACCACGTCGGGCAGGGGCAGCAGGTGCAAGCCGAGGGCGGCGAGCGCGGTGAGCAGCATCGCGCCGCGCGGTTCGTCGTCACGACTCATCGTGCTTCCTCCCGCGACGTCGCGGACGGCCTGGGCGTCGCACCGGCGGGCGTGGACGCAGGCGCGGGCGTGGGTGCAGGCACGGTGGCCGCAGGCGCCGCGGCCGCAGGTGCCGCGGCCGCAGGTACCGGAGCCGCCGCAGCCGGGGCTGCAGGTGTCGAGGGATCGGCGCTGGCGGTGGCGCCGCCCGCCGCGGCGGTCGCCGCCGGAGGCGATGCCGTGCCCGCCGGCACGGGCGGCGCCGCGATCGCGGGCAACGGGACCGGCGGCGGCGGCGCGGCGACGCGCATCGGCTGGACCGACGGATCGCCGCCGCTCGCGGCGCTCGCGGGCGGCGCGGGTGCCGCCGGGTGCGCCGCATCGAACCAGAGGAAGGAGACGATGCGGTCACGCTCGATCGCGGCCAGCGGTGTCGCGCGCACCTGCGCGAGCGGCGAATTGCCGTCGCGGCGCACCTGCACGACGCGCGCGACCGGGTAGCCCTGCGGGAACACTCCACCGAGGCCCGAGGTCACCAGCAGGTCGCCGTCCTTGATGTCCGACTGGATCGGCAGGTAGGGCAGGGTCAGCGTGTCGGGGTCGCCCGAGCCGACCGCCAGCGTGCGCAGCCCGTTGCGCGTCACCTGGACGGGCACGGCGTGCTCCGGGTCGGTCACGAGGATGACCTCGGTGCTCCACGGCCCGACGCGCAGGGTCTGGCCCAGCAGCCCGCCGTTGGCGATCACCGCCTGGCCCTTGAACACCCCGTTGGCCGCGCCGCGATCCACGGTGATGCGCTGGCGCAGCGTCGTGGACTCGGTGCCGATCACCTCGCCCGGCAGCCAGCGCTGCGCGACCGCGGGCAGCCGCTCGCGCAGCCCGCGCAGCTGCGCGTTCTCCTGCTCGAGTGCGGCCTGGCGCATGTTGGCGAGGCGCAGCAGGCGGTTCGACTCGCGCAGGCGCGCGTTCTCCTCCTGCAGGTCGGCGCGCGCCTCGAAGGTGCGGCGCGTCCAGTTCCACGCCGCCGACGGCGAGTTCATCGCGAGCTGCAGCGGATAGGCCGCGGCCTGCAGGCCGTAGCGCACGCGCTCGAGCCAGCCGCCGCGCTGGTCGAGGACCATCAGCGTCAGCGCCAGCAGCGCATAGATGAAGAAGCGCAGCCCGGCCGCGGGGCCGCGCTGCGGCAGCGAGCGTGTCGCGCCTGTCGCGAAAGCGGCCACTTGAGCTCGCGTTCCTCCGGGCGGGGAGATTGCGCCGGCCGTCCTGGCCGGCTATCCGAGGCCCCGATTACTCGAGGCCAAAGTTGCCTGGGCCGAGCTCGTCCATCAGCTCGAGGATGCGACCGCCGCCGCGAGCCACGCAGGTGAGCGGGTCCTCGGCGATCACCACCGGCAGGCCGGTCTCCTCGGTCAGCAGCTTGTCGATGTCGCGCAGCAGCGCACCGCCGCCCGTGAGCACGATGCCGCGGTCGGCGACGTCGGCGCCGAGTTCGGGCGGGGTCTGCTCGAGCGCCTGCTTGACCGCGCTGACGATGCCCTGCAGCGGCTCCTGCAGCGCCTCGAGGATCTCGTTGGAGTTGAGCGTGAAGCTGCGCGGCACGCCCTCGGAGAGGTTGCGGCCCTTGACCGAGATCTCGCGCACCGTCTGGCCGGGATACGCCGAGCCGATCTCGATCTTGATGCGCTCGGCGGTGGTCTCGCCGATCAGGATGCCGTAGTTGCGACGCACGTAGTTCATGATGGCGTCGTCGAAGCGGTCGCCGCCGATGCGCGCTGAGTTCGCGTAGACGATGCCGTTCAGCGAGATCACCGCGACCTCGCTGGTGCCGCCGCCGATGTCGAGCACCATCGAGCCGCGTGCCTCCTGCACCGGCAGGCCCGCGCCGACCGCGGCGGCCATCGGCTCGCTGACGATCGCGACGGTGCGCGCACCCGCGCCCTCGGCGGACTCGCGGATCGCGCGCCGCTCGACCTGCGTCGAGCCGACCGGCACGCACACCAGCACGCGCGGTGAGGGCTTCAGCAACCGGTTGCCGTGAACCTTGTTGATGAAGTACTGCAGCATCTTCTCGGTGTAGGTGAAGTCGGCGATCACGCCGTCCTTCATCGGGCGCACCGCGGTGATGTGCCCGGGCGTGCGCGCCGACGGCGACGATGACCTTGCCGCCGCGGTTGAACTCGTCCTGCACCGCCACGACCGAGGGCTCGTTGAGGACGATGCCCTTGTCGCGGACGTAGATCAGCGTGTTTGCCGTGCCCAGGTCGATCGAGAGATCGCTGGAGAAGTAGCCGCGCAAGCGTTTGAACATCGGGAAGCGACCGGGGCTCAGGAAAAAAGTTGCGGCAATCTAGCAACCTACGAAACCTTCCACAAGACGATTGTGTATCATTTCGGGCTTGTTTTTCCGCGCTTTCCCCAAGGGGAATCCATGAGCCTCAGCCGATCCGACATCGAGAAGATCGCGCACCTCGCGCGTCTCGAACTCACCGAAAACGAGCTGCCCGTATACGTCGACTCGCTCTCGCGAATCATCGACTTCGTCGGCGAGCTCGATCGCGCCCAGACCGCCGGCATCGAGCCAATGGCGCACCCGTTGCCCGGCCTCGCCCAGCGCCTGCGCGCCGACGAGGTGCTCGAGACCGACCGCCACGAACTCTTCCAGCGCAACGCGCCGCAGGTGGAAGCGGGCCTCTACCTCGTGCCGAAGGTGATCGAATGAGCGCCTCGCCGATCCACCGGCGGACGCTCGCCGGTCTGGCCAAGGGCTTGAAGCAGCGGGAGTTTTCCAGTGTCGAGGTCGCGCGCGCATTCCTCGACAGGCTCGAGTCGAGCCAGCCGGACCTGAACGCCTTCGTCACCGTGACGCGTGACGCAGCTCTCGCGTCCGCGGCTGTCGCCGACCGGCGACTGGCGGCTGGGGAGGGTGGCCCGCTGACGGGCCTGCCACTGGCCCACAAGGACATCTTCTGCACCGAGGGCGTCCTGACCAGCTGCGGTTCGAAGATGCTCGCGAACTTCGTCTCGCCCTACGATGCCACCGTCGTCGCGCGGCTGCGCGAAGCCGGCACCGTGATGCTCGGCAAGGCGAACATGGACGAGTTCGCGATGGGTTCCTCGAACGAGACCAGCCATTTCGGCCCGGTCCGCAATCCGTGGGACGTCGCGAGGGTGCCCGGCGGGTCGTCGGGCGGCTCGGCGGCGGCCGTGGCCGCCCGGGTCGCGCCGGCAGCCACCGCCACCGACACCGGCGGCTCGATCCGCCAGCCCGCCGCGCTGTGCGGCGTGACCGGCATCAAGCCGACCTACGGACGCGTGTCCCGCTACGGGATGATCGCCTTCGCCTCGAGCCTCGACCAGGGCGGCCTCATCACCATCAGCGCCGAGGACGCGGCGCTGCTGCTCGGCGCGATCGCCGGCTTCGACCCGCGCGATTCCACCAGCGTCGACACCCCGGTGCCCGACTATGCCGCGACGCTCGGCGAGCCGCTCGCCGGGCTGCGCATCGGCCTGGTCCGGGAGTTCTTCGACAAGGGCCTCGATGCGCGCTGCGAGGCGCGGATCCGCGAGGCGCTGGCCGTCTACGAGAAGCTCGGCGCGAAGCTCGTCGAGGTGAGCTGCCCGAACCTGCCGCTCTCGGTGCCCACCTACTACGTGGTCGCGCCGGCCGAGTGCTCGTCGAACCTCGCGCGCTTCGACGGCGTGCGCTTCGGCCACCGCTGCGAGCAGCCGCGCAACCTCGCAGACCTGTACCGCCGCTCGCGCGGCGAGGGCTTCGGCGCCGAGGTCAAGCGCCGCATCATGACGGGCACCTACGTGCTCTCGGCGGGCTATTACGACGCCTACTACCTGAAGGCGCAGCGGGTGCGCCAGCTGATCAGCGCCGACTTCGCCCGTGCCTTCGGCGAATGCGACGTGCTCGTCGGCCCCACCTCGCCGACGCCCGCGTTCCCGCTCGGGGCGAAGACCTCGGACCCGATCACGATGTACCTGAACGACATCTACACGATCGGCGCGAACCTCGCCGGGCTGCCGGGCATGTCGATCCCCTGCGGCTTCGTCGACGGATTGCCGGTGGGCCTGCAGCTCGTCGGGCCGCATTTCTCGGAGGCGCGGATGCTGAACGTCGCGCACCGCTACCAGACCGAGACCGACTGGCACCTGCAGGTG
This sequence comes from Steroidobacteraceae bacterium, assembly GCA_025458905.1. Lineage (GTDB taxonomy): Bacteria > Pseudomonadota > Gammaproteobacteria > Steroidobacterales > Steroidobacteraceae > UBA964. The sequence continues at coordinate 35,014 of JALORN010000040.1, forward strand.
CCGGCGGCCTACGCCTGAGGTTGATGCACATGGTCACCGACACCCCGTGGGAAACCGTGATCGGGCTCGAGATCCACGCCCAGCTCGCGACCCGGTCGAAGATCTTCTCGAGCGCGGCCACCGCCTACGGTGCCGCGCCCAACACCCAGGCGAACCTCGTCGACCTCGGCTACCCGGGCGTGCTGCCGGTGCTGAATGCCGAGGCGGTGCGCATGGCGCTCAAGTTCGGCCTCGCGATCGGCGCGCGGATCGAGCGCCGCTCGGTGTTCGCGCGCAAGAACTACTTCTACCCCGACCTGCCGAAGGGCTACCAGATCAGCCAGTACGAGCTGCCGATCGTCGCCCAGGGCAGCCTCGACATCGT